>NZ_JAJAEO010000189.1 GCF_020447225.1 Methylophaga pinxianii | reverse complement strand
CAGTAAAAATTTCAATACGTTCCATAGACACTCCTTAAAGATAGGTCTAAGCCTATCGCTTAATAATTGAGTGTCCGTTTTAAAATGGGGCTATTACAATGAAGGCTTAGTTGAATACAGAATTTATAATGGTGAGCATATGTTTTCGCTATAGTGGAAGAGCTTTGCTATTAGAAAAGACATAGAGTTTTTTATTTGATCTGCCAGTGTTTTAGATCCATAGAAATGTGCTCACTTAGTCTGTATATATCCTCATTAAGTATTTTCTTTATCCATAAGGGAATTTGTACAAGAGATTGTATCTCTTTAGTTGTTAGAGAGCTTTTAGAGCTATTTTGGGGAATAAGCTTAGGTGGAATGAGTACGTTTATATTCAAAAATGCATCAATGTTTTCTAAAACTAATTCAGGTTTGGCAGCTAAGTCTTCGAGCAAAAGGAAATGAATATTCTTAAGGGGGAAAACATCTGTGTATCGTTTAACTTGTTCATAATACATTGCAAGGGAAACATATGACATACATTTCGGAAAAAGACTGCTTCTTGGTATAGATATTCCTTTTTCTCTAAGAGCTGAAAGTTCAAGGGCTTCAGCAAATGAAATAATATCTTCGTCATTTGTTTTTCTATATTGCTGGTAAAGTGACCACATTAATTCTAAAGGTGGTCGTAGAGAAATGATTATTTTGGCATCAGAATTGAAGTCAAAAATTTTTTGCGCCGCTTCACGTGAATATAGATGAAACTGAGAAGCGTCTCCTTTTCTCAGATACTCAACCCCATCCTCAAATAATCCATGATAAGAGTTCAGGCTTCTAATGGATGGGTGGGTTTGTATATCAAGATCTTTTGCAAAAAAGTTTGGCTCTTTGATTCGTGGGAAAAAAATTTGTGGGTGCTGTTTAAGATAATAATATAAAAATGTTGTTCCACACTTAGGAGCGCCTACAATAAAAAAATTAGGCTTAACGTTAGCGGCTGAGAAATTATTATCGGGAACTGCTAGGCTGAAATCTGAGTCTATAACTTTGACTTTGATAAGTGATTGTTCTCTTTTTGATAATGGGTAATTAAAATCGTATCTAAATCCACAATAACCCCCACAATATCCTGCAGCTTTTACATCTGCTCTAAAAATATTAGCCGGAATAACTGCAACGGGGTTATTATCAAGCAAAATTTCTACTCGTAATGGACTAGCAGTTTGCAACCCACTATCCAGTGTAATCCACCCAGCAATATTTGTGGCTGAAATATGATCAATATTTCCATGAATGTTGGTTTTTTGCATACTAATAAATGTATTAAGTGATTAGATTAAATCCAGTCAATTTAACTAGAGAATAATAGAGCGCTCACATAACCTAATGATTTGTTGTTCTGAATGTGAGACTAATATAATGGTTTGTTGTGATTGGATTTTTTGGATAATGACTTGCTCTGCCTTTTTCCTAAACTCTTTATCCCCAACACTTAAAACTTCATCAATCAGCAATACATCTGGGCTGATTGTTGTACTGACCGAAAATCCCAAACGAGTTCGCATACCACTCGAATAAGTTCTGACTGGCTCATAAAAGAAATCACCCAGCTCGGAAAAATCCTGTATTTCTTCGAGTTTGGATTCGATTTCTTTACGGCTATAGCCTTGCAGCATTCCACTGAGTACTGCGTTATCACGCCCTGAGAGATTAGGATCAAAACCGGCCTGTAATGCCAATAGTGAGACAGATGCACCTCGGTTAATTATTTCACCACTGTCCGGTTTGAGGATGCCTGAGATGACTTTGAGCAGTGTGGATTTGCCTGCACCATTCCGTCCAAGAATTCCAAGCGTTTCGCCCGGATAAATATCCAGATTGATTGACTTTAGGGCCTGATAATATTGTGTTTTTCTGAAAATGCTGCCTGCTCGTTTATAGCGGACGCCCACATCGCGAAGAGAAATAATAGGTTGCTGGGTCATCAGGCTAACACCACTCTAGGGAAAACATACCGCAATTTTTTATACGCTAGCATGGATATTACAAGGCCTGTGCTTGCAATGATTGTCCAAATGCCCAGCATGTGGAAGTCTGGCCAGACCCCGTCTATGAGTACTTCACGGTAACATTTGAGTAAGAAAGCGAGCGGGTTCATTAAAAACACATCTTGCCATGCCGGAGGAATGGATTCATAACTATAGAACACACCTGAAAGGAACATTAAAAAAGTCAGCCCAGTAGGTACCAGATATGAAACATCCCGGACAAAAGGGACAAGTGCGGCGAGCAGTGTGCCGAAGGTGACGGTCAACAATAACTGAACAGCAATAATAGGAACCAGTGCCCACCAATGAAAATTTGGTACATGTCCCTGTAGCCAGACAAAGCCGAGTAGAACGGCATAGACCGGTATTTGTTTTATTGTAGCCTGTAAAAGGGTTACCAGCGGAAATACGATTGATGGAATAGCCACCTGCAACATTAAACCCTGACCGGCAATAATACTATTATTGCTGCTACTCATCGCCTTGTTGAACCACATATATGGAATTAAACCAGTCAATAAGAAAGTGATAAACCCTTCTCCACCACGTTGTAACAAAAAGCCGAATACGAGGAAGTAAACAACCATGTGTAATAAAGGCTCAATGATCCACCATAAATAACTGAGGTAGTTTCGTTGCGTTTCCGAACGTAGATTGAAAACGGCTTTGGTCCAGATAAGTTCGGTAAGTCCACTAAAAGTCGCATGACGGTGTCGGCGTTTATAAAACGATGGGTCATCGGCCGGCTCGGCCTCGGCGAGTATGTCTTCACCATATTCGCGTGCTAATTTTAATTTTCGAGCTAGTTTTTTGTCACCTGCTTTTTCTGCTGCTTCTGCTGCCAACAAGTAGCCGGCGGGACGTTCAGGAAATTGTTTGCGAAATGATTCCCAACGTATAAGTGCGGTCTGCCAATCACTTCGTTGCATAGCGATTTCAGCATATTGCTTATGGGGTTGTGGATGATCGGCAAAAAGGCTGCGAGCTTGTTGATTATAAAGCTCTGCTTGCTCATACAAATTCTGAGTAAGAGCAAAATTGGTGGATTGTAACCAGGTCTCAATTTTATCCGGAAAGTTTTGACGCGCTGTCTCAAGCAGGGCTTCTGCCCGTGATATATCTCCCAACTTTTGAGCAATTTGGGCTCCATGAAAAAGGATATTCTGATGATCGGGGAATTGTTCGTTTGCGCGCTGATATAGTCGGTTAGCATTCTCAATATCATCCCTTTGCAGATAGAGGGCTATCGCTCCAAACAATACAGGTGGATGATTTGGGAACGCCTTGAGTAATACTTCCCACCTAGTTACTGCTTTATCTAAATTGCCTTTTTGCGACGCAGTTCTTGCCCATTCGAGCGCTTCCTCAAGACAAGAGGTGGGAAAGGAAGAAGAATTATAGTTATTCAATGCGTAACCAGATTATAAAGAAAATTTGTTAGGTTATTTATTATAACTTAACAAAGCATTTAGGTTGAGGAATAAGTGTAATTTATATGTGAGAAGTTTTTTACTTTTTAGATAATGCAGTTTAAAACGCTTCTTGTAATGTTTTTAACAACCAACGCCCTGACGCGCAAATAACGATCAAATTCTGAGAAAAAATATATTTTCTTTTTCGCCATATCCGTTTTAAAACTAACTGAAGCTTAAGAACTGTCGACTTTGGGAAAATATTGTCTGGCATCTGCACAAACCCAGCAAAGCGAATCGCAACTAGTAGAAAAGACAGCATTCTGCCATTTTGTGGTTTACCGGTTTAAGTGCTTTTGACAAAACCAGTTTCGCCGAAGCGGTAGAATAGGCTCTAGTCGAAGTGGGTCATCACACTTGCTGGAGGATATAATGTCAGACTTGGTGTGAACAAATACCCGGGATTCTCAGACGTGGATCGGGTTGAAAAATTCGCCGTATATGAGAAAGGCGAAATTAATTGCCGATGCTGGATTAATTACCTTGACTGCTTTTATTTCCCTTTTTTACTCTGATCGCCGTTAGGGACGTGACTTTGTCGGAAGATGACGAATGTGCTGAAGTGTATATGGATACACTGTTAAGTTTACCCGAGCAGTGGTCCGCAAGGAATCTATTAAAAGGCCCGCCGAGGCGAGATTAAGAACTTAACGGGGATCGATTCTGAATACAAAACGCCGGAAGCTGCCGAGGTCACGTTGAATACCACTGAATGTGAGTTTTCTGACTGCCATTGTAGAACAGCTTGCTAATGAGGCAGACTGACTGTTGAACAACGTAAGCAGTTATCTGAATTTACAACGGCTCTGATGCAAAGATCGATGATTTGATATTTCATCCTTTCGAGTTATTCAATCAATTTGTCGCTTATACTTCGTCATTTGATTTTATCCATGAAAATCGCGCCGCCTCCTAAAAACTCTCTCTACGAGCTATAATAAAAATAGACGTGCTGGCTCTCAGTGGCTCCTAATAACAAAATGAAGAACCGGCCGTTATCTGCTCTTCAGATGAAAAGGGTGCTCATCATGTCAGCGTTGTATTAAGCAATGGAAAAACAATATGACTAATGACAATTTACGTGATCTGTTTCTCAATTGCCTATTGTTTCACTAGATCTAAATCAGGGAATTATCTTACTCTTTAGTTGCAGCTCATGAGGAGCTGATGTTAATCAAAACAAGGAGCATGGAAAGATGTTTAAGAAATGGATTATTTCTTTATTACTCGCGTTTTCACTTTCATCATTTGCTGCATTCGCAGCGGACAAAATCAATATCAACCGTGCGTCAGCAGACGAATTACAATTGCTTGATGGGGTTGGGCCTTCTACTGCCAATGCTATTGTTGAGTACCGCGAGCAAAATGGTGCTTTTGCCAGTGTTGATGATTTGGTCAATGTCAAAGGAATTGGTGAGAAAAAAGTCGCCAGCATGGCTGAAAATGTGACTGTTTCTGACTAAACAATATGCAGTAAAAATAAAAAAGGTGAGGTGGATGAGCAACCTCACCTTTTTTTATGTTTCGTTTAAAACGCCATCGAGCCTGACACAGCAGATTCTCCCTGCATAGTGAGCTTATCTTTCAGTTCGTTATACAAAGTCTGTTGTTCAATTTCGTTTAACGCGTTGTCATCACTGTTGGTGATGAAAAACACGTCTTCAACTTGATCGCCCAAGGTAACCATTTTGGCATTGATAACCTGAATCTGATGTAGCAAAAATACCTGAGCAACAGCGGATAGCAAGCCAGGCCGGTCATGGGTATAAAGCTCCATGACCGTATGTGTTTTCTGCGGATTTGCTGAAAATTTAATGACCGGCTCAGTTTTAAATAATTTTGTGGTTCGTGGCATTAATTGCGGTTTATACCCTGAGGTTAATTCTTCACGGGCCAGTTGTTTATGCAGGGCATTGGTGATGTCTTCATAACGTTGTTGTGTACCATTAACGATAAAGGTATTTAGGGCATTGCCATCATTTCCGATGTTGATTTTGGCATCAAGTATATTCAGCTGCAGCTGTTCCAGGCAGGCTGTCATCGCGGCAAACAAACCCCGGCGGTCATGCGTGAAAATACATAATTCCAGTGTCTGATTGTCGTTGTGTGGACGAACCAGAATCAACGGTTCTTCGTCAGGTTTTTCTAAACGACCATTGGTTTGCCAGACTATTTCATCGACAGAGTGTCGCAGAAAATAATCCAGTTCATAGTCACGCCATAATAATGTGATGTCTTGTGGCAACCAGCCCATGTCACACAGTTGATCCAAAGCAAGCTGATATTTTTTATAACTTTTTTCCTGTGTGCTTTTGGCCTGGGCTTCTGTATGTTCCAGCCATTGATGTGTACTGTGATAGAGCTGTTTAAGCAGCGAGTCCCGCCAACCATTCCATAAATTATTATTGGTGGCCCTGATGTCAGCTACCGTCAGTAAATACAAATAATTTAACCTGTTCACACTGCCAACTAAACCTGCAAAGTCCTGAATGACTTCGGGATCTTCAAGGTCTTTCTTTTGTGCAGTTGATGACATTGCCAGGTGATGTCGAACCAGAAACGTCACGATACTGGTGTCGTAATCACTCAAATTATGCTGGGTACAAAACTGTTCAGCATCCTGAACTCCCAGAATACTGTGATCACCACCACGGCCTTTGGCAATGTCATGATAAATACCAGCTATGTAGAGCAATTCAGGTTTTGGCAGTTGATAAAATACTTCCGAACATAACGGGAATTCATCTTTGAATTCAGCGCAAGAGAAACGCCGCAAGTTGCGCACCAGAAACAAGGTGTGTTCATCCACGGTATAGGCATGAAATAAATCATGCTGCATTTGACCGACTATTCGCCCAAATTCAGGCAAATAGGCACCCAATACGCCGAGCTGATTCATGCGACGGAATTCATGGGTGACGCCTTTGGGCTGGCGAATGATCTCCATAAACAGACTGCGATTTTTGATATCGGAACGAAAGCGTTCATCAATTAAATGCAGATGTGCGTGGATCTGACGTATTGTTGATGCGCGAATACCCTTAATATGCGGGTGCTGTTGCAAGATCAAAAAGACTTCTAATAAGGCATAAGGATAAAAGGCAAACATGCCGGGATTAATCGTTTCCAGATAACCATTATGAGATTGAAAGCGACGATTAATAGGTTCTATGTCTCGCGGTTCGTCGGCCAGAATGATATTTTCTTCAAACAGTTGTAACAGTAGTGCATTCATCTGACCTACTGCACGGACTGTCCGGTAATAATCCTTCATGAAGTGTTCAACAGCCATACGACTGTTGGTCTCGACATAACCGAGTTGTTTGGCGAGTTCACGCTGATGATCAATCATCATTTTTTCTTGCTTACGGCCAGCAAGATGGTGCAGTGCAAACCGGACTCGCCATAAAAACCGTCTGGATTGTTGCAGAATCTCGAATTCACTCTCCGCTAAAAAGCCCTTGGATTTAAGTCCTTGCAGATTTTTAACATCAAAATGCTGTTGTGCTACCCAGTTGATAACCTGAATATCCCTCAGGCCGCCCGGGGATTCTTTCAGGTTGGGCTCAAGATTATTTCCCGTATCATTGTATTTATGATGGCGTTGAATTTGTTCTTGTTTTTTACGTTCGTAGAAAAGGCGGGTATCCCAGGTTTTGTTGGATACCGTCAATTGTTGGAGTTGTTCAAATAGAGTGGAATTACCTGATAAAAACCGTGCTTCCAGTAGATTGGTGGCAATAGTAATATCGTCTTCCGCTTGTTGACGACACTCACCAATGGTGCGAACGCTATGGCCAATTTCCAGGCCTATATCCCATAACTGTGTCAGGAAAATAGATAAGGCAGCTGGTGGTGATTCTGCGACGGAGTCATCCAACAAAACCAATAAATCAATATCAGAGTGAGGATGTAACTCGCCACGTCCATAGCCACCCACAGCGAGTAGACTGACAGTGGTTTCAGATCCGAGATTTTTCTCCCAGAGAAATTGCAGCACCTCATCCACAAAATGCGATTGTTGATGAACCAGCCAATCAATATCAGCCTCATCATCAAAAAAACATTTTTTTAAATGTTGAGAGGCTTTCGCGAGAATATCGCGACAACCAATCGCATTATCTGTATGGCCAAACTCCCAGACAGATTGTGCAGAAATTGCCATTATCGGAGGCTCCTATGAGCGTTCTTCATCCCGAAGGGTTAAGATTTCATGACCATCGTCAGTCACCAGTATTGTATGTTCCCACTGAGCGGATAATGAACGGTCTTTGGTGACGACTGTCCAGCCATCGGGAAGTTGACGGACTTGCCGTTTACCCGCGTTTATCATCGGTTCGATAGTGAACGTCATTCCAGCCTGCAGTGTCATGCCGGTGTCAGGCGAACCATAATGCAAAACCTGTGGTTCTTCGTGGAAGACCTGACCAATTCCGTGTCCACAATACTCTCGGACAACAGAGAAATGTTCATTTTCCGCATGTTGTTGAATGGCATGACCAATATCACCCAGTTTGATACCGGGCTTGACCATATCAATGCCAATCAGCATGCATTCACGAGCGACTCGAGACAATCTCTGGGCGAGAATCGAAGTTTTGCCGACATGGAACATTTTGCTGGTGTCGCCGTGATAACCGTCCTTGATTACCGTGATATCGATATTAATGATGTCGCCATCTTTCAGTTTTTTATCGCTGGGGATGCCATGACAAATAACGTGGTTCACTGATGTACAGATAGATTTGGGAAACCCATGATAATTTAACGGTGCAGGAATGGCTTTTTGTTCGTTCACAATATAATCATGGCAGATTTTGTTTAATTCATCAGTGGTGATGCCCGCGACGACATACGGTTCTATCATGGTTAATACGTCAGCGGCGAGTTTGCCTGCTACACGCATTTTTTCAATTTCTTCTGCTGTTTTGATGGTCACACCCATGCCGGATCCTGATTACTATTAACGATAAAAGACAAAGTATAGTGTGCCGTAAAAAGCCGTTAACTACCAGTTAAGCGGGCTAATCCAACCTATATACGGTTGGTGCTTTGTTTTAGTTGGTAACTGTGGAATAATATGCGCGCCTTAGCAAAGGCAAAATCACACACGTGCCGACACAGTTTTCGGGGTGCTGTCTGGAAAATCAGATCAGTCGATAGCTGGGGTACGTGGAGGTTTAACCCCATATATATAGGTATAAACATGGCTAAAATTACTATGCGCCAAATGCTTGAAGCTGGCGTTCACTTCGGTCACCAAACACGTTACTGGAACCCAAAAATGGGTCCTTACATCTTTGGTAAACGTAACAATATTCATATCGTGAACTTAGAGCACAGTCTGCCTATGTTCAACGATGCACTTAACTACGTCAGCAAACTGGCTTCCAAAAAAGGTCGTATTTTGTTCGTCGGCACCAAGCGTGCTGCTCAAGATTCAATCCGTGAAGATGCTGAACGTTGTGGCATGCCTTACGTCAACCGTCGCTGGTTGGGTGGTATGTTGACCAACTATCAAACCGTTCGCCAATCAATCAAACGTCTTGAAGCTATTCAAGCGATGATTGAATCAGGTAAGACGGAAGGTTTGAAAAAGAAAGAAGTTCTGAACCTGACTCGTGAGCAAGAAAAATTAGAAAAGAGCATCGGTGGTATCAAGAAAATGGGTAACCTGCCGGATGCTTTATTTGTGATTGACGTTGATCACGAACGCATTGCTATTCAAGAAGCGAATAAACTGGGCATTCCTGTTATTGCCGTGGTTGATACCAACAGCAATCCTGATGGTGTTGACTATGTAATTCCAGGCAACGACGATTCTATGCGTGCTATTCGTCTGTACACAGCAAATATTGCTGACACCATTATTGAAGGCCGTGCATCGGTCACTACTGGTGATGCTGGCGATGAATTTGTTGAAGTTGCAGAAGAAAATGCACCAGCTGCAGCTGAATAAGCTCTGCTAATGACTTAAGCAGGCTCGCTGAAACGCGGGCCTGTGTCGTATGTGTGGTCTCAAAATAGACCGTTCACAAAAATTGATTTTAAGGGTTACAAGAAAATGGCTATAACTGCAGCTTTAGTAAAAGAACTGCGTGAGCGTACTGGCTCCGGCATGATGGAATGCAAAAAAGCATTGGTGGAATCTAACGGTGATATTGAAGTCGCCATTGAGGAAATGCGCAAATCTGGTCTGGCTAAAGCCGACAAAAAGTCTGACCGAGTTGCTGCCGAAGGTGTGATTGCAATTGAAACCAGTGCTGACAACAAACAAGCAGTAATGCTTGAAGTCAACTCTGAAACAGATTTCGTTGCAAAAGCAGATGATTTTGTAAATTTCGTTGATGCAGTTGCGAAGAAAGTGCTTGAAGCACAACCAGCGGATGTTGATGCGTTGTTGCAATTAACCTTGAGCAACGGTGAAAGCATTGATACGGTTCGCCAATCTTTGATTGCAAAAATTGGTGAAAACATTCAAGTACGTCGTTTCACGTTGATGAACTCAGAAACAGGTGTTATCGGAGCTTACCGTCATGGTGACCGTATCGGTACACTGGTTCAATTGAATGGTGGTGATGAGAATCTGGCAAGAGATTTGGCAATGCATGTTGCTGCCAGCCGTCCACAAGCGGTTTCAGCGGATGAATTGCCAGAAGAATTATTGCAAAAAGAACGTGACATCGTAGCGACTCAAGCACGTGAAAGCGGCAAGCCAGAAGCGATTGTTGAAAAAATGATTGAAGGCCGCATGAGCAAGTTTGTAAACGAAATCAGTTTGCTGGGCCAGGCTTTTGTAAAAGATCCGGATGTCACTGTTGAGAAGCTGGTTAAACAAGCTGGTGCAACAGTTGAAGGTTTTGCCTGCTTTGAAGTCGGTGAAGGTATCGAGAAAAAAGCAGATAACTTTGCTGAAGAGGTCATGGCTCAGGCACGAGGAAATTAAATTATGACAACATCGGGAAGTCAGCCGGTTTATAAGCGCATCCTGCTCAAGCTGAGCGGGGAGGCTTTAATGGGAAATGCCGAGTATGGCATTCAACCCGAGGTGATTTCCCGATTTGCTCAAGAAATATCTGAACTGAATGCCCAGGGTGTTCAGCTCGGTATTGTGATTGGTGGTGGCAATATTTTCCGTGGTGCCGGTCTTGCGGCCAGCGGTATGGATAGAGTCAGTGCTGATCACATGGGCATGTTGGCAACCGTATTAAATGCGCTGGCACTGCAGGATGCGCTGGAACGTAATGGAACATTCTGCCGTGTCATGTCCGCAATCCGTATCCATGAAGTTTGTGAAGATTATCTGCGCCGTCGCGCGATTCGGCATTTGGAAAAAGGCCGGGTGGTCATTTTTGCTGCCGGTACGGGAAATCCATTTTTTACCACGGACTCTGCAGCCAGCTTACGCGCTGTAGAAATCGGTGCCGAGCTGATGCTGAAGGCGACTCAAGTCGATGGTGTGTATGATGCTGACCCACAAAAAAATCCTGATGCTGTTCGATATGACACGTTGTCTTACGATGAAGTGATCAACAATCGTCTTGGCGTTATGGACACTACCGCAGTGGTGATGTGTCAGGAACAGAAAATGCCGTTAAGGGTTTTTGATGTGCATCGTTACGGTAATCTGACGGATATTGTTTACGGTAAAAATGTTGGAACATTGGTGAAATAGGACAAATCATGATTAATGATATTCAAAAAGATGCAGCAGATCGGATGCAAAAAAGTGTTGCCGCTCTGAGTACTGCACTGGCGAAAATTCGTGCTGGCCGCGCACATACCAGTTTATTAGATCATGTCACCGTGCCTTATTACGGCTCTGACGTTCCATTAAGTCAGGTTGCCAGCGTGGGCATTGAAGATTCAAGAACCATTACTGTGACACCATGGGAAAAAAACATGGTTTCCGTGATTGAAAAAGCCATCATGACTTCTGATTTGGGCGTTAACCCAAACAGTGCGGGCATGACTATTCGTATTCCAATTCCACCGTTAACCGAAGAGCGCCGTAAAGATTTAGTTAAAGTGGCTAAATCTGAAGCAGAAAATGCCCGTATTGCTGTACGTAATATTCGTCGTGATGCAAATGGCAGCTTGAAAGATTTGTTGAAAGATAAAGCGATTTCTGAAGATGAGCAGCGCGGTGCAGAGGAAGCTATTCAGAAACTGACCGATAGCACCATCAAGCAAATTGACGACGTGCTGGCCGAAAAAGAAACTGATTTGATGGCGGTCTAAGCCAGTCAGGCTTAGCCATATTGATGAAATCATCCAGCCGTTCCATTCCCAGACACATTGCTATCATCATGGATGGCAATGGTCGCTGGGCAAAACAGCGGTTGCAGCCTCGATTTATGGGACATCGTGCCGGTGTCAGAGCGGTTGAAGGCATTGTTAAGCATTGCGTAGCAACGGGTGTAGAAGTTCTTAGTCTCTTTGCTTTCAGTAGTGAAAATTGGCGTCGGCCCGGTAAGGAAGTCAATTTATTAATGGAATTATTCAGTCATGCACTGGAAAACCAGGTTAAAAGACTGCACAAGAATAATATCCGTCTAAATATTATCGGCGATATCAGCCGGTTTTCAGCGCCTTTACAGCAACAAATAGCGGATGCGATGGCATTAACTATTGAAAATGACGGGTTAATTTTGAATATTGCCGCCAACTATGGTGGCCGCTGGGATATCACACAATCTGTTCGTCAGATTGCCAATAAAATTCAATCCGGCGAACTGCAACCCGAACAAATTGATGAAACGTTGTTAGCCAGTCATCTCGTGACCGCCGATTTACCTGAACCCGACCTGTTCATCCGGACGGGTGGTGAGCAACGTATCAGCAATTTTCTGTTGTGGCAGCTGGCTTACACCGAATTATATTTCACCGAAAAATTATGGCCTGAATTTACGGCACAGGATTTAGACATTGCCATTGAATCCTTTTCAAGCCGTGAACGTCGTTTCGGCCGAACTTCGGAACAGCTCAGCGGAAATGAAGATGCTTAAACAGCGACTACTAACGGCTGCAGTACTTATCCCACTGGTTATAATGGCGATATTGCTGCTGCCCAGTATTGGCTTTATTGCTTTGGTCGCCGTTATCTCACTAATGGCAATGTGGGAGTGGTTAACCATGGCTGGTATCAACACTTTGGCTAAAACCCTCGCTGCAGCCTCATTTATTGCTGTATTAGCCGTTGTATTCACAATGGCCAGTATTAACCAAATGCTATTAAGTGGTTTAATTTTCTGGTTATTGATCAGTGTGATCACTGTGATCTATGCGCACAAGCCACTTTCTGCTTTTCTTGCCCGTTGTTTCCGCCATAAAGTATTTACCTATTTTCTGAGCATGCTGGTGACTTTGTTATTCGTATACAGTGCGGTATGGCTGCATGGTTTGGCATCGGACGGACCTATATTAGTTCTCTACGTTTTAATCAGTGTCTGGCTGGCGGACACTGGCGGTTATTTTGCGGGAAAACGCTGGGGAAAGCATGCTCTGGCCACTGCCATCAGCCCCAATAAAACCATAGAGGGTTTAATCGGAGCGATAACTTTGGTCGCTGTCTGGAGCGTCATCGCTTATCTGTTAGGTGTATCTCAAAGTATTTCTTTGTTTACATGGCTACTTGTCAGTGTGGCAACGGGATTGATTTCGGTGAGTGGCGATTTATTTGAAAGCCTGTTTAAACGCAGTTTTCATATAAAGGACAGTGGACATTTATTGCCGGGTCATGGTGGAATTCTGGACAGGGTAGACAGTCTATTGGCAGCCGTTCCATTTTTTGCCGCGCTGGTTTGGCTGACAGGTCACTTTTGATGCAGCAGGTAACGATTCTAGGCTCCACTGGTTCAATTGGCATCAGTACTTTGGATGTACTACAGCGACACCCTGAAAAATATAATGTCTATGCACTTGCCGCGAATAAATCAGTGGATACCTTGTTCGAGCAATGTCTGCAGTTTCAACCCACAATTGCTGTTATGTTATGCCCAGACTCGGCCTGTCAATTGGAAAGCAAATTGCGCGAAGCGGGTTCGCCCGTTCAGGTTCAAAGTGGTATACAAGCACTGGAAATCATTTCCGGTACTGAGCAAACCGATATTGTTGTCGCGGCAATTGTGGGGGCTGCGGGATTGCTACCTACCTTAGCTGCTGCAAAAGCCGGTAAAAGAATTCTGTTGGCAAACAAAGAAGCCTTGGTCATGAGTGGTGCATTACTGATGCGTGAGGTGCAGGCAAATAATGCCGTTCTATTGCCAGTAGATAGCGAACATAACGCCATATGGCAATGCCTGCCTGTCGGTGAAACCCAGCAATATCAATTTGAACACCAAGGCATTCGCCGCATTATCCTGACCGCTTCAGGTGGTCCATTTCGTGATTGGGCTCTTGCCGATCTGGAATCAGTCACTCCGGAACAGGCCGTGGCTCATCCCAACTGGTCCATGGGACAGAAAATTTCTGTTGATTCGGCGACGATGATGAATAAAGGCTTGGAAGTTATTGAAGCCCATTGGCTGTTCGGTATGCCGAGCGCGAAGATTGAAGTGGTATTGCATCGCCAAAGTATCATTCATTCGATGGTGGATTATATGGATGGCTCGGTATTGGCACAGATGGGAAATCCCGATATGCGCACGCCTATTACGAATACCCTTGCTTGGCCACAAAGAATTGACTCAGGTGTTGAACCTTTAGATCTGGTTAAAGCTGGCAGGCTTGATTTTGCAGCTGCGGAGTTTGAACGGTTTCCCTGTCTGGCACTTGCTTATCAAGCATTAAATACCGGTGGTACCAGTACCGCTATTCTGAACGCCGCTAATGAAGTGGCTGTCGAAGCTTTTCTGAATCGGCAAATCAAATTCACTGATATTGCACGTATCATTGCTGAGGTATTAGAAAATGTCAGCATTACCCCGGCTGATTCACTGGAACAAATTTTAGCTGCCGATAAAATGGCCAGAGCAGTTGCCCAACAACAAATGCGGGTTGTATGCAGTCACTAATATTTTTCATCATTGCACTGAGCTTGCTGGTGGTTATACATGAGTTTGGCCATTACTGGGTAGCAAGGCGTTGCGGGGTGAAAGTCTTACGTTTCTCGGTGGGGTTTGGGCAAAAACTGTGGTCAAAGCAACTAAAAAATGGCACCGAGTTTGTCATTGCAGCCCTTCCACTGGGTGGATATGTCAAAATGCTAGACGAGCGGGAAGGCCCGGTAGCAGACGCAGATCTCAACCAAACCTTTAATCGCCAGTCCTTAAGAAATCGTGTCGCCATCGTCTCTGCCGGACCGATTGCCAATCTGTTATTTGCTGTGTTTGCCTATTGGGCCATTCTGGTGATGGGCGTACCCGGTATAAAACCGATTATTGCTGAGGTGACAACAGATTCACCCGCCTCACAGGCTGAACTATATAGCGGGGAAACAATTATTGCGGTGAATGGTAAAGCCACTCCCACGGTTAACAGCTTGTTTCAACAATTGTTGAAATTGGCACAGGATGGCGAAACCATCACGTTGACAACGCAAAGTACGGATGTTGAGACTAACAAACAACTTACCTTGCCCAGACTTGGCCTTGATGATGCGGGGTCATTGTTTTCACAACTTGGCATCAAAATGCAGCAACCCGATATGCCGCCTGTTCTGGGTAATATTGTGGCAGACAGTCCTGCAGAACAAGCTGGTTTGCTAGCGGGTGATGAATTAATTTCTGCAGATGGTGAACGGTTATCAAGTTGGCAATCATGGGTATCGTTAATTCAGCGTCATGCCGATCAGCCAATAGCTATTGAAATTCTGCGCAATGGACAAATGCAAAGCCTGACGATCACCCCGACTGCTGATGAAAATGGCGTTGGTCGAATAGGGGCGGCAGTCAACACGGAGGCCTTTGAAATTCCCGCCGAATGGCAAGCAGAATTGCGCTATGGCCCCTTTGCTGCAGTGCCACAGGCCGTGATACAAACCTGGCAATTCAGCGTGACAACATTAAGTGGTTTATGGGGCATGCTAGTTGGTACTGTTTCTAGTGATAACCTTGGCGGTCCCATTGCCATCGCTCAATTCGCCGGAGATTCGGCGCAACAAGGTTTAATCGCCTTTATGAGTTTTCTGGCCATGATCAGCATCAGTTTGGGCATTTTGAATTTGTTGCCTGTACCGGTACTTGATGGCGGGCATCTGCTGATGTATTTTTTTGAATGGGTTCGCGGTAAACCTTTACCTGAGTCCGTGCAAATTCAAGCACAAAAAATTGGATTATTTTTGATTCTGCTCTTGATGGTATTTGCTTTTACAAATGACATTGCTCGTCTGATTGGCTAATCCACATATTGCAGGTACACTTACGATTTCTTCGGCTGACTGACTGTAAAACAACAATGAAACAAATCATCACAGCACTGACGCTCATCTTGTTATCCTCCGCAGCCTGGGCCGAGGAATTTATTATCAAAGATATTCGAGTAGAGGGTTTACAACGAATTTCTGCTGGAACGGTTTTTAACTTTTTGCCCGTCAAGGTTGGTGATGAGCTGACGGAAAACGATGTCCGTGGCATTATTCGTTCGCTTTTTAAATCAAAATATTTCAATGATGTTCAGGTTGAGCGGGATGAGGGCGTACTTGTTATCAAAGTCAGTGAGCGTCCTGCTATTTCCAGTATTGAGTTTGTTGGTAACAAAGATCTGGATAGTGATGAATTGACCAAATCATTACGCCAGATTGGTTTTGCCGAAGGCCAGGTGTTTGAACAGGCGATGCTGGAAAGGGTTGAGCTCGAATTACAACGTCAGTATTTCAGTCGTGGTAAATACGGTGTGAATATTACCTCTGAGGTTACTCCGCTGTCGCGTAACCGGGTAGCCGTCCGTATCAATATGGCTGAAGGCGTGGTTGCTACTATCGGAGAAATAAACATCGTCGGCAACGAATCCTATGAAGATTCAGAGTTGCTTGAGGAATTAGAGTCTACAACAGGTGGTTGGTTATCTTCGCTGACCAAAGACAATCAATATTCACGTCAAAAATTATCTGCTGATCTGGAAACCTTACGTTCATTTTATCTGGATCGTGGTTATGTTGATTTCACCGTGGAATCAACTCAGGTGACTATCTCGGATGATAAAAAGCAAATGTTTATCACCGTGAATATCTCTGAAGGTGAGCGCTATAAAATCAATGAAGTCAGACTGGCAGGTAATCTGATTGTGCCGGAAGCTGAATTATTTGATTTGGTTACGATACGGAAGAATTCTGTATTCTCCAGAAAAGCTATTACTTCCAGTTCAGAAAGACTGACCGATCGCTTGGGTAATGATGGTTATGCCTTTGCAAACGTAAATGCCGTCCCTGACATCGATCGTGAAACGCGCGAAGTTGATCTGACTTTCTTTGTTGATCCGGGACGTCGTGCTTATGTCAGACGTATCAACATCTCTGGCAACAGCAAAACCCGTGATGAAGTATTACGCCAGGAAATGCGCCAACAAGAATCTGCCTGGATTTCGACCGGTGATGTTGAGTTATCTCGTGAACGTATTTCCCGTTTGGGCTATTTCGAAGACGTGAACGTAGAAACAGTACCTGTTGCAGGCACTTCTGATCAGGTTGATCTGGATTTTGCCGTTACCGAAATGGCCTCGGGTAGTTTGTCAGCGGGTGTGGGGTACTCACAATCAGACGGGATTATCTTTAACGCCAACGTGACTCAGAAAAACTTTTTTGGCAGTGGTAAACATGTACGCTTTGGTTTTAACAACAGCCGAGTGAATACGGTCTACAGCTTTGGTTACACCAATCCATTTGCCACAGTTGATGGTATCAGTCAGGGGTTTAACCTTTTCTATCGTGAAACGGATGCCTTTGAAGCGAATATTGCCAACTACACCACAGACGTCTTTGGCGGTGACATTAATTTTGGTATACCGATTTCAGAAAATAATCGAATCAACCTGGCCTTCGGTTATGAAAACACCCAATTGGATGTTCCGAGTGATAACGACATTACACGTTATGATGATTTTATCGAGACCGAAGGCGATTCATTCCATGCGTTCCCGGTGACTCTGGGGTGGTCAAGTGACTCACGTGATAATGCGATATTGCCTACGAGCGGGTCATCTCAAAGTCTCTCTGCTGAGGTCGCCACTCCAATTGGTGATTTGCAGTATTACAAACTGCGTTATCGCAATAATTGGTACACGCCTATCAATGATACCTTTACCTTTGCCTTGCGTACTGACCTTGGTTACGGTAAGGCCTATGGTGATAGTGAACAGTTCCCGTTCTTCCAGAACTTCTATGCAGGCGGTATCCGCAGTGTACGTGGCTTTAGAGCAAATACACTGGGCGTCCGGGAAGCGGATCAGCCACTTGGTGGTAACCTGATGGTCACCGGTGGTGCAGAAGTTATTTTCCCTATTCCATTCATGAAGAAAGCTTTACGCTCATTCCGCTTGAGCACTTTCGTGGATGTGGGTAACGTATATGATGTCGATCAAAGTTTTGAAGCTGATTTGTTGCGTTATTCAACCGGTCTTTCAGCAATTTGGATTTCGCCATTTGGAGCAATGTCGTTTAGTATTGCTGCTCCGCTGCGAGATCAGCCGGATGATGAAACCGAAATATTCCAGTTTTCATTGGGATCGACATTTTAAATTTAACTATCGGAGTTAAGAGTGAAAAACATCAAGATTGTTGGCCTGTTGTTGGCTTCGTTAATGGTCAGCCCTGTTTATGCTGAAGAGATGAAAATTGGCGTTGTAAATGCCAGCGTCGTATTAGATCAATCTCCACAAAAAGAACGTGCTTTAGCCCGATTGGAAAAAGAATTTTCAACTCGTAGCAAGTCACTCGAAAGCAAACATAAAGAACTGCGCGCTGCTCAGGATAAATTGAATCGCGATGCCGCTGTGTTGAGTAATGATGACCGCCAAGCTCAGGAACGTAAAATCATTAATGACCAACGTGAACTGAAACGTCTTCAGGATGAGTACAGCGAAGATTTATCTATTCGCCGTAATGAAGAATTACGCAAGTTAGAAGAAGAAATAGCAGAAACGATTGTTGAGCTTGCTAAAGAAGAATCCTATGACTTGGTCCTTTATCAAGGTGTTATTTTTGCCAGTGAAAAAGCAGATTTAACTGCTAAGGTACTGGAAAGACTGAAAACAAAATAAGAACTTTGATGTGGTCTGGACGTTAGAAAAACTAGCATCTGAAATTGGTGCGGAGCTTATTGGTCAATCAGATAAAGTTATAACGGGTGTCGGTACATTGCAAAATGCGACTGATAACGAGATTAGCTTTTTAGCAAATACCAAGTACCGTCAGTATCTTAAAACTACATCAGCAGGGTGTGTCATTGTCTCACCTGCTGATGCTGCTGACCTCAAGACCAATGCGCTAGTCATCGAAGACAGTTATGTCGCTTATGCCAAAGTAGCAGCATTACTTTATCCAGAAGAACAACCTGATACTGGAATTCACGTGACTGCAGTCATTGGTGAAAACAGCATTATTGCTGATTCCGCTCGAATTTCTGCCCAGGTGTTCATTGGAACGAACGTTCATATTGGTGAAAATGTGATTATTGGTCCCGGTTGCATCATTGAAAATGATGTGGTGATTGGTGCCGATAGCCGGCTTATGGCCAATGTGACGCTATGTCGAAAAGTAAAGATTGGCCAGCGGGTTCGGATACATCCTGGTGTAGTGATTGGTGCGGATGGATTTGGTATTGCCAACAATAATGGGCAATGGCTGAAGATCCCACAAGTCGGTAAGGTCACCATTGGGAATGATGTGGAAATTGGTGCTAACACGACCATAGATCGTGGGGCGATTGATGACACGATAATCAGTAACGGGGTCAAACTGGATAACCAAATACAAATTGGTCACAATGTTTTCATTGGTGAGCACACCGTGATTGCTGGCTGCGTTGGTATTTCGGGCAGCACGCGAATAGGTTCTCATTGTGCTATAGGTGGTGGAACGGGAATCGCAGGTCATATTGAAATTGCCGATGGTGTTCAACTGACAGGTATGAGTATGGTCACCAAGTCGATATTGACAGCGGGTTCCTATTCTTCCGGTATTCCTGTTGAGCCTACCCGGGAATGGCATAGAAATGTTGTTCGATACAGACAGCTTGATAAATTAAACGACAAAATTAAACAGTTAGAAGCCAAGCTGGATTAGTGTTTTTATTGCCAAATCACAGACTTAGCTTTACCGCAACAGTGTCTCAACGTAAGATTACTGCACGCAAAAATATAAATCCTAAAGGATAATCAGATTGAACACCATTGACATACATGAAATTCAACGCTTGTTGCCTCATCGATACCCGTTCCTGTTGATTGACAGGGTGATTGAATTTACTCCAGGTGAACATCTGGTTGGTATTAAAAATGTTAGTTTCAACGAACCTCACTTTACAGGCCATTTTCCGCAGCGTGTCATTATGCCTGGCGTATTAATTCTCGAAGCATTAGCCCAAGCTACAGGATTATTGGCTTTTAAAACAGCAGACGAAATTCGTTCAGATGAAGCTTTATACTATCTTGCGGGTATTGATAACGCCCGTTTTAAAAAACCTGTAGAACCAGGTGATCAGCTTCGATTAGAAGTTAAACTGATTAAAAATAAACGTAATCTATGGAAATTTTACGGTCAGGCCACTGTTGACGGCGAAGTTGTTGTCAGTGCTGACATTATGTGTGTTAACCAAGAAATGCCTTCGTGATTCATCAAACTGCCTTAATAGACCCCAGTGCCAAAATTGCCGATGATGTTGTCATCGGTGCATACAGTATTGTTGGAGCGAATGTAGAAATCGCTTCAGGCACAGAAATTTCCTCCCATGTGGTGATTAATGGGCCGACTAAAATAGGACGTAATAACCGTATATTTCAGTTCTCATCTATTGGTGAAGAACCTCAGGACAAGAAATATCATGGTGAGTCTACCTTGTTGGAAATTGGTGATAACAACCTGATCCGGGAATCGGTCACCATTAATCGAGGCACGGTACAAGGTGGTGGTATTACTAAAGTTGGGAGTAATAACTGGATCATGGCTTATGTACATATTGCCCATGATTGTATTATTGGTGACAACAATATTTTTGCCAACAACGCCTCTTTGGCAGGGCATGTGATAGTTGATCAACATGTCATTCTGGGGGGCTTCACATTAGTCAGCCAGTTTAACCACCTCGGGTCACATTGTTTTAGTGCAATGGGCAGTGTGATTTCACGTAATGTGCCACCTTATGTCCTGGTATCTGGTCATATGGCAGAGCCTGTGGGCATAAACGTTGAAGGTCTGCGCCGCCGAGCATTTACCGATACCCAGATTAGAAATATTCGTCAAGCCTATAAAGTGGTTTATCGTTCAGGCTTACGAATGGAGCAGGCGAGAGAACGCTTAGGCGATATCCAGCAAGAAGCCAATGAGCTGGACATCTTCATTGATTTTCTGGATAAGCAGCAAGGGGGCATCATCCGGTAGCTTTCTACCGGATGATGGTGACATTTAAGTAGTTTAATCGTTTGCAGGAGTTGAACTGATTTTATGAATACTCAAATCCGCACCGTTAAACTCTTCTTCCTCGGTTAATCTCAAGCCCATGATGGCTTTTAAACAGCCATAAACTATCAGACCGCCAAAAAAAGCAATGCTGACCCCAATCGCTGTTCCAATGAACTGTGAGGCCATGCTTACGCCACCCATACCACCCAATGCAACTTGACCAAAAATTCCTGCTGCAAGAGCACCCCACACTCCGCATAAACCATGAAGCGGCCAGACACCTAATACATCATCAATTTTCCATTTGTTTTGAGCGAGGGTAAAGGTGATGACAAACAAACCACCGGCTAGAGCACCAGTCACTAATGCACCAAGTGGGTGCATGATGTCAGAGCCAGCACAAATAGCCACTAAGCCAGCAAGTGGACCATTATGTACAAAGCCGGGATCGTTACGTCCGATAAGACAAGCCGCTAAGGTACCACCAACCATTGCCATTAAAGAGTTTATGGCTACAAGACCACTAATCCCTTCAATTTGTTGAGCTGACATTACATTAAAGCCAAACCAGCCTACGGTGAGAATCCACGCCCCCAATGCTAGAAAAGGAATATTTGAAGGCGGGTGAGCATATATCTCACCCTGCTTGCCATAGCGACCATTTCTTGGTCCCAGTAACAATACAGCAGCTAAAGCTATCCAACCGCCCACGGCATGAACCACTACCGAGCCGGCAAAATCATGAAAACCGGCACCAAATTGCGTTTCTAACCATGCCTGAATTCCAAACAAACCGTTCCAGCTAATCCCTTCAAACAACGGATAAACAAAGCCTGCAATAAAAAAAGTCGCAATTAACTGTGGATTAAATTTTGCCCGTTCGGCAATACCACCGGAAACAATGGCAGGAATAGCGGCTGCAAATGTCAGTAAGAAGAAAAACTTCACCATGGCATAACCATTATTTTCCGCCAGCAGAGGTGAGGGTTCAAAGAAATTCAAACCGTAAGCAATGCTATAACCAATAAAAAAGTAGGCAATGGTAGACATGCCAAAATCGGTAATAATTTTGACTAAGGCATTAACCTGATTTTTTTTTCGGACAGTGCCGACTTCCAGAAAAGCAAAGCCGGCATGCATGGCGAGCACCATAATGGCGCCAATTAAGATAAAAAGTACGTCGCTTGCGTTTTGCACAATGGATTTTCCTTATAATTTAGTGTTGAGCAAGCACCAAAATAGCAAGACTTGCACCAAACTAGACAAATCCATATAAAACAAGCATCTAACTTTTCTTATAGAGCAAAAAAAGTGGTTTTTTGAACTGTTATGGTGCATTTTTATAATTTTTAGCACCTGAGTGGTGCAGGCAACGGATGCATGTAGCGGTTAGCACAACTTACGCATAAACACGTATAATCTGGCACTTTAATTCACTTCCTAATAAGTGATAAGCAAACAACCCCTAAATTGCGGTTAGCAAGGAGTAAACGATGGATATTTATGCATCGGATGATGAAAAAGGCGAAGCGATAAAAAGTTGGTGGCGTGAAAATGGCCGTTCAGTCATAACTGGCGTTATCTTGGGTGGCGCAGTTATTTTTGGTGGAAGGTATTGGATAAACTTTCAACATGCTAAAACCGAACAAGCTGCAGCGATGTACCAACAGATTCAAATGAATATCAGTGAAGCGGATTTGACGGCTGCAGAAGACCTTACACAAGAATTAATGCAATCACATTCATCAACGCCATATGCTGCTTTTGCCACGTTGGAACTGGCAGCAGAGCAAGTACGTAATGATCAAGCTGCTGCCGCATTGGAATATTTGCAGTGGACAGCAGATAAAGCGAAATTGACGGGACAAAAAGATTTAGCCAGATTGCGCATGGCTCGGATATTGGTGGATCAAGGTGAATATGAAAAAGCTTTGACGCTGACCCAGCAGGAAGCTTCGGAAGGGTTTGCCTCTTTATTTGCTGAACTTGAAGGTGATATTTATCTGGCTCAGGAAAATAAGGCACAAGCATATGAAGCGTATCGTAGTGCGCTTTCTAACATGGGGGTTGATGATCCGCGCAAAACCCTTTTAGAGATGAAGCGTGATGATGTGGCTGTTATCAATGAAGGTTAATCAACTAAAATTTTTATTTGCTGGTGTCGCACTTCTTGCGCTCGCTGGATGTGGAACGGTCAAAGAATTTTTTGCTGACGACAGTTACGAAGCGCCTCCAACAGAATTGACAGAATTTGAGGCTGAGTTTGAGCCAAAAACTTTGTGGTCAACTGGCACAGGTGATGGTGCAAATACGGAATATGCGAATCTCGCTCCTTGGTTACAAGGTGATTTTATTTTCACCGTAGATCATGAAGGCGATGTTCGCAGCCATAATGCTGAAAGTGGTCGACGTGAATGGCGTACCCAACTCGATTTTCCTGTCGCTACTGGCGTTGGCGGTGGTGAAGGTTTGATTGTTGTGGGTTCGCAATCTGGTGAAGTTGTCGCTTTGGATGAGACCTCTGGAGAAGAACTGTGGCGTCAGCGTCTCAGCAGTGAAGTGCTTGCGCCTGCCAAAGTGGGCAGCGATAAAGTGATTGTCAGAACAGCAGATGGACGTTTAACGGCCTTATCTGCAACTGACGGTAATATTATGTGGAATTATCAGCGGGCAGTGCCGCTTTTAAGTTTACGTGGTGTCAGCTCACCGATGATTGATGGGCAAACGGTGCTAGCCGGATACGATAATGGCAAATTGGTCGCGCTTTCCCTTAATGATGGCAAAGTCATCTGGGAAAAAAGTGTTGCCGTACCATCAGGCCGTACTGAATTAGAACGTTTAGTGGATATTGATGCTGATCCGGTAATTCATGACGGCGTCATTTATGCAGTGGCTTTCCAGGGTAATCTGGCCGCATTGGATATTGATACAGGACAATCCTTGTGGGATAGAGAAATGTCCTCGACCAGTGGCATTGCGGTGGCTGCTAACGATGCAATTTATGTCAGTGATGATGAAAGTTACTTGTGGGCTGTTGCCGATGGAACCGGTGATTCTTTATGGCGCCAGACATTATTATTGCGAAGAAATATTTCTGCACCGGTTATTGCCGGTGATTATGTTGTCGTGGGCGATTTTGAAGGCTATTTACACTGGGTTGCTCGTTCTGATGGCCGATTTGTTGCCCGTCAGCGTCTCGACAAAACAGGTATACGTAGCCAACCAGTCGTACGCGATGGTGTGCTTTATGCGATGACTACAGGCGGCAAGTTATCCGCCATTCGGATCCCCTAACTGTGAAACCTGTGATTGCTCTTGTCGGGCGGCCGAATGTTGGCAAATCCACTTTATTTAATCGTCTGACCAAAACGCGTAATGCTTTGGTGGCAGATCATGAGGGCTTGACCCGTGATCGCATATACGGCAATGCTCGCCATGATGAAGCGGAATTCATTTTAATCGATACCGGTGGCTTGACCGAACAGGGTGACGATATGTCAGATCTGATGCGTAAACAAGCTGAACTTGCCATTGTTGAAGCTGATCTGATCTTATTTTTAGTGGATGGTAAAGCCGGTGTGGTGCCGGCAGATGAATTAATTGCCAAACAATTACGTAATGTGGGAAAACCGGTTTTATTAGTGATTAATAAAACTGAGAGCGAACAACGTGAACTGGCCGCCGCAGATTTTTATCGTCTGGGATTGGGTGAACCAGAAGTGATTTCTGCTACTCAAGGTCGTGGCATAAGCAACTTGATGGCCACCTTGATGCGTGAGTTACCGGCAATTCGTATTGTTGCCACTGAAGAGGAAACCTTGGAAGAGGATACCTCGGGTGATATTCGACTCGCTGTTGTCGGACGACCAAACGTGGGGAAATCCACACTGGTTAACCGGTTATTAGGCGAGGATCGGGTTGTTGCTTTTGATGAACCAGGCACAACCCGGGATAGTATCTATATTCCCTTCGAAAAAGAGGGAACCAACTATATTTTAATTGATACTGCTGGTGTCAGACGCCGTTCAAAGGTATCAGAAGCTTTGGAAAAATTCAGTATTGTTAAAACATTGCAGGCCATCGAAGCGGCAAATGTTGTTTTACTGGTATTGGATGCTCATGAAGGTATTGTCGATCAGGATCTGCATTTAGCTGGTTTGATCATCGAAAGTGGTCGTGCGGTAGTGATTGCAGTCAATAAATGGGATGGCTTAGAGAAGCAGGAACGTGAGTGGGTAGCCACCAATATTGAACGCCGTTTGCCTTTTTTGAGTTTTGCTAAAACACATTTTATTTCTGCGCTTCACGGCAGTGGTGTAGGGCTATTGTTGAAATCAGTCAAAATAGCCTATGGGTCAGCTTTAGCCAAGATACCAACACCCCAATTGACTCGCGTTCTGGAAGAGGCGGTTGCGGATCATCAACCACCATTGGTTAATGGTCGCAGAATTAAATATCGTTATGCCCATCTGGGTGGTAAAAATCCGCCACGTATTATTATCCATGGCAACCAGACTGAAGCGACGCCAAACAGTTATCGACGTTATCTGGAAAACTATTTCCGCACCGCCCTGAAATTACAGGGAACACCGGTTATGATTGAGTTCAAGACCAGCGAAAATCCATTTCGTGAGCGCAAAAAAGTCGCAGAGAGCCCACAGGAAAAACGCAAGCGGGTAATAGCCAGTCGAGCTAAAAAGCGATAGAAAATATTTAGAGCAAGCCTTCATCTTCATTCATTAAGTTTTCCAATGAATTTAGATGATGGCGGATCTTTTCACGCTGCACGAGTTTCTCACGGGCAGCATCGGGTAAGTCCGTAAATAAAATCACCCCTTTATCGATCAGTGTGTTTACCAGGTCTTCGATAACCCTGACCATGGCCATATCTGACGCGGTGAGGATGGTATGGATATCCTCATGGCGGGTAGACTGTCCCAGAAATTCCAATAATTCCGGTGCTTGAGGCGAGATAGATTGGCTGCTAGCGCTTTGCGGTGAATTAAATACACCGATTATTTGCCCGAGCTCATTGCGATCGACATATACCATCTTTATTGTTCCCGCTAATTCTTGAGTATGCTACCTTGAGCAAGGTTAAGCGGTCACAGGTTTACAGTAAAGAAAAAAACTGTGAAACTCCTCACATTTTGGTTTGGGTCGTATCGTCGGATAACATGGAATATCAAGCAACCAATGAACAGTTACAAAATCGGCAATGGAAAGCAGATGCTGCCTACCTGACTCATGATGATCCGTTATTAGCTTGTCTGACGGTTCTTACAAAATTACTCCATAAACCACATAGCCCTGATTCCATGGTGGCCGGCCTGCCTTTGGTAGATAACCGTCTTACTCCAGACTTATTTGCCAGAGCCGCTGAGCGAGCAGGGCTGGCGTCAAAAGTAGTTAAACGTCCGCTACACAAAATTTCTCCTCTTGTGCTGCCTGCAGTCTTATTACTGAATGATGGTAATGCCTGTATCTTACTTAAGGTTAAGGAGAAGCAAGCGACCGTGATATATCCGGAAGCGGGTGATGGCGAGTCCTTGATTGATGTGTCTGAACTTCAGGAACATTACACGGGTTATGCTATTTTTATCAAAGCCGTTCAACACTTTGATAAACGTGGAGAGCCGTCCACCATTCCCCGAGCCAAACATTGGTTTTGGGGGACATTGTCACGCTTCTGGCCGATCTATAGTGAGGTGTTTGTCGCCTCAATTCTAGTCAATCTGTTTGCCATCGCTTCACCCCTGTTTGTGATGAATGTCTATGATCGGGTTGTGCCCAATAATGCCTTGGCGACTTTGTGGGTGTTGGCGATAGGCTTGGCCATCGTCTTTATCTTTGATTTATTACTGCGAACCTTGCGCGGCTATTTTATTGATGTCGCGGGGAAAAAAGCGGATGTTATTTTATCTGCGACCATCTTTGAAAAAGTATTGGGTATTAAAATGGCAGCCCGACCAAACTCGGTCGGAAGCTTTGCCAACAGCATGCAAGAATTTGAGTCATTTAGAGATTTTTTTACCTCAGCTACGCTGGCAACACTAATTGATTTACCGTTTACCTTTTTATTCATTGCCGTTATCTGGATGATTGCCGGTGATTTGGCCTATATTCCTCTAGTTGTCATTCCGATAACGATAGTCATAAGTTTAATTATTCAAATCCCGCTTGGCCGGGCAATAAAACAGCTGTTTCGCCATGCGGGGCAAAAAAGTGCCACGCTTATTGAAACGCTAACCGGACTGGAGACCATCAAAAGTCTGGGCGCTGAAACCCCATTGCAGCGCAAATGGGAGCAAACAGCCGGTTCCATCTCCAAATACAGTCAGCGTGCAAAACTGCTTTCTTCAGCCGCGGTGAATTTAACCAGTTTTGTTCAACAAATGACCACCATTGCAGTGGTGGTGTATGGCGTATACAAAATCAGTGAAAATGAAATCAGTATGGGGGCATTAATTGCCAGTACTATTCTGGCAGGCCGGGCCTTGGCACCGATGAGCCAATTGGCTGGGATTTTGACACGTTTCCATCATTCTAAAGCGGCGTTAGCTTCATTAAATAATATGATGAATTTACCCGTAGAGCGTCCCAATGGCCGCGAATTTTTACATCGCGATAAATTCAAAGGCGGCATTGAGTTCAAACAAGTCAGTTTTCGCTATCCAGAACAAGCTATCGAAGCATTAACAGATGTTTCCTTCAAACTTAATGCGGGCGAAAAAATAGCTATAATCGGACGAATCGGATCAGGCAAAAGCTCGATTGAAAAGTTAATCCTTGGATTATATGAGCCTGCAGAAGGAGCCGTCTTGTTGGATGAAACGGATCTTAGACAGATTGATCCAATCGATTTACGACGCTCAGTCGGCTATGTACCTCAAGATGTCATGCTGTTTTATGGCAGTGTGCGAGATAATATTGCTTTAGGAGCACCATTTGCAGATGATGCTGCGATATTGCGTGCAGCAGAAATCGCTGGGGTAACAGATTTTATCAATCGACATCCTTCTGGCTTTGATATGCCTGTGGGTGAGCGTGGGGAAGGTTTATCTGGTGGACAACGTCAGAGCATTTCAGTAGCGCGAGCTTTATTACTGGATCCACCCGTTCTGGTTTTGGACGAGCCGACCAATGCGATGGATAACAGCAGTGAAGAACGCTTCAAAAGTAAACTCGGGGAAATCATCAAAGATAAAACACTTATTTTGGTGACGCACCGGGCATCTTTGTTAAGTTTAGTGGATCGTGTTTTAGTGATGGACCAAGGAAAACTCGTGGCTGATGGACCACGTGAGCAAATTCTGGCGGCACTGAAAAGTGGACATATCCGGGTTTCGAAAGGGTAAATGGATGGCCTGGTATAAAAAAAATAATGACGATGTCAGTTTCATGTCCGAAATCAGTGCGGCAACTATGGCATCCACCCATTGGGGCGGACATATTCTATTGTTGCTGATTGCTGCCTTTATCACCATTGCCTTATGGTGGGCGAGTGTGGCGGAAATTGATGAAGTGACCCGAGGGCAAGGAAAAGTGGTTCCTTCCAGTAAGGTGCAGGTAATACAGAACCTTGAAGGTGGGATCTTGGCAGATGTCCTTGTCAGCGAAGGACAGATGGTGGAAAAGAACGATGTATTGTTAAAGATTGATGATACCCGGTTTTCATCTTCTTTCCGTGAGTCAAAATTAACTTACTGGGAGTTGCTGGCAAGAACCGCGAGGTTAGACGCCGAAAGTGAAGGTAAGCCATTGGAGCTTCCTCAGGAATTGATGATCAAGCAACCTGATTTGGCAGCAGAAGAACGCGCTTTATATCAATCTCGTCAATTACAGCTACAAAGTACCATTGATGTTTTAAAACAGCAGGCAGAACAGCGTCGTCAAGAGCTTGTGGAAAAACAGGCCCGACAGCAACAATTAAGCCGCAGTTTTGAGTTAAGTAATCAGGAATTGCAAATGTCAGAGCCTTTAGTCGCTGCCGGTGTGATGTCTGAGGTCGAGCTGTTGAGACTACGCCGTACAGTCAATGACCTGAGAGGAGAAATGGACTCCAACAGGCTGGCCATCCCACGTATTCGTTCTGCCATTGATGAAGTTCAGCAAAAAATAAATGAAGCCAATACCCGTTTTCAATCTGAAGCGGCCAGAGAGTTGAGTGAAGTAAGAGCGGAAATGGCTCGTACGGAAGAATCCGTCTCTACACTGGCTGATCGGGTGACCCGAACTAATGTTCGTTCTCCTATGAAAGGCACCATTAAACGATTAATGATTAACACGATTGGTGGTGTTATACAGCCAGGAATGGATCTGGTAGAAATTGTGCCATTGGAAGATAATTTACTTATTGAAGCCCAAATACGTCCAGCAGACATTGCCTTTTTGAGACCGGGGCAGGAAGCGATGATAAAGTTTACTGCGTATGACTTTTCGATTTATGGTGGTTTACAGGCAAAACTTGAACGTATCAGTGCCGATACAATAACCAATGAAGAAGATGAAAGTTTTTATCTTATCTATTTACGCACAGAACAAAATTATATAAAAAGTAGTATGGGTGAGTTAGGAATAATTCCAGGGATGACTGTGACAGTAGATATTCTTACAGGTGAGAAAACCGTGCTGGATTATTTATTAAAGCCCATACTGAAGGCAAAAAACGAAGCGTTGAGAGAGCGTTGAGGCTAAGGTTGAACCATGACAGTAATAACAGAGACTGAAAAAAGTCTTTATCTGGCAACAGCAGATTCGGATGTGGCACGCGTCATTACCGATGCGTTGCCCGCTATTTATGATGTCAGCCTTTACAAAAATATTAATGCTTTATTCGATGCGTTAAAAACACAAACAGCTGAACTGGTACTTTGTCACCAGTTTCTTCTTGACGATACCCCTTCGCAAGTTATTGGCCAGCTAAAAAAGTTATGTCCTGATAGTCGTATCCTGGTGATTGGTCCTCCACGACCGATCCCAGTGCAAATTGCAGCGTTAAAGCAAGGAGCGCGTGGTTATTTCAACCAAAACTTGCCGATGAGCAAACTTCAGGAAGCGTTGCTATTGATCTCAAATGGTGAGGTTTGGGTAGAACGGCATGTTATTTCTGGGTTAATTGATGAAATAAGCCATATACCTGAAGTTAGTGAACAGCAGCGTCGAGCAGCACAAACACTCTCGCCCAAAGAGTTAGAAGTAGCGAAAATGGTCAGTCATGGTGCGACCAATAAAATGATTGCCCGTAATATGAATATTACTGAAAGAACGGTCAAAGCTCATCTCACTACAATTTTCCAGAAGATGAATTTACCCGATAGGCTTTCATTGGCCATTGTTTTTCGGGACCTTCGTTAAGCCTGCATTGTGTAGTTGGATTGTTTTGTCTACAATCGGCTTTAGAATGGAAGATGAAGGCTCATGCTTTGGGGGGAGAGCTGTAAAGCGGTAAACTGCCCTGAAAAAAGTATACCGATTACTGCTTTGAATTAGGAAGAGATTATGAACAAAGCGCTATTTTTAATCCCGTCATTGTTGTGCTTTAGTTCAGTGCATGCTGAAACTTTGCAGGAAGCGATTCATACCACGCTAAAAACCAACCCAGATGTCTTGGCTTCCATAAGTGAACGTCAGGCGGTTTCCAAAGAAATTGATCAGGCAAGAGCTGGATATTTTCCGACAGTTGATTTAGGCGTTGGAACGGGGTGGGAGTCTACAGAGAACCCTGCGACCCGGAATCGAGGGGATGGCGAAGTACATCTAAACCGAGATGAAGCCAGTTTGAATTTGCGACAAATGTTATATGATGGCAGCCTGACAGCAAATGAAGTAGAACGTCAAAGCGCAAGAACGGACTCGAGGGCTCATACTGTTTACAGTGTCTCTGAAAATACCGCTTTAGAAGCTACCGAGGCTTATATCAATGTGCTGCGACGTCAGCAATTGGTCGAGCTGGCACAAACCAATCTTGAGTCTCATCAGCGCACTCATGATCAAATCACTCTGCGTAGTGAACGTGGGGTTGGACGACGAGCCGATATGGATCAGAGTTTTGGTCGTTTGGCACTGGCAGAAACAAATTTAATGGCTGAGCAAAGTAACTTGCGAGATGCCGAAACTAATTATTTGCGGGTTGTTGGCGCGGCTCCGACGGCATTATCTGAACCACCTACGCCACAACCATTTATTCCAGCCACTGTAGAAGAAGCCGTTAACATTGCCATTCAACAACATCCAACCCTACTCTCGGCTCAGGCGGATGTGGAATCGGCAAATGCACAACATGATGTCACTCGGGCCGCATTTTTACCGCGGGTTGATTTCGAATTAGGTACCCGTTCCGATCATGATATTGATGGCGTTCGTGGAACCGACAAAGATGTCACCGCAATGTTCCGACTGCGTTATAACCTGCTAAATGGTGGACGTGATAAGGCCAGAAGAGAAGAAACGGCTTTTTTAATTAACCAAGCCGCTGAAATACGTAATAATACCCATCGACAAGTAGAGCAGAGTGTTCGTTTATCGTGGAATGCGTTGGAAACCGTTCGCCGACAAATGTCATATTTCCTGCAATACGCTGAATCAGCGGAAAAAACACGTGATGCGTATCAGCAACAGTTCAATATCGGTCAGCGCACACTACTGGATTTGCTGGATTCTGAAAATGAATTGTTCAGAGCCCGCACTTCATTGGCGAATGCCCAGTATGATGAATTGTTTGCAATGTATCGGGTACTGAACAGTATGGGCATTTTGTTAGAAAGCCTGGAGATTATTCCGCCCGCTGCTGCAACCACAGTTGCTGATAACCGTAACTAATTTTTTCAAAGCTCAATACCGATAAGCCATGCCTGCAGGGTATGGCTTTTTTTTAGAACCTGTACGTTGATAGCTGCAACTTTTTCTGCAAGCAAACTATCATGCTATTATGTCGTGCTTAATTTGTAGGGTTATTTTAGAATTTCATGAGTAAGCAATCATCTTTTTCCTTCGAGGAACTCTTGCAGTGTGGCCATGGAGAAATGTTTGGCCCGGGTAACGCCCAACTGCCAGTACCCAATATGCTGATGATGGATCGAATCAGTCATATTTCCAATGATGGTGGTGCCTATGGAAAAGGTGAAATCATTGCTGAGCTTGATATCCATCCGGATTTATGGTTTTTCAAATGCCATTTCCCGGGGGATCCTGTCATGCCGGGCTGTCTTGGCTTAGATGCTATGTGGCAGTTGCTTGGCTTTTTTCTGGCATGGGATGGAAATCCCGGTAGAGGAAGAGCGTTGGGTTCTGGTGAAGTAAAATTTACTGGTCAAGTTTTACCTAGCGCCAAAAAAGTGACTTACCGTATTGATTTGAAACGAGTAATTTCACGCAAACTTGTACTGGCCATTGCCGATGGTACAGTATCAGTGGATGGTCGCGATATCTACTTCGCCAAAGATTTACGAGTTGGTCTGTTTACATCAACTGACAACTTTTAGGAACAAGACAATGAGACGTGTAGTTGTTACTGGTATGGGGATCACATCTTGTTTAGGGTTGGATCTTGCAGCCGTTACTGAATCACTTCGCACCGGTCGTTCTGGTATCCGCTTTAAACAGCAATACGCTGACATGGGATTTCGCAGCCATGTGGCGGGTTTTTTTGATATTGATTTTAAAGAATTTATTGATCGTAAAGTGTTACGTTTCATGGGAGATGCCGCGGCATACGCCTACATCGCCATGAAACAGGCAATTCAGGATGCTGGATTAAGTGAAAGCGATGTGTCCAATCCCAAAACAGGATTAGTTATGGGGTCAGGCGGTGCATCGTCATCTAATCAAGTTGAAGCAGCTGATATTTTGCGAGAAAAAGGCCTTAAACGGGTTGGTCCATATCGTGTTACTCAGGTAATGGGAAGTACCACTTCTGCTTGCCTGGCAACACCTTTTAAAATCAAAGGCATTAACTATTCAATGTCTTCTGCCTGCGCCACAAGTGCGCACTGCATTGGTAATGCGATGGAGCAAATTCAACTGGGCAAACAGGACATCGTGTTTGCTGGTGGTGCCGAAGAAGAACATTGGACCATGAGTTCATTGTTCGATGCCATGGGGGCCCTGTCGACCAAATATAACGAAACGCCTGATAAGGCCTCACGCGCCTATGATGCTGACCGTGATGGTTTTGTTATTGCCGGTGGCGGCGGTGTGCTGGTATTGGAAGAATATGAACATGCCAAAGCACGTGGCGCAAAAATATATGCCGAACTGACAGGTTATGCAGCGACATCTGATGGTTATGATATGGTGGCCCCGTCCGGCGAGGGCGCGCAACGTTGTATGCAAATGGCTATGTCAACCATGCGCAATAAACAGGTTGATTACATCAACGCACATGGAACCAGTACACCTGTCGGTGATTTAGCTGAATTAGGTGCGATTAAACAGGTCTTTGCTGAAACACAAATACCTCTGGTGGGGTCAACAAAATCGTTATCAGGGCATTCTTTAGGGGCTGCCGGAGTTCAGGAAGCGATCTATAGCTTGCTGATGATGGAAAATGATTTTGTAGCAGCTTCGGCCAATATCGATAACCTGGACGAGCAAGCCAAGGGCATGCCTATTGTGCTCGAACGAAAAGACAACGCTGGTCTTCAGGCTGTGATGTCGAACAGCTTTGGCTTCGGTGGCACCAATGCCTGTCTGGTTTTCGAAAAAATTTAAGGTAAATCAAAAGTACCCTTAATAAACGTATTAAGGGTACTTTTTTTTAATTTAAATCTGCGTCGGTAACCGGCCCACGCTTTCCTGCTAATGCTTCCTGCATCAAACTCACTAGCTGTTGTTTTTTCACTTCATCATCCAAATGCTTTGAACTGAAAGTGATGCCAAATCGATCGGCATACTGTTTGACTAAAATCATTAATATGGCTTCATCCATTATCGTTTTCTCCAAAATTATTCACTCGGCATTATAACGTGCTAACGTAATCCATTATGAAATTACACTATCAATCTGTTGGCGAGGGTAAGCCCCTCGTTATCCTGCATGGTCTATTTGGTTCAGCGGATAACTGGCGAAGTATTGCCAAAACACTCTCATCTCAGCGCCGGGTTATCAGTGTGGATCTGCGTAATCATGGACAGTCCTTTCATCATCCTCAGCAAACGTTTGATTTGATGGCAGAGGATTTAGCGTTTCTATTGGATGATTTAGGTTTGGCAGTCATCGATTTGCTAGGACACTCGCTTGGTGGTAAAACCGCCATGCAATTCGCTCAAAGCTACGCTGAGCGTTTAAATAGACTGATTATTGTCGATATTGCACCACGTCAATATGCGGATGAGCACAGCGTTATTTTCAAAGCTTTAATGACATTAGATTTATCCAAGTTTTCATCCCGAACACAAGTAAGTGAAGCTTTATCAGCGACCTTACCTGACCCTATGGTACGTCAGTTCTTGTTATTGAATCTGCAAAAAGCAGAGCAGGGCTTTAGCTGGCGTATTAATCTGCAGGCATTGTTCTGTAGCTATCCGGGCTTGCTGCAAAGTGTTGAGCATGTTGAAGCGGTTGGATTACCCACTTTGTTTATTAGTGGTGCTAAATCAGATTATGTCACCGAGAGTGATTGGCAGCAGATAAAAACACTTTATCCCCAATCAGAACATGTCGTAATTGAGGATGCCGGCCATTGGATACATGCCGAGCAACCCGAGGCTTTTATTCAGCAGGTAAACAGGTTTCTCACAGATGATTAATGCCGAACTACTTAAACAATTGATTGATTTTCGTCGTGAACGTGATTGGGAGCAGTTTCATAATCCCAAAGATATTGCTATCTCCTTATCAATTGAAGCAGCCGAGTTACTGGAGTGGTTTCAATGGCGTGATAAAACGGAAATTCAACAGTTGCTGGCCACGGATAAACGCGAGGCACTGGAAGATGAAATAGCCGACGTTGCCGTGTATCTAAGTTATCTTTGTCATGATCTGAATATTGATTTAGAACAGGTCATTAAACGAAAAATGCATAAAAATGCAGAGAAATATCCGGTTGATAAAGTCAAAGGCCGGGCTGATAAGTACGATGAATATTCATAAAACAGCCATAAAGTGCTAGCATCAGCGCTTTGATTTTATGCCTGTAGAGGTCGTTTTTCCATGAATGCCATCGTGTTGCTGATTCAATGTGCTGACCAGAAGGGGTTATTGGCAGGCATAACCGGTTTTTTTGCAGAGCGTGGTTACAATATTCTGCACTGTCAGCAATATACTGATACTGAGCATGGTCGCTATTTCATGCGAATCAAGGTGGAAGATGAGGCTCAGATGTCCCATGAAGCCTTGCATCAACAATTCAGTTTACTTGCTGACACTTTGCAATTGAACTGGTCCGTTCACTATACCAATGTACCTTACCGTGTGGCTTTACTGGTGACCCGGGCATCACACTGTCCATATGATCTGCTGCTGCGTGAGCTGGAAGGCGAATTGAAATGTGATATTCCGCTGATTATTGGTAATCATCCCGATCTGGAAAGTATGGCGCGCCAGTTCAACAAACCGTTCTATCATCTGCCCATCACCAAAGAAACCAAACTGCAACAAGAAACAAAGATTAAATCCCTGCTTGCCGAGTATCAGGTTGACCTGGTGGTGATGGCGCGTTATATGCAAATCCTGTCGGAACAGTTTGTTCAAGAATTTGCCGGAAAGGTTATCAATATTCATCACGGGTTTTTACCGGCTTTTCAGGGAGCCAAACCTTATCATCAAGCTTATGAACGTGGAGTGAAGCTGATAGGTGCAACCGCGCATTATGCGACTGCGGAACTTGATGAGGGACCGATTATCGAACAGGATGTCGAGCGGGTGCGGCATGATAATAGTCCGGAAGATTTAGTAATGATCGGTAAGGACATCGAACGACTGGTATTAGCCCGTGCTGTTAAAGCGCACATTGAACACCGCATCATTGTCAGTGGCCGCCGTACTATTGTTTTTGCTGAAGGTGCTTGAATACTCCCTGTAACGACAGAGAAACCTTTATTGTTGAATGAGAATAGGCAATAAATAGATTTTGTAACAGGTAGCCACAACGATTATCTGCATAATTACTTACCGTTCAAAGTGATTCTATGTTTTATCCAAGAAGAGACAACCCATGACTTCATCGCCAATAATCATGATTACCGGAGCAACAGCTGGATTTGGAGAAGCCTGCGCCAGGCTATTTGCCAAAGCAGGCTGGCGGCTGATTATCACTGGTCGGCGTATGGAGCGATTATTGGATTTGCAGAATGAGTTAGGTGGCGCGAGTCAAACCTGTATCAGTTGTTTTGATATCAGTGACAAACAGGCTACGGAGCAGGCTTTCGTCGATTTGCCTGAGGAATTTCAGCAGATCGATGTCTTGGTGAACAATGCGGGACTCGCTCTGGGGCTGGAACCAGCCTATGCGACGGATATAGAAGATTGGGATCGCATGGTGGACACCAATATCAAAGGTTTGATGCGATGTACCAGATTGGTTCTACCGGGCATGCATACCAGAGACAGGGGGTACATCATTAATATCGGTTCTATCGCTGGAAACTGGCCTTATCCTGGCGGCAATGTGTATTGCGCCAGCAAGGCTTTTGTCAGACAGTTTTCGCTGGCACTGCGTGCGGACTTGTTAGGAACACAGATTCGGGTGACCAATATTGAGCCAGGTAATGCTGAAACAGAATTTTCCATGGTGCGATTTAAAGCCGATGAACAGCGTGCCGAAAAAGTCTATGAAAATACCGTGGCCCTGACGGCACAGGATATTGCCGATACTATCTGGTGGTTAGTCAACACACCTTCTCATGTGAACGTTACCACCATGGAAATCATGCCCACCCAACAGGCGACAGGTCCCTTGGCAATTTATCGGGGCTAATCAGCCCAGCAACAAGCTATTAGGATATGTTATCGGAAGTTGTGCTTTAAGCGTTTTCAGACCTTTAATACTTCGAGTGATATTCCAGACAATCCACAGCATCATGACAGCCAGACCGTACAAGTTACCGAGATATAAAAGTCCCCACGAAAGAATGAGTAATATCAGGCTGATATAAAAACTGGTTATTTGAAAACGATAATGGGATTGCAGCCATTGTTCTGCGTGCGGTTTTTTCTCATATGCGACCCAAGCCCCCATTATCAGCATTGGGTAAATCAGCGAGCCCACCAGATTAAATATATAAACCAGTTTAATGCTGCTAATGTCATCCCCAGTTTCGATTAAAGCCATCTACGTTATCCATGAAAATAGCCCAATCTAGCAGAATCTCTGAGGTCTGTTAAGCTTTATAGTCTCCGGTAATGGTCGGTTTCAAACGTAACCGCTATTGATTTTGAGGCACAAAAAAAGGCTCGACAGTGTCGAGCCTCTTTAGTTTGAGTATGGTGTTAAACGTTAACCACCAAAATCGAATCGAATACCGGTATATATGGTTCGTCCCAGAATGGGCGATTCATCTTTAAAGAAGCTGGTATGTCTTCGACCGTCTTCATTCAATAAATTACGTCCCTGAATAAAGATTTCAGCACCTTTCAGGCTGGCGGGCGACCAGTTAGCGTCAAACGAAACCAGGTTGTAGCCATCAGTATTGCTCTCGGTGACAGCTGTTTTGGTTTGTTTAAAGACACGACGATAATCCAGACTGAAATCCCAATCAGCATAGGAAGTATCAAACCCGATACCCACTCTTGTCGGGCTCATACGAGGGATATTCTCACCATTACTCAATTTGCCGCGTACATGATCGGTGGACAAACGCATACTTAGTGGAATAGGGCCATCAATCAGATCAGTGATGGCACCAAATTCAGCACCATACAGCTTGGCATTTTGTTGTTCATTAACTACCAGCGTATCGCCCTCAATTTCAATGGCTTGGCCTGTACCATCGTTTTGTGCTGCCAAATAAATAAAGTCATCGACGTAATTATAGAAGGTGGTCAGCTCATAGCGGAATGCGCCTACATGACGATCAAAACCGACTTCAAAATTGGTATAGGTTTCTTTACCCAGGTTCGGATCCCCAATCTCAACTGTGCCGGCTGCAGCATGGCTACCGAAGGCATAGAGTTGTTCTGCCGACGGAGCCCGTTGCGAACGGGTAACTGACATTCTGAAATGATGTGCCGGATCTACCTCAACCAGGGTTCCAGCCGATAGACTGAATGGCGTGAAGCTGTTACTGCCTAATATGGCTGATTGTTGAAGTTCTTCACCACTTGGCAAATCAATATCACGGGCTTCGTCCAAATCATCTGTGCTGGAACGCACATGATCAACCCGGGCGGCGACTTCAAAGTGTCCAAAATAAGTGGGTAGTTCTTCAAGGACAAATAAACCTACTGTCCGGGTGTCATTACCACGTATATAAAAACCACCACCATGCTCATCACCACCTCCATGGCTATGCCCTTCGCCTTCGGCTTCAAAGTCTCTGTCGTTGAATTGCAGGCCTACTACACCCTCCCAATCACCAATCGGGTTGTGTACCATTTCCAGACGCATTTCAGTTTCGTTATTGTTAAAGCGTGTTTCAACTTCACTTTCAACAAATGCACCATTATCAAACTCGGAGCCAATTTCCTGTTGACGATAGCTGGTATAGGCCATTTTCAACCTGGCAGCACTGAAACCAGGTAGTGGATCATTAATTTCACTGCGAAAATCAAAACGATCATTTTTCGCGCGAATTTTTTCCTGCTCCTCTTCACCTACACCTAAGAAGACTTCAGGTATACCGTATTGTGTTTCCCAGGTGCTGTAACCTAAACCAGCAAAGCCCCAGTCACCCTTATATAAACCAGTGATAGAAAACACGTCATTTTCTACTTCACTGTTTTGTAATTTATCTTTACGGCCAACCTGCTGGTCTTTTTGCTGATAACCATCAATATCAAAATCAATGGTGCGGCGCACACCATAATCGGTGCGTAAAACGAAGCTGTCACCCATCGGCAACTCTAATCCCAGACGACCCTGGCGATCATGGCCGTTCCAACCGTATAACATTTGTCCATCTACTCGAGGGGAATCACCAAACTCGGGATTAAATCGATTACTACGAACATTTATAACGCCACCAGCGGCACCGCTGCCATAAAGTAATGTCGCAGGGCCCCGGAAAACCTCAATTTGATCGGCACGGCCTGCGTCCATACCGATAGCATGATCTGCACCTTCACCAGATATATCGGAAGTGCTTAATCCATCCTCCAAGACCTTTACGCGAGAACCTTGTAAACCTCGGACAACAGGTCGTCCTACGCCTTGGCCAAAGTCAGCATTGTGCACACCAGGTAAACCATCCAATGTTTCACCAATTGTACTGGCGCGTTTTTGATTGAGCTCATCGCCTGCAATAACCGTCACTGGCTGGATCAACTCATCAGATGTACGGTTGCCTAATGGATCAGAAGTGACCACCAGACGTGGGATATCAACAGTATCTTCAGCAGCTAACACTGCAGAAGCCATAGGGGAGAGCGCTGCAGCAAGCAGCACTACAATAGGTTTTTTATTCATCACGAATAATCCTCATAGCAAAAATCAGTAGCCATTTCCGAATAGAAAACGGCATTCAGTCAAAAGTGAACGCTATGAGATAAAGGGTGGTGCGCGGATTGCGAAAGAATGATAAGTATTTTTGAAACGGGCAGGCGGAGCGACCGAAGTTTCAAGTTGAAAAGAATACTGCCAGATAGCGATAGCCAGTTGATTATGGTTATCGGTTGAAGGAGTATGACTGACAACATTCAGCTGATCACATAGGGCTACATGATCGTGAAACGCATGTTCGGCATCATGCCAAACAGCTATGGATTGCATCAGCAATAATGCTGCTGCAAAAAGCCATAATAGATGTTTGGTATGCCGAATCTGCATGAGGATTAGTTCACCAGCAATTCAGTAAGTAATTGCTGATAAATAGCTGATAGCGTGTCCAGATCAGCTATGGAAACATGTTCATCAATCTGGTGGATCGTCGCGTTTAACGGACCAAGTTCAATCACCTGGGCACCAGTGGGAGCAATAAAACGGCCATCGGATGTACCACCGGAAGTGGATAATGTTGTGTCGTAACCTGTTACATGTTTTACAGCCACTTGCACAGCTTCGAGTAATTTGCCACCGGCTGTACGGAAGGGTTTACCAGATAATACCCAATCTATCTGATAAGCCACATTATGTTTGTCGAGTATTGCTTCAACCTGTTGTTGCAATTCCTCATGGGTCACTTCGGTGGAGTAGCGGAAATTGAAAATCATTTCCACGGTACCAGGAATAATATTAGTGGCACCAGTACCACTGTTCAAATTCGACACCTGAAAGCTGGTGGGCGGGAAGTCAGCATTACCCTGATCCCATTGCACCGCACATAGTTCAGCTAATGCCGGGGCCAGGTTATGTACTGGATTGTCGGCTAAGTGAGGATAAGCAATATGTCCCTGTTTACCTTTTACGGTGAGGTAACCATTCAATGAGCCACGGCGCCCATTTTTGACCACATCAGCTACTTTCTCAGTACTGGTCGGTTCACCAACGACGCACCAGTCGATATGATCCTGACGTGCCTGTAATGTTTCGATAACTTTCACCGTACCATCAGTGGCCGGGCCTTCTTCATCGCTGGTCAGTAAAAAAGCGATGCTGCCAGCATGGTGAGGATGTTCACTGGTAAAGCGTTCACAGGCTGTGACCATGGCCGCTATACTGCCTTTCATATCGGCTGCACCACGGCCATACAAAATGCCATCTTCAATTTTGGCGTCAAAAGGTTGATGTGTCCATTTATCTAACGGGCCGGTAGGCACCACATCTGTGTGACCTGCAAACACAAATAACGGGCCATTATGTCCCCGACGACACCAAAGATTATCCACTTCACCAAAACGCAGATATTCAGCATTGAAACCACTATTTGCAAGTCGTTCAGCCAGCATGATCTGGCAGCCTTTATCAACAGGAGTCACGCTGTCACGTTGAATCAGCTCAATGGTTAGCTGAGTGGTGTCAGAATAATTATTTTGCATAACGGACCTGAAAATCGGATTCATTAAAACCTATTGAGACACCTGATTTATCTTCTATCACTGGGCGTTTAATAAGGGTTGGATGCGTGACCATTAATTCGATAGCTGCAGATATATCCAGTTGATCTTTACGTGGATCTTCAAGTTTACGCCAGGTCGTGCCACGCTTGTTTATCAGCTGTTCCCAACTGACATAATTCAGCCACTGTTCGATAGTCGCTTGATCCAGCCCGTCTGTACGAAAATCATGGAACTGATAGGAAACTTGATGTTCATCCAGCCAGCGTCGAGCTTTTTTGACTGTGTCACAATTCTTAATGCCAAACAGTTTCATGATTGCCTTTTCACCTGAAAGCGCCCTTTGGGTAGGGAATTTGAGGGGAAATGATACAGTATATCAATTTGTTTTGCATCATTGTTTACCACTGACCAAGAGCCGTGGGAAAGGCGGTAACGACATCAAGAGGTTACCGCCACCATTACTTAGATATCACGCAATAATTCGTTGATTCCCACTTTGCCACGAGTTTTTTCATCAACTTGTTTAACAATCACCGCGCAGTACAGACTGTATGTGCCATCTTTCGACGGCAGATTTCCTGAAACGACTACGGAACCTGCTGGTATACGGCCATAGCTGATTTCGCCCGTCATACGGTTGAAGATCTTGGTACTTTGACCAATATAGACGCCCATTGAAATTACTGAACCTTCTTCAACGATAACGCCTTCAACCACTTCAGAGCGAGCACCAATAAAGCAATTATCTTCGATGATTGTCGGACCGGCTTGTAATGGTTCAAGCACACCACCAATACCCACACCACCGGATAAATGGACGTTTTTGCCGATTTGCGCACAGCTGCCCACAGTAGCCCAAGTATCGACCATGGTGCCGGAATCCACATAGGCACCGATGTTCACATAGGAAGGCATCAATACAACGCCAGGGGCAATATACGAACCACGACGTGCAGCCGCTGGTGGCACTACCCGCACCCCGGCAGTATTAAAATCAGCTTCGGTAAAGTTGGCGAATTTTGGTTCAACCTTGTCGAAATACTGTGTTTCGCCACCAGACATCGGCCGATTATCATTCAAACGGAACGATAACAGAACGGCTTTTTTCAGCCATTGATTAACAACCCAGTCACCATTTTGTTTTTCGGCGACGCGGGCTTTGCCGCTGTCGAGCATTCCCAGAACTTCATTGACCGCATTACGAACTTCCGCGTCGGCATTGGCTGGATTGATTTCTGCACGGCGTTCAAATGCCGCTTCGATAATCTGCTGGATATCACTCATCGGTTTCTCCAAATAATTTAAGAAAGGGTTTCAATATAATCACGGATCCGCATAGCGGCTTCGACGCACTCATCTTGTGGTGCTACCAACGCCATACGGATCCGGTTAACGCCAGGATTACCTTGTTTGGTATCTCTGGCTAAAAAACGTCCCGGTAATACGGTAACGTTATATTGATCAAATAAGCCACGGGCAAAATCCGTATCGGCTATGGGTGTTTCGGCCCATAGATAAAAACTGGCTTCAGGTTGGGTAACATTCATGACTGGAGACAAAATATCGAGCACAGCCGCGAACTTTTCTCTATACAAATGACGGTTATGCACCACATGTGCTTCGTCTGTCCAGGCAGCAATAGAAGCCGACTGAGTGGATAGCGGCATCGCACAGCCATGATAAGTACGATAACGCAGGAAGGGTTTGATGACATTGGCATCCCCTGCGACAAATCCACTACGTAAACCCGGTGCATTGGAACGCTTGGATAAACTATGAAATACCACACACCGGCTTAAGTCAGTATAACCGGCAGCAACAGCAGCTTGTAACAAGCCAACGGGCGGCAAAACTTCATCAAAGTAGATTTCGGAATAACATTCATCGGCGGCAATAATAAAATCATATTCGTGCGCCAATTGGATCAGTTTAGTCAGGGTCTCTGCATCGACAATCGCGCCGGTTGGATTGCCAGGACTGCATAAATATAATAATTGGCAACGTGACCAGACACTGGCTGGAACCGCATCAAAATCCGGCACAAAACCGGTTTCTTCGGTGCAGTTAAGCAGATACGGTTCAGCACCTGCTAAAAAGGCTGCGCCTTCATAAATTTGATAAAACGGATTAGGCATCACAATCAGCGGATCATTTCGTCTGTCTATAATAGCCTGAGCAAATGCAAACAAAGCTTCACGTGTGCCATTAACGGGCAGGATCTGCGAGATCGGATCGATATGTCCTGCCAGCTGAAAGCGCTGATCCAGCCAGTTTGCAATGGTATGACGTAATTCGATAGTGCCAGCTGTAGTAGGATAGACGGATAACCCGTGTAGATGGCTAATGACGGCTTCAGTAATAAAACCCGGCGTCGGGTGCTTGGGCTCACCAATAGATAGCGAAATATGCGGCAGATCACTCGGCGGTTGGCAACCTTGCTGCAGTTCAGAGAGCTTCTCAAAAGGATAAGGGTGTAATAGGGCCAGATCTGGATTCATGAATACATACCGCCGGATAACAAAAATCCGGCCATTATAACGCTTCAGCAGACTGCCGTGTTATAAGCATCGTTATGAATACTGTAAATCACACCGAATCTAAATTAGCCATTCTGAGCCTGATATTTGCCGCCACCATGTGGGGCCTTATCTGGTATCCCATGCGGCTGTTCGAGCAAGCAGGCATGTCGGTGGTTTGGGTCACACTGATTATGTATCTCACCGCTGGAATAGCCAGTCTGCCGATTTTTATCAGTCAACGATTTCACTGGAAACAGATTCCGCTCGATCTGCTGTGGCTGGCCTTGGCAGCTGGAATGACCAATCTTGCCTTTTTAGTAGCATTGAATGAAGGCCAGGTAATGCGGGTCATGTTGTTATTTTACTTATCTCCCTTATGGTCAGTGATACTGGGCCGCTGGTGGCTGGGCGAAAAATTGTCATGGATCGCCATCGTCATGTTTGTCTTAGCGATGGGGGGCACTATATTGATGTTATGGCGTCCCGAAGCAGGTTTACCTTGGCCACATGGTCTGGCGGATTGGCTAGCCTTGTTTGCGAGCGTATGTTTTGCTATCAACAATGTATTGAGCCGTAAATTGGCTGCGGTACCAATGGTATTAAAAACCACTATTATTTTATGGGGAGTAGTGGGGGTCTCCATTGTGGTTTTGTTTTTACAGCAAGCTTCTATGCCTGATGTCGATATCACAGTCTGGTTAAGTGCTGTGCTGGTGGGTGGAGGCATTATTATCGCAATGACCGTTACTGTTTTATATGGTTTAGCCAGAATGCCGGTCTATCTTGGAGCTGTTATCATGTTGTTTGAATTGATTGTTGCCGCGATTTCCTCAGCATTATTGACCACTGAAATGATGACTGTTGCGGAATGGCTTGGCGGGGCCCTTATTTTTGCTGCCGCATTTGGTATAGCCCAGATTGAAAAAAACAATCGTTAGCCCCAGGTCAAAGAAAACCTTACGTCCTGAGTTTTTAATTTAATTTTGCAGGAAATATATATGATTAAATCAATTGCACATGCCAGTTTTCTGGTGGCAGATTTACCCAAATCACTTAAGTTTTACTGTGATGTCTTACAGATCCCATTAAATCCAAATCGACCTAAATTTGCTTATGATGGCGCCTGGTTGGATTTGGATAATAAACAACAGCTACATCTGATGGTCTTGCCCAACCCTGATTCAATTGATGGCCGACCTGAACATGGTGGACGTGATCGACATGTAGCGTTGTTAGTAGAAGATCTTGAAGCATTGGCAGAACGCCTGGAAAGTGCCGGAATAGAATTCTCTCGCAGCAAGTCGGGTAGAGCAGCTTTTTTCTGCCGCGATCCGGACGGTAATGCACTGGAATTTGCTGAAGATTTTACCCCGGTTATGAAGTAACTCAGCCAGTTAAAAGTAATAATCAACAGCTTAGCGAGTTACTCACATTTTCTGTGGATAAGTCTGTGGTTAACCTCGTTGAAAATCGCTAAGTCATTAATATCTAACACAGCAGTTCAAAATGGTTAATTTTTGACCAGATTGAAATTTCATTTAAAATCAATCTGTTAATATGCTTTTCTGCTTATTCAATAACTTAGCAGCGGTTGTTGTAAGAACACTGTAACAATGAAATTAAAAGTGAATAACTTCTGGTCTTGTCAAACCAAAATATCAATTAATGTGCCAATTTTTTGTAAACACAGGCTTACTGACAACTTTTAAACAGCAACATAAAAGCAAAGTTTTTGTTCAATAAAAAACAATCAGGGATTAATGAATTTAGTGAAGTCAGTGACTTAAATGCATCAATCAATAGCTTAGCGAGTTACTCACATTTTCTGTGGATAAGTCTGTGGTTAACCCTGGTGAAAATCGCTAAGTCATTATTCTCTAACAGCGCTGCACGAAATGGTTAAAAATTAACCACGCAATAAATATTAACTAAATCAAAAGTTTAGCTCTGTTCTTCGTGCTTTCAATGACTTAGCAATCTTGGCCGTAAGAAGACAGTAATCATTTGACAAAAGGTGCATAACTTTTACGCGTGGAACAAACAACTATACCCGCGCTAATGCTGGAAACATCTGTTCATCATAAGCCGTGTCTTCATCACCTGTAGGTTGGATACGAAACTGCTCAAGTCCCTTAAAATCAAATAATTGCTGATCTGCCAATTGGGAAGGGGCTACATTCTGAATACTTCTAAAAATATTCTCCACTCGGCCAGGATGTTGTTTTTCCCAATTCTGTAGCATTTCTTTAATTACCTGACGCTGCAGGTTTTCCTGTGAACCACACAGATTACAGGGAATAATGGGAAAGGCGCGGGCTGCAGCATAGCGGCTGATATCAGATTCTCTGGCGTAACACAGTGGCCGTATTACGATATTGGTTTTATCATCGCTTAACAGCTTGGGAGGCATAGCTTTGGTTTTGCCACCATAAAACATATTTAAAAACAGTGTTTCAATAATGTCGTCACGATGATGACCTAAGGCGATTTTGGTGATGCCATGTTGTCTTGCATAACCATATAACGACCCTCTGCGAAGTCTGGAACAAATACCACAAGTCGTTTTGCCCTCCGGGACAACCTCTTTGACAATGCTATAGGTATCCTTTTCGATAATATGAAAAGGCACACCGATTTTTTTCAGATATTCAGGAAGCACATGCTCTGGAAAACCGGGTTGTTTTTGATCCAGATTAACCGCAATCAATTCAAAGTTAATCGGCGCATGATCGCGAAGATTAATGAGAATATCGAGCATGGTATAGCTGTCTTTACCTCCTGACAGACAGACCATGACCTTATCGCCATCCTGGATCATGTCGTAATCTGCAATAGCCTGGCCTACCTGACGACGCAAACGTTTATGCAGTTTGTTAAATTCGTGTTGTTGTTTCAATTGATTTTCAGACATTAGATCAAACCTGCAAAGGGTTGTACGGTGACAGACGATCCAGCGACAACGCCATCACAGTCTTCATCCAGTAAAATAAAACAATTAGCTTGACTCATGGAATGCAAAATCCCCGAGCCTTGTTCGCCGGTCATTGTCACTTCCAATTGATTAGCGGTATTACTGCGTAAAAGTCCACGTTGAAACTCAAAGCGGCCTGGTCGTTTACGAATATTCTCAGCGGCAATCGCCTGCAATAACAACGGTGGTTGATATGCTGCACCAGCTAATTGAAGTAATGCGGGTTGCACAAATTGATAAAATGTCACCATCACTGCAACCGGATTGCCGGGCAAACCGAAAAAGTGCGCTTTGCCAATTTTGCCAAATGCCAGAGGTCTGCCTGGTTTCAGGGCAATTCGCCAGAAATTCACTTCACCGAGTTCAGCAAGCAACTTTTTCACGTAGTCTGCCTCACCAACCGATACACCGCCAGAAGTAATCACAACATCAGCTTCGTTGGAAGCATGTAACAATGCATGACGCACAGCGTCCGGCGTGTCTTTAATCACACCCATATCCATTATTTCCGCATCAAGCCGGGTCAGCATGGCAAACAGCGTGTAACGGTTACTGTCATAAATATCACCAGGTTGTAACGCTTCTCCTAGTGATTTCAGCTCATCACCGGTTGAGAAAAATGCCACACGGATCCGTCGACGAACGGCAATCTCAGCAAATCCCAAAGACGCCAAAAGCCCTAAATCAGCAGGAATCAGTCGATGTCCTGCTTTCAGTACGACTGTTCCGGCCTGAATATCTTCACCAGCCAAGCGCACATTGTCACCAGGATGATGTTCACCATGTAACGTGACAATATCCTGATTTAGCTCAGCCTGTTCCTGCATGATCACCGTGTTACAACCTTGCGGCATCATGCCGCCAGTCATGATACGGACGCATTCCCCGCTATTAACGATTTCTCCAAACGGCCGCCCGGCAAAGGCACTGCCGACCAGTTTTAACTGAGTAGACTCCTTTTTCAGATCCTCTCCACGTAAGGCATAGCCATCCATCGCCGAGTTGGCATGGGGGGGAACGGATAAAGGGGCGATGACATCTTCATGCAAAATCTGTCCTAAGGCGTCACGAAGGGCGACCTTCCGCCAGTTTTCAATGGCATCTATTTGCTGCAAGATCCGCTTTCTGGCCTCATCCACTTTTAGTGTCGTTGAGGGTTCAGCGGTGGCACAACTTGGTGGAGCAATAAATTCAGTCATGGTGATGTTGTCGAATAAAAGTCAGGATGAACTGCAAAATGGTGTCTAAATCATTGAGATCCATTACAGGGATTGAGGACGTCGCAATTGATACATCATCAGTTGCGAGCGCTATCACATTCGGATCGTCCGGGTAGAGCAGTGGCTCACCAATACTGGCACGATGCAATTCCAGTTTGGGTATGGCTTCATGTTTAAAACCCTCTACCAGAATGAGATCCAGTTTTTGTTTTTCCAGACGTGATAAACATTCAGCTAATACGGGCTCAGTTTTATCGTCGTCACTGGTTTGCATCAGCGCCAATAAACGGTTGGATGCAACGATAATCTGCTTGGCACCGGCTTCACGAATTCGGTAACTATCTTTTCCGGGCTTATCAATGTCAAACAAGTGATGTGCATGTTTGATTACGGCCACCCTTAGGCCGGAAGCACTAAGTTTGGGAATTAACTGGGTCAGCAGGGTGGTCTTGCCAGTGCCACTAAATGCCGCGATTCCTAATAGTGGTACAGCTGTTTGGTACTCGAATCTATGTAAATCTTCAGGAGTATTAAAGTTGTTAAAACGATCCGATTGATCGGAAAAATCAACTTCAATCATCGGGTGCCGAGTCAACCAACTGTCAACCTTTCGCTCACCGACCATCAAATAATCTTCTAAATCCTCTGCCAGTTCACAGTCTATAAGTGCAAATACTGGTTGAATATGCTTGCCATCAAAGGCGACGGCAATTTTTTTACCAGAACGTAATAGACTCTCCAGCAAACGCTGTCGGAGTTGCGGACTTGGCGCGGGACTGTCACAGGGGACTGTCAGAATATAATCGGTATTGGCAGCCCGCATACCAGCCAACATACCAACAAGTGGTCCTTGAAAACCAGAAAATGAGTCACTTATAACGGGATAGCCAAATTCTTGATAACACTCTATATTACGATTGGCATTGATAAACAACTGCTCAACCTGAGGAGCAAGGTTACTGATTACATGAGCAATCAGCGGCTTATTTCCGAAGGTTATCAGCCCTTTGTCATTACCGCCCATACGGCGCGCTTCGCCACCAGCGAGGATGACACCAGTTACGGTTGGGTAAGATGAGTCAGTCATGCTATTTGCAGTTAACGGCTTTTTTGTTGAGTAGGTACAATGCGTAAATTCACGATTTCTGTGTTCATTATACTGGTTATTCCCGTAAACGCGTGGTCGGAGGATTTACAGATCCATATTATGGGGCTGTATCGCGATCATGCTGTATTGGAAATCAATCACACACAGCATTTTCTATCCGTTGGTGAACGTACTCCTGAAGGTGTGACATTAATCAGCGCTAACAGTAATCAAGCAGTATTGGATATTGCCGGTAAACGCGGTACGTTTGAGTTAAATAATCGCGTAGGGGGGATTTACACCGCTCCGGCCGAGATGCCGGTTGTCAGTATATGGCCCACCAATGGTATGTATCTGACAAGTGGATCGGTCAATGGTTTTACTGTGGATTTTATGGTCGATACAGGTGCCTCAGTTATTGCCGTCAATGGAGAAACGGCTAGACGTCTGGGGTTGAACTATCTTGAATCAAACCAGATTGGTGTCAGAACCGCCTCGGGAGTGGAGCTGGCTTACAGTGTTCAACTGGAGTCGGTTCAGCTAGGTGATATTCTGCTGAATAATGTTGACGCTGTAGTTATTGATGGTCCTGAACCACAGCGGGCCCTGCTGGGAATGAGTTTTCTTGAGGCCTTTGATATGGAACGGAAGGGAGAACGGCTGGATTTACGCCGTAAATTCCAATAAAAAAGCCCGGTCATGAAGCCGGGCTTTTGGTTTACGCACTCGCGTATCAATCAAATCCTTTGGTAATCAGAGCATAAGCAGAATGGTTATGAATCGATTCAAAGTTTTCTGATTCAACGGTGTAAGCCTTAATACGATCATCTGCATTAAGACGAGCAGCTACATCGCGCACCATGTCTTCAACAAACTTAGGGTTGTCATAAGCATGCTCGGTGACATATTTTTCATCAGGACGCTTTAAGAGACCATAAATCTGGCAGGACGCTTCATCTTCAACCAAATCAATTAAATCTTCTATCCAGATAAAGCTGTCCGTTTTCACAGTTAATGTCACATGCGAGCGTTGGTTGTGAGCACCATAATCCGAAATATTCTTTGAACATGGGCACAAACTGGTGACCGGTACAATAACCTTGACAGTCATACAGGTTTTTTTACCAATAATCTCGCCGATAAAGCTGACTTGATAATCCATCAGACTACGGACTTTTGAAATTGGTGCTTCTTTATTGACGAAATATGGGAAGCTCATTTCAATGTAACCAGACTCCGCATCAAGACGTTCAGTCATTTCGCCTAACATGGTATGAAATGATTTAACGGTAATCTCACGCTCATGCTGATTGAGAATCTCAACAAAACGTGACATATGCGTGCCTTTGAACTGATGCGGCAGGTTTACATACATATTGAAGTTAGCCACAGTGTGCTGTTCGCCTGTGGTGCGGTCACTCACGACAACAGGATGACGAATATCTTTAATGCCGACTTTATCAATCGCAATATGACGTTTGTCTTTAATGTTCTGTACGTCTTCTATTTCCGCTGCTGCCACTGGCTTGTTTTGTTCAGTCATGATTGGGGTTAATCCTCACTATATTTGACACAGGCACGGTCGGTTTCCCATACCGTGACACCAGAGACTCTGGCTGTATCGGTGTTTAGCGTATTGCTAAGGCGCTGGTAAAAAAACTGGGCGATATTTTCAGCCGTAGGATTAATTTCATCGAACGGAGGAATATCATTCAAATAACGATGATCCAGTGTTTTGGCTAACTCACGAGTTGCCGTCTTAATGGTTTTAAAATCCATGCCCATGCCATGCTGGTTAAGCGCTGAGGCAGTGACTTCGACTTCAAGTTTCCAGTTGTGACCATGCATCCGCCGGCAATCTCCAGGGTAATCCCTGAGGGTGTGTGCAGAGGCAAAATCAGCCAGAATTTTTAAGGTATAGGTGGCGCTCATAATGTTGACTATTATACTCAGGAATTAGCCTATCGAACAGGCCATTATTACGCAAAATAACGATTGATGGAATCGATAATACCACTTGCATCCAAACCGCAAGCACTCAGCATTGGCCCATGATCACCATGATCAATAAAGCGATCAGGCAGTCCCATCATACGCAAATTAACCGGTACACCTTGCTGCTGAAAATACTCATTCACGGCACTACCAGCGCCGCCCATGACCGCATTTTCTTCAATGGTAATAATCAATTCATGATCTGCAGCAATCTGGTCAAGCAGAGTTGTGTCCAGGGGCTTGACGTAGCGCATATTGACCACCGTGGCATCAACCTGTTCTGCAGCATCCAGTGCCGCATGTAACAGAGTGCCAAAAGCCAGAATGGCAGTTTTTTTACCTGTACGGCAGGTTTGTGCCTTGCAAATCGGCAGGCTATCGAGTTGTGGCTCAATTGCTGTGCCATTACCGCAACCACGAGGATAGCGAACGGCGGCAGGACCGTTATGATGGAAACCGGTCGTCAGCATTTGTCGACATTCATTTTCATCACTGGGTGTCATAATCAGCATATTGGGAATGCAACGCAAATAACTTAAGTCAAAACTTCCGGCGTGTGTGGCGCCATCAGCGCCCACCAAACCCGCCCGATCAATCGCAAACAACACTGGCAGGTTTTGTAATGCCACATCATGAATCAATTGATCATAAGCGCGCTGCAAAAAGGTGGAATAAATTGCAACAACAGGTTTTTTGCCTTCACAAGCCATGCCTGCCGCTAATGTCACAGCATGTTGCTCGGCGATACCCACATCAAAATAACGCTCAGGAAAACGTTCGGCAAAAGCGTTCAGCCCGGAACCTTCACACATGGCCGGTGTAATCGCAATGAGATCCTCAGAAGCTGTTCCCATATCACACAACCACTGGCTGAACACCTGAGTAAATGTTGGTCCGGATTTTTTACTGTTGGCCGGACTGACACCATGATATTTGCAGGGCTGCTGTTCAGCGGGTTCAAAACCTTTGCCTTTTTTGGTGACAATATGCAGGAATTGAGCACCTTTACTGTTTCGCAGATTACTTAAGGTCGTAATCAGCGTATCCAGATCATGTCCATCAATCGGGCCAATATAATTGAAACCCATTTCTTCAAATAACGTGCCGGGCACCATCATGCCCTTGACATGCTCTTCAGTTCGTCTGGCAAACTCCCAGGCGGGCGGAATTTTTTCCAGCATTTTCTTACTGCTTTCCCGCGCTGAACGATAGAAACGGCCAGAGAGTAATCTGGCCAGATAATTAGCCATGCCACCGACATTTTTGGAGATCGACATCTCGTTATCATTGAGCACGACCAACAAATCCGCATTCAAATCACCGGCATGAGCCAAGGCTTCATAGGCTTGACCAGCAGTCAGAGCGCCATCACCAATAATGGCAACTGACCGCCGTGATTCTCCACTGGCACGAGCGGCAATCGACATACCTAAAGCGGCACTGATAGAGGTACTGGAGTGCCCTACACCAAAACTGTCATAGTCGCTCTCGGTACGCTTGGGAAAACCGGACAGCCCGCCGGGCTGACGCATGGTATGTAACTGATCCCGACGCCCGGTCAATATTTTATGTGCATAACTCTGGTGGCCGACATCCCAAACCAACCTATCTTCCGGCGTGTTAAACACATAATGCAAAGCAAGAGTGAGTTCAACAACACCTAAATTTGAAGAAATATGCCCGCCGGTTTGTTGAATTTTGTCGATGATCAGTTCTCGGATCTCAACGGCTAATTGATCCAATTGCTTACGTTCTAATTGACGTAATTGGGCGGGAGAGTCGATTTGCGCAAGTAGGCTTGTCATGTTAAATCAGCGTGATTAAAAGGATCGTTGCACGACAAATGTTGCCAGTGCCCGCAGAGCTAAACATTGATTTTGCAGATTATTCAGTGCATCCAATGCATTATTAACCAGCAATTGCGCTTTCTGTTGCGCGGCTTCAAGCCCAATCAATGCCGGGTAGGTGGGTTTATTACGAGCAATATCCGCACCTTGTTGTTTACCTAATGTAGCAGTATCAGCAATCACATCCAACACATCATCCTGTACTTGAAATGCCAAACCAATAGCATCTGCATAATCACTCAGATGTTTCAAGTCGGCAGGCTGGTAATTTGAGCTGCAATAAGCCCCCAAAAGCACACTCGCTTTAATTAACGCCCCGGTTTTCAATAAATGCATGGATTGGAGATTCGATTGATTCAGTTGCTTTCCGACTGAGGCGAGGTCGATGGCTTGACCGCCCGCCATACCCATGACTCCAGAAGCTTGCGCTAAACATTTCACCATGGCGATTTGCTGAGTGGCAGGTAAATCGTTATTCGTTAGACATTCAAAAGCCTGACTTTGCAACGCATCACCGACTAAAAGCGCCGTAGCTTCATCATAGGCTTTGTGGCAAGTCGGTTTACCACGCCGCAAATCATCATCATCCATCATGGGCATATCATCGTGCACCAGTGAATAGGCATGAATCATCTCGACAGCGCAGGCTGCTGCATCCAGTGCTTCAAGGTCGGCATTGAAAGCCTCTCCGGTTGCGTAAACCAGCATGGCTCTCAGCCGTTTTCCGCCATTTAATGTGGCATAGTGCATGGCTTCAGCTAACCTGGCGGCCGCGACTGCATTCGGGTCGGGTAATTGTTGTTGCAAGGCCAGACTAATACGTTGCTGATGCACTGGCATCCAGTCAAAAAGTGAAAAGGGTTGTATCACGATGCCTCGGAATCTGGATCAAAATCCACTAGGTCAGACTGGCCGGATTGTTGTAATAACATTTGTACTTTTTGTTCCGCAGCTTGTAAGGCTTCCTGACAATCACGGGTAAGTAATACGCCACGTTCGTAGAGTTTTAATGACTCTTCAAGGCTGATATCACCTTTTTCCAGGCGCTCTACCAGTGATTCAAGTTCACTGACTGCCGCCTCATAATCAAGTTTTTTGCGTTTTGCCACCATATAGGCCTCTGTACAAATCTCGCGTTAACGGCACATTATAAGTTAATCGAAGCTGACGTGCCCGCTGGAATGTTTGCTAATTTCCCGTTAGTCTGTTGCGTTTTACTTTTACACTGAAACTGTTCATGCCGAAAATCATCCGCGGCTTATACAATTTGCCAGATCCCGCTGAAGGATGTGTCGCCACAATCGGTAATTTTGATGGCGTACATCTGGGACATCAGGCTGTGCTGAATCAACTGGCCATGAAAGCGGATATGCTTAACTTGCCTGCCATAGTCATTACTTTTGAACCACAGCCGTTTGAATACTTTGTGCCGGAAAAAGCGCCAGCCCGGTTGTCGCGATTTCGAGAAAAAGTGGAGGCACTTCGGGCTTATTCAATCGAAAAACTCTGTGTTTTACGTTTTAATCGTCAACTAGCGGAAATGCAAGCCGAAACCTTTATTCAAAAATTATTGGTGGAAGGATTGAATGTGCGCTATCTCGTCGTTGGAGATGATTTCCGCTTTGGCAAAGATAGACAAGGTGATTTTGCCTTATTACAGCAGTTTGGCAAATTACATGGCTTTCAGGTGGTCAATATGCATACTTTTGCCATCGATAATATGCGGGTTAGCAGTACTCGTATTCGTGAAGCTTTGCAGGATGGGGATTTGGCAATAGCCGAAAAATTATTAGGCCGCCCATACCGGATGAGTGGTCGCGTAGCACATGGCGATAAACGTGGTCGCAAAATGGGCTATCCCACTGCCAATATCCATTTGCATCGGGCAAAAGTGCCACTGAATGGGGTGTATGCAGTCCAACTATACGGCATAGATGAAGAACCCGTGAACGGGGTAGCCAATATTGGCGTGAGGCCCACTATTTCAGGAAGTGATAAGGCGTTACTGGAAGTCCACCTTTTTGATTTTCAACGTGATATTTACGGAGAACATGTCCAGGTATACTTTCTGAAAAAACTCCGCGATGAACATAAATTTGCCAATCTGGAACAGCTTATTGAGCAGATTCATATTGATTCAGCGCAAGCAAAGAACTATTTTGCTGCTTAGCTAATCGCTGCGAGTGCCGTCATCGGCAAATTTGCCATCTTCATAATCGCTGATGAGTTTTTTAGCAGCTTCAGCATCTTCATTGCTCACAAAAACATGCGCAAAATCACTGGCGGGGAGGTCACCTACTGCGCCTTGCAGGTAATGCCCTGCTACATGGGATTCAATACCGTGTGTATCCAGCAATCCTGCGAGAATATGGGCTTCAAGTATATTTGATGCACGAAAAATCAATTGCATGGCTATTGCAGGTGTACCGCTTCGAATCGAGCCATCACATTTCCATCTACATCGGCCAGTTCAAGGTGCTGACCTTCAATTTGCCAGTAGCGGACTTTTTCCAGCATGAAATGTAATGCTTGTGCAGTTTCCATTCCTTGAGGGCAGGCCATCATGGTGCTGGCAATCCGGTTGAATTTAAGTTTATCTTCTCTAAGTTGATAGCCCCCCATAATCCGATTGCAACCATCGGATCCAGACAGGCGGTTTTCCTCACTGGCCAAAATAAGTGAAGGCTCTCTTTGCTGCTCATACACCTCGATAGGTTCATCATTCAACCGGGTCAGCTTCCAATAGGTATTAAGCAGGTTTTCGTTATAGCCTAATTTACCGCAGGTTTCCCCTGGCCAAATATCATCGGCTTGGGTGACGATCAAAGTAGGCTGCATCACGCCCGTGTCACTATTGGCACGTGGTTCAATATAACCGGTCGCTTCTACCAATAAGGCTTGGTTCGTCTCTTCTGCATATTCAAGATACAGCGATTCAAGCGCAGCATTGTCTGCTTCCTGTGCGACAAACCAACGTTGCCCAGTCAGGCATTCAGAAAAAATTCCGCTATCGGCCATGTAACTATACATGCCATGAAATTGCATGACCGGATATACCGCCTGAAAGGTGTCATCTCGTTGCAACTCATAGTTCAGTGAGGTGTTAATTGACACATACTCCTGATCCAGTAATCGGATATTGCCATCTTTCTCTATCTGAAAGGCTGTTTGCTGCGGATCATCTGAAAGCAGCCTAAGCTGATCAGTATGTTGCTGCCATTGACCCAGCTGGTAAAACGTCGAATTATCGCCAGATTCCAGGTAATGTAATTGCAGATAATAGCTGTGATCAGCAAATAAATTGAGCCGATAATTAATGCCTGGACAGTCAGCACAGGGCAATGTGCCACTGTAGCTGACTGGGAAGCCTTCAATAATCAAACGCTGCTTATCAGATTGCTCGGGACTACATGCACTAAAAAACACAATCGACACTAGGACCAACCACTTTTTAAGCATATTGAACTCCAGACGCATTTGATCGGAGTTATCGGTGAAATTCACCTGCACGCTCCGGTTGATATTCTATAGATTCGATTCTGACCTGCAATATCCCGCCATTACCATCGGGCCAACTGATTTCATCACCTTCCTTCAAGCCCAGCATGGCACTGCCAACCGGAGCTAAAATAGAAATGGTGTTTCCTGAATCATCCATATCCTTCGGATAGACCAATTTCAACGTAAAAGTTATCCCACTTGAGATAACGGAGAATTTAACAGTTGAATTCATTGTGACAACATTTGCTGGAATCTGTTGTGGTGCAACCAGTTCAGCGCGTTCCAACTCGGTTTCCAAAGCCGCCCGGATATTGGCTGGGATTCCAGCAGAAGCGTGTAGCAAGTTGTCGATACGCTCGTAATCGAGTTCAGAAATGATAATGTCAGGTTGCGTATTCACAATAAAACTCCATTCAACAAATTTATAGACGCACAAAAAAATACCGTCAGACTTTGACAGCATTATTGGGGTCACTGAGGGAAATAATCGGTGTGTCAGAGCCTGTTCGCTTTCATAATCGCCTCAATTTCAATCATAACCCCTTAAGAACCGGAGCTAAGATTGTTATACAGACCCTGAAACAGGCAGGCTTATGATGGCACAAATTTCAAACCGATATAAGGTGCCAGTAAAAACAAAAATATGGCTGACTTATAAAGCATCATTCCGAGATAGTGCAGTTGGGAAAATTGCTGCTGACTCAGGGTAAACCAACGGCTGTGCAAACGGTAAATTTTCTGGCTTGCCGTCGCATAGATCGTCACCCACAGGAGAAAGACCAAGTAATTGAGAGCAGTCGCCCAACCCCAGACTAAAGTCATGTTTTCCAGCGTCATAGCGGACACCTCCTGATTAACAGAACGTCAGGTTCTATCTGTCTTTCATCGCGATTAACGATGTGGTTGATTTCCATTCAAGCTGATAGAAACCAAAGATAAGCAGGATTTAATTTACGCCGAGTTGCAGCTGAATAAAAGTGACCGATTTCTATTCATGACCACGCAGTTTATTGAACAGGCGTTTAATGGCTTTACGACCATAGCGCCGCTTGAATTTAACTTTGAAATCATAAAGGTAAAATGGCACCCGACAGCGAAAATTAAATGGCAACTTATACTTGGTATGTTGTAAGTAGTGTCCCACCAGTTTTTCTCGACCTGCCAAATGTAATTTGTTACAGATTCTTGTGAGATCAGAAAGGCGCTCAGGCAATGTCAGATATCGATTAAAAAAACGTGCCCGATTGATATCGATTAGGGTGAAATCCAGTTTACCGTCAGCTTGCTTTTTGATCAGGATATTACCACCAGCCAGATCCCGAAAAAACACACCACGGCCATGTAAATCGAGCAGAAAATAACTTAACTGCTGGTATAGGTCGTCCTCGTTGACGCCTTGATATTCAGTTGCCCCTTCATTAAAGGCAGTGAGAATTTCTCGAGCAGAGAAATCATGATCAACCAAATCACAGAGGTAATAATTTTCGGTCAAGCTCTTATCGTCAATACGCTCAAAGTAGGCGATAGGCAAGGCCGTAGGAATACCGCGGCGCAATAATTCGGCTGCAGCATTCCAACTGCGTTTGGATTTGCAGGGTTTAAATTTATCCAACAACAATTTGTGCGGTGGCATACGTAAAGGTTTTTTGGCAACGATCGGCTTGTCCAGCAGATCATCTATTCTCCAAATAACGTTACGTGCTTTCCGCAAAGTATTTGTTTCCTTTGCTTTAGGCAAATAAGCAGGATGTAACTTCTGTTTTAATTGCGTGGCTTGTTCTGCATTCTCGGCTAATAGCAGGCCTTTCCAGCCATCCTGCTCAAATTCATAGAGATTCTGACCCGTGGCATGGCGATAGATAGATACTCTCTCACGTGCTTTTGGACTGGCCTTCAATTCGATTTTAGTACCAGCAGCCCAACACATAAAAATGGGGGTTTCGGTAACAAATTCTGGTTTTTCAACAACCATGACGCCGTCACGGGTAATAATTTCAGCACTCTCCAACTGTGTCGGGGCATATAACGCATGCATGGGCATGGCCTGACCATTGGCTGTCCATAACACATGGATCAACTTGTCGTTATTGCGAAAGGCGTGGACTTCAATGGCTTCAGCAGTGGCTAAAGGGCCTTCATACAAACTGCCTGGTATCAGTCGGATAAAGTTTTTCATTGCATAAAAGGATGGGCGTAAACGAAAGTCCTGACGTTGACCCAATACGGAACGATAGTGTGTGATTCGCTCCAAGTCCGGGTAGGTTTCATAGCCATCATCAATCAATCCTTCACGATGGCAGATGAAAGGCCCCCAATATGCCTGTTGCATTGCACCAGAAGCGGCCAGTAGCGTGAGGTATCGGCTTAAATAATCAGCCTGTTTTTCCTCTCCATTTACCAGTACACGATGAATACGTGGCAAGGTCCAGAATGCGGCAGGTGAAATAAACTCTTTCACACCGAAGTCTTTGGTAATCTTTTTTAAGATGCGCGCTTTTTTGACCAGATTTACCTTCAGTCGCATGGCTAATTTTGTGCCAAAAATACGATGATCAAAACGCTCGGGCTCAGTGACGCGTTCGCTGAACAAATTATTGGTATGGATATCCGGAAGTTGATTCTCACGCCGTAAACGGGTTAATACCGCAATGTTATGCAATGGCTCAAAGTCGGAGATATTGGGTCCGGCAATTTTGATATGACGAGACTTTATTTCCTCGTAGGCAATACGCCAGGTATTAAAAAAACTTTCGGTATCATAACCCGCCCAACGACGACGGTTACTGGTTGAACCCACTTCAATCGCTGACACGCGTGAACCAAAACGACTGGCAGCAGTTTGTACAAATTCGCGCCAACGTAACTGAGCGCTACCGGTTTTCATCTGCTGTGCTTCGGTAAACGGTTGTACCAAATGCAGTAAGACCTTAATGTCAGTGGCTAACAAGCGCTCCAGTAAACGTGTAACAGGCCCACCTTCATCACCATAAGTATAATCAAGACGTACCTGTTTAATCTGCAGTTCAGTCAATTGCTGCAAGATATAATCATCCACTGCCGGGTCTTCAGAGGTGGTGACACCCACACCGACAAAATCCTCCGGAACAACATGTTTTGCTTCGGGAAGATGTCCATCAGGTAACGCCAGGCGACCCGCAAAAACATAACGCAATGCATTACCCAGTGAATTGGCATCCATTAACGGGCCGTTCTCAATTTTGTTTTGCGATGGGTCTGACGAGCTCATAAAAAATCCGAAAGTTATTTTGCCCTTCATTGGGCTTTAAAGCATAAAAAAATCGTAATCAGGTCAGGAGCGAATGATCTTCAAGTCACCCTATAATGGTAACGACGGACTGCTCAGCATGACCAATATTGAATGTGGTTAATGCGTCAAGCTATTGGAAAAGAGGTTTAATACCACCACTCCACCTAAAATCATGGATATCCCAATAATGGCGGGCACATCCAGTTTCTGACTAAATACAATCCAGCCTATCAGAGCAATTAATACCACTCCAATGCCGGCCCAGATGGCATAGGCGATACCGACCGGGATGACTTTCAGCGATAAAGCTAAAAAATAAAACGCGACAACATAACCAAGGATAACAGCCACAGAGGGCCAGAACCTGGTAAACCCCTCTGACGCCTTCAAAAAACTGGTGCCAAAAACTTCGGCGATGATCGCAATACTTAACAATAACCATTTAGACATGACATGGGACTCAGTTGTAGGTGAGAAAGAGGCTGATAGCTAAAAAGCTACCAAGCAACGCAACAATTAAACTTACAACGACGCCCCATTGCGTCCGATATCCCTTGGGAAATTCTGCTTCACCAAGGGTTTTTAATACACGTTGAAATTGTCTGGCAGCATATACAGTTGTCACACTGCCAAGCAGGATAAAAGCCAGACCAATGACAAAGGTCATCGTGGTGTTCAGATAATTTTCACCCTTCGATAATACCTCAATTAACAGGCCTGAGCGTTCAATCAAAAAGCCAAACATGATAAACGTCAAACCGGTGCGGTTCCAGGCCAATAATGTGCGTTCTGCAGCAAATAAAACGCGGGGGTCCTGAAGATATGACATTGATTAAGCCACCTTCACTTTGCGTTTTCTTAACCAGTTTTTGACTTTGGCGCTTAATCTGTGGAAAAAACGATGTTTGTTTCCGGCTGCTTCACTGGTCAGAAAATTGATTTGAATAGAGCGACGAGTACCCTCATAACTTGGATAGCCATGCCAGCAGTTATCCGTGACCTTGAACGCGACCAATGAGCCCGGGCCGGGACTGATTTCATCCACATAGTCATCCATATCATGCGCATTATTTAAAATACGTAAACGCCCATTGGCCGCATCCCAGCTTTCATTCAGATAAATCAAAATAGTCACCAGCTTGGTTTTGGAGTCAGTATGAATACGTCCGTCCTTTTGTCTGGAATATCCGCGTAATGTCATCAACATTGGAAGATCCATCACTTTTACATCGAATTTTTCACAAATAAGCTGTCTGAATTCAGGGCTGTCGATTGACTCCAAAAATGCTTTGAAATCCGCATTCACGGGGACATCATCCACGTTAAAGCTGCCCCCATCATCAATGTCTGGAAAATCACCAATGATCTGGTCCAGCACTTCTTGCCGGATCGAACGCTCGACCTTGAAAAAAGGAAATGGAGTGGAGTTTACTGTCGCAGCTCTTAACGCCTGCATATCCAGCACTGAATTCATAGGAGTTTCTCATTAATGCATAGAAATGTTATTGCATCATATGATAATACAAAACCGTCTAACAATCAGACTGAAGCCAAATTCGCCCAGTGTGTTTCAGCTTTGAGCCGGATAAAGTCAATAGATTCTATTTTGCTGCAACCCCACAGATATTGATATGGTCTCTAGCTGTAAACCTGCTTCGTTAAATTACTCAACTGGAGATATGCATGACAAAGTGGAATGAAGGCCGTGTTGTAGAAAATAAACAATGGACATCCACCTTGCACTCGCTGAGGGTTGACGCACCTATCGAAAAGTTTGAAGCCGGACAATTCACTCGTTTGGCCCTCGATATTGAAGGTGAAGAAGTCAGTCGACCTTTTTCATTGGTGAATGCGCCAGATGAACAGCCACTGGATTTTTACTTTATTGCTGTACCGGGTGGATTATTATCAACAAAACTGGCAACACTGAAAGCAGGTGACACCATTAAGGTAGCCCCTAAAGCCGCAGGCCTTCTGACCTTAAAACAATTACCCGCGGCCAAAAAACTATTTTTACTGGCTACCGGTACCGGTATTGGCCCCTTTCTGTCGATTATTAAAACAGTTGAAGTCTGGCAACAGTTTGAACGTATTACCCTGGTCCACGCGGTAAGATACATGGAAGAACTGGCCTATCAGCAAGTTATTCGTCACGTAGCCGAAACGCATTCTCACCAGTTCAGTTATATTCCGATGGTCAGTCGGGAAGCTTGTGATTATGCAATATCCGGGCGTATTCCAGCGGCAATCATGGACAATAAACTGGAAATACGTGCCGGTAGTCGCATCGATGAAGACAGCCATGTGATGTTGTGTGGTAATCCAGACATGGTGCAAGACACGATGGCTGTATTGTTGCAGCGCGGACTTAAAAAACATAGTCGTCGTGAACCAGGGCATATCAGTATCGAAAAGTATTGGTAGTGTTGCCATCTTCTGGCTGGTGCCATTTGAAAAATCGCGCTATTTTGAACCAAAACAACGAAGCACCAGTCACAAGTGGCATAGCAATTGCTGTTTCACAGTCTGAAGCTGATTATCAAGCAACATCATCGAATGGCATTGCAAATTGCACTAAAAAGACACAATGTGAACCTAATTAAGGTTTAAAACGGATCAGCCGACAATTTTGTTGTTCGGTCCAAAACAGGGGAGGGCTCATGTCAGATGTCTGGCAAGACACCATCACCACAGCTGAAACAATTCGCCGTGAATTCCATGCCAATCCCGAAATGGGCTGGCAGGAACATCGCACTGCGGCACGTGTGCGCGAAATTCTCAGCGCGCTGAATATTAGTTGGCGCACATGCGCCGGCACCGGTACGGTCGGTATTCTCAACCCCAATGGTTCGGCGGCGCATATCGCTCTTCGGGGTGATATGGATGCCTTGCCAATTCATGAAGCGACGTTAAAAGCCTGGAGCTCGATGAATGATGGATGTATGCATGCCTGTGGTCATGATGGCCATACTGCGACTTTATTAGCGACGGCAAAATGGCTTAAATATCACGAAGCACAACTGAAAGGCCCGGTCAGCCTGATTTTCCAGCCCGCCGAAGAAGGTGGGCATGGTGCAAGAGAAATGATTAAGGATGGCGCACTGGATGGGGTTGACGAGATATATGGCTGGCATAACTGGCCGGCAATTCCGTTTGGTCAGATGCTTTGTCCGGATGGTCTGGTCATGTGTGGTAACGGCACATTTAAAATAACACTGCATGGTCAAGGTGGGCACGCCAGTCAACCGGAGTTATGCCGCGATCCCGTATTAGCGGCCAGTGCCATTACTCTCAACTTGCAACAAATCATAAGTCGACGATTAGCGCCTCAGCAGGCCGCCGTTATCAGTGTGACTTCTATTGAAGCCATCAGTGCACCAACCGTCATTCCACAAAATGCGATTCTGGGTGGCAGCATCAGGGTCCCTGACAGGAAGATACGGGATGAGATATATCGACTGATTACCGAAATAAGTCAGCAAACTGCAGCAAGTTATGGCGTAGTCGCTGAGGTGGAACATTTCCCCCGCTACGATGCAACAATTAACCATCCCTTACAAGCCACACAAATGCGACGTTTATGGCAGGAGGTAAATGGTGCAGATTCACTGGATTTTGTCACAGCAACACCAATTATGGCCTCGGAAGATTTCAGTTATTACCTGCAACATATCCCCGGCGCATTTGCGCTGATTGGCAGTGATGACGGGCCTGAGCATCAGGTGCCCTGTCACAGTCCACATTACGATTTCAATGATCGTCTGATACCTGTGGTCACACGATTGTTTTCGCGCCTGGTTGGAGTTGGCGTCCCTGTTCCGGAGGAACTGCCCTAAATCGTCACAGTGACGTGTTCAAGAGGAGTATTTAATGAGTATATTTGAAGAAAGAGAGTCTGATATCCGAGCCTATTGCCGAGTTTATCCGGTGGTCTTTGATACGGCACTCAATGCACGGCAAACCGATGAAAATGGCAAAGAATACATTGATTTTTTTGCCGGTGCCGGGGTGCTGAATTTTGGTCATAACAATCAGCGTATGACAAAAGCGGTGGTGGATTACATCCAATCCAACGGTGTGACCCACAGTCTGGATATGCATACCACCGCCAAACGGCAATTTATGCAGCACTTCACTGATACTATTCTTAAACCTCGAAATATGCCGCATAAAATGCAATTTATGGGGCCAACCGGAACCAACGCGGTGGAAGCTGCCATGAAACTCGCCAGACGAGTCACTGGACGTCAGGATATTGTGGCCTTCAGTCATGGCTTTCATGGGATGACACTGGGCGCTTTGAGTGCGACGGCGAATCAATATTTCCGAAATGCGGCAGGTGTGCCGTTAAATCACGTCAAACATTTTGCTTTTGGTTGTGATGAAGTTTGTCCCGGTTGTGAATTAGGCTGTGGCATGAACAGCATCGAACAACTCACAGCAATCTATCAGGACAGCTCCAGCGGTATTGCTCCACCAGCAGCATTTTTACTGGAAACCATCCAGGCAGAAGGTGGTGTCAAGGTTGCTTCAAAGGAATGGCTGCAAGCCTTGCAAAAACTTGCAAAAGAAGTCGGAGCGTTGCTTATCATCGATGATATTCAGGTTGGGGTAGGTCGCACCGGTTCATTTTTCAGTTTTGATGATTTGGATATTGATCCGGACATTATTTGCCTGGCGAAAGGTATCGGTGGAATGGGTACGCCCATGGCGATGAACTTGGTTAAACCGGAGATCGATAAGCATTGGTCTCCCGGTGAGCATACAGGGACCTTCAGAGGCCAGGACATTTCCTTTATTGCCGGCGATCAGGCACTGACTTATTTTGATGATGAGGAGTTAATGGCTGAGGTAAAAGCCAATGGCCAAAAAATGGCTGAAGCATTGGCACCGCTTGCTGAGCGGCACTCTCAGATCAATGTCACCGGAAAAGGCATGATATTGGGATTAGACGTCGGCAGTGGTGACCGCGCCAAGGCGATAGTCAATCAGTGCTTTGATGCCGGATTGATGATTGCGAGCTGTGGCACTGGTGGAAGAGTGGTCAAGTTGATTCCGCCATTAACCACGCCACAAGCAGATCTCCAGGCAGGTTTGGATATTCTGGTGGAAGTGACTGAAAAAGTCATGCAGATGGAGGAAGCCGCATGAGACATCGCGATGACATGACTTTTCCCTTTGAAGAGTACGAGCGACGCCTACGCGAGTTACGTGAACGTATTGCCGAACGTCATATGGATGCAGTGGTGATTTCGGATCCGGAAAACATCATGTATCTGACGGATTATCAGACTACGGGTTACTCATTCTTCCAGGCACTGGTGGTGCCGCTGGAAGATGAACCGTTCATGATTACCCGTAAGCTGGAAGAATCGAATGTCATTCATCGGACCTGGGTAGAAATTACCCGGCCTTATCCGGATACCGGGGATGCCATTCAGATGCTGGTGGATGCACTACGTGAATTTGGCTTGGACAAAAAACGTATTGGTTATGAAAGGAACAGTTATTTCTTTCCCGCCTATCATCAGGATTGCATCCATACCACACTAACAGACGGTAAATTATTAGACTGTTTTGGCATTGTCGAGGAAGGCAGGGTCTGTAAATCGCCGATGGAAATTGCCTTGATGCAAAATGCAGCCAGAGCCACTGAAGCTGGTATGCAAGCAGGTATTGAAGCGGTGCAGGCGGAGGTCACAGAAAATGAGATAGGTGCTGCCATCAGCGCTGCAATGTTCAAAGCTGGCGGTGAGCCGCCAGCCGTGATGCCATATGTGACTTCTGGTCCACGGACCATGATAGGTCATGCTACCTGGGAGGGGCGTATTGTCCAACCGGATGAACATGTTTTTCTTGAAGTCGGCGGCTGTTATCGACGTTATCACACGGCAATGATGCGTACTATTGTTCTCGGTAAGCTGAGCCCGTCAATGTATAAGGCTCAGGAGATTATGAAAATGGCACTGGATGCCGTGCACAAGAATTTTCAGCCAGGCATGACGGTATCGGATGCCGATAATATGATCCGCAACATTATTACCAAAAATGATATCGGGGCGCGGCTGGTAACTCGCTCAGGCTATTCCATCGGTATTGCTTTTCCCCCAAGTTGGGACGAGGGGTATATCGTCAGTCTTAAACAAGGGGAATCTGCCGTGCTGAAACCGGGCATGACGTTTCATATTATTCCATGGATGTGGGGTGTTGATGGCGACAAAACCTGTGGCATTTCTGACACCATCCACATTACCGAAGATGGCTGCGAGTCATTCTTCACCATGGATAGAGACTTCGTGGTGAAAGCGGATCAAGGCAAACAAAAGCTCATTAGCCTGGATAACAAGCCTAAAAATGCAGCCAAAGCCGATAAACAAATTGAGCGCGCCCAGCAATCTGCCAGTTAAATAATAGAGGTTCCGATGTTAACAGCAACCAATCCGTATAGCGGAGACAAAATAGACAGTTTTCCGAGCTTGGATAAAAACGAAATGTATGCCCGGATCGGAGAGGCGAATGCCGCTTTTGCCGACTGGAGTGATCGCAGTTTCAGTGAACGTGGCGAAGTGCTTAGAGCTGTGGCTAAACAGTTACGTGCAGAAAAACATGATTTGGCACAATTGATGGCCTTAGAAATGGGAAAACCCATCAAAGAGGGCGTCCCCGAAGTCGAAAAAGCCGCTTTTTGTGCTGAATTCTATGCTGATAATGCTGAACGGTTTTTAGCCAGAGAGGAATTAGCTTCCGATGCATCATTAAGCTATGTCTGCTATCAGCCGTTAGGCACATTATTGGGTATCTTACCGTGGAATGCCCCGTTATGGCTGGCTTTCCGCTATTTGGCACCAGCTCTTATGGCCGGTAATACCTGTGTTGTCAAACATGATCCTCATGTGCCGCAAACGGCACAAGCGATTGCCAATGCCTTTCTAAAGGCCGGTGCACCTGAAAATATTATGGTGAATTTGCCGCTTGAAACACCGGAAGTGGAATTAGCTATTCGAGATCCTCGCATTATGGCGGTTTCATTTACCGGTTCGAGTGGTGCAGGCAAGAAAGTAGCCGAGATCGCCGGAAGTGAAATTAAACCCTGTGTACTCGAATTGGGTGGATCTGATCCCAGCATCATTCTGGCAGATGCCGATCTGGAGGCAGCGGCAGATGTGGTGACTTTATCGCGGATTATTAATGCAGGCCAATCCTGTATTGCAGCCAAGCGGATTATTGTCGAGGCTGAAATCTATGATCACTTTGTGGATTTACTGTTAACACGGCTGAGCAAATTGCAGCTGGGTGATCCCATGCAGCCTAATACTGATATTGGCCCGATTGCGCGTAAAGATCTGCAATTGAATCTGCACAGACAGGTGGAAGACACCGTTGCTGCAGGTGCGAAATGTCTATTGGGCGGCGAATTACCGGATACTGATGGGTTTTTTTACCCGGTAACATTGTTGACCGAAGTGACGCCCACAATGTGTGCGTTTCGTGAAGAAACCTTTGGGCCAATAATGGTGGTGATAAAAGCCGACGATCACGAACATGCACTCGAAATGGCGAATGACACCGAGTTCGGCCTGGGTGCCAGCGTTTGGACTAAAAATAGCCAACTGGCTTCCCATTTGGCGATGCAGCTTCAATCAGGTCAGGTGGCTATTAATGGTATTGTCAAAACAGATCCACGACTACCAAGTGGCGGCATAAAAGGATCAGGTTATGGTCGAGAACTGGGTCCGCACGGAATCCGTGAATTTGTGAATACCAAACAGGTTTGGATTAAGTAAGTTTGATAGAGAGAAGGGATGAAACAATTGTTTCATCCCTTTTTATTTACCGATGCGGTATTTCGTTAGCAATTTTTTCGGCCAACTTGTCCAGATTGTTGCCTAAGGCACGAACCAGCGCTGGATAACCATCCGCGGTCAGAGTGGTTTCAATCGTAAATGGCGACATTGTAATCAGGTTCCCCTGAGCATCCAGCAGTTGCCATTGTCCGCTGGTGATAGCCATACCGGCAAAATGACCCTGGAATTGTTCAATATCCAGCTGTAAGGTCCATGACGGCTGTTTAAGTCCGCGGTTATCTGATACCACCAAAGTCTTTTGAAGCTGTGAACTTAATCGGCTTCGCAGACCACGGCGGATTTGCTGTTCGAGGTTTTCTGCCCAGAGGTTCTCCTTGGCTTGATGTAGCGTGATATCGTCCAGTTGCAGCACAATGCGTTCACTGTCGAGAAATTCGGCGAGTTTTATCGAACCAATCACCAAAACCTTGTCAGTATTGGCTGAAACTTGCGTAGTGGCTTGTGAGTTATCAGGCAGAGTAAATTTTTGCGTATTAACTGGTTTGGACGCACAAGCCACCAGACTCAGCATAAACAGAAAACTAATGAACGATTTATTGAGGGTGATCAACATGGGATATCCTGATTATTCAGTGGGGGCTCTGGGTAAAGGGTCGCTGTTATCTCGACGATCAAAAATCAGTGCATTGGGTTGTTCGCCCAATGTTCTGGCTACTGGTTGAATGTCACGAAGCAATTTTTCCAGGCGTTGTAAGGTATTGGTCATCTCCTGATAAGCGGAGGAGTCGGGGGACAAGCCCTGCAGCGTGGTACGAATTTCTGCCAGTGTCTGATTGATATTGGCAGGAATTTCCTGCGTTTCTGAAGCATTGACCAAGGTCTGAATACTGGTCGTCAAATCACGGATTTCCTTCAGCATCGTTTCAGAGCTTTCCAGATTACGGTCCATACCCGTCAGAATCGGCTCAACTTCCAGTTGATTGAGTTTATCCAGCAAATTCGAGACCTTCAGTTCAATTTGAGCTAGTCCGGTTGAACTGGTTGGCAGAACCTGATGTCCTTCAAATGTTCTGGCAACGAACTCGTTGGTTTCATCACGCTGAAAGTTAAGGTCAACAAATAATGAACCGGTCAACAGATTACCTGATTTGAGTGTGGCTCTTAATCCAGCATTGAGCATTCGGTCAAAGCGGGCTCTCCATTCGTCGATATCGACTTTTTCAGTACCACCCAACCGCTGAGGTTCCAAACGAATCAAAACAGGAATCGCGAAGCCGCTTTGGGCATTGCGTTCAGGCGAGGTAAATTTCCACGGCACACTCGATACTGTGCCAATACGAATACCACGAAATTCAACTGGAGCACCCTTTGAAAGCCCGCGAACGGTATCCTCGATCAACAATACATATTCCAGATATTGTGTATAAGCTTCCTGCCGGGCACTTTCTTCATCACCATAGAGGGTATAAATGCTATCAGCCTGGGCTGGTGAACCCACCGGTAAATCTTCCAGCACCCCAAATGTAACGCCACCACCTAACAAGGCTTCTAATGAGGCAATATTCACTTTAAAACCTTCGGAATCGAGTTTTAAATCGACACCACTTGCGGACCAGAAACGGGTGCCCTCGGTCACCAGCACATCATAAGGACTCTCAATAAATAACTGATGCCGCATTTCTCGCTTTTCACTATCAAATTCAGCGCTTTCAACACGACCCACATTAAATCCCTGATAGGTGACGGGATCGCCAACACGCAGAGAGTTACCGAGTTGACTGATGAGGTTGATACGCAAGCCTTGCACACCCAGAGTTGAAATAGGCGGTTGTTCCAGAACCTCAAACTCACGTTGTTCGATACTGCTTTTACCGGGCTGTAATTGAATATACGCGCCCGAAAGAACTGTATTTAATCCGCTAATACCTTCCCGACCAATACGTGGCTTAACGACCCAAAACCTGGAATCATCGACCAGCATCGGTTCGGCCTCCGGGTTAATACGCGCAATGATTAAGGTGTGAGTTAAATCATCTGATAAACGCACCTGTTCAACCTGACCAATATCCACATTGCGCGTTTTAATCATGGTCTTGCCTGCTTCAATACCTTCAGCATTTGCCATGGTTAAGGTAATTCTGGGGCCGATACGACTGTAATTATCATAAATAAGCCACAAGCCAATCATGAACGCCACTATCGGTACGATCCAAATGGGTGAAAGTCGAGACTGTCTGCCAGACTTTGCTCGATGTTGATCAGTCAGGTTTTCGTCGTTAGAGACAGGTGAATCACTCATTCACAGTTTCCTTGGGGTGCTGTTTTTGCCTGTTTTGGGAGCGTCCCAAATCAGACGTGGATCAAATGTCATCGCCGCTAGCATGGTTAAAATGACCACAGCGCCAAATGCTAAGGCTGCCGGACCAGGTGTAATAGACATTAAGTTACCAGCACGGATTAACGCCACCAGTATAGCGACTACAAACAAATCTACCATGGACCAGCGACCAATAAATTCAGTGATTCGATATAAGTTAGTTCGAGTAGTAGCACTCAGATCACTGCTTTTACGCACGACATAGGACAGCCAGACTAAAGCCAGCATTTTGCATACAGGCACTAAAATACTGGCGAAAAAAATGACAGCGGCAATGGGCCATGAGCCTTTTTGCCACAAATCAATAATGCCACCAATAATCGTTGCCGGCTTGCTTTGTCCCAGCACGGTGGTCGTCATGATGGGGTAAACATTTGCTGGAATATACATCACAATGGCTGCAGCCAGTAATGCCCAGGTACGTTGTAAACTATGGGGTAAACGCAGATGTAAAGGTTCACCGCAGCGACGACAGTGGCCATGTCCAGATTTCGGGAGTTCATTAATCAGGCCACAGGTTGAACAACCCGCCAAGCCTTGAGACGCTGCTGTTTCACCAGTATGAATACCTTTAGGCGCCTGTGGTTCGCCAGCCAGCGAAAACCACATCCAATCGGCATCAATTGAGCGGGTTGTCATTAATAACAAAATCGCAAATACACAAAATGCCCAGAATGATTCGCCTAATTCAATATGGGCCATACCGGCAATTTTTATCAGACTGACCAAAGCAGCAATAATAAATACATCTGCCATCATCCAGGGATGCATATGTGATAAGGAGCGGGCGATGCCTCGACTGAATGGAAAGGGATCTGCTCTGAGTAAACCCAGTTGCAACCAGATCACACCGCTTAAATACACAGCCGGCAGTACTATGATAGTCAAGGCCACAATCAGTGCGACCAAAGGTTGGTGAAAACCAATCATGCTGGTGGCGGTTTGAGTCAGCTCAATATTGTTTGCAATACCTCTGGCTTCAAAACTGACGAAGGGGAATGAGACTGCCAATATCAAGGCAATAAGTGCACTAATGGCTAAGGCCATGCTGCGTTGCGCGGGACGAAAATGCCGACGGACCAGAATATGCCCACAACGTGGACAGGTCGCATGTTCACCTGGGCGCAAAGCCGGTAAGACCACAACCCAGTCACACTCATGACAAGCTCGCATTCTTCTTAATGACACACGGCTTTCCGGTGAAGCTGGGGCAATCTCAGCTGGCGTTTTATTGAGCGTGATGATTGGTTTCAATTCATTTTCCGTGACGTCAGTCAAGAAATTCAAGGGTTAGACAGGCATTATACGCATTAGCTATTGATATGGTGCTTAGGCAGGTTGAAGGACATTGAGTTCATACTTTTTGTCTACTTTACAGCAATATGATTATCTATAGTCGAATGAAAAAGGGTGTGTACAAAGCCTTTTTAAATGCATGGAGGGAATAACCTGTCATCTCCATGGTGTTCAATTCTGAAAGAGAGGTGTACGTGAAAGATATTTTGTTTTTCGATTCCATGCTTACCCCAAAAATCATTACTCTGGTTTACTGGTTATTATTAGGTGCCGCTTTGGTTTCTGGACTGGGCATGATGTTCGCGGGAGGTTTTGGCAGTTTGTTGATGGGAATAATGACTGTGCTGGCGGGTGCCGTAGGAGCCCGCATATGGTGTGAATTATTGATCGTCTTATTTAAAATCAATGAAAACATGAAAAAACTGGCGGATAAATAAGTGACACAAAAAAAGGGCTCTTATAGAGCCCTTGAATTGTTGAGGCATGACCGATCGATCAGACTTTTTTTACAAACTGTGATTTCAGTTTCATGGCACCAATACCATCTATCTTGCAGTCAATATCATGATCGCCATCAACCAGGCGGATGTTTTTGACCTTTGTGCCGACTTTTACTACCAGCGAAGAACCTTTTACTTTTAAATCTTTTATCACTGTAACCGTATCGCCATCCTGCAAAATATTGCCATTGGCATCGCGAATTTCATCTGAGTATTCACTCTTATCCGTCGTTGTATCCGCCGTCCACTCATAAGAGCATTCTGGACAAATTAAAATATGGTCATCTTGATAGACATAGTCGGAATCACATTTCGGACAATCAGGTAAATCGCTCATTTTACACTCCAGACCATATTGGCATAGCGCGCTATAGTACGCCAGCAGGCGTTTTTTTGCTGATAAATGCGCTTTAACCCCCGCCTAATTGTCTGATGTTGCAGTTAGACCACAGACAGGTTTGCATCTTTTGTGTCATGAATTAGGGGACTCCTTGACCACCACTGCTATTTTGCTCAGTCTGCAATTCACGCACCGGACGGATCTCGATACTGCCGTATCGTGCTGGTGGAATATTTCCGGCCAGCTGGATAGCTTCATTGATATCGCGAGCATCTAATAGATAAAACCCGGCAAGTTGTTCCTTGGTTTCAGCAAAAGGACCATCAGTAACCGTCACTTTGCCATTGCGTACCCGAACTGTAGTGGCCGTCTCGACCGATTGCAATGCTGAGCCATCCAGCATATGCCCACTGCTTCGCAGCTTTTCACCACAAGCCATACATTCCTGATTGAGGCTGTCCCATTCCTGCTGGGACATTTTATTCATGATTTGTTCCTGGTAATACACCAAAGCCAGATATTTCATTTGAATCTCCCGATGGTTTATTAATAGTTTTCTAGGCTATTAAAGATAATCAGACTGCACATTGACCACAATTAATCATCCATGGTGTACCGAACCGGTCCACCAACATGCCAAAACGTTTGGCCCAAAATGTGGGTTCGAAAGGCATCTGTACATTGCCACCTTCGGCCAACTGATTAAACGTGGTTTCAGCCTGATTTTCATCTGCAAAAGCAAGCTGAACATGAAAACCTTGTGGTTTTTCAAACATGCCGGGCGGACAATCCGAACCCATCAATATCCAATTGCCGACCTGAAGTGAGATATGCATGATTTTGTCAGCGAACTCGGCAGGCATTTCATCCGCTATGGGCGATTCGCCTCCACTCATCATCATGACGATATCGCCACCCAGCACTTCGGCATAGAATTCAAAAGCCTCGCGGCAGTTACCATCAAATAATAGATAAGAGCTGGTGGAAAGCGGTTGCTTACGGAGTTTTTGTTCAAGCTCAATATGTTTCTGTAAACCCGGCCCATCCGCAAAATCACTTAACTCATAAAGTTGTCTGAGTTCCAGTTCAGCATTGCCATCAGCATCTTCCACTGGCCAGCGTGTGGCCCAATTGATAGCTTCCTGTCTGGAGTCGACTTCAATAACGGTATAACCGGCCAGTAATTCTTTGGTTTCAGTAAACGGGCCATCGCTGATAATTGGTTTGCCCTGCTGGAATTTAATACGCACTCCATCGCGGGTCGGTTTTAAGCCTTCACCAGCTCTTAGTACTCCGGCTTGAGCCAGTTGCATATTGTAGTCACCCATGGCGGATAATAATGCTTCATTCGGCATCACACCGTTTTCAGTATTGGCATCAGCCTTACGTAAAATCATAAATTTCATGGTTTGCTCCTTACCAGGCCGATTCTGGTGTGAGATGAAACATCGCTTTGCCGGTTTCCATATCAAACGGTAATGAAAAATGCTCATGAATAATCAGCCATTGGCTGTTTCTTTTTTGATAAATCTGAGTGCCTCGAACCCAACCGACCTGTTCTTGGCCAGTTTTTTCATCCATTCCGCCACATTGATTCAGAAAAGCACATACCGCCAGCTCACCATCCACATGAATATCAAGTTGACCAATCTCAAACTGCGTCATCTTGCACATTTGTAAACAACGCTGCCAATGCGCCTGGTATTTGCTGCGAGAGATAAATTGCAGTTCTGCAATCGCATCAAAAGCACGGACATCTTCGGCGTAACACGCCATGATATTTTCAATATTCTGACTGATCACTGCCTGTTTCCAAGTCTCAACTTGTTTTTCAACTTCAGTTTTAATGTTCATCTCTTTCTCCTGTTCAAAAAGACCCAATAAGATTGGCCTTATCAATTAGTCGAATAAGCACACGAAAAATCGACAATCAGAAATAAATACAGATTTTTCTATTTGTGCCGATAACCAGAAAATCCACGTTGTCTGGAGTTGCTCTTAATTCAGGTTATGGAGATGTCCTATAAGCACCATAAAATGTTTCAGTTAACTGAATTCAAGCAATCAGAATTTGTGAACCAATACCTCATCTAAAACACTACCCGTGCTAGCATTTCGTAGGGTCTATCAGGGAAGATAATTAGATAATTACCTAAGTAAATCTAAAGAAGGGTTTTCCGTGGGGCTAAAGAAGTTGAACATCACTTCACAAAAGGCAATGACATTAATTGAGCTAATGTTGGTCATCGCTGTGCTTGGAGTCATAGTGACTATCGCGATTCCAAGCTACCGTAGTTATATTGATAAAACTAATAATGCTTTGGCTGCTTCCCAACTTGTGGCCATTAAATCAGTGATTGAACGCTTCTACCTGGAGAAACATCGTTATCCTGCGACTTTATTGGAGATCGCCGCCACTCTGCCTAACAATGGACTCGATCCGTGGGATAACAAATATGTTTATTTAAATATTGCTGATAATTGGCCTCAATCCAGAGGGCCTTCCAGAAAAGATCGCAACATCAATCCAATTAATACGCAATATGATCTGTACAGCATGGGTAAAGATGGTCTGACCAAAAAGCAGGTATCTCAAAAAGATAGCCTAGATGACATTATATTGGCGCGTGATGGAAGATTTATTGGACTTGCGGCGGACTTTTAGGACGGACACAACTTGATGATAAAACACTCCCGCCAGCGTAATAAGGTTGCTCAAAGGATTTTATGGTCTTTTGTAATCGCTTCCTTAATACCGGTAGTGATTTTAGGAGTTTTGTCTTTTCATCAAGTCAGTCAGCAGTTGTACCAACAAACTTATAGCGTATTGCAAAACAGTAGCAAAGACTATGGTTTAAGGTTTATTGATCGTCTCGTGTTGGCAGAAAGTGCATTAAGGTTATTGGCAAACCGAATTGAACGATCAAGCAGAGGTTTACGTGACCAGAATTTGTTCAGGGATCAGAAACTACATAAACAGTTTAACGACTTGGCAATTATGACTAAAAATGGCCAAAGAGCGTCATTGTTAGGTGATACTCGGATGGTGCCATATTTAACAGAAGCAGAGATTGAAAAAGTACGTTCTGGATTAACACTTATTAAACCGGTGGATAGCGATGAGCTTGGAATTAAACAAATCTGGATCGCCTTAAACTTTAACGAAAACACTCCGGATGCCGGGATTTTAATGGCTGAATTACATCCTGAAACATTATGGGAGTTTGAAAATATTGGGATTAATCAGCTGCTGGTGTTGACAGATGTGGGGCAATCCTGGTTTAGCTCATTACCAAATACATTCCTTCCCAAGCCGCTCTTGACAGAGTTTTTAAACAAATTCAGCGGCAACTTTAATCACAAACTCGGAAACGAAGATTATCTTGGGGGATTCTGGCAAGCACCCTTGGGCAATATGTTCGCCTCACCGCATATAATTATTGTTCAAGCCCAACCAAAATCAGTTGCGCTTAATGCAATAGACTTTTTCACAAAGATTTATCCGCCGCTTGTTTTGCTGACAGTGTTAATTGTGGCATTTCTCAGCACCAAGTTAATTGCCAAATATCTTTCACCACTAAGCGTCTTGAAAAAAGCCACTGAGCGTGTCGCTGAAGGACAATTTGATTATCAGGTTGACATAAAAAGTAAAGATGAATTTGAAACTCTAGGTGATTCGTTTAATGAAATGACAAGTCGTTTGCGCAGTCAGTTTGAAATTCAGTCCACCATGGCGGAAATTGATCGCCAGATCTTGTCCTTATTAAATGCAGATGAAATCGTTGAAACAGCGTTAACCCGACTACCAGGAATTATGTTTAGCGATTTGATATCGATTGCCAAATTCGATGCAGATAAACAATTTATCAAAGCGGTGCATACTCGTCGTAATAATCAACATTTTGATTTGTTAGATCAATCACTTGAACTTACAGCGGAAGAGCTTGCGGATTTACAGAATAAACAGGGAGGTGTGCTTGAAGTCGAGAGTCATGATGATTTACCTGTTTATCTGAAACTATTAAAACTGACCGGGAACTGGCACTTTATGATTATTCCGGTGGTAATCAATGAAAATGTTTCTGCCACGATCAGTTTTGCTTATCAGCAAAACACGCCCATCAGCAAAGAACTTAAAACCATTGCCAGAAACTTTGGGGATCGTATTGCCGTGGCTTTATCGAATGCGGCTTGGGAAGAAAAACTGTTCCATCAAGCACATTTTGATGGTTTAACCGGTCTACCTAATCGTTTGGTTTTAAATGATAGATTGCAGCAGGAAATCGCCAGAGCAAAACGTGACTCAAAACAATTGGCCGTTTTGTTTCTTGACCTGGATCGTTTCAAAAATGTGAATGATTCTTTAGGTCATGCTGCTGGTGATGCATTACTGAAACAAATTGCCGAACATTTATCGAACAGTATTCGTACTACTGATCTGGTGGTTCGAATGAGTGGCGACGAATTTGTTGTATTGATTACTGATATTGATAACCCTGCGCTCATCAATAAGATTGCCGGAAAAGTTTTGAAAGCAGTGGATACCACAACGGTTGTTGCGGGACAATCAGTAAAATCCACGGCCAGCATGGGTATTGCAATATATCCTATTGATGCCGAAACATCAGAGGATTTGCTGAAACATGCTGATTCTGCAATGTATTATGCCAAAAATGATGGAAGGGCAAATTTTCGTTTCTATTCAGCAGAGATGACCGAAACGGCACTTGAAAATATTAAGCTTGAACATGAACTCAGAACAGCTATAAGCAAGGGCGAAATCATCGTCTATTACCAACCTAAATTTGATAGTGGTAAACAAATCATTGGTGCTGAAGCATTAATTCGTTGGAATCATTCTGAATTAGGCATGATTTCACCGGCCAAATTTATTCCGATAGCGGAGCAGTCCATGTTGATTGTTGAAATTGGTCGTTGGATGCTTGAACAAGTCTGTGAGTTTGTTAAATCATTTATTAACCTTGGAATTGAACCCGTGCCAATTTCAGTGAATATTTCTGGCGTGGAATTTGATCGTCCTGACATTGTAATCAAAACGGCTGAGATACTTAAACGTACACGTGTTAATCCGGATTTTATTGAGCTGGAATTAACCGAGAATGTTGCGATAGGAAATCGTGAGCTTTGTATTGAGAGAATGCATCAATTGAAAGCATTGGGCTTGAGACTGGCAATGGATGATTTTGGTACCGGTTTTTCATCATTATCCTATCTGCAGGATTTGCCATTGGATGTACTGAAAATTGATCAGCATTTTATTCGTGAGCTGGAAACCGGTATCAATAGTCAGGCAATAGTTAGAGCTATACTCGCACTGGCTGACGGATTACACATGAAGGTGATCGCTGAAGGAGTGGAGACTGAGGCCCAACTAATTTTTCTGCAAGAACATCAATGCCAGTTCTTCCAGGGGTTTTTGTTCAGCAGACCAATTCCGGCAAGCCAATTTGTCCAATTACTACTTGAAAAACAACCTATTTCAGCTTAGATAAAATTTAAATGGGTAATGTATCAATACGACGTTGTAGAAAGCGTTGTTCCGGCACTTGTTGCGTTAATTCAAGTGCTTGTTGATAGGCAATTTTAGCGTTAGAAAATTGTTGCAGTTGTCGGCATAAATCGGCTTTGGCTGCATAGATTAAATGATAATTATGCAGTTCTCCCTCCGCCAATAATCGCTCAATTCTGCTCAAACCCTGCTCAGGTCCATATACCATCGCTATGGCAACAGCTTGGTTTAATCGTACAACCGGAGAGTCGTTATATTGCAATAACGCATCATAAAGTCCGATGACTTGTTGCCAGTCTGTTTGCTTAAATGATCTAGCCTCTGCATGCACAGCGGCAATAGCAGCCTGTATGGTGAATGCGCCAAAATGCTGTGATTGCAAAGTCTGGATGACTAATTCACAGCCTTGCTGAATTTGTTGTTGATCCCATAAAGTACGATCTTGCTCTTCAAGCGTAATCAATTCTCCATCAGCATCTACTCTGGCATGACGTCGGGAGTCTTGTAGCAACATTAAGGCAAGCAAACCGTTTACTTCTGGTTCGGGCAATAAATGGGCTAACAGCCTGCCCAGTCTTATAGCCTCACTGGCTAAATCATGTTTAACCAGTAACTCGCCATGGCTGGCAGAGTAGCTTTCATTAAAGATGAGATAGATAACTTGTAATACCGATTGTAATCGCTCTGCTAGTTGATCTGTTTCAGGGACTTCATAAGGAATACCGGCTTCACGAATTTTATTTTTAGCGCGGACAATTCGTTGAGCTATGGTCGCAGGTTTCTGCAGGAATGCTCTGGCGACTTCTTCGGTCGTCATGCCACCGACTTCCCGTAACGTTAGAGCCAGTCGAGCTTCTTCGGACAAAGCGGGATGACAACAGGTGAATATCAAGCGTAATTGATCATCTTCAATTTGCTGCTCATCCAACACATTTTCATCTGCAGCCAGTTCATCGGTGAGAGTATCAAGAGAATAGTCAAAACGTGCCTGACGTCTGAGCTGGTCGATAGCTTTAAACCGAGCGGTGGAGATTAGCCATGCACGGGGATTCTCAGGAACGCCATCGATTGGCCATTTATGTAATGCAATCGCAAAGGCTTCATGCATCGCTTCTTCAGCTAAATCAAAATCGCCGAGTAAACGTATTAAAGTACTCAGAATCTGTCGCGACTCTGTATGGTAAACCTGATCAAGTAACCGCTTCATTTAGTCATTAACAGGCTGGCTGATCTAACCCAACCGACCCTTTATGGATTTTATAAAAGCTTCTTGGATAGGCATGTCACCCTCATATAATTCTTCAATCTGATTAACTGTTTCAGAATGATCCAGACATTGTAAAATGCAAGCAGCCACATTGGCCCGGGATATAGTTTGTTGGGCTTGATCTGTAGGGCGTGTCGTTGTGATCTTTCCGGTTAATGGCCCATCGGTTAATCTGCCTGGACGCAGAATAGTGTAGGGCAGATGGCTTTCCATAAGATGTTTATCAGCGAAATATTTGCAGATGTTGTAATGCTTAATAGCCTTAGTTCCGTGTTCAGGATCGCCAGCATCACGTGAACTGACCATGACAAATTGTTTGATATTATGTTGCTTGGCCTTATCAATCGCCTTACAGGCGCCCCATAAATCCACCAGAATTGTTTTATCAGCGCCGGTTTTACCGCCCGAACCAGCGGTAAACACCACTTTATCGCAATCAGCGAAGGCATCATCTGGCAGTTCGGCTTCTAAATCCGCGATGACGACTTCAGCGCCCTTATTTTCAAATTCGTCAGTCTGATCTGCATTACGCAGCATGACTTTAACCGGCATTTTCTGCTCAGTCATCATTTGAATAAGCAACTTGCCGATTTGGCCGTTGGCACCAATGATTAGCGTTTTATTCATGTTTCTCTCCTGTGGCTGAATCACGGGACGTTTCGGGTATTTAAGCGCAACCCAGAATGCATATTAAAACAGAGTATGGCGGGTATGACACAGAACTCAAGGGCGGGAAAGTTTGAGTTGGATTAAATCGCCTCCCAAGAAGAGAGGCGATAAAGATAGATTAAGCTGATGCGGAAGCTTGATAGTTTTCGATAAACGACTGCAGTCCTTGTTGAACTAAGTCATAGGTTTTATCAATATTACTGGCAATATCACCTTCGAGTACTTTCAGCCCACTTAGAATATCGCGGGCTTCTTTAAACCCCTGATCAATTCCGCTGCCTATCACCTTAACAAAGGATTCCAGTGCCTCATCTATAGGCATATCCTGGCGGGAGCTGTAATAGGCATCAAAAAAAGCCGTACTCATTTGTACAATGCGTTCTGAGGTGGCTTCCGGTGACACATCAATACCCTGTTCATAAGCTTTTTGGATCGCATTGTCACCAAATTCAGCTTTTAGAGAATCATTGATACCTTCCAAAGCCGTTTTGTAAAGCAGGGCCATGGCACCATCAGCATTGCCTTCACTGATATTAAAAGAGACTTGAAGGATCGATAAATTGAGCTTGCTATTGGATTCAGATACTGAAAACTTTTTTTCCTGAGCCAAAACGGAAACTTGCTGACCAAACGGACTCTCCTGCTTATTAACAGGATCTTTTGCCATTGAACTGACAGTTTGGCCAAACGGAGCAGTATTAATCGTCATTTTCTTGTCCTCAAATGGAACTACGCAATGGTTAGCGGCCCATCAACCATGGACTTTAATGTTAATTAAACGGATCGCCGTAAAGTTTCTCCGCCTCACGTATCGGTGTTAAAGCCAGTAGCCACCCTATTAACATGAAAATCAGCATTCCTATTAAGATTGCTTCAAACTGAACACCATCCTCAATTAAAAAGCCCAACACTGCGGGAGCCAGTCCAGTTGAAAACACCATAAAAGCTGATTTCACACTGCGTACACGCCCCAGGTGTTCACGTCCCCAGAGCACTACCAACAGGCTATCAACCACAGGTGAAGACATGCCAAGTGAAATACCGGCACCCACCATAAGAATTAAAATGCCGGCGTTGCCGCCCGCCAATACCGCCACAATAATCGCTAAAGCAAAAGGAGCCAGATAAAGTCGAGCTAGCAGAGCAACACCTAATTCATCTATCCAGCGACCCCCAAGTAATGCTCCCGGGAAGCGGGCAATTCCCATTAACGTTAAACCTAATGCATAAGCAGTGGTTGTTGCATTTAAATCTGTCGTCATTTGCGCCTGATAGATAAAAATACCGGTTAGCGTCACTGGCAAGGCCATCGTCAACGGAATAATCAGCCAGAAACGCTTTTCCAGCATAGGATTGGGTCCCTTAATTTTATTGCCACTGCTGTCACGTTTGATTTCGGGTGCATCCGGCCATTGGGCCATAAAGAGTAGAGATAACCAAATCAAAAAAATAACCACAGCCACAGCCCACCAGATTTGCTGCCAGCTCAGCCAACCCAGTAATAAAGCGATGATCGGCGCTAAGATAATTTCACCCAATGGCATGCCGAGGCTGACTAAACCTAAAGCTCTACCCCGGTTAACAGTAAATTCCCGGCCAGCCAGAGTACTGCCAAAATGGGTCATTAAGCCCTGACCACATAAGCGGACTAAACCCAAACCAATAACGGCTGGAATTAACCAGGGAGAGGTGGTCAATAAAATCACCCCCGTAAGCAATGCTGTCAGCACTAACAAGGCATAACGTCTCGGCGCGATCCAATCCAGTTTTTGGCCAAAATGTAATACCAGAAATCCACTCGTCATGGTCAGAGCAGCATATACCGCGCCAAATTCACCCGTTGACAGGTTTAATGAGTTGGCAATATCTGATTGAAACAGGCCGATAAAAAAGCTCTGGCCAAGGTTGCCTGTAAACAGTGCAATAAAACCAATAGCCAGCAAACCAAACTGGCTTCGGATCAAACTGAAATAGCTGTTCGCTTGAGAAGATGTCATAGATTCCAATGTAAGCAATAAACCGAATGGCCCTTTTCTGAGGGAAGAAAAGCAGATGTTTAAAAATTATAAAGCAGTGTGCCAGTGTGGGCGAATTATGGCGCATCAAGAAATGCCACAGGCTCTGTTACTTGGACATATTAAATTTACAATGAAATATTCGGGCATCGATCTGATGCCCGAATTAACGCCTCAGGCCGGGGTAAGCTTCAGGTGAGTTGGTCTTGTCAATTGAGCGGTTTATAGACGTAACAAGTTTTGAATGATTTCGTCTTCGGTTTTTCCCTGAGTGCGAAGATTGTAATAGTACTGACAAAGTGCCGAGAAACTGTGTGGGGTTTGCAAAGTTGGCAGCCTGTTAAACCATTCGAGAAGATTTACAGCGGTTTCGTTGATATGATGTTCAAGTAGCATATCTTCAAGCTGTGCTGAGCGGTTGGCAATCATTCGATGACTTTCGTCAAATCTGTCGGCAGCAGTGATTAAAAGTTTTGCGGCACGTTCTATTTCAGCTTGTTCGTCTTTTACTTCTGCTCGACTACGTTTAACAAGCCATTCTTGAGGTGACATGTCAACTTGTCCATCGAGCCAAAGCGGGATGACCGGTTCATCTGCAATTGGTGCAGCATCCATAGCCGGAATATCATCATTTTGGTCACAGGCGCTCAGCGAAAACATAAGCAGCGAACCAAAAAATAATAGTGACAAGAAAACAAAAGGTCGCTTAAACATATAGACTCCAGATAGGGTGTAGCTGATTATCAGCAACAACAGGGCATACTAGAATGCTAGATGGAAAAGCACATCAGAGTTAATCCTGATTTGTTAGGGAAGATGTCACAAGCTGGTAAAATTTAATCGGGTAACTTGGATTTGTAAGAGGATTTTTTATGTTTATTGAACAATCTGGGGTTTTTTACGATAAATGCCCAGATCCAGCGTTCGAGGAAGGATTTGGCCTGTGCTTTTTTCAAATATCCATAGCCCAATATTGAAATAATCAGTGCACCGATCGCATCGACAATTAAATCATACATGGTATCCGTCAGGCCCGAATGATCACCAAACATGGGTTTTTGCATGTTGGTGCCGAAAATCTGATCCATCGAAAATTCAAAAATTTCCCATAAAGCGCCCATGCCTAACGCGAACATAAACGCAAAAAACGCCACAAATCCAGGCTGCATTTGCGTTTGTAAACTGTCATTTTCATTTATCAAATACACAAGTAAAAAGCCCGTTATGCCTAGCAAGAATCCTGAGGTGGTATGCAGCGCAATATCCCACCACCAGAACTTGGTGTAATAACTATGTACTTCGCCTAAAAAAATGGATGCAAAAATAAAACCGATAGCCATCAGTTGAAACACGGAAGGCACATTGACATTGAACCTTTTGGCAAGAAGTATGGGGAATAGGGTGAGGATGATAATGCCGGTCGTCATCGCGACGTTGAGCCATTGTTGTTCCCAAACGGCTCCTGCCAGGCCCAGAAATAACCAAAACTGCAAGGCCAGAGTTAACTTTCGAGGCATGGATTTGCTGGGCATATAGGCTCCGTTTCAGCTGATATGATTCATTAAATGAACTGTATGGATTTAATTGGAATCATACGTGTAACTGAGGTACAACTTAACGTTGTTAAGTCATAATCTCAATGAGTAATTGATTGGAAGGGCACTATACAAAATGATATTGACGTATCGTCAGTTAATTTTTCTCCTGTTTGCTTTGCCTCCAATGCTTGCTTTAGCTGAGCCCATAGTGGTTTTCCGTCACGCACTGGCTCCTGGGGTCGGCGACCCGGCAGGCTTTGAGTTGACCGATTGTCAAACCCAACGCAATTTATCTGAACAAGGACGGCAACAGGCTATCGAAATGGGTGAAAAACTCCGTGAACTAGGCATCGTAGAGGCCGATGTCTTCTCCAGTGAGTGGTGTCGTTGTCTAGAGACGGCAGAATTATTGGGTTTTGGAGCACCTAAAAAACTGATCGCGTTAAATTCTTTTTTTCACTCCTCAAATCGCCATTTAAAAAAACAGTTTTTGCAGGATTGGCGAACACACATAATCCAGCACAAAACTGACAGGGCTCGCATCTATATTACTCATCAAGTCAACATATCAGGTCTACTTGGCCAATTCACTTCATCGGGCGAAGGGATGATCATTGAGGTCAACCGGAAAGGCGATCTCGATGTCGTATCGATTTTGCCATGAACCCTTTCGGCCTGTTAGAGTCCCTAAAAAGGGACATTATTTCTTCTCAGCTTGCCCGATATATTTTTGAGCTTTAGCTGAAGCATAATTTAAGCGTATTACTCACTTAAGTCTTGAGCCTTTAGTTTGGCTGGCAATCAATTAAATAATAATCAGACACAGGAGATTTCTGCATCGTGTGGATTTTTGATATGAAAAGGAAGTTAGCTTCAAGTCTATTGATGGCATTGTTATTTGCTTTCAGTATGAACGTAACCGTTTTGGCAGAGCCAGCCAATTCGTCTGATAATGAAGGGCATTACTCAGCCCTCGCTGATACGTTGGAAAATGAACAATCTCGTGAAAAACTGATTACAGAGTTACGCGAGTTGGCTAAAGCAGCGGAGGGGATGAATGAAGAGGCCAGCTCGGAAGCACTAGTTGCAGAACCGACTTTTGCCAGACAAATTGCCAATAAAACACAATCTATTGCTCAGGAAATTGTTTCGACGGTAGGCGCAGGCTTTTCTGCTTTATCTGCTCTTGGTTCGGAGAATGAAACTCCATTTGATTGGCAACAGGCACTCGATGAAATCTTTTTCCTGTTAGTGGTGATCGCAGGCACTTTACTCGTGTTTTATGTCTTACGGAGTCTGGCACGACATGCTTTCAGCCGGGCGAATCATTGGGCTGAAGCCGATGGGGAATATCCGGTTATTCGTAAGTTCAGTGCTATTTTACTGGCAGCCGTTATTGATTTACTAACGGTTACCTTAGCCTGGGTGACCGGTTATGTTGTCGCCTTATTTGCGATAGGCAGTAATGGTGAGATGAATCTCAGCCAATCGCTTTTTTTGAATGCCTTTTTGGCCATTGAAATATTCAAAGTCATTTTACGGACCGTTTTTGCCGGGCGTGATGATGCCTTACGTTTAATTCCTATTTCTGCAGAGAGCGCAACTTACTGGCATATTTGGCTGGTACGTCTGACTAACTTCATTGGTTATGGAATGTTGCTGGTTGTGCCATTGGTCAATCTGAATATCAATCCGGTGATCGGTCAATTGGTTAGTGTACTGGTGGTGCTAAGCGCTTTCATTTATGCCGTTATCGTGATTATGCAAAACCGCGTTTCCGTTAAACAGCGCCTGTTATTGCGTGCACAACAGGCCACGTTCAGTTTTTCTCGGGTCACTCTGGGAATTCTGGCACGGAGCTGGCACATATTAGGTATTGTCTATTTCGCCGTGTTGGCCATTGCCTTATTACTGCGACCAGAAGACGCTTTACCAATGATGTTAAAAGCGACGTTCCAAACCATCCTGGCGTTAGTGATTGGTGGTTTACTGGCGAAGTTTTTGGCTAAAACCATTGGCCGTCCAATACAGGTTTCGGCTGATCTGCATTCACGTTTTCCCATGCTTGAAGCACGGGTAAATGGTTTTGTACCAAACATTTATAAAACGCTACGTATTCTGCTGGTGGTTGTCGTGGCCGCCATTATTTTGGATGCCTGGGGCATTTTCAGTCTATCAGCCTGGCTGGCTTCAGAAGCAGGTATCCATACGATTGGTACACTGATTAGTGTTGCTGCAATTCTCATAGGCGCTATGGCAATCTGGATCGGTTTGGCAAGTTGGATCGAACACCGCCTTAACCCAAGTGATAACAACCAGATGCCAACTGCCAGAGCGAAGACTTTGTTGACAATCTTCCGGAATGCGGCAGCCATAGCCTTGATTATCATGACAGTGATGATCGTGCTGGCTGAAATCGGCGTGAACATTGGCCCCTTACTCGCCGGTGCTGGTGTACTTGGTCTGGCTATTGGTTTTGGTGCACAAAAACTGGTCCAGGATGTGATTACCGGTGTGTTTATTCAAATGGAAAACGCCATTAATACTGGTGATATTGTGACGGCTGGTGGTATTACCGGTACCGCAGAAAAACTTACTATTCGCTCGTTAGGTTTACGTGATTTATCTGGTACCTACCATATGATTCCGTTTTCATCTGTCGATACGGTGTCCAACTTTATGCGTGAATTTGCCTATCATGTTGGTGAATATGGTGTGGCGTATCGCGAAAATACTGATGAAGTTATTGTGCATCTGCGTGAAGCCTTTGCAGAATTGATGGCTGATCCTGAACAGCGCGAAAAAATCCTGGTCGACGAATTGGAAGTGCATGGCATCACCGCACTGGCGGATAGTTCGGTGAATATTCGGGTACGCATCAAAACACTGCCTGGTACGCAGTGGGGTGTGGGCCGGGCTTATAATCGTCTGGTGAAACAGCACCTGGATGCAGCTGGTATAGAGATTCCATTCCCGCATATGACGATTTACTTCGGCCAGGATAAAGATGGCTCTGCGCCTCCAGCACCATTAAAAATGGTGGGCGATGCCAACTCGGCTATTCAGTTAGAGCAGAAATCAGACAAAACAGAGAGCTCGAAATCTTCGAAAGCCAATCCAAAAAATAAACAGGATTTTGACGAAGAGCATTAAGTCTCTGAAGCTCTTCGCTGTTAATAAAACGCCCTGTTGAAACTCACGATTAAACAGGGCGTTTGATGAATTAAAGTCGTAACTGGATTAGCCGTTGCATATTTCGAGTACCGGTACAGTTATCACATTGACTCAGCGCTGATTCAATCATAGCTTGAGCTGATGAATAATCCTGTTTTAAATAATGCAGGGTGGCAGACATTAACGGTTGAGTCGGGTAATTTTGTAAGAGATCATCGAGCACTAACTGTAAACCGGAATCAGCACTGAAATAGCGTAAATCACTGGTATCAGCAATTAGAGCCAGATTTAATGCCCAAAGGGCTTTATCAGCTTCACCTTGCAATGCCGTTGCCAGGGCGAACCCAATTTTGGGGACTGATGCGTTAGGATCTTTGCTCGATTGTGCCTTAAAGGCATTAATAGCCGTTGTTGATTCATAACGTGACAAAGCTTGCCAGCCGTCAACATTCGCATACCGTGAAATCGTTGAAGTAGGCGCAGTTGTTTGTGGTGTGTTGGATGAATAACGACGGATCGGTTGACCGCTTTGATAACTCTGGGAATAGATGATGGGCGCGAGCAGGGTAATACTACTGCTACTAAATCCATAATAACCCGAACGGTGACGTGGTCGAGTCGTATCATAATGTCGATAATACGGCTTATAACGCGGTTGCCTGAAATGATTCAGGCGGGGATCCAGACCAAATGAACGATGGCCGATAATGCCGCCAGATGGATGCCGGTAAAACCGATTGCCATAGGTTCCATGCTGATGCCGGTTGTGGAGATGCTGACCAATTTGCACACTCACCGCACTATCTGCATAAGATTTTTCGCTGGGCAGTAATGCCATTGGCAAGCCAATCACGATGGCGGTTATGACCGGTAAAATCCGATGGTTTATGAATAACATAGCCATTCCTCCACAGTTGGTTGATTGACAATAATCAGACTATTTCGCAATTTGTTGGTTCAATAGGCTCATTAACGGACAGGTAAAGCAATGTTTCAGCGGGCTTTTTGGTATCATGCGCGCTATCCTTTCCTTCTTTAAAGTTCCTCATGTCTGTAAATGATTTTTCTTCGCTGAAATTACCCGCTGAACAATTGGCTGTCTTGGACTCTCTTGGTTATAAACAAATGACGGCTGTCCAGGCGCAAAGTCTGCCGTTCATTTTGCAAGGCAAAGACTTAATTGCCCAGGCTAAAACCGGCAGTGGCAAAACAGCTGCTTTTGGTATCGGATTGTTACAGACGATTCAGCCTGATTTCTTTGCGGTTCAAGCACTGATTATTTGCCCAACACGCGAATTAGCGGATCAAGTTGGTAAGGAATTACGTCGTTTGGGCCGTGGGATTCCCAATCTGAAACTGGTGATGTTATGTGGTGGTAAGCCCTTAGGCCCGCAAATTGCCTCTCTGGAGTACGGTGCGCATATTGTGGTGGGGACTCCTGGGCGGCTTCAGGATCATCTTAAGAAGTCCACATTAAAACTGAATAAAGTTAAAACCGTAGTGCTGGATGAAGCGGATCGCATGCTGGATATGGGGTTTGTTGATGCCATGCAGGAAATCATCGGACAAACACCAGACTCCAGACAAACCTTATTGTTTTCAGCCACATTCCCAGACAGTATTAAACAGATCAGCCGCTCGATTCAACGTGATCCCGCTCGAGTAACCGTTGAGTCGCAACATCAACAGGCCGTCATCGATCAATTGTTTTATGAAATAAAAAAACATGAACGTAACAGTACTTTGCTGATGCTTTTTCAGCATTACCAGCCGAAAAATGCGATTGTGTTTTGCCATACCAAAAAACAATGTGATGAAGTTGCCGATTGGCTTCGCAATCATAAAATTGATGCCCAACCGATCCATGGTGATTTGGAGCAACGCGAACGGGATCAGGTGCTGGTTCGCTTTGCCAATCAGAGTTGTCCGGTTCTGGTGGCCACCGATGTGGCTGCACGAGGACTGGATATCAAAGCGATTGAAATGGTCATTAATTATGAATTGCCACGCGACCCCGAAGTTTATATACATCGAATTGGACGGACCGGTCGTGCCGGCGAGTCGGGTTTGGCCATGAGTCTGGTGGCTGAAGCTGAGGTGCCGCGAATGTTAGCAATCGAAAAATATCAGAAAAAACCGTGCCGCTGCGATGTGCCTGCTTCTCTTGATCGCGATGACAGTTATTCACTGCAAGCCAATATGGTCACGATTCAATTGGATGCCGGACGTAAAAATAAACTTCGGCCCGGAGATATTTTGGGTGCTTTGACGGGCGATGCTGGCCTTGATGGAGCGGAGATCGGCAAAATTGATATTTTTGATATGTCGAGTTATGTGGCCGTGACTAAATCTGCCTTACGACAGGCAATGAATTATCTGGCAGATGGTAAAGTGAAAGGGCGGGCAATTCGTGCCAGAAAGATTCGTTAATTTCATACTGTAAGTAGGTATATCACCTTGTCAGTGAATTTTAGTTTTAAGCTTTTACGAGGTTTGAAATGATCGACTTGCCGAAAGAGATGCCCGCCGAAAATGATATTTATAAAACGTTGTTGGAATCGACCAAAGCTATTCCCTGGAAAATAGATTGGAGCACCCTGCAGTTCACCTATATCGGCCCACAAATTGAGCAATTACTTGGTTGGCAACCTTCAAGCTGGAAGTCAGTTGAAGATTGGGCGAATCGTATGCATCCGGAAGATCGTCTGTGGGTGGTGGACTATTGTGTCGCTCAGTCCCAATCCGGGATTGACCATGAAGCAGATTACCGGGCACTGACTAAAAATGGTGATTATGTCTGGATTCGTGATGTGGTTCACGTGGTCCGCAAAGCGAATGGGGACGTCGATTCATTAATTGGTTTTATGTTTGATATTACTGAACGTAAAAAAACCGAAGAAGAACTGTTCAAATTACAAAAAGAGCTGGAAGAGCTTTCTTTTAAAGATGGTCTTACCGGCGTTGCTAACCGACGGATGTTTGATGCAGCGATCGAAACTGAATGGTTAAAGGCGCGGCAAAATCAGCAGCCACTTTCTTTGATTATTATCGATATCGATTTCTTCAAAGAATATAACGATTTTTACGGCCATTTACAGGGTGATGACTGTTTAAAACAAGTCGCCCAAACGTTAAATACTGTCGCAGCCAGGGCTCGTGATTTTTTTGGACGGTTTGGTGGTGAAGAGTTTGTGATGCTATTACCCGAAACTGATGAAAATGCCGCTTGGTTAATTGCCGAGCGTTGCCGTCAGGCGCTTTTCAAAAAACAAATCGTTCACGAGCATTCCAAAGTGAGTCAATTACTTACCATTAGTCTGGGTGTCAGTACGATGATTCCCGCACCAGGTGTTCAACATAATGAATTAATCAACAGGGCGGATAAACAGCTTTATCAGGCTAAGCAGAAGGGACGTAACTGCATTCAATCAGCTTAAGATCTAATAAGCTGCTTGCGAACGAAAGCATTCCTTAGGCTAGGTTGCCGCAAGCGCGATTGGCAGGTACAGCGACATCCATCATTTTTGGATTAGGCAAGTTCAGGTTATCCATGATTTGTTTGTATTCAACAACATCTTTTACCTGTAAACGCGGGTTATGCTGGCGTTCTTCACCGATAGTGCTGATCATCCAGCCTTTATAATCATGCGCCGGATACACCCAGGTATTCTCAGGAAATTTCAATAATTTATCGAACAGACTGCTGTACTGGTCAGTAGCGCTGCCATTTTGAAAATCAGTGCGGCCAGTGCCACGAATCAGTAGGGTATCACCGGTGAAAAGATAGTGTTGTCCTGCGTGTTTTATGTGGAAACAGTAAGAATCATCCGTATGCCCAGGTGTATGTATGGCGGACAGGATGATTTTACCTACAACAATTTTACTGCCATCGGAAAAACTATTGTTCGCGCAAGAAGAATTTGCTTGTTGCCCCATATAGGTTTCACACCCGGTAAGTTCACGCAGTTTACCAAGTGCCGTAATGTGATCTGCATGCGTGTGCGTATCCATCGCTACCTTTAGCGTTAAGCCAAGTTCGTTTAATAAACGAATATAGCCTTCCGTTTCATCAACCACCGGATCAATTAATAACGCTTCTTTGGTGTGCTCATCTGCAATCAAATAGGTATAGGTCGATGAATTTTTTTCAAATAGTTGTCTGAATAACATGGTAAGGCAAGCTCCTATGTTGTTTGCAGATAAAACAGTGTTATTGCTACCAGCAATAGACCGATTGAAAAGGTTTTCTGTAATTGAGCATTGGCAATCCTGTGGCTGATAAGTTGTCCTACATACATGCCTGATAATCCTCCAATGATGAGCCATGCCAATGAAGCAAAAGGCAAAAAATGAATTTCCCCAAATGCCAGATGAGAAATAAAACCCGTACAGCTAATCAGCGTTATGACCACCAGAGAGGTACTGACGGCCTGTATCATGCTGATCTGACTTAATAACAACAGTAATGGGATAATCAGAAAACCACCACCAACCCCGAATAAACCGGATAAAACGCCGACCAGAAAGCCTCCTGACAATAATCCACTCATACACTTTGGCCGCAGCTGAAACTCCCCGTTAGGACTGAACCTACACAGCACACCTTTTGCTTTGTCCAGAGATAAATGACTGCTACGTACAATTTTACTGGCTTCCGGCATGGTGGTTGCCGTAAACCACATGCGTACAGCGATGATAATCGCCAACAGACTGAACCCCATCGCCAGCAGCATTTCATTCATCATTGTCGCTAACATTTGGCCCAGCGGTGCTCCCAGTATTCCAGTGCAGGCTAATAAAGCAGCTGGTTTCCATAGTATGGTTTGGTTGGTCAAATTACGGACAGTGCCATATAACGTGACTGCCGCAACGGCAGCTAAAGATAATGTAATGGCCTGATGGATGGAAAAATCTCCCAGCATCATCAGCAATGGCACCGCAAACACCGATCCACCTGCTCCAGTGAGTCCCAGCAGTAAGCCAATCACAATGCCAATGATCACTAACATCGTGGGTTATTTATTCCAGGGCATTTTTGAGATGACCAAGCCCATCGCACAACTATCGGTAATTCCTGAAAACATCAGGCCAGCACCGACAAAGCCTGACAAGACAAACCAGGCCGGGTGCACGGCAAATCCAAGAATTACTCCGCCCAATACCAAACCACCCGCAGCAATGCGAACCTGGCGTTCGATGGAGATAGCTTTACCCTGGGTGATTACCCAGTCAGGATTTGTCTTTTCAACCGCCACAATGCCTCCTTCAATGACAACCAGAGCTGAATCTACATGACCATCTAATTGTTTGGCAGCAGTTTCAGCACGTCGCCCGGAATGACATAACAGGAAAATTCTTTCAGGTTTTATTGCTCGTTGTTTTAACGCCTTTTGCAAGCTGTCGACAGTGAGGTTGTGTAATGGCAGATGGATGGCACCGGGGAAGGCTTTTGCTTTTACCTCGGCGTTGGTTCTGACATCGACAACACATAAGTCGGTGGGCGTATCAGTGATAAAGACACTGCTGGGTTTTTCGATGGAATAAGTCATGTTTTTTCTCCACATGAAGCCGATTGGTATTCAGGACAATAGAGTGATTGCAACACGGCAATAATACGCAGCGCGGCATCACCGTTGAGTCGGTAATAAACCGTTTGAGAAACTTTCCGGGTGGTCACCAAATCCGCATTACGTAAGGTGGCGAGATGCTGCGATAACGCCGATTGACTCAGGGGGACCAGATTATTAAGCTCGCCGACCGAAAGCTCTTGATTACCCAAAGCACACAAAAGCATGAGCCGATGTTCATTACTCATTTGCTTTAACAAATCTGCGGCAGCTTTTGCATGACTTTGAATGTCGTGCAAACCCGTTACAGGCTCAGAATGGGTACTCATTAAAAAGATCCTTGCAAAAATTCTCAGGCAATTATATCAGTGTTTTCTAATTTAGAAATATCTTAATTAGATAATACTGATATATATAAGCGCCAGGCAAGGGGGCTGGATGAAAGCAAGAGGTGAAGCTGGCGAAGATCGCCAGCTGGTGGGTATTTAAATTAAGCTTTAACGAAGTCGCTAACGGGAACGTCGGACATGATTTCTTGCAAATCCTTGGCGTTTAAAGCTAAAGCATAGCCCAATACGCCGCTGCCAATAATGACCTGATCAAATTGAAATGCACTGTTATCAGCTAATACGGTAACCGCTTCAGGTAAGGCAATAGGTGGTACAGCACCTACGACATACCCGGTTGCTGCTGATACTTCATCAAATTCAGCCATCCGTAACTTTTTTTCACCAACTTGTTTGCGAAGTGCCGCCCAATCAGCACGTCCACCACCTGCTACTGCTAGAAGCACAAACGTGTCTGAGCCGGTTTTAAACAGAAGACTGCGAACGACAGAATTAGGATCACGTCCCTGACTGCTGAGCAATTCTTCCAGATTACGTATAGGCTTTTTATCCTCACTCAACGGAATTTCAATCACTTCAAAGTTAATGGTGTGCTGTGTTAATAACTCGGTGACCGGGGAGCTGATTCGCTGGCTCATGAGTTCTCCAAAAGATGATAAAAGCATTACTGTATGAACGAATGACGCAGGTTGTCAAAGTAACAACGTCATTATTCCCAAAACCATAAACACAATTGAAGCAGCGTAACGTGCGGCATTTAATGGCAATTTCTGCATCAACTGATAACCGAATAATACGACAGGGACATTCGCCAGCATCATGCCGACAGTGCTACCCAGAGTGACTATAAAAAACTGCTGGTATTGAGCAGCCAGAATAACCGTAGCAATCTGGGTTTTATCGCCAATTTCTGCCAGAAAAAATAACACCAAAGTCGCCACAAATGCACCATAACGATTGAGGTTAGAGGAGGCATCTTCCTCTTTATCGGGAATTAATATCCACAGGGCCACCGCAATAAAACTGATGCCGATGAGTAATTTGCCGGTTTGAGGAGAGATAAATTCGGTGATCCAGACACCTAACCAGGCAGAAAGGCCATGGTTAAGCAAGGTAGCTACCAGGATACCGCAAATAATGGGAATGGGAGCACGAAAACGTGCAGCAAGAAATAACGACAGGAGTTGTGTTTTATCACCGATTTCCGCCAGAGCGACTGTGGTGGTTGAGACAAAAAAAGCTTCCATGAAGAGGTACTCAGGCGGGATGAAAACCAAAGGCAAATAACAGCTACCCGCCTATGGAGCTGTTATTTGCCTCAGGTCTTGCCAATGTCATTCATCAGAATGACACGAAGCTGCCATGTGTCTTGAGGACACAAGTATGTTGACAGATTCACGCACTAGGGCCTGTTTGTGTCTTATCGTTGATTAGAATAAACAGACCTTAAGATGGGTAGACTACTCCCCTAAGACGACGAGCATTATAAGCATGCTGGTCAGTGGCTGCAATGAAAGAATTTTACTCTCTGAGTTGCCATGTGGGCTGGTTGTTTTCATCAATAATTTGATGAGTGATTAACCATTGCCGCGCATCTTCTGCATCGTGCTCAAACCAGGCTTTGGCACTGCCGAGACGGAAGCTGTATCCCCAGCGGTCCATATCCAGCATCATGCGTTCTTTGCCGATATCTGGCAGGTAATCACTGAGCAGGATCTGCAGATAACATACACCATTTTCTTCATCATAATCCCCAGCGGCATCGGTATCTAACGTGGTGCGACGTTGATTATCCATACAGATATAGTGACCAGCTTCATGTAAGGCAGAATGAACAGGCGTATCAAGACGTAACAATAATTGATTGCCTAGCAGACCGGCTTCACGTTCGCCAAAAAAACTGCCCGGGATAGTCTCATTTTTTTCAACCTGTCTGATTTCAATACCATAAGGCTTAAGTAGTTTTTGCAGATGTTGTTGATAGATGAGAGAGCAATTCACCACATTTTGCGGATCAGACACGTCTGGCATCACCCACAATATGGTTAACCACTAAACCTGCCAAGGTTAAACCGAAAATGGAAGGCATATAACTGACGGTGCCGTTTACTGCTCTGGCTCTACCTCGGCTGACCGGCTCTGGGGGTAAGGGGGGAAGCGGAAGCTCCAACGAATAAACTGTTTGAATGCCTTTGCCAACTCCGCGTTTTCGTAATTGTGAACGTAATTGTTTAGCGAGTTTACAAATGGAAGTGTTCATCAAATCGCCAGTACGCACTTGAGTGGGATCAAGTTTGCCACCAGCCCCCATGCTGGAAAACACCGGTAATTGATTTAGCCATGCTGTTTCCAGCAAAGCCGTTTTACTGCTCATGCTGTCAATGGCATCAATAATGACGTCAAAACCCTGGCCGATGATATCGGGAATGGTTTCTGGTGTTAAAAACTCAGTAATAAGCTTCAGTTCACATTGGGGATTAATGTCAGCGATACGTTCCGCCATTACTTCAACTTTATGTTTGCCGATAGTCGAGTTCAGTGCTACCAATTGACGATTTAAATTGGAGGCTGATACCACATCATGATCCACCAGCGTCATTCTACCCACACCCATACGAGCTAACGCCTCAGCGGTAAATGATCCAACACCTCCCATACCAGCCAGAAAAATATGACTGTTTTGTAACCGTTCAATACCGGCATCACCCAGCAAGATATGTGTGCGCTCAAACAGTGGGCTGCTGTATGCCATTTGTCTTCCTCTACTACATAATGTTGATGAGACTATTTTCCGATAACCGTCCATGAATGGCAAAACGGACAGACTGAATATTCAAGGATGGGGATCAAATTGCTTCACTGCCTGGAAAAAATCTTCTGCAATGGTGTCGCCCCGATAACGTACATGTAGATAGAGATGATTGATACTAGCAATTTGCTGTTGATACTCAGGGAGCGCGTGTTGTGCCCGAAGCGCAAAATCTTCCGGTCCTTCATGTGGCCGCTTTATAATATTGAATCGCGCCAGTTTGCCACAAAATGTCTGATAAACCCGTTGAACTTTATTCTTGCTGACAGACTTTTGTCTTAATGTTGTCCAGGCGATCCAGACGAAAATCAGCGCAATACCTATTGCCAGCCAAGCAATCATTTTCTGCCAATCAGGCTGATGCATGCCCAGTTTTTTAAGTAAATCGAGTTGCCTTTCAGGACCATAACTCACCACCCACATATCCCAGGCACTGTTTAATGCATCCCAGTTGTTTTTGGCGGATTGCCATATTTCTACCAAACGATCATGGTTGGCAATCGCTGCGGGAGAACGTCGTTCAGCAGGCAATAAATCACGGATACCAAAATCCACGCGATTACTGGCAACCGCAGCAGTGGGATCTATCCTTATCCAGCCTTGTTCGGGCAGCCATACTTCGGTCCAGGCATGCGCATCACGTTGACGAACAGTCAAAATCTGATCGACAGGATTAATCTCACCACCCTGATAGCCGGTTACAATTCGAGCAGGGATACCGGCAGCACGCATTAATACCGTAAAGCTGGCAGCATAGTGTTCACAAAAACCCTGTCGGCTTTCGAACAGAAATTGATCAATGGTGTCGCCACGCAAAGCCGGAGGAGACAAGCTGTAGCTGAAATTTTGCTGATGAAAATAATCGAGAACAGCATCTATATAAGCGGTTTTTGATGTACTGCTTTCAAGCAGCTGTCTGGCTAATTGCTGACTCCTTGGATGGTGATCATCTGGTAAATTTAATCCATATCGCAGGTTGGGATCGCTGTCTGGATTAAAAAGATAGTCAGTATGGGAGCTCAGCTGATATTGCACACGTTGCTTGATAGCTTCAACGCTGTTTAATCCACCATCTGCACTAAGCCGGGTTTGCATGGTTTGCGGATATTTGGTGGGGAAATCGAGGGCAAATAACCACCGTCTGTCATGAGGTTCCAGTGTTATGTTGTAGGATAAAGCGTTGCCAGTCACATGAATTTTGGATGTGGTTTCATGACGTTTTTGATTTTCAGTTAACGGTAACCAACGCTTACCGTCGGTATGCCATAACACCGGACCGCGCCAATAAAGATCTTGCCGTTGAGGAAATTGGTTGTTCTCGAATTTGACTCGAAAAGCGATGGCGTCGGATTGAATTAACTGACTGATATTGCCAATCGTAATATTGTCTGACATGCCCGTTATCGCATTATTTTGTGGCGGTACTTCGCCCAATGTCATGCTGTCAGGCAGACTATCCGGAATATCCATCGCATCGTTAGGCAGTCCCCAGATCGGACCGGAAATGCGTGGGAAAAGTACAAACAACAGTAACATCAATGGCACAGCTTGCAGGACGATTATGCTGGATTGTTTAAGCCGGTGTTTAATTGAACTGTCAGATTCATTCGCCGTAATCAGACAACAAATAAGGAGGATCACATTGACGAGCATTAATACGACGATAGGAATGCTTTGATTAAAGAAAAAGTGTGTGATAACCAAGAAGAAGCCCATGAAGCAGCTGAGATAAATATCGCGAAGACTGCGAACCTCAACGACTTTGAAAGCGGCCATCGTGGTGAGGAGAGCCACGCCGGCATCACGCCCTATGGTTATTCCATAACTATAAAACACTAATACAATAGTCAGCACGGCAAAAAAGGAATGTAACACTTTTAATGCGCGTTTATCGACCGGTAATGGCCATCTACGCCAACTGTTCATTGCTCGCCAGCCCATCATCAACGTGAAAATTGCGGCGACCCATAATGGCTGATAAAAAAAATGGGGTATGGCGATAATGCTCAATGTCACCATTAACCAGTGGATAGTTGTTTTTGACGGTGCAATAACAGGCTTTTTACTGACCATATAACGCCAATGTCTGTAAACATTCATGCCGATGCTGATCACCGCTATCGGGCTCAATAACTTGATTGGGCATGGCAAGGCCATACAGCAACCCGGCTGCATCTGCAGTGAGAATCCATTGACAGAGTTGCGACAATTTCGCTTCGATGTCCTGTAGTTCGGCAACATCTTGCCATTGAAACAGCAAACTTTGTCCTGATGGACTGCTGAATTGTTTGGTACGTAACACCCCATCACGAGCCAGTGCTTTCCAGGCGATATGTTGTTTTGCATCACCATCGCGGTAACGGTGAAAACCGGCAAAGTCATCCATGCCATTCTGTGGTTGTAAAACACCGGCAGATTCTATGGCTGAAGGAAAAGGCATGGGTTTATTTCCGATTGGCTTGGGATAGACCATCACCCGTTGTTGAATATCAATAAAAAACCAACTGAACAATAAACCCACCGGATAAACACTGGATAAACGTAGTCGGCCTAAATCCTGCCATCCTCTCTGTAGAGCGGGAAGGGGGATCTGACAGAGACAGCTTTGTTGAGCCGAAATAGCGGAAGCTTTATACACCAAAGCATAGCGGGAAAATTTTTTAAATGGCCACCAAGATGAAGTTAAAGGTGAGGGAAGATAAGCTATTTCAAGTTGTCGAACAGTACGCGAGCTTTGGTTGCTAAAGGTGATTGGCAACAGGATCTTCTGTTCGGAGAAAGTCGGTTCAGCATGACCAAGCTGATAATCCAATTGCCTCACATTACGATAGCTGTGATGCATAGCGACGTGACCCACGCCCACTAACAAAAAGCTCAGTAAATGTCCCAGACTATTGTTGTAATTAATCGCGCCCAGCAACATGATTAAAATTAATACGGAATAGCTCAATCCATAACGACTGGGGAAAATAAAAACCCGATAGCGCTGGTGCTGACGCCAACGCTGCCAATATTCACGCCACATCAGCATCAGGGAATGGCCACCTGTTGCAATATATCGTTCACCCAATCGGTCGATGGCAAATGCTCACGTGCTTGGAGACGATGTTGCACAATACCAGGGAAAAGCGCCTGTACATCTTCTGGAATCACAAAATCCCGACCGTTTATCATAGCCCAAGCTCTGGCAGCTTGAATAAGCCCTAAACCGGCACGCGGCGAAAGACCATTGTAAAACTGTCCTGATTGACGGGTATAGGCCAGTAATGCTTGTACATAATCTACCAACGCGTCACTTAATAAGACTTTGCTGGCAATCTGCTGCAACTCAAGCAACTTCAACGGCGTAATTTGTGCATCAAGCTGTTTAAGCATTTGCCTTCGATCTTCGCCCATCAACAAAGCACGTTCAGCCTGGTGATCAGGATAGCCCAGTTGAATGCGCATCAGAAATCGATCCAGCTGTGATTCAGGTAATGGAAACGTACCAATCTGATGAAGTGGGTTTTGAGTAGCGATCACAAAAAAGGGATCTTCAAGTGAAAAACTCTCACCTTCAATAGTGACCTGTTGTTCTTCCATAGCTTCCAGTAAAGCACTCTGGGTGCGGGGAGAGGCGCGGTTAATCTCATCAGCCAACAACAACTGGGTAAATATGGGGCCACGATGAAAACTGAACTGATGTTTTTCAGGATCGTAAATCGATACTCCAAGAATATCGGCTGGCAACATATCGCTGGTGAATTGTACTCGCTGGAAACGTAACCCTAATGTCGTGGCAAGCGTGTGTGCCAGGGTGGTCTTACCGACACCCGGTAAATCCTCAATCAAAAGATGACCTCGCGCAATAATGCATGCCAAAGCAAGTTTGACGGGTTGTTGTTTACCAAGGATCACAGAGTTAATGGCGTGGAGTATACGGTCAGTGCCATCTTGCGTCATGTTAAGTCCTGTATTGATATAAGTTATTGTTGCTGTCGCAATAGACATGCTAGTTTAACTTGGGTTCTGTTCAATTTTTGCTAAGGAAACATAAATGTCAAATGAAGGTTACCACGAGCCGTTCAATGAATTATCAGACGAAACCAAAGATATGCACCGTGCGATTGTTTCTCTGATGGAGGAGCTGGAAGCCGTGGATTGGTATAATCAGCGCGTAGACGCTTGCAAAGATGCTGAGTTGAAAAAAATCCTTGAGCATAATCGTGACGAAGAAAAAGAACATGCGGCCATGACACTGGAGTGGATACGCCGTAAAGATAAAAAAATGGATGAGCAGTTACGTGATTATCTGTTCACTGAAGGAGAGATTGGTCATCACCACGAGTAATCAGATATTGAAAAGCTGACGACAATTCGCCGTGGTGATTTCAGCAATATAATCGCTTGATTCACCACGCAACTGGCTGAGTTTCTCCAAAATCAGCGGGATATTTTCCGGCGAATTACGTTGTCCTTGAAAACCACATAGTGGCATATCGGGGGCATCGGTTTCCAAAACGATTTGCGAAAGGGGGAGTTCGCTGAACAAGCGTTGTAATCTCTGTGCTCGAGGATAGGTCAATGCACCACCAATGCCCAAGAGAAAATGAAGTTCACGATATTGCTCAGCCTGCTGTGCGCTTCCACTAAAAGCATGCACGATACCTCCAGGTAATTGTTTTTGGCGTAATAGTTTTAACACTTGATCATGCGCTTTGCGCACATGGAGAATAACGGGCAGGCTATATTGAACGGCGATATCCAACTGAGCTTCAAATAAACGAAGCTGAGCTGCGACATCAGCCTCGGCCACATAAAAATCCAGGCCTATTTCGCCAATGGCAATCGGTTGATATTGTTTCACGGCTTGTTCAAGTTGTTGCAGCGCATCATCAGGATGTGCTTCCATAAACATCGGATGACAACCTAGGGCCAGTGATAACATCGGATGACGACTGCACAACTCGATTTGTTTAGGCCAGCTGGCGATTGTCACACCCGGGATAACGATTTTTTCAATACCGGCTCGAGCGCAGTTTTGCATAATTGCAATGCGGTCTTTGTCGAAATCGTTAAAGTCGAGATGGCAATGACTATCGATCAGGTGCAACATATTAAGACTGCCTTTATCCAGAGGAACATCTTATGTCTGAAATCTATCATGAAGCCAGTAAGCCACATGAGCGATTAATGTTCAACGTGGCGATATTTCATTTTTTTGTACCGGCGATTCTCTTTGGTACCCGCAATCTCTGGTTAATCGTCTCGTTATCGCTATTAGGTTCACTCGTCATGATAGGTTCGATAGCATACAAAGCACGACATTCACAAAACCAAAATGCTTTGGTTCAAGCCCACTGGAAGCTGGCCTGGAGACGCAGTCTCTATCTACTGGGCGCTTATCTGGTTGCGGCAGCCATTTTTGGTATCGGCTGGTTCTTATTGATGGCGCAAGCAGATCAAAGCATGCGTTTTATTCAACGTTCAGTATTAGGATGGTTTGCTTTGGTGCTTATTTCATTGACACTGATTGTGTTGATTGTGCTGGAGGGCAGCGCGTTGGTCCAATCCAGAAAAGGGATTATGCCGGCGGATATGAAACTCTGAAGGTTTAGTCATTGATAATAATGTCAGTCCTTGCCAAACCTTCACCACGGGGATCACTGGCGGCGCTGAGTAGGCCGGTTTTTTTATCAGCCACAATGACCTGCATATTGCCAAACTGTCTGTTTAAAACCTCCAGCTGATGTCCACGACGTTTTAAATCCAACTGATCGGCTTCGCTAAAACCAGGGGTTTCCAGTTGTACTTTGTCTGGCAGATATTGATGGTGTAATCTTGGGGCAGCAACAATTCCAGCGGCATCTTGTCCTTCGATGAAATGCAAGATGCCTTGCATTACCATAGTAATAATCCGGCCGCCTCCCGGTGTACCCAAAACCAGTAAACGTTGATCATTTTCAACAAAAGTGGGTGTCATGCTGGAGAGGGGGCGTTTTCCGGGTTCGATTTCATTGGCCGATTCACTGACCAGCTGATAGGCATTGGGGCTTCCACTTAATGCGGAAAAATCATCCATTTCATCATTAAGTAAGACACCGGTATTGCCGGCAACAAATCCACTGCCAAAAGGATAGTTGATACTTAATGTGGCGGAGACACGATTGCCATTCTGATCGACAATCGAAAAGTGTGTGGTGTCTTGTCCTTTGTTGGTGAACTCATCTGACAATGCTTCACTTTTACTCGCCGTGTCTGGCGCAATATCTTTAGCGATTTGAGCTGCATATTCGGGGTCAATCAAATATTCCGGTACCTCAACAAAATCATCATCACCCAGATGCATCGTGCGTTCACGATATGCCCGTCGCATGACTTCAATTAACCAATGCCGCTTTTGTTGCGCATCTGCCTGCCAGTAATCCAGTGTATTTAATTGATTGAACATCAGTGTGATCAATTGCCCACCCGCCGAGGGTAATGCTGCCGTGGTCATGGTGTAATCTGCTATTTGTGTCTTTACAGGTTGGCGAATTTTCAGTTGATAAGCCGCCAGATCCTGCTCTGTCCAGATTCCCCCAGCTGCCTGTACAGATTTCACCATCTGTTTGGCAATCTCACCCTGATAAAACGCATCACGACCTTTTTGAGCAATGGCTTCCAATGTTTTGGCCAAATCCTGCTGGACAATTCTAGTGCCTAAAACCGGAATATTATCTCCATCCAAAAATATCGCTTTTGCTTCGGGATTCAGGGCTTGCTGGCGAAATCCCATATAGCGTTGATAACGGGGAGTAACTGCAAAGCCTTCTCGAGCATAACGAATAGCGGGGGCTAAGGTGACACTTAGTGGCAATTTGCCATAGTGCTGACTTAAATAGTCCAGAGCGGCGGGTGTTCCCGGTATGGCGGCAGCTAATGGTCCGTTCAATGAGAGATCACGCACGACATCGCCATTTTTATCGAGATACATATCTCGGTGGGCTTTGGATGGTGCGGTTTCACGACTGTCCAACATAACCTGTTTTTTGTCAGCTTCACGATGCAATAACCAGAAGCCACCACCGCCCAAACCGGATCCGGCAGGTTCGACCACAGCCAAGGCTGCGCTGACGGCAATCGCAGCATCAAAGGCATTACCACCCTGCTGCAGAACTTCAAACCCGGCTTCGGTAGCCAATGGATGGGCTGATGCAATTGCGGCTTGTCCGCTGTGATGTTGCGCGAAACTGGCCGGCAGGATCAGAACATAGAGCAGTAGGGTAGCGAGTAATCTCATCAGTGCTGTTTTATCAGGGCAGCGAGTCGATCCTGCTCTTTGCGGCGGGCTTTTTCCAGTCGATGAAGTTCAGCGGCTTCATTAGATTCCATACCGATGTGCGCTTCGCCTCGCTGTAAAGCCAGTTGTATCTGTTTTTCCCGTTCAGCATAGCGAGCCTTCTGATCGGCGGTGGTTTTATCAAAACAATGCGGACAGGAAACGCCACGTTGATATTTTTCACTTTGTTTATCGTCTTCGGTGATTGGTAACCGGCAGGCGTGGCACTGATCATATTCACCTTTTTCCAAACGGTGATTTACGGTAACCCGCTCATCAAATACAAAACACTCACCTTCCCACAGGGATTCTTGTTCGGGGACATCTTCCAGATATTTGAGGATGCCACCTTCCAGATGATATACCTCCTCAAAACCTTGTTCTTTGAGATAAGCCGTAGACTTTTCACAACGAATACCGCCGGTACAGAACATGGCGACTTTTTTATGTTTTTGCGGATCCAGATGCTGTTTTACATATTCTGGAAATTCACGAAAACTTTCTGTATGAGGGTTAACAGCATTTTTAAAAGTGCCCACCTGAACTTCATAATCATTTCGTGTATCGACCAGCAAAACTTCTGGATCACTGATCAACTGATTCCAGTCTTTGGGTTTGATATAGGTACCGACGGATTGCTTTGGATCAATGCCTTCCACACCCATTGTCACAATTTCACGTTTTAACTTTACCCGGCTACGTAAAAAAGGCGGGGTATCGGTATAGGACTCCTTAAAACTCAACTCTTTTAGACGGGGATCAGACCGCAAATAATCTAACAACGCATCTATTGATTGCCGCGATCCTGCTACCGTGCCATTAATGCCCTCGTAAGCCAGCAGTAATGTGCCGCGTACTTCATGATCCAGCATAAATTTAAGCAACGATGGTTTGATCGCCGCATAATCATCCAGAGTGACAAATTCATACAATGCGCAGACCACAGTTTGAGCCATATAGATATTCCGTAAAGATTTAAAACCCTATATTTTACAGGGATATTGTCGAGTCGTGTATGCTTAGTTGACAGTGAGATTCAACAAGTTGTAAATGATTTTACCAAGCAATACATTGAGGTGTGAAATGGATGAATTGCAAAAACTCAAAACAGAAAGTGAACAGTGGCGGGCTGATCATGCACGCTGGCTGGCGGATGCAAATTCCTGGACCCATCATACTCATCGATTGATTGCGATGTTGCATAAGCTTGAACGCAGTTTACCTCAACATACTGCCAAGCTGGACCAGCACGTTGATTTAATCATGCAGCACGAAGAAACTATTAACCGTTACGAGTGTGGTCTTGATCCGCATTGCATGACAAGTTGTGACAGTTATCTCGATCTGCAAAAACAACGGGAATTTCATAATAAACTGCGGAAACTGCACCATAAAATGCAACAACATCATCAACAGTTCAGCGAACAATATCAGAGACAAATGGCACTTTTTTACCAACAGGCGCAATTACTGATGCAGGAAATTGCTGAGGGCTAGTGTCTGGGTGAACTTTTATGCCATCTCGACTGGAGACAATTTCTACCCCACATTCGCGAATTAGTTGTTACTACAGCACTTATGTCTGTGGATATATCTCACACCAGTTACAACCGCGGCAGCGAAAAGTAAAGCCCCTTTGAACACCACTGCCGAATACGGCCGGTATCAATGTGAATAAAATCAGATTCAGGATAGTTTCTCTCGCCAAATCCCCGGCCATATCCATTATCAAAAACAGTTAGTTACAACCTAAAGTGCCTTTAACTCCGACGGTTGTCTACTCACCATCATGCATGTCTCGATTTATATCGCATTAGTAGCCAGAGGAAAAATGGTCCTCCTAATAATGTCGTAATTACACCGACAGGCAACTCCGCCGGAGCAATGACCAAGCGGGCCAGCGTATCGCAAATCACCAAAAAGCTGCCCCCAAAAAGCAACGTCGCAGGGATCAGATACCGATGATCTTCACCAATGATTAATCTACAGATATGAGGCACCATCATGCCGACAAAACCAATCGGTCCACAGAGGGCGACAATAGCACCGACACATAACGAGGTGACAAAAAACAAGGCATAGCGCACATATTTTACGGAAACGCCCCGACTTAACGCGATTTCATCGCCGGCCATGAGCAGATTTAATTCTCGGCTCAGGTAAATAATCACGCCGGCCGTTAATGTGACAAAAGGTAATAATTGTTTTAATTCCTGATAACCGACGACCGTTAAACTGCCCATTAACCAGCGTAGTATTTGAAAAGAATCGGCGACATTGCTGAGGTACTGAATGAACAGGATCAAACTGGAAAAGAAAAAACTGATAGCAACCCCGGTCAGCAATAATGTTTCACCAGAAAACCCGAAACGAAAGCGACTGATGCTGTAAACAAAACTGATGGCAATCAATGCGCCGGCAAAGGCACTGAGACTGGTGGCACTGAGCCCCAGAATGGTAAAGCTGAGTCCGCTATATACACTGATTGCAGCCCCAAGCGAGGCACCACTGGCCACGCCGAGTGTGAATGGTGTGGCCAGCGGGTTACGAAACATTGCCTGAAACACCAGGCCACATAAAGCGAGCCCACTTCCTGCAGTAAATGCAAATAACACTCTTGGAATGCGTAATTCATGAATAATCATTTGTTGGATTTCAGCCGAACTGGGTGCGACAAAATCCAGCCAGGGACTGATCATTACGACCATCATGCTCAATAGTCCTAATATACTCAGTTTAACGGCGATATTCATGATTCATCTGCCACAGCAATCAATCGATCATGGAAAGGGTGACGGGCAAATACAAATGCTTGTTGATAAAGCTGTTGTAAGCGATCAGCATCTAAAAATTGCTTCGCAGGACCTTGCCACAGACATTTTCCATCGCGTAATGCCAAGACGTTTTGGCTATGTTGTGCGGCATGATTGATATCGTGAGTGACCTCAATAATAGTCTTAACATGTTGTTGATTAAGCTTACGTATCAGCTGGTGAACGGCTACTTGATGATGCGGATCCAGAAAGGCCGTTGGCTCATCCAGAATTAACAACGGTGTATCTTGTGCTAAAGCGGCAGCAATCATCACTCGTTGGCATTCACCTCCACTCAGCGTCGACATTTTACGATCCCGAAAAGCTTGGCATTCAGTAATGTTAAGCGCATTTTCTATCACTTGCTGATCATGGGCTTGCCATTCCGAAAAGACATGGTGATGGCTATATCTGGCCATTTTCACATAATCTTCCACGATGAAAGACAGATGATTTCCACCACTTTGCGGGACATAACTGATAAGCCTCGCCAATTGTTTGTGGCGATATTGGGAAATCGCTTGAGCATTCAGAGTGAGTTTACCGCCGCTCAGGGGCAAAATGGCGATCAGCGTTTTTAACAAGGTGCTTTTGCCGGAACCATTGGGACCTACAATACAAAGATAATCCCCCTGTGCTACGTCAAAACTCATGGCCTCTAGCAGAGTTTTACCGGCAATTTCCACAAAAATGTCGCGAGCACTAATCAACATGATTCATCCGTTGCCAATCGATATCTGGATGAAAGATCCGCGCCAGATCTTCAGCAAGATGAATAATTCTTGGCCCTGGAATAACCGCATAGTCTGCTTGAATAATGTGGAGTTGATCATTTTGTATGGCATTGATTTTATCCAGACGTTGCCATTGCTGCTGGAGTGTAGCAATGTCCGGTGAATACACGGCCGAATCCGGAAAAATATCAATGATTACCTCTGGGTTAAGCCTTAACAGACCTTCAGTTGAAAGTGCCGGTACTCGTAATTGATTGCCTTGATAGACATTGGTGGCACCGACAAATGGCAATAAATCATTATAAAAATCCTGTTGTCCGGCAATATAGACCTTATCTAAATAATTTGTGTTTGAGCTATGCGCAATAGCGATTAACACTCTGGGTTTGGGTTGCGCTTCAACAGCGTGACGTATGGCTTCCAGTCTACTGTCAAAATCACTTAGTAGGCTTTGTGCTTTGTTTGTCTTATCCACAGCGGCGGCAATATCGATAATGCTTTGACGAATACCCTGCAGACTGGAATTATCAATGCTCAAGGTTCGAATGCCCAACTGTTGCAGTTGCTGGTTTAGCGCATATTGCCGTTCCAACAGAATGACCAAATCAGCTTTTAAACGAACAATCTGTTCCAGATTCGGGTCAAGGTAGCCACCGACTTTAGGTAAATTTTTTACCCGGGCTGGATACTGACAGTAATCGGTCACAGCAATCACCTTATCGCCAGCATCCACTGCAAACAGTGTTTCAGTAATGCTGGGGGCCAGGCTGATGATCCGCTGCGGAGTTGGTAATGTCGATGTCGAGCTATTGGTTGGCGTTTGTTCAGGCTGCAGCCAGATGAAAATAGCAAACGCGATAAATAGCAGAACTGGCCAAAAACGAGCCATTTGGCTTTCCCGTAATCAAATCAGCCTATTATACTGCCTGATGTTGATACAGATAGGTAAACCCATGAATCAAATGCTACCGCAAGCTGAGTGCTTATTTACTTTAAAAGCGATTGATCAAAGTCTTGAGCAACTGGCAAACGAGTTAAATCGAGATTATCAGGATAAAACGCCGGTGTTATTGTGTGTGATGAATGGTGCTGTGATGACGATGGGACATTTGCTGCCAAAACTGCAATTTACGCTGGAAACGGATTATATTCATGTCACACGTTATGGTGATAAAACGGTAGGCGGGGAGTTAAATTGGCGAGCTAAACCCAATATTGATCTCAAACAACGCCATGTCTTGCTGGTCGATGACATTTATGATGAAGGGATCACCTTAGCCGCATTACGTGAATTCTGTCTGCAGGCTGGCGCTGCCTCGGTGAAAGCATTAGTACTGGCCGATAAACAACATACCAATAAATTCGGCATCCAACCGGAGTACATTGGTTTACAAATTCCTGATCGATATGTTTTCGGTTTTGGCATGGATTACAAAGGTTATCTGCGTAACGCACCCGGTATTTTTGCAGTCAAGGAGAATGCATCATGATTGGATTAATTGGGGGAAGTGGTTTAAGCCATTTAGAGGGGTTAGAGCTTGAACAACAGATGCAACGCGAAACACCTTTTGGTGAACCATCGGCGCCCTTAATGATTGGGAAATTTGCGGGTAAAGACGTCGCTTTTATTCCTCGCCATGGCGAACACCATACCATTCCACCGCATTTGATTAATTACCGGGCAAATATCTGGGCCATGCACCAGTTAGGGGTGGAGCAAATTCTTGCTGTCGCTTCAGTTGGTGGAATTACAGAACTCTATAAACCCGGAGTAATTGCTTTGCCTGATCAATTAATCGATTATAGTTGGGGAAGGGAGTCCAGTTTTTTCAGTGAAGACTTTTCAGCAGCTAGACATATCGATTTCACCTATCCATTTGATGAAACCCTGCGGCAACAGATTCAGCTGGCTGCCAATATCGTGGAAATGACAGTGATTGATGGTGGCACTTATGCGGTTACCCAGGGCCCAAGATTGGAAACGGCTGCTGAAATTCGTAGACTGAAAAACGACGGAGCCGATGTGGTGGGCATGACAGCAATGCCTGAAGCGGGATTAGCTCGAGAGTTGAATATTGCCTATGCCAGTATTGCTGTGGTGGCTAACCATGCCGCTGGTATAAGTTCTCACCCTTTATCAATGGAGGTCATTATCGAAACCATGGATAGTTCCATGCATCGGGTTCATCGTCTGTTAAAAAGTGCTATTCCGCTGTTGTAGCCTCACCTTCTGCCGGTAATGAGTAGGTTTCCGGACCGGTCATATTGGATAACACTTGATCCGGTGTAGAGACCGGGATCAATTGTAAAATCGCACCAAAACGAGGGTGATCAAAATAATGTACCTGCTTGCTACGTATGCGACGCATCTCCACCAACCGCGGTTGATGCAGGGTGTGGAATGAATCACTTTCAACGGATTGCATCCCATCTTGTAACCACAAATCCAGATTAGCATGCAGATATGTAGCAATGTGAAAACGCACTTGCCCTTTTACCCGATCTGACTCGATGGCTACGGCCTGAGCTGTATTACGGTTTCCCACAGCCTGTTGCCAGGATTGGTGAGTCACGACACGATAGCCTGCCGAGTTGCGCAAACGCTGTGCAATATTACCAAGATTTTTGTTATCTGCTGGTTGAATTGCTTTATTGGCCATACCCACTCTTAATGGGGCGGGATCCTGTAGTGTAAATATGGGTGACTGTTCGTTATCAGAAGGATTGAGTAATTCAAACACCACAAGTTCAACGTGATACCACTGTTGAGCCTGTGCAGTGACACCAAACCCCATTAAAGCGACAAAACAGAGGCAACGGAAAAGGCTCAAAGATTTCATGTAAAACAGTCCTCAAAGGTCAATATGCCTATTGTCTTATGCTCACTCCAAAAAGTCCAAGATCTGAGGATCTATTTTACTGGTATCATCCGGTGAACATAAAAGTCGCAATGGAGCAGAGTAATGGAAGGTTTTTCACTATTTGTTATCGTGGTACTGGTGCTGGCTATTGTTCTCATTTTAATGGGGGTCAAATCCGTCGATCAGGGCTGGGAATTTACCGTTGAGCGATTTGGACGTTATACCAAAACCCTGCGACCAGGCTTGAATCTGATTGTGCCAGTGATTGATAAGGTTGGCGCACGAATTAACATGATGGAGCAGGTATTGGATGTACCTTCTCAAGGCATTATCACCAAAGATAACGCGATGGTGCGGGTTGATGGTGTGGTTTTCTATCAGGTGATTCATGCGGCCAAAGCAGCCTATGAAGTCAGTGGTCTGGATAACGCTATTCTGAATTTAACCATGACTAATGTGCGGACCGTAATGGGCTCAATGGATCTGGATGAATTATTATCTAAGCGTGACGAAATCAATACCCGTTTATTAACGGTGGTAGATGATGCCACCACACCGTGGGGAATTAAAGTCACCCGTATTGAAATTAAAGATATTGAACCGCCGGCTGATTTAATTGAAGCGATGGGGCGGCAGATGAAAGCAGAGCGTATTAAGCGCGCTAATATTCTTGAAGCGGAAGGACATCGCCAATCAGAAATCTTACGGGCCGAAGGTGAAAAACAAGCGGCCGTTTTAGATGCTGAAGGTCGACGTGAAGCGGCATTTCGTGATGCGGAAGCTCGTGAGCGTCTAGCCGAAGCAGAAGCCAAAGCGACCACCATGGTATCGGAAGCAATTGCTCAGGGTGATGTGCAGGCAGTAAATTATTTTGTTGCACAAAAATACATCGAAGCACTGAAGGACATGGCCAGTGCCAACAATCACAAAATTATCATGATGCCTCTGGAAGCAGGCAGTGTGATTGGTTCGCTGGCCGGTATTACTGAGCTGGCGAAAGAAGCTTTTGTAAGGCAAGAGAAATAAGATGGTATTTGTAATTGATTTTTGGCATTGGTGGGTTTTGGCTGTGATGCTGATCACCCTGGAAATTATTCTGCCAAGTTTTTTTGCGTTATGGTTAGGGATTGCAGCTTTTGTCACTGGCCTGGTATTACTATTGTTTCCAGAGATACCCTGGCAGTTTCAGTGGCTAATGTTTGCAGTATTGGCGGTGCTGAGTATTATTTTATGGCGCAGATATTACCTTAAGCACCCCATTGCCACAGACGAACCGTTATTAAATCGACGTGGCGAGCAACATGTAGGTCGTATCATTACCCTGACCAATCCCATTGTAAATGGTCAGGGCAAAGTGATTCTCGACGACTCGACCTGGAAAGTGCATGGACCGGATTGTCCGATAGGAACCCGAGTGCAGGTGGTGGCTGTAGACAGTGTCATACTGAAAGTTGAAATTGTTGGTTAAAGATGGCTTTAGTAATCGATTTGATGCGCCATGGGGAACCCAAAGGCGGAATGCGTTACCGTGGTCAATTGGATGACCCGTTAAGTGATTTGGGCTGGCAGCAAATGCGTTCTGCCACTGAAAAGATTCAACCCTGGCAACATATTGTCAGCTCACCTCTTACTCGATGTGCAGCTTTCGCCAAAGAACTGGCCGATAAATACGCAATTTCGTTGCAGTATGACTCGACATTTATGGAAATCGGTTTTGGCGATTGGGAAGGTAAGACCGCGAGTGAATTGGAACAGCAGAATAAACAAGCGTTTTATGCTTTCTACGATGATCCGATAAAAAATACCCCAGCGAATGCAGAACCATTGCTAGCATTTCAGCAACGTATTCAACAAGCCTGGCAAAACTTATTGCATATCCACACGAATAAACATCTTTTGCTGGTTGCTCATGCTGGCGTTATTCGCATTATTCTCGCCGAAGTCTTGGCGATGCCCCTTGAGGCCATGTTTCGTATTCAAGTCCCTTACGCAGCGATTAGTCGTGTTGTCATTCATAACAAAGAACCCAGGCTTTATCCCCAGTTACAGTTTCATGCAGGAACCTTATGACGGCATTTTTTAATACCGGTTTGAGTCAACAGCAGTTTCTGGATGAATATTGGCAAAAGAAACCATTAGTCATTCGTCAGGCGTTTGCTGCTCCGGTCAGTGATCTTACCCCGGAGGATCTTGTCAATTTTGCGGGTGAAGACGGCATTGAATCACGTCTGATTCGGGAGTTCGGTGATCGGCCTTGGCAATTGGAACATGGACCGTTTGACCAGGCTGATTTTGCTGAATTACCCGAAACACATTGGACCTTACTGGTTCAGGATATGGATAAACATTACCCGCCGCTGCAAGCATTGCTGAGGCCCTTTGATTTCTTGGCCGATTGGCGTCGTGATGATGTGATGGTGAGTTATGCGCCTGAAGGCGGTTCAGTCGGGCCACACACGGATAGCTATGATGTTTTTTTACTTCAGGCACAAGGCAGCAGACAATGGCAAATCAGTGACAGGCCAATCGATAATGCTGTTTTCAGAGACGATACCGATTTACGCATATTGCAGGAGTTTACAGCTGACCGGCAGTTGGATTTACAGCCGGGTGATATGTTATATCTGCCACCGCATTATGCACATCATGGCATTGCTCTTAATCCTTGTTTAACCTTTTCAGTGGGGTTTCGGGCCTCATCGCAACAACAGTTGCTAGATGCTTTTACTCACACACTTTTAGAGCAGGATATAAGTGAAAAGCTCTATAGCGATGCTAATGTAAAGGCGACAGCTTCGATGACTGAAATTGACGCCAGTGCGATAAAACGATTTCAACATCAGTTGTTTGATTGTTTAAATGAGAATGCTGCTTTATTACCTTTGGCCGTCGGTCGGTTAGTGACTGAAACCAAGCCGACATTAGTGGATTTTGCTGACGAGTTTGTCACAGATAAACCCACCTTGATCGAAATGGATAAGCGCTTTAGTCATGGTGAGCATATGCAACGTAATCAGTATTTACGTTTTGCCTGGTTCAGAGATGACGCAACAGCTTTTCTGTTTGTGGCGGGTGAGGGGTATCAAGTCGAGCTGGCCTGCACCGAGCTACTTGCCATGTTAACCACAAAAAAAGAACTTACTCAGGCTGATTGGCAAGCGATACGGCATTATCCTACATTAACTGAAGTGTTATTTGAACTGATAGCGGAAGGCGCATGGTATTGGTCTGCTGACGTTGTTTGAATTATTTTGCCTGACGTCTGAACTCAGTATGGCGACATTTAGGACAGGGTGGAATTCGTCCGGTTTTTTTAAAGTGCATTTCAGTGCCACATGATTCACAAATAAGCGAGCCGATACCGGTAATTTCTCCTGTGTAATACTGCTGGGCAATTTGTGCCTGACTGGCCAACTGACGGAGTTCAAGTCGGGTTTTGTCAGCAACCGAAGCAAACATTTCGTATAACCGTGCTTCGATCAGCTGTAAATCAAAATTAAACCAGGTAGAAAATTCTTTGCCTGTGGTTTCTAAATAATCAGCAGCATCATGCAAATCACGCTCGACATAATAAGCAATTTTGTCGGCTTCTTCGCTGGTCATCTCTCGTAATTCTATTGCACGTAGCTTTGCCAGTTCTATCCGTTGCCTAAGTGTTGGAGCAGCATTGGTCTCGGCATCATCAAAAAAATGCTCAATGCGCTCCATCATTTTGTCGTAAGCTGCGGTGAACTTTTCTTCAAAGTTATTATCTGACATGACTTAACCCTTTATATGATGCGGTTTTTAAGTTAACTTAGCACAAATTAATCCAACGGAGGAAACCGTTTTGATCACTGCACGCAAGCTTATGTTTGGTGGGTTTATATTTTGTTTAGCCTTATTGCTGGCATCAATTTACATGCAGCATGTCCTGGAACTGGAACCCTGTCCATTGTGTATTTTGCAGCGTGTGGTCGTACTCATTATCGGGGTATTTTTTCTGATAGCCGCTATACATAATCCAGCAAAAACCGGTAGCCGATTTTACGCAGGTTTGATTGGTGTAATGGCGTTAATGGGAGCAGCGATTTCGGCACGACATGTCTGGTTACAAAGTTTACCAGCTGATCAAGTTCCGAGTTGTGGTCCAGGCATGGGCTTTATTATGCAAAACTTTCCCCTGGCCGATGCTTTGTCGTTAGTTTTACGTGGTTCAGGAGAGTGCGCAGAAGTGTCGTGGACATTCTTAAGCCTCAGTATTCCTGCATGGACGCTGCTGGCATTTCTGGGGATGTTTTGCTTGGCAATTGCTGCTGCCTGGCGACAGCATTAATACGTAATTGAACAATTCATCAGCCGTGGGAGATTACGGCTGATTAGCGAGCGCGATAGACGATACGGCCTTTGCTTAAATCGTAAGGTGTCAGCTGAACAGTAACTTTATCACCGGTCAGAATGCGGATGTAGTTTTTACGCATTTTCCCGGAAATATGTGCTGTTACAACATGACCGTTTTCCAACTCAACACGGAAAGTAGTATTAGGCATGGTGTCAATAACAGTGCCTTCGAATTCAATATGATCTTCTTTTGCCATACAGGTTTGATTTTACCTAACTATTAAAAGATCCATTTTGCCGTAAAATCACTGATTATTCAAAGCTTTTTTATCAAACTTGCGCCATTGTCCATCAAATTGTTGTAAAGCTGCAAAACGGCTCTTGTAACGCATTTTAGGACTATCACCAATCCAGTAGCCTAAATATAACCAGGATAAGTTCTGTCGTTGCGCTAATTCAATCTGTTTGAGAATGGCAAATGTGCCCAATCCGCGTTGTTGCATGGTGGGATCAAAAAAGGTGTAAAAAGCTGATGCAGCGTCATGTACAAAATCAGTGATGGCAACGGCCACCACTTTTGATTGCAGACGAAACTCAATAAAAGCGGTATCGCTCCAGTGACTGGTCAGAAATTGCAGGTAGGTTTCTTTGCTGGGATTATCCATACCACCGCCAGCATGTCGGTGAGCCAAGTAGCGCTGATAAAGATCATAATGTTCTTCATTAAAAACTGCTGGTTGGACGTTGATCTCAATATCTTGATTATGACGTAAACATCGGCGTTGACTGCGATTGGGATGGAATTGACTCACATCAATCCGTACTGGAACACAGGCATCACATGCAGGGCAAAATGGACGGTAAACGTGATCTCCACTGCGTCGAAATCCATGCTGAATTAACTGGCTATAGAGGGCATTGGTTAGTGGACGTAACGGATCAGGATAAATATTTCGCGCCAAACGGCCTTCCAGATAAGAACAGCTGTGCGGTCTATCCTGGTAAAAATCAAGGCTCATAAGCAAAAGGTAGTGCGCTGGTTTGCCAGTTGCCGGATTGGCCTGGTAAAGAACATAATTTTTGCACCTGCTGAACGAATGTTTCTCTTGGCAAGGTAACGGCACCAAGTCGTGAAAGATGTTCTGAGTAAACCTGGCAATCAATTAATGGATATCCCCATTGATTGAGTTGTTCGGCGAGTGCCACCAGGGCAATTTTTGATGCATTGGTTTTAAAGCTGAACATAGACTCACCAAAAAACATCCTGCCAATGGCTACACCATAAACGCCTCCCACCAGTTGGCCTTGTTGCCAACATTCAACACTATGCGCGTATCCGCCGTGATGTAACTCGGAATAAGCCGATATCATTTCATTATGAATCCATGTTTCATGTTGTTCGGCAGGCATTTTAGCTAATCGAGGTGCGGCGCAAGCGTGCATGACGCCGATAAAATCCTGGTCAAAGGTAATACTGAAAGGTTTTTGTTTTAATGCTTTTTTTAGGCTTTTACTGATATGGAGATTATCAGTGTGAAACACCATTCGCGGGTTTGGGCTCCACCATAAAATTGGATCATAAGCATTGAACCAAGGAAAAATTCCTTGACGATAAGCATTCAATAAACGCGTCACAGTTAAATCACCTCCAGCTGCCAGTAAGCCGTGAGAGGTGGCGTGTTCAACTGGTGGAAATGGACTATCCGCAGCTGCACCTAACCAGCTAATCGCCATACTTAATCGTTTAACTGTAAGTTAAGCTCTTTTGCCCAGAAAAGTGCATCCAGGTAGGCCGCTAAGAGTGCATCAGCACTGACTGCAGAATAATCGATGGCAGACCAGTTTCCACGCTCATAATTCAACACTTGCTCAAGCGCATTACCTGCTGGACCTTCTTTATGCAACAACGCTGAATGCAGCTCTTCACTTAATGGTAAATCCTGGAGCAGCACTTCAAGCGGTTTATCCATCAATGCATCAAGTGTGGAAAACAGACCAGCAGCAAAAAACACATCGGCATGACCTTTATAATATTTTGCTAACAATTCACACATACGACCTCTTATCATCGCAGTAGTGCGTAACTCATTAGGTTTATTATCGAGGCCGGACAGACAAAGCAGGCTAGCCCAGGTTTTAATTTTGTTTTGTCCCAGCATCACAATAGCCTGACGGGTACTGCCAACTTCGCGAGGCAAACCAAAAAAAGCTGAATTGATTAAGCGTAGCAGCTTGTAACTGAGAGCCACATCCTGATTGATAATCTCAGCCAGCTCATCAACTTCAACCTCTGGGTCTTGCAATTTAACCAACAGTTCCATCAAGGTTTGCGCTGCTGGTGCGATTTTTTTGTCAACACTCGTATCTGGCAGGGTATAGAAGAACCCCTGCATTAAATCTATCTCGTGGAGCTGGCATAAACTGAATTGGTTCGCTGCATTAACGTTTAGCGCACACAAAACTTCGTGTTGTTGACGCCATTTGGGTAATTGTTCCGATATTTCTTCCTCTGAGAAAGCGTTCAGATCAATTAACAATGTTCGGCTTTTACCGGTTTTATTTTTGGCGTTTACTGCATAACTGACATGGGGCATTGCTGATTTGAATACAGCTTTATCATTAGCTTCAATAATTAAATCAATTCGGGGCATGGCATAATCAAAGAGCACTTGTTGCCACGAAGCTGGTACGGTCAACAGGGTTTTTTGATTATGATTTATCGCTTGCAGAATATCTGAAAGCTGCGGCAAAAATTCGGGAACCGGCGTATTTTCATCAAGTGAGTTGCCATTGCTATCAAGAAAAGTCAGATGGTAACTGTCAACATCAAGTTTTTTAGAAATAAACAGCGGCTGACGGTGAATGAGACCGTTAAAATGTTTTAATGAGTCGTATGCCAAGTTGATTTCCGTCATCTAGAGCTGCTCTTAATAATTACGATCGGTTAATAGGTTTCTCGTCCTGAAAATGCATGAGACAGTGTACCACTGTCAACATACTCAAGTTCACCCCCCAATGGAATACCATGTGCCAAACGGGTAACGTGGATCTCTCTGGCACGGGCTAACTCACTGATGTAGTGTGCTGTCGCCTGTCCTTCAACCGTTGGGTTGGTGGCCAAAATGACTTCGGTGATCGTTTTTTGATCAAAACGCTCAATAAGATCAGGAATGCCTAACGCCTCAGGACCAATCCCATCCAATGGAGATAAATGACCGGTCAACACAAAGTACTGACCTTGGTAATGCGTCGCCTGTTCAATCGCAATCACATCACTTGGCATCTCAACAATACACAACTGATCTTGTCGACGTGAACTGTCATTACAACGACTGCAGATGTCATCCTCACTCAAAATGCGGCAACGTTGGCAGTGTTTTACATTTGCCAGAGCTTTGCTGAGCATTTCAGCAAGATGTTCACCACCACCACGATCACGTTCCAGCAAATGAAACGTCATCCGTTGTGCTGATTTTGGCCCCACGCCAGGTAAACAGCGTAGAGCCTGGATCAATTGATCAATACTGGGTCCGAGAGTCGCCATATTCAGAACTAAAACGGCAACTTCATACCAGGAGGCATCATGCCAGCCATACGCTCCTGAGTGGTTTTTTCCACTTGTCTTACAGCATCGTTGACCGCTGCCGCAATAAGATCTTCAAGCATATCTTTATCATCCTGAAACAGGCTGTCTTCAATGCTGACGCGTTTGACATCATGTTTACCGGTCATAGTAATTTGCACCATGCCACCGCCCGCTTGGCCAGTTACTTCAACATTGGCCAATTCTTCCTGCGCCTTTTGCATATTGGCCTGCATTTGCTGGGCCTGTTTCATCAGATTACCTAATCCACCTTTCATAGGAGATCCTTTTAAAGTTATAGGGGTTTAATTGTTGTGTCGATTATACGGGCATTAAATGCATTTTTGATCTGTTCCACAACGGGATCATTGTGAATGGCATCAACTGCATTTTGCTGAAGCTCTGCGGCTTGTTGTGCACGTTCAGCAGCCAGGGTAGGGACATTTTCCGTATCCGATGCTTCAACAAACACTAATGTGACTTCAAACTGTAGCTGTTTACTCACGGCCGTTTCTAACTTGGCTACCGATTTATCATTTGCGAGGTGCTGTAATTCAGGGGCGACTGAGAGATAGATTTTATGTTTATCGGCGCGGATAAATGCACAGTGGTCCGCCAGCTGTCTGGCAAAAGCAGAAAGTTTTAATTGCGCAATCAAAGCTGTCCAGTTCGCAGTTGTCAAACCGGCCAACTGTTCTGCTTCACTAGATACAGATAAATCAACGGTTTCTGTTGATTGAGCCCGTGAGTCAGATTTAACCACCGAATCGGTTTTAGGTTCAATGGTTGGTTCTTTAATATCGATAGCTGGAGAGGCTATTGGGGCTTGGTCTGGGGTTTCTGTTGGTGCGACGGCAGTAGAATAATGAACAGTTGTCGTTTCAGTAACTGAATCATTTATATCGGGTTGTATTGATGCATTTACAGGTGCCGAAACCGGCACCGATGGCGTATCAGCTTGCGACTTTTTTACGGGGGGCTGTCCCACATTTGTATTAGCCACTTGGGGCTGAAAACTCAACATCCGCAACAATGTCATCTCGAAACCGCTTCGGGGATCTGCTGCATAAGGCATATCACGTTTACCATGCAGTGCAATCTGATAAAGCAGTTGAACGGTTTCTGCACTGAATACGCTAGCGAATTGCTCTAGTGCCGCATCATCCTGTTGATCGAGTGGCTCAGTATCAGCGACTAATTGAAGGGTCGCAATGCGCTGCAGACTGGTCATTAAACCGTCTAACACAACCACAAAATCACGGCCCAATGATGCCAGTTCATCGGTATGAGCAAGTAACGCTTTGGCATCCTTATTCGCAAATGCTTCGAGTAATTGCATCAGCTGTTGCTGTGAAACGCTCCCGAGCATCTGACTGACAATTTCTGCAGAGACTGTTCCACCAGCAAAGGCAATGGCTTGATCCAGTAAACTCAATGCATCACGCATACTGCCATCAGCCGCAAAAGCAATTTGATGTAAAGCCTCGGCTTCAAAATCAATGTTTTCCTGCTGAAGAATAAACGCCAGATGTTCGGCGATTTGTTTGATATCGAGACGACGCAAGTTAAATTGCAAACAACGCGATAAAATAGTGACCGGTAATTTTTGCGGATCAGTTGTCGCAAACAGGAATTTGACGTGGGGAGGGGGTTCTTCCAACGTTTTTAATAATGCATTAAAACTGCTGGTAGACAGCATATGAACTTCGTCGATCAAGTAGACTTTGTAGCGCCCACGACTGGGCGCATACTGAACATTATCCAGCAGCTCACGGGTATCATCGACCTTGGTGCGCGACGCGGCATCCACTTCAATCAAGTCAACAAAACGACCATTGTCAACTTCAATACAACTATTACATTCGCCACAGGGAGTAGAGCTGATTCCTTGTTCACAATTAAGCGATTTGGCAAAGATTCGGGCTAGAGTGGTTTTACCGACCCCGCGGGTACCGGCAAATAAAAATGCATGATGCAGACGATTTTGATCAAGACCATTGATCAGCGCACGTAATACGTGCTGCTGGCCGACAACTTCGGCAAATTTTTTGGGGCGCCACTTGCGGGCTAGTACCAGATAACTCATGCAGCTTGTCAGATACCCAATGTGGTCATAAGGGTGGTGACCCAAACCAGCCCAATCTCGGCGCCCGAGTCCGATGGCTGCGCTGCTCCCTTCCGGGCCTGACGTGGTAACCAACATATCGTCGCGAGGAGACCGGCTGGGCCACCATAGAGTTGGCTATTCTATGCTTTTTTTGCTTTTAGTGCCATGCATTCGGGGAATAAAAACGGAGAAATTTAAATCGTCATCTATGCTCTGGACGATTTCCAGTGTTCGATGTCGTCAAGAATACATATGAAAGCAATTACGCTTTGGCTGGCGGTTGATTGACAACAGCAGTAGCAATATAAAAAGGGAATTACCAGATAAATTAGAAGGCTAACTGGATTTTGTCGACCGGTTAAATTGGCGGAGAACGAGGGATTCGAACCCTCGATAGGCTATTAACCTATACACACTTTCCAGGCGTGCGCCTTCAACCACTCGGCCAGTTCTCCTATAAGGGGGCGAAAGCTTATCTCAGTTCGTGTTTTCTGGCAATGTTGATGATTCTTTAACACCGTCTTCATCTGCGGAAGATTCGTCTTCGGTGTGGTTTATCGTTTTATTTTTATGACGTTGATTATTTTGTCTGGCGTATTGCGCTAATCCTTTGAGTACAAGATCAGGCTCGTGAAGTAGTGGCTGTGGCAGTAATGGAATTAACTCTTCTGCGTCGCCACCCGTAATCAAAAATCGAATTTCATCTTTAAAGTTTTGTTGCAGATCGTTGATAAGGTTTTCCAGAGTGGCGGTCACCATATACAAAGTGCCTGCTTGAACAGCGCTATGTGTGTTGGTCGCTAATAAATTAAATTCACTTTCCTGTGCGACATTGCTTAAAGCATCGGTGTTATCCGTGAGCATTTGTTTCATCAGCGATAACCCGGGCACAATCAAACCACCCTGATGTTGTCCTTTTTCAGTGACGATATCGACCGTGATAGCCGTTCCACAATCAATAATACAGGTGACTTGTCTTGCATGTTGGCGGCCAGCGACTATAGCTAACCAGCGATCCACTCCCAGTGTTTCGGGCTGTTCATAGGCATTTGTAACACCAAATCTTCTTTTTTCGCTTTGTACGAAGATGGGAGTCAGTTTCCATTGTTTTTCCACCCATTCACTTAGCTGGGTAGCCACTTTATCACCCGCAACATTGCTGACAAACACAGCTTCAATGCCGTCAAGGGGCTTCCACGCTTTATTCAAAGCCGCTTTTACACCCGTTTTGGGTCTGGAGAAGTGTTGGGATTCAGCCAATACCTTAGACTGTATCGTGGCCCATTTAATCTGACTGTTTCCAATATCGACTAATAAGATCATGAGGCAAACCTGATACTGAGGTGGCTGTTGGATAAGTATGCTACTTGCTGGTCACGCATGTACCGTAATTCACCTTGTTCGTTGATACCACAAGCGAGTGCGGTAAATTGGCCGTTTTCGCTGATGATATTGATGGCTTGATTATGCAAGGCATCGTATTGTGGCCATAGAGGCAAAAAGTCGCTAAGGCCACGATGAGAAAAGAGTTCTAGGGTTTCAATCATATTTTGAATTATTTTTGCTGCCAGCCGATTGCGACAGGGGAGCGGATCACAAAGTTGCTCCAGACTGATGATGGGCTGAGGGATGGCAGTATGTAAATTGTCCGGTAGTGAGAGGTTCAAGCCAATGCCAACGGTAACGTAGTTTTGACTTCCGTAACGAGATTCTACAAGAATTCCTGCAAGTTTACGCCGGTTATGTAATACATCATTTGGCCATTTCAACTGCAAGCCTTCTACACCTTCTTCTTGAAGAGTATTAATTAAGGCGATGCCAATAGCAATGCTTAAACCATTACGTACAGATTCTGAGTTTAATGAACGCATGATTGACAAATAAATATTGCCACTGGCGGGAGACATCCATTGACTTCCACGGCGGCCACGGCCAGCCGTTTGCATTTCAGCCAGGCATATAGCTGTTCCAGTTATGCCATTTTGGGCTTTTTGCCAGAGAATATCATTAGTTGATGTCACCTCAGTAAAAACCTGAAGGCTATCAAGCTGATGAAGTATTTCAGGATTGAGCGTTTCGCGGATGATATTTTCGTTGAGTGCAACGTATGGAGGTAAACTCAAAATAGGTCTTCGTAGTCAGTAACGACTATAGTGTAGCGTCAAAAGTATTTTTTTTGCCAGTATTACAAGAAATCGCGAGGAAAAACGCTTTAGACTTTGATATCGAGCAAAGAGCCCAGCGTGTCTGAACTGATTTGCAAGGCTTTTGCGGAAGCTTGAACCTGAAGTTTATCGCTGTTCATATTAACCATTGGAGTGACGAAATCACCACCTTTGGTCGACTCACTTGCCACAGCAAAAGCATTTTTGTTCATGCTTTGCATACCACTTTGGATGCCTTGATATGCAGATTGTATGGCTGGAATGCTACTCACGACGAACTCCGATAAATATTAAAGTGTATTTCAGCATTAATTAATGCCTAAGTCTGTGAGTCTCTTCGCAATTTTGCTGAAGCACGAATATAAAGATTAGCTGCAATAAAAAAACTGCTACTAAAGACCACTTCAAATAACGGATACCAAATAACAGCATCTCTGCTGTAGATTTCGCCGATGCCATGAGCAATATAAAACAGCATCAAAAAACTGGCCCAGGCATGGGTGTAGGTTTTTCCATATAAAATACCGCGCATCGGAAACAGTAATGGCATGACGCCAATGATGAGCCATGCGGCGACGGGAAAATTTGCGCTGTGCTCAGCGATCAGGATCCACAGCAACAAGTTGATCATCAGTCCAAAAAAGCTAAGTAAAGAAATGATTCTGAGGGACCGTACTAACTTCATTTTACTAGCCTTATTGCAAGTTCAGCGACACGTAAACCTAATGCCTGACAAAGATCTATTTCTTCCTGACTCAACGAACGTTTATTCTCTGCCCCAGCAAAATGGCTTGCTCCATAGGGCGTACCACCGGTGTGTGTTGTCATTAATGCCGCTTCGGTATAAGGCAAACCAGTAAAGACCATGCCATGATGTAGTAGTGGCAACATCATTGATAATAAAGTGCTTTCCTGTCCGCCATGTAGACTGCCTGTAGACGTAAATACGGCAGCAGGCTTACCGTTTAAAGTGCCAGATAACCACGAGTCACTGGTACTATCAATAAAGTATTTCAAAGCAGCTGCCATATTGCCAAAACGGGTGGGACTACCCAAAATCAACCCTGAGCAGTCCTGCAAATCAGCAGCTGTAGCATAAAGATGGCCAGATGAGGGAATATCTGGTTCTGTCGCTTCGCAGACAGTGGAAACTTTGGGCACGGTTCTGATTCTTGCCGTACAGTTCGGATGTTTTTCCACGCCGCGAGCAATTTGTTCAGCCATCGCTTTAACCTGACCAGATTGGCTGTAATAAAGGATCAAAATCTCATGCATGCTGGTTACTCAGAGTATGTCTAACACCGCTTCAGGTGGTCTGCCGATAATGGCTTGATTATTTTTGATCACGATAGGTCGCTCTATCAGTTTAGGATTGGCACACATGGCTTCAATTAACTGTTGATCTGACAAGTTGTCATTATTCAGTTGCAGTTCTTTATACAAAGCTTCTTTAGTACGTAGCAATTGTCTTGGTTGCATTCCCAGCTGTTTTAATAGCGTGGTTAGTTCTGTAACGGAAGGTGGGGACTGCAGATATTCTACAATCTCAATATCCTGTTGTTGACCTTCCAACAAGGCGAGGGTTTCGCGTGATTTGCTACAACGCGGATTATGATAAATAACGGTTTTACTCATGCAGGTGAATCCAATAATTTTTCCAAAGCAGTAAGATGAATTTCAGTCGGACGAACTGTTCCCCAATGAGAACAACCCGGACATAACCAGTGTAAAGTTTTACCTGAAAAACCACAGTTTTTGCAGGTATAGCGATCGCCTTTTTCCACCATGGTTCGGGTAATACGCTCAATCAGAGGGATAAGGGCGATCTGATTGTTTTCGCCAAGTTTGATTAAGGTATGTAAACCTTCAACAGATGGATGATGATGTAGTTGTTCATAAAGCAATTGTTGGGCGGCTTTGGTGTTTTCAAGTTGCGCCACAATCTGTGTCAGCATAATTCGAGCAGAAGTCATATTCGGATGCCGGCTAATTAATTGTGATAATCGCTCGCGTAATGCTGGTAAATCACCTAATTGTTGATAAGCCTCATACCAATAGGGCAGAGCCTCTGAGAGGTATCTGGAATTTTGCTGTTCGATATTATTTAACGCATCCAGAGCTTTACGAGGTTGCTTCAAGGCGAGATACAGTCTGCCCTCTAACAGACTGGCTCGGACGCAATTGGCATCATGTAACAAGGCTTGTTTCAACATATTAAATGCTTCATGACGATCTTGGTGAACTTGTTGTTCGGCCAACTCACAATAAAACTGTGCAATCAAAGGTCTGACCTGACCGGTCTTACTGGAATCAATCTGTTTACCCATCTCAATGGCCTGCGCCCATTTTTTTTCTTGTTGATAAATGCGCATTAATTGTTTTGCCGCTTCCGGATGTGGGTGTGGTTGATGAAGCAATTCCAGAAACAGATGTTCTGCCCGGTCTAATACGCCGGCATGCATATAATCCATCCCTAACTCGACCATGGCTTGTAACCGTTGTTCGCCATGAAGACTAGGCCGTGCAATAAGATTTTGATGAATACGAATGGCACGCTCAGTTTCACCGCGACGACGAAAAAGGTTGGCTAACGCTAAATGGGTTTCGACGGTCTCGCTGTTCACTTCAAGCAAACCAATAAAAACATCAATTGCCTTATCTGGTTGTTCATTCAGCAGGTAATTCAACCCTTTAAAATATTCTGGATTAAATGCTTTGGCATGTTTTTTTGGCTGACGTTGATAATGTTGCTTGGCCAACACCCAACCTGATAAGGCCGCGACCGGAAGCAATAAAAATAACCAGTGCATCATCATATTGAGCTAGTGACTGTCACGTACAGGTAAAATCCGCAGGCTGTTTAATTCCTGTTCGGCATTTTGTAATTTACTGACCAAGCGATGATTTTCATAACGAATGCGCAGCGTACTCAGAGCAATAAGTGTTGCACCAATCAACAATCCCACTAGTAATACAGCAATTAAGAGAACAGCTAGGGGCAATTGCCATTGTGCAAAAAACACATCCAGCGACACGCTTTGCATATTAAATGCGGCAAATGCCGTGCTGATTACAAAAGCACTGATAAATACGGTGAGAATTAAAATTTTTCTTATCATCGGTTCATCCTGTTTTCAGATGGGTTATCTGGTGAGTCAAAAATGATCATACCGTAATTATCTTCATTGCCCAGAGTGGCAGTAAATCATGTAGAATATTCGACATTCTGACAGGTCTGGCCTGTAAAAAATTGTATTTGTGGAGATTTCACCATGACCTTTGTTGTCACTGAAAACTGTATTAAATGTAAATATACTGATTGTGTTGATGTCTGCCCAGTAGACTGTTTTCACGAAGGTCCTAACTTTTTGGTTATTGATCCTGATGAATGTATAGATTGCACGCTTTGTGAGCCTGAATGTCCTGCGGAAGCTATTTTTTCTGAGGACGATTTGCCGGACGAACAAATGGAATTTCTGCAAATTAATGCGGAATTATCTCAGGTTTGGCCAGTGCTTTCTGAGAAAAAAGATCCTCTAGATGATGCTGAAGAATGGGATGGCAAACCTAATAAAACACCTTTACTCGAACGCTAGGTTTGGATAAAAAAAGCCCGCTTTCCGATACGGTTAGCGGGCTTTTTTATGGCTGCTGGTTAATCCATTAACTGGCGCAGCTTTTTCATCGCATTATTTTCAATTTGTCGTATCCGCTCAGCGGAAACTTGGTACTGTTCGGCCAGCGTGTGGAGCGTAGCTTTTTCGTTATCATGCAACCAGCGTTGACTAATGATGTCACGGCTGCGTTCATCTAAAGTAGCTAAAGCATTGACCAGTTTTTGCTGTTGAAAATCGGCGTAATCATCATTTTCTAACTGCTTGGATGGGTCGCTATTATCAGCTGCTTTTAAATAGGCTGCAGGAGAATAGCTGGATTCTTCATCGTCATTATCAACTGGTAAGTCAAACGAAGTATCTGGCTGGGCCAGTCGACGTTCCATATCAATCACGTTTGCTGCGGTAACACCAAGATCTTCTGCAACGGCCTCAATTTCATCCTGGTTCAACCAACCCAGACGTTGCTTTGCACTGCGTAAATTAAAGAATAATTTACGTTGCGCTTTCGTCGTGGCGATTTTAACGATCCGCCAGTTGCGAATGACATATTCATGAATTTCAGCACGAATCCAATGCACTGCAAAAGAAACCAGACGTACCCCCTTTTCAGGGTCAAAACGTTTGACCGCTTTCATCAGGCCGATATTACCTTCCTGAATCAAGTCAGCAACCGGTAAACCATAACCGCTGTAACCTTTCGCGATACGAACCACAAAGCGTAAATGAGACAATACCAATCGCTGAGCGGCTTCCAGATCGCCGTTTTGTTGTAGTCGAGTCGCTAAATCGTGCTCTTCTTCAGCCGTTAAAACGGGGATTTGATGGACGAGATTGGTGTATGCATCCAGATTGCCAATAGGTGCTGTGGCAAGTTGATATTGGGCTGCATGCGTTGTCATGTGTGCGTTCTCCCTAGAGAAATCTACTGTCATTTTACCAAATAGAATATTAAAAAGTATCTATTAGAATGCTATTGGGATAGAAAGTTTCGGTATATGCCTAGCTTGGCTCAATTGCGTTTAAATGTCTACTTACCGCAAGCCATGCTCCCAGTATCCCAAGCAGCAAACCACAAATCGGTAATGCAAATAACATTTGACCAGCAAACCATTTCAATTGGAACTGACTGTCATATAAGGTGGCCAATTCGTCAATCGGGCCACTGATAATAATCAGGCTAATCAGCAGGGTGATCCATGCCAGTACACCACCGAGTAACCCATACCACATTCCTGTGTATAAAAATGGTCGCCTGACAAAAGTATTGGTACCGCCAACTAACTTAATGACACGGATTTCCGTTTGACGATTAAGGATAGCAAGCCGAATGGTATTCCCAATAACCAGCAATACACTTAATGATAATAAAAAAGCCAGGATTGTAATACCCCTTTGCGCGGTTTCGTTAATACTGCGCAGACGTTGCAGCCATTGCATATCAAGCTGCGCCAAATCAACCTCAGGTAAGGCCGCAAGCCTCGCTAAAAGGGCCTCAATGGCTTCTTGTTGTTGATCTTCTGCTGGTTCAATAACAATAACGGCTGGAAGGGGATTGCTGGGTAAAGTGTCGAGCAGACTTTCCAGCCCAGAGATTTCACGAAATTCGTTTAAAGACTGTTGAGCAGACTGAAACGAAACTTCGACAATATCTGGCCAAGTCCGAAGCTGCTCTGCTAGCTGCTCACCACGCTTATCACTAATCTCATTTTGCAAAAACAAAGAAATGCGATTGGCATGCTGCCATTCTCCGCTCACTTGTTCGACATTCTTCAAAATGACAAACAAACCGGCGGGTAACAGTAACGCAATACCGATAACGAGCAACGTCATTGAGGTGGCGACAGGTTGACGCCACAACTCGCCCAGACTGGAAAGCATGACCTGTACATGACGTAACAGGTAATTATGAATATTCAATAGTTTCATGAATGGTTTTCTGCAAGTCTTCCCTGTTGCAGGGTAATGTGTCGGTAAGGTAATTGATTGATCAAATCCTGATCATGGCTGGCAATAAAGACGGTGACGCCAACCTGATTAAACTGTTCAAACAAATGCATGATTTCACGAGATAACTCTGGATCAAGGTTGCCTGTTGGCTCGTCAGCCAATAGAACGGGCGGACGATTCACCACTGCGCGAGCGATACCAACGCGCTGCTGTTCACCACCTGAAAGTGCTATGGGGAGACTACGTTCTTTACCCAGTAAGCCAACTTTATCCAAAGCCGCTCTAACTCGACGACCTATTTCACGATGATTTTCCCCGGCGATAATGAGTGGCAAAGCAACATTATCAAATACAGTACGATCATGAAGCAGATTATGTTCCTGAAACACCAGACCTATCTTACGACGATAATAAGGGATCTTCCATTTCGGCAGTCGGTTGAGATTTTGATTATTCACGATAACTTGGCCGTGAGAACTACGTTCAATCAAAGCGATAAGTTTAAGCAAAGTACTTTTACCTGCGCCAGAATGCCCCGTTAAAAAAGCCATTTCGCCAGACAGTAACTCAAAGCTTAAACCGGAGAGCGCCTCCTGCTGACTTTCATAGCGTTTATAAACTTGTTCAAAACGTATCATTATTGTATTTCACGACCCAGTAATGCATCGACAAAATCCTCCGCCTCGAAGGTTCTCAAATCATCGATCTTTTCCCCGACACCGATATACCGAATTGGCAAGCCGACTTTTTTGGCGATGGCAAAAATGATGCCCCCTTTGGCTGTGCCATCCAGCTTCGTCAGGGAAATGCCGGTAAGGCCAATAGCCTGGTGAAACTGCTCCGCTTGCGATAATGCATTTTGTCCGGTGCCTGCATCCAGTACCAGCATGATTTCATGTGGAGCATCAGCATCCAGTTTGGCCATAACCCGTTTTACTTTTTTGAGTTCTTCCATCAGATTGGATTGAGTGTGTAACCGTCCGGCTGTATCAGCAATTAAAATATCCATCTGCCGGGCTTTGGCGGCTTGCAGGGCATCAAATATAACTGAGGCAGAATCAGCCCCTTTTTGCTGCGCAATCACCGGGATTTGATTGCGTTCTCCCCATACTTGCAGTTGTTCAACAGCGGCGGCACGAAAGGTATCGCCTGCAGCCAGCATGACTTTTTTGCCTTCTGATTGGAACTGTTTGGCCAGCTTACCAATGGTTGTGGTTTTACCCACGCCGTTAATACCCACCATCAGAATCACAAAAGGCGTATTTGAGGATGGAATGTGAAGCGGTTTGCACACCGGTTTAAGAATGTCGACCATGTCTGCATGCATGGCGGCGAATAATGCCTCGGGATCATTAAGCTGTTTGCGGGCAACGCGCTGTGTTAAATCATTAATGATGGTCTGAGTGGCTTCTATTCCCAGATCAGCACTCAGTAATTGGGTTTCCAGCTCTTCAAGTAAATCATCATCAATGGTTTTTCTGCCCAGCACCAAGTCGGCAAAGCCTTCTGTCAGTTTGGCGCTACTGCGGCTTAGTCCTTGTTTGAGACGACCAAAGAAACCGACTGAACCTTGTTCATCGCTGGCTTGAGTATCTGCGGCAATTTCCGCATCATGTGCGGCTGACTGCTGTTCAGTGAGGTTTTGTTCCTCGCTGCTGATTTCGCTGGGTTTGGCTTTTTTTCTGAGGAAACTAAACATAATCTCGGTTTGTCGTTAGTGTTCGATTATTAATCTTATCATGTGATCAATTGTGAGATGCAGATGCACACCTTAAAAAAAATTGTATGGGCACTGCTGATAGTGCCTGTCATTGGCTTTGCACAAGTCAGTGAATATCAGCTGGACAATGGTCTTAAATTGCTGGTCAAGCCAGATAACCGGGCACCGGTAGTCGTTTCGCAGGTCTGGTATAAAGTCGGCTCAAGTTACGAGCACAATGGCATTACCGGCATATCACACATTCTTGAACATATGATGTTCAAGGGAACTGAAAATCTCGGACCAAACGAGTTTTCCCGAATTATTGCTGAAAACGGTGGCTCTGAAAATGCCTTTACTGGACGTGATTACACAGCCTATTTTCAGACACTGGAAAAAGAACGTTTGGAAATCAGTTTTCGTCTTGAAGCCGAGCGAATGCGCAATCTGGTGATTGATGATGCCGAGTTGCTTAAAGAGCGTGAGGTGGTCGCCGAAGAACGACGCATGCGTACTGATGACAATCCACAATCTTTATTACGTGAGGCGATGAATGCTGCGGCATTTGTGAACAGTCCTTATCATCACCCGGTCATTGGTTGGATGAATGACATTAATCACTATAATCCGGATGATCTGCGTAAGTGGTATCAAATGTGGTACGCCCCCAATAATGCCACTGTCGTGGTAGTGGGTGATGTGGAACCAGACGCAGTTTATCAATTGGCACAAAAATATTTTGGCCCGCTACAACCAGAAGAGCTCGCCACTGTAAAACCTCAGATTGAAGTGACGCAGCGTGGCAAGCGGACAGTGGAATTGAAAGCGCCGGCGGAACTTCCCTATTTAATGATGGGTTGGAAAGTACCTGTAGTGACTACTGCAGCGGAAGAATGGGAACCCTATGCACTGGATGTAATGGCAGGAATTTTGGATGGTGGTGCCAGCAGTCGGTTTGCTCGCGAACTGGTTCGGGGACAACAAGTGGCCTCAGGTGTCAGTGCGTATAACAGCGCATTTTCTCGCCTGGACGATGTTTTTACTATTGCTGGTACACCTGCTCAGGGCAAAACGATTGACGATGTTAAGCAAGCCATTTTTGAGCAGATCGATAAAGTCAAACAGTCACCGGTCACCGAGGCAGAATTACAGCGAGTGAAAACCCAGGTGATTGCCAGTTCAGTTTATCAGCTTGATAGTGTTTTTTATCAAGCGATGCAACTGGGAATGCTTGAAACAGTCGGTTTGGACTGGAGGCTGGCCGACAGCTATCCGGATAAAATCAGTGCAATAACGGCTGAACAAGTACAGCAAGTGGCAAAAAAATATTTTATTGATGACGGACTCACGGTTGCAGAGCTGATCCCAATGCCGACTGATCACACTACACCACGTCCAACTTCTGGAGATCCACATGTTCGTTAAGTTCTCTTTATTTTTATCCGGACTTTTACTGGCCTTTTCAGTTTCTGCCAGCCCACAGATAGAAAACTGGCAAACGTCCAAAGGCACTCAGGTGTATTTTGTCAAGGCTGAGGAGTTACCGATGCTGGATATTCGCCTCGTCTTTGATGCCGGTGCGGCACGGGATCCTAAAGGCGGGGTAGCATTATTGACTAGTGCGATGCTTAATCAAGGCACCCAGAATAAAGATACGGATGCAATTGCCACTGCGTTTGATGATGTCGGTGCCGAATTCAGTGCCGAATCTGAGCGTGATATGGCGGTAATGAGTTTGCGAAGTCTATCAAAACCGGATGCACTGGAACCTGCCATTGATACATTTGTTGAAGTGGTCAGTCAGCCAGCTTTTCCTGAAAAATCCTTTGAACGTCTTATTAACCAAGTCAAAACCGGTCTACAAGGTGAAAAACAGTCACCTTCAGCCATTGCAGAGCGTGCTTTTTATCAACAATTGTATGGGGATCATCCATATTCAACCATGCCAATGGGTACAGAAGCTTCGGTCAATGAGATAACTATTGCTGATTTGCAGCAGTTTTATCAACAGTACTATGTGGCTAACAATGCTGTGTTGGTCATTGTGGGCGATGCCGATATCAAACAGGCGAAATCCTTGGCAGAAAAAATTTCAAGTGCTTTGCCTGCTGGTACCAAAGCGCCTGCGCTACCTGCCGTTGAACCACTCGAAACGGCGCGTGAAGTTCGCCTACCTTATCCATCCAGTCAAACCACAATTCTGATGGGACAACCTGGTTTAACCCGTGATGATGCAGATTTTTTCCCACTCTATGTCGGTAATCACATTCTGGGCGGCAGTGGTTTGGTGTCCATTATCAGCAATGAAATCCGTGAAAAGCGTGGCCTGTCTTATAGTGCCTACAGTTATTTCAGACCGATGCGAGAGGCTGGACCTTATCAATTTGGTTTGCAGACTCGTAACGACCAGGCAGATCAGGCTCTGGAAGTATTAAAACAGACTGTGATGGATTATGTGGAGCAAGGTCCCACGGAAGATCAGCTTATAGCCGCACAAAAAAATATTACGGGTGGATTTGCTTTACGCTTGGACAGCAACAGTAAAATTGCTGATTATCTGGCGATGATGGGCTTTTACCAATTACCGCTGGATCATTTGGAAACATTTAACTCAAGAGTGAATGCCGTGACAGTTGAGCAAATAAAAGCGGCTTATAAAAAACGTATTTATCCTCAAAAAATGGTAACGGTGCTGGTCGGTGGCGAAACTGAGTAAGTCGACGCGTCAATCGGTACGTATTATTGGCGGCCAATGGCGGGGGAGACGATTGGCTTTTCCGGTGATAGAGGGATTAAGACCCACACCGGATCGTATTCGTGAAACCTTGTTTAATTGGCTGCAAGCTTATTTACCCGGAGCAGTGTGTATCGATCTGTTCAGTGGAAGCGGTGCATTAGGCTTTGAGGCCGCTTCAAGGGGCGCTGAGAAAGTGGATATGGTTGAGCTCGATTTGCAAGCTTATAAACAGCTGCAAGCCAATAAAACCATGTTAGCGGCAGAGCAATGTACCTTATTCAGACAACCCGCCCAGCAGTTTTTAAACCAAGCGTCGAAGCCTTATGACATTGTATTTCTGGATCCGCCATTTGATGCAAATTTATGGAATGAGATGGCGGATTTGTTAACTCGTAACAACTTGTTGCATCCAAAAAGTCTGGTCTATCTGGAATGTAATAAATATCACAATCTTGAACAGTTTCCCGATAATTGGCATTTAATTAAAGATAAACAAGCAGGTGATGTAAGATATTGCTTATTTGCAATGCAATAAGGTTTTGGCATGTCAATTACCGCCATTTATCCCGGAACATTTGATCCCATTACACATGGGCATACAGATCTGGTTCAGCGTGCCAGTCGTTTATTTGAAAAAGTCATCATAGCTGTCGCGGCAGATACAGGAAAAAAACCAGTATTTTCGATTGAACAACGCTTAGCTTTAGCACAACAAACGTTAGTTGATCTTCCAAATATAGAAATAACCAGTTTTGATGGTTTGTTAGTTGATTATGCAATGCAACGGAATGCATCGGTGATAATACGCGGGTTGCGAGCCGTTTCTGATTTTGAATATGAAGTTCAATTAGCCGCAATGAATCGTCGGTTGCAATTAGAAGTAGAAACCTTATTTTTAGCTCCTGCCGAACAATTTACATTTATTTCGTCCAGCCTGATCAGACAAATAGCCGCTTTGGGTGGTGATGTGTCCCAGTTTGTCGCTCCCTGTGTACAAGAGGCATTAAAGCAACAGCTAGCCGTCAAAAAATAGTCGAGTTAAAATTTACCGGTTTCATTACCGCTTAATATTGAGTTATCGGAGTAAAGCATGTCTCTGTTTATTACTGACGAATGCATTAATTGTGATGTATGCGAACCGGAATGCCCTAATGGTGCAATTTCGCAAGGGGAGGAGATTTATGAAATTGATCCCTCTTTATGCACAGAATGTGTGGGACATTTTGATACCCCGCAATGTGTTGAAGTCTGTCCTGTGGATTGCATTCCAAAAGATCCTGATAATGTTGAATCCCATGATCAACTTTATGCAAAATATAAAATATTAGTTTCTGCCGGGAATTAATAAACTTTTCAAATAGACAAAGTTATCAGTATTGATATTATTTCGTTTTTATATTTCCTAAATTAAAGGTAATTCGATGAGTACTTTATCTGCTATGCAATTGGAAAAGCTTTCTGAACAAGAACTACAAAAATTGATTAGTCAGTCAAAAAAACAAATTAAAAAACTGAAAACCAAAAAAGTCGCCGAACTTAACAGTAAAGACAGTGATGTTGTTGCGGTAGCTGATGCAGTAAGAGCTCTGGCAAAAGATAAAAAAGTGACGCCGGCAGAAGCATTAACAGCCGTGGCTAAAAATATGCGTGTGGGTTTATCTGGTGCGCGTAAGCCACGTGCTGAAAGTGCAGATAAATACCGTCATCCAGAAGATCCGCAAAAAACCTGGAAAGGGTTTGGTAAGCGTCCTTTGTGGTTGGTTGAAGAACTTAACCGTGGACGTAAGCTCGAAGAATTTAAAATCTAGACATGCCTGCTGAGTGCAGTCGATAAACTGCACTTTGTCTATTTCACGGATTACATTAATCCATCAGCTGAATGTCAGTGAAGCATTAGATGCTTTCGGCATTTCTGTTGCTGAGGTATCCTTTCACCTTTCCTGCACCATATTCACAAAGAGAACCCATGCAAGCTGATTATCGCCCAGATGTGATCGAAACCAATGTCCAAAGCTGGTGGCAACAACATCAAACTTTTCGTGCTGTAGAAGACCCCAGTAAAGAAAAATTTTATTGCCTGTCAATGTTTCCCTATCCCAGTGGTCAACTGCATATGGGGCATGTGCGCAATTATACAATTGGCGATGTTATTTCACGTTACCAGCGCATGCTGGGAAAAAATGTTCTGCAGCCAATGGGGTGGGATGCCTTTGGCTTACCTGCAGAGAATGCCGCTTTAAAACACCAGGTGCCACCGGCCGACTGGACATATAAAAATATCGATTATATGCGCGGTCAGTTACAACGACTGGGATTGGCGTATGACTGGGATCGAGAAATTGCTACTTGCAAACCCGATTATTACCGCTGGGAACAGTGGCTTTTCGTCCGTTTATTCAAAAAAGGCCTGGTCTATAACAAAACAGCTGCGGTGAACTGGGATCCGGTCGATCAAACTGTATTAGCAAATGAACAGGTTATTGACGGTCGGGGTTGGCGTTCCGGGGCTCTGGTTGAGCGCCGCGAAATTCCACAATGGTTCATGAAGATTACTGATTATGCCGAAGCTCTGCGGGATGATCTGCAACAGCTGTCTGGTTGGCCGGAGCAGGTTAAAACCATGCAGTCTAACTGGATTGGTCGTTCGGAAGGTGTTCAACTAACATTTGCCGTCGCGGACAGTAATGAAGATATTGCGGTATACACCACGCGGCCAGATACCTTGATGGGCGTCAGTTATGTTGCGATTGCAGCTGAACATCCAATCGCTTTGCATATGGCTCAAACCAATGCGCAGCTTCAGCAATTTATCGAAGAATGTAAAAAAACCGATACCACTGAAGCGGCACTGGAAACTGCTGAGAAAAAAGGCATGGCCACCGGCGTATCGGTGATTCATCCAATTAGTGGAGAACGACTTCCGGTTTGGGTCGCAAACTTTGTTTTAATGGGCTATGGCACTGGTGCAGTCATGTCAGTGCCTGCCCATGATCAGCGTGATTTCGAATTTGCTCAAAAATATGCCTTGCCTATCCGCCAGGTAATTGCACCAGTGGATGATGCAGAGATTAATTTGCATGAGGCTGCCTTCACTGAAAAAGGGCGCCTGGTGAACTCGGCGCAATTTACCGGTCTGACTTCGGTAGAAGCATTTGAGGCGATAGCGGATGAATTAACCACTCTCGGCAAAGGTGAACGTCAGGTTAATTATCGTTTAAGAGATTGGGGCGTTTCACGTCAACGTTACTGGGGCACACCCATTCCGATTATCTATTGTGATAGCTGTGGTGCAGTGCCAGTGCCTGAAAGTGATTTACCAGTATTGTTACCAGAAGACGTGGTCGTTGATGGGTCCGGATCGCCGATAAAATCCATGCCTGAGTTTTATCAATGCGATTGTCCTGAATGTGGCAAGCCGGCACGACGGGAAACCGATACTTTTGATACTTTCTTTGAGTCTTCCTGGTATTACGCGCGTTTTACCAGTGCCGATAATCATGAAGCCATGCTGGATCAGCGGGCTGACTACTGGTTGCCAGTTGACCAGTATATCGGCGGTATTGAGCACGCTGTATTACATCTACTTTATGCTCGGTTCTTCCATAAATTATTGCGGGATGAAGGATTGGTTAGTGGAGACGAACCCTTCAAGAACCTGTTGACTCAGGGCATGGTACTAAAGGATGGTGCCAAAATGTCCAAGTCCAAAGGGAATACGGTTGATCCGCAAGCCTTGATAGATGAATACGGTGCTGATACAGCGCGTTTGTTCATGATGTTTGCGGCGCCACCTGAAATGTCGCTGGAATGGTCGGATAATGCTGTCGAAGGGGCGAATCGTTTCCTGAAACGGTTATGGCGTAGTGTGCATGAGCATACCGAAGCTGGTGCTGTTCCGGAAAAAACGTTTAACGATTTATCCGAAGCCGCAACAGATTTACGCCGGTTGGCTCATCAAACTCTGACAAAGGTGGGCGATGATTTAGGACGCCGCCATACATTCAATACTGCTATTGCGGCTGTGATGGAGTTGATGAATGCCTTGGCAAAATTTACTGAGCAAAATGAACAGGCGCGGGCAGTCCGTCAGGAAGTTTTGGAACTGGTGGTGTTAATGTTGGCACCCATTACGCCGCATATCAGTCATGTTTTGTGGGCACAATTAGGACATGACCATGCGGTTATTGATGCTGCATGGCCTGAGGTAGATGCAGATGCATTAAAGCAGGACAAAATCGAGCTGATGATTCAGGTCAATGGTAAACTTCGATCAAAATTGATGGTCGATGTAAACGCTCAACAAGGTGATATTGAACCGCAGGTCCTCGCTGATGAGAATGTACAACGCTATATTGATGGTAAAACCATTCGTAAAGTTATTCTGGTACCAGGCAGGCTGATCAATATCGTTATCGGCTGATAAATAAAGGAAACATTGATGTTGAAAAAACTGATTATTGCCGGTTTATCGATGCTGATCGTCGCGTGTGGTTTTCAGTTGCGTGGTGCAGCGGACCTGCCTGCAAGTATTCAGACTTTGCATATTCAGGGTATCAGTATGCGTGATGGACTAGGTCTGGAGCTCAAACGCACTCTACGCCGTAATGGTGTTAATGTCATTGATGAATACAGTGAGGGAGCGGCGGTACTTACTTTTGTGCGAAACCGTTACCAGCGACTGGTATTGTCGGTTGGAGGCAATGCAAAAGTCAGTGAATATGAACTGATTTTGGAAGTTTCTTTTCAGTTGACCGATAACCAGCAAAATAAATTAATCGACAACGAAAGTTTTGAAGCGAGACGTGACTATCAGTTTGACCAAGAGCAGGTATTGGGTCGTGATGGAGAGGAACGTCTGTTACGCGACGAGATGCAAAAACAGATAAGTCAGGCAATCGTTCGTCGATTATCCGCACTGGATTGATTGACTGATGCGAGTCAAGGCAGAACAGCTTAACTCACAACTACAACATAGTCTGCCGGTCATCAGCGTGGTTTTTGGTGATGAGGCGCTATTAGTAGAAGAAACTGCCGATCAAATCCGTCAGCAAGCAAGAGCACATGGAATATCCGAAAGACAGGTTTGGCATGCTGATGCACGATTTGACTGGTCAAAACTCAGATTTGCGGATGACAGTTTGTCTTTATTTGCTTCTCAAAAGCTGATTGAAATCAGACTCCCTTCAGGTGCCCCTGGCAAAGAGGGAGGAGAGTTTCTGCGACAGTTTGCCGAGCAGCCCGTCACGGATACTTTTTTGTTACTCATCACCGGAAAACTGACGCCTCAGCAACAGAAGAGCAAATGGTTTAGCGCACTTGAAAATGCCGGCATTAGTATCCCAGTCTGGCCTGTTGGCATTGAGATGTTGCCTCGATGGATTCAGCAACGAATGCGCCAAAAAGGGTTGCAAAGCACACCCTCGGTGGCGAATTTGCTGGCAGAGCGAACAGAAGGCAATCTTTTCGCTGCCGCTCAGGAAATCGACAAACTGGTTTTACTCAGTCCTGATGGCCATGTCGATGAACAGTTATTGATAGATAGCGTGGCTGACAGTGCGCGATTTGAGGCATTTTCACTGATGGATGCGGTCTATACCGGCCAGTCTGCCAAAATTCCGCGTATGTTAAGAATGTTACAGGCTGAGGGTAATGATGTGCTGGCAGTATTTTCCGCTGTATCCTGGTCTTTACATCGAATGATTGATATGGCTGTTCAGCTTGAAAATGGTACCCAGGCGGCGCAAGTCTTTGCCAGTCAGAAACCACCCGTTTGGGATAAGGCCAGGCCTTTGATTCAATCAGGCTTACGTCGACATTCAGCCGCTGAGTGGCGGGCATTTTTACCGCAAATGGCGGCGATTGATCGGGCTGCAAAAGGTGGTGGAGATGACAATGCATGGCGGATGTTGACGACATTGTGTTTACAGGTTGCTGGTGTGCCAATGCAATTGCAGCAAACATGAAAGCAGAAAAATTAAAAGAGGAGAGAGCTGTGGACGTCGCAGCCTATACGCAAAAATTGGGTCAACAAGCTCGTGAAGCCAGCCGAGTTTTGGCTCGTGCAACAACCAGTGATAAAAATACCGCCTTAATGGCGATGGCCAAGGCCATTCGAGACCAGGCAGCAGTATTAAAAAATGCTAATCAATTGGATTTAGATGCCGGGAAAGCCAAAGGCCTGGACGCTGCGATGCTGGACCGGCTGACATTGACCGATGCCCGCATTGAATCAATGGCTGAGGGTCTTGAACAAATTGCAGCTTTACCTGACCCTATCGGCGAAATCAGTGATATGCGTTATCGACCTTCCGGTATTCAGCTTGGGCAAATGCGCGTGCCATTAGGCGTTATCGGCATTATTTATGAATCAAGACCGAATGTGACTGCGGATGCAGCAGGTCTTTGTTTAAAATCCGGCAATGCAACAATTTTACGCGGAGGCAGCGAAGCGATTCACTCGAATCAGGCAGTGGCTGCCTGCATTCATCAGGGATTAAAACAGGCTGGTTTACCAATTACAGCGGTTCAAGTTGTTGAAATCACTGATCGCGAAGTTGTCGGCCAATTGATTACCATGCCTGAATATGTCGATGTCATTGTGCCCCGAGGAGGGAAAAATCTGATTGAACGTATCAGTCAGGATGCGCGTGTACCGGTGATTAAACATCTGGATGGAATCTGTCATGTGTATGTGGATGCTGAAGCAGATTTGTCCATGGCACAAGAGATTGCGTTTAATGCCAAATGCCATCGTTATGGTGTTTGCAATGCAATGGAAACCTTATTGGTTCATGTGGATATAGCGAAAGCATTTTTACCAGCAATGGCAGATCGTTTTTTCAAGGAAGGTGTTGAATTACGCGGCTGTAATTCGACCTTGCAAATTTTGCCAAATATTAATGTGGCGACTGAGGCCGACTGGGATACCGAATATCTAGCGCCCATTCTCTCGATCAAAATAGTGGCCAATGTGGATGATGCCATGCTGCACATATACCAGCACAGTTCAGCGCATACCGAAAGTATTGTGACCAATAACTACGATACAGCCAGACGTTTTCTGCAGGAGGTGGATTCCAGTTCGGTATTGGTGAACGCGTCAACACGGTTTGCAGATGGGTTTGAGTATGGGCTGGGAGCTGAGATTGGTATTTCTACTGATAAATTGCATGCCCGTGGCCCGGTGGGTTTAAATGGTTTGACATCACAAAAATGGATAGTGTTTGGTAGTGGTCAAATCAGAAAATAAATCCGATGCGATAGGCATTCTGGGCGGTACCTTTGATCCCGTACATTTTGGACATTTACGTTCGGCTCTGGAAGTTTGCCAGCAGTTAGAGTTAAATCATGTACGCTTGATTCCCTGCGCCATACCGCCACATCGGCAGGACACAATGGCCAGTGCGGATGCCAGACGGTTGATGCTGGAGCTGGCGGTTAAATACGTTCCACAACTATTAGTCGATGACCGTGAACTGCATCGTGAAGGGCCTTCTTACACGGTGGATACGCTACTCAGTTTGCGGGAAGAGTTTGTCGACAACCCTTTATTTCTTATTTTGGGAACGGATGCTTTTCGGGGTATAAAGAGTTGGTCACGCTGGCAACAAATTTTGCAATTAGCGCATATTGTAGTAGTTCAACGCCCTGATGAAACTCTGGATCTGCAAGAAGACCTGCAACACTGGTATCAGCAACATTTAGCCAAAACTGAAGATAGGTTACTGAGTTCAGGTATGATTTGGCCGTTGAAGGTAACACCGTTGGCAATTTCTGCCACACAAATTCGCGAAGACCTGATGGCGGGAAAGCCGGTCAACTTTTTATTACCGGAATCAGTTATTACGGTGATTGAACAATTAGGACTTTACCGATCAAAAGCCAGTGAGATTTGATGGAACAACTGTTTTTTGTGTTATCAAAATTAGCTTGGGCGATTCTCAGTCCATTGATGGTGCTGAATTTACTGCTGGTTTTGGGCACGGTGTTTTTATTGTTTGGTTATCGTAAAGTTGCTCTACGTTTTTTGTTTCCGGCGTTGTTATTCAGCTTAAGTTTGATAATCTTTCCTTTGGGGGATTGGTTAATTTATCCATTGGAAGCTCGAATCAGCCAGCCAGAACAGTTGCCAGAGAATATTGATGGCATTATTGTTCTGGGCGGTGGTGAAGATATAAAAACAACCATTAGCTGGCAACAACCGCAGGTTGGCCAGGCTAGTGACCGATATTTTGGTGCAGCATTGTTAGCCAAACAGTATCCTGATAGCCCCATCATCTTTACAGGGGGCAATAATTTATTGCGATTTGATGCGGGCACAACCCCTGCTGAACTAAGCCATGAACTACTGACCATGGTGGGGGTTGAGGAGAAAAGACTTATCATTGAGTCTCAATCCCGAAATACCTATGAAAATTTCCAACGTTTAAAAACCGTTATACCCAAGAGAAATGGTCAGTATCTTTTGGTGACATCAGCCTACCATATGCCACGATCGGTAGGTATTGCTGAAAAACAGGGAATTTCTGTCGTACCGTATCCGGTCGACTATCGAAGTCAGACGGGTGAATCACGTCAAATGGACTTTGCCTTATTTGAACAATTCGAAAAACTAGAACCTGCATGGCGTGAATGGGTCGGACTTACAGCGTATTTCATTACAGGGAAAACCAGTCAATGGTTTCCAGATATACCTACAAAACGCTTGGTTGAAACCACCACAGACTCGCAGGCCGACATACGTTAAACTTAACAACAAAATTTATTATTTGGAGTGCCCATGAAGGCAGAACAACTGAAATTATTAGTAATAGACGCACTGGAAGACATTAAAGCAGAAGATATTACCGTTCTGGATGTCACCGGCATGACTGACGTGACCGATGTTATGATTATCGCCACAGGTAAATCCACCAGACAGGTAAAAGCGTTAGCAAATGAAGTGTCATCACAGGCGAAAGCAGCGGGTGTCCAACCTTTGGGAATGGAAGGTGAGGATGTTGGCGAATGGGCACTGGTAGATTTAGGTGACGTGATTGCACATATTATGACGCCGCAAACCAGAGCGACGTACAATCTGGAAAAATTATGGTCTGTCGCTGAAGTCACGCAAAGTGCTTCGGCAGAAAATGAATGAAACTGAACTTGCTTGCTGTTGGGCAGAAAATGCCGCAGTGGGTAACGGAAGGTTATAACGAATATGCCCGGCGTATGCCACGGGAATGTCAGCTGATTCTGCAAGAGATAGTTCCAGCAAAACGTGGTAAATCGGGTAGTTCCGGGCAATGGATGCAGGAAGAAGGTAAACGCATCATGACGGCTTTACCCGAAAATGACTATGTGATTGCATTAGAAGTCGGTGGCCGTAACTGGTCAACCGAGCAACTGGCCGAACAATTGAAAAACTGGCAGACATTGGGGCGCGATGTCAGCTTATTAATTGGTGGTCCGGATGGGTTATCCCTCGAATGTCAGCAACGCGCAGATCAAAAATGGTCTTTATCTAATTTGACTATGCCCCATCCGTTGGTTCGTATTGTGGTTGCAGAGCAATTGTATCGTGCCTGGACGGTCTTGCAGAATCATCCTTACCATCGCGCATGAAATTTCCGCCAGTCTATCTTGCCTCGGCTTCGCCGCGTCGTCGTGAACTCCTGAAACAAATCGGAGTCGATTTCTCTGTCTTAAATGTATCAGTAGATGAAACGGTTTATACCGCAGAATCACCGCCTGATTACGCCAGGCGTATTGCGTTAGCCAAAGCGTCAGCCGGCTGGTGTACCTTACAGGCTGATTATCGTCCGGTGATAGGGGCCGATACTGCTGTTGTGTTGCCTTCAAAACAAATTCTCGGCAAACCGGTCAATTCGCAGCAAGCTAGAGAGTTTTTAAAACTATTATCTGGCAATCAACATCAGGTATTGAGTGCTGTAGCGATAGTCTGGCAGCAGCAACATTGGCTAAGCTTACAAATAAGTGATGTACAGTTCAAAACGCTTACTGAAGCTGAAATTAACTGGTATCTGGCAACTGGCGAGGGACAAGATAAAGCTGGAGGATATGCGGTTCAGGGATTGGCGGCGATGTTTATAGAAAAAATCAGCGGAAGCTACTCTGGTGTAATGGGGTTGCCCTTATTTGAAACCAGTCAGCTTTTACAACAGGTAAATATGGTCCATGAGTAGTGAAATTCTGATCAATGTGACGCCAAGTGAAACCCGAGCGGCGGTGGTGGAAAACGGCGTATTACAAGAAATTTTCATAGAAAGAAGTGAACACCGTGGCTTGGTCGGCAATATATACAAAGGAAAAGTCTGTCGGGTGTTGCCCGGAATGCAGGCGGCTTTTGTCGAGATCGGATTAGCCCGCGCAGCTTTTTTACATGCTTCGGATATTTCCATACCTAAAGGCCAGTCTGGCGACTTAAAAGAAGCTCCACGAATTACCCCGCCGATCACCAGCCTATTGCGTGAAGGGGATGAGCTTCTTGTGCAAGTGATTAAAGATCCCATGGGCAGTAAAGGTGCACGTCTAACGACACAATTATCAGCATCATCAAGGTATCTGGTGTATATGCCTGAAGCGGAAGGCATTGGGATATCATTGAAAATTGAGGGTGAAGCGGAACGCGAGCGGCTGAAAAACTGTTTATCGGACCTGCTGGGTGATCAGCAAGGTGGTTACATTTTACGGACAGCGGCGGAAGGTGTCAGTGACGCAGAATTACGCGCGGATCTGGAGTTTCTGCATCGATTATGGGAAAAGTTACGCCAGCGCGTTACCAGTACCCAATGTGGTGAAGCTCTGTATCAGGATCTGCCGTTAACATTGCGAGCCTTACGCGACCTGTTTTCGCCTGATATCGAACGCATACGTATTGATGCCGCCGAGACATTTAAAGAAGCCCAGCAGTTTGCGGAAGGCTTTATGCCGGAATGTGCTGCCCGCTTGGAACATTACCGGGGGGATCGCCCATTGTTTGATTTATTCGGTGTGGAAGACGAGATTCAGAAAGCACTGGATCGTAAAGTTCCGCTGAAATCCGGTGGCTATGTGATTTTTGATCAAACAGAAGCAATGACCACTGTCGATGTGAATACTGGTGGCTTTGTCGGGCATAAAAATCTCGAAGAAACGATTTTCAAAACCAACCTGGAGGCTGCTCAAGCCATTGCCAGGCAGTTACGTGTCCGTAATCTCGGTGGCATTATTATCATCGACTTTATTGATATGGAAGAAGTCAGCCATCGCGAGCAGGTTTTGCGGACACTGGAAAAAGCCATGCAATTGGATCGCGCCAAACACAATATCAGTGCGGTGTCCGAACTTGGACTGGTGGAAATGACACGGAAACGTACGCGCGAAAGCCTGGGGCATATTCTTTGTGAACCTTGCCCCTGTTGTGATGGCCGAGGCTATACCAAAAATGTGGAAACGATCTGTTATGAAATCTTCCGGGAAATTCTCCGAGAATCGCGGCAATATGAATCAAAACAGTTTTTGGTATTAGCCTCTCAAGATGTTATTGATCGGCTTAATGATGAAGATTCCACTAAAGTAGCTGAATTAGAACAATTTATCGGTAAGCCAATTTTGTTTCAATGTGAGCCTCAATATGGTCGTGAGCAATTTAATGTGGTGTTGATGTAGCTATGTCGCTATTCCACCGCAGCCTGCATATTGCCGGAAAACAATTTACCAATATTGTGGTCCTGCTTGCCGTGATCATGTTGGTTTGTGTTGGGTTAGCCTATTGGTTCTCCAATGCTATTGCCGAGCGCAAGGATGAAATTGCTGCCTGGGCCAGCGAGAAAACAGGTTATCCGATTCAGATTGGTGAAGCAGGACTGTACTGGTTTGATCTATTTCCCAAATTAATGGTGGGCGACATTGCTGTGATGCAGGCCCAACCTGAGATTGGCGAACTGTTTACTGCAAAAGAGCTTTATATAGGTGTTGATCTTATTGCCAGTTTGCAACAGCGGGAACTGGTAGTCGATTCGGCCCGTGTCTCCGGTTTGCAATTGGGAATACAACGTTCTGCCAGTGGAGAGATAAGTCTTATCGGCTTGCAAGGCAAGTCGCCAGAGCAGACATTTGATGCCTCACAGATCGACTGGATTGAGCAAATCCATACCTGGCGTGATATTGAATTGTTGTCAGCTAGAATTCAATACGAAGACGAGTTATTACCTCAACTGAGTGGATTGTACGATGTAAACCAGCTGGCATTGGTTCAAGACAAAAAATCAAGGTTACTTGGCGAAATTCAATTGCCACATCATCTGGGGCAACAACTTAGTTTCTCAGCTGAGGGGTATTTAACGTCTGCAGGCATCTCAAACTGGCAGTTTAATCAGCTGGACGTTAGTCGATTGCAATTGGCGACTATTTTCATGGATCAACAATGGCATGATGTCTCAGTAATGCGTGGGCGGGCTGATCTGAGTTTTGATGCTGTCGCCATGATGAAAAAACAATGGCGAGGTCAAATTCAACTCAGTGATGTGAGCCTGGCGAATTTGACTAAACCAGAAGTGGAAGCCGTTGAAATTGACAGTTTTATGGCCCAATTCAACTGGCAAGGCACTAGGTCTGAATGGCAATTAAATGCTGAACCGATACAGTTATCCATTGCAGGAGATAGTTGGCCTCAGTCAACCATTCATCTGCAATTTTCAGAGCACAATGGCTTAGTTGCCGAGAGTAGTTTTTTACGGTTGAGTGATGTGACTGACCTGGCTTTACTCAGTGATAGTGCTCCGTCAATCCTCACACAATATCAACCTGCCGGTGATATTCGGCAATTGCGGTTCACATTGAATGATAAAAATGAACCGCAATCTGCCAGTATGCTGATAGACGAGTTTGCCAGTCTGCCAGTTGACGAAGTACCTGGGGTAACAGGGCTAAGTCTTCAACTTGATTGGCAGCCTGGTACAGCAAACGTGTTAATGAATAGTCGGAATTTAACCGTATTTGCACCAACCTGGCTTCCTGACGCTATTTATTTTGATGTCGCCGAAGCGAATCTTGTTTGGAGCAAGCAGCAGGAAAACTGGCAGTTTCAGATGACGGAACTTGATGTTTGGAACAATGATTTAAGGCTGCAGGGAGCGATCGGTATTGAACAGCAGGCAGAGGTAAAAATTGCGGATATTAATCTCCAAATGCTGGATGTGAATGTCACCAAATGGTTAAGTTATGTGCCCAGGTCAATTCTGGATCAGGATTATCTGGCCTGGGCTGAAAATGCCTATACCAGTGGGCAAATTCAAACAGGCAGCCTCATATTAAAAGGCGATTTATCTCAGTTCCCGTTTACCGCTGATGATGCTGAAAATAAATTTGAAGCGACTCTGAATGTCAGTGATGTCGGCCTGAATTATGGTAAAGGGTGGCCGGAGCTTGAAGCGATTGAGGGGCAAGTCTACAGTACTGGCAATCAGTTAGAAATTCGGCCGCGAACAGGCAAAATTGCCGGTTTCAATTTTGTCGATATCAATGCAGTTATAAATAATGTTTATAAAGGCAAGCCTGTACTCGATCTCACTGGACTGTTAACCGGGACGACTCAGGATGCTCTGAGTTTTTTACGTATCAGCCCATTGAACTCGCGTTACGGGGAAGTGACCGATTGGGTCAGTGCCCAGGGCAATAGCAATATTGCTTTAAAGCTGGAAATTCCACTACTTAATCCAGATGCCACAGAGGTGGATGGCCATGTCAGTTTTGAAAACAGTCAAATAAGTTTGGCCACATTGCCGGGAATGCCGGTTGAGAATGTTCAAGGAAAACTTTTCTTTAATAACGATGGTGTCAATGCCGAAGCCATTTCAGCCAACGTTTTTGCCAGACCTGCGACCATTAATGTCGTGCCTCAAGCAGATTCTATCTTAGTGACGGCTAAAGGTGAGGTAGAAAGCCAACAGATAGCGGCTTTATGGCAGGGCAAGATGCCCGGATTTATCGACGGAATTACGGATTATCAGGCTGATATTGAAATCCGCGAGAAATCGATGGGTGAATTTGAGACCGATATACAGGTCACTTCAGATTTAGCCGGGCTAACGATAAATGCACCAGAGCCTTTAGGTAAAAAAGCATCAGACACTCGAACAATCAATATCAAATTGAATGAGGATTCACAACAGCAGTCCATTATTCAGCTGAATTATGACGATAGCTTGCAAGCTGTCTGGTCACTTGAGGAAGCGGCAAGAGGGGAGATAACCATAGGCCTTCCCAATCCCGAGCTTCCGGCTGCAGGAATTCGTGTTAGAGCACGTCTCAATGACTTATCAATATCAGACTGGACGCAGTGGCATCAACAATGGTTAGCAGAGTTTCCCACTACTGAAAAAGATAATCTGCCACTTGTTGAGGTTGAGTTAGCAGTTGATAGTCTGCGCTTTAACCAGTGGGTGCTGAATGATGTCCAGTCAAAAGCATTTCAAAGAAATCAAATCTGGCAGCTGGAGGTTCAATCGAGACAATTGCGGGGGAATATTCGCTGGCCTATGGATACCGCTTTATTACCTACATTGCATTTTGACTTTGTTGATCTGCAATTACCTGTATCGACAAATGAAAATGCAGGACGTAAAAAATTCAGTTCTGATCTTTGGCCGAGTTTTCAGCTGAATATTGATAATTTGACGGTGGATGGTATGCAATTGGGGAGAGTGCAAGCTCGTGCACTTCAACAACCTGACCGCTGGGTGTTGGAAAATGCCAGTATAGAATCCTCCGTACTACAGGCCATTCTGGATGGCATATGGCAAAAAAATAATCAGGTCGACAATAGCCAATTGAATCTAAAGCTGACCAGTAGTGACTTGGCAGGGTTGTTTATGGACTTGGGCTATCAGCCGGCCATTCAGTCCAATCAAGTGGATGTTACCGGTCAGTTTAGTTGGCCTGATGAACCATTGAATTTGTCTTTGGCTGAATTACAGGGCAGTCTAAATCTACAAATTGATAATGGGCAATTAGTTGATGTTGAACAAGGTGCCGCCGGGCGTATTTTCGGCTTATTGAGCTTTGCGGCTATTCCACGGCGATTGGCACTTGACTTCAGTGACTTTTTTGGAAAAGGCTTTGCCTTCAGGGAAATCAGCGGCGATTTTGATTTCGCCAATGGTCTGGCCGTCACTGATAATCTAAAAATGCAGGGTGAGAGTGCCAATATTGATGTTACTGGTCCTATCAACATTGTTGACAGAACCTACCACCAAACCGTTGTGGTGACGCCAAATGTTTCCTCCTCCTTACCGCTGGCCGGGGCAGTTGCAGGCGGACCTGTAGGGTTGGGGGTTGGAACAGCGATTTATCTGGTGGATCGTATTGCGGGCCGACTCTTTGACCGGGATCTGGTCGATATGATCAGTTACCGCTATAGTCTTACCGGTACCTGGGATGAACCGGACCTATCGTTGAATCGCCCTGAAACACCCTAGGGTCTGTTGATCTTTGGTGGTTAAATATTGAGCAGCATGGTGACTCGGTATAATTGTAGTTCACCACAAACAACTATCACACCCAATCACCATG
>NZ_JAJAEO010000010.1 GCF_020447225.1 Methylophaga pinxianii | reverse complement strand
TCCTCGCAGGCGATGGGATCGGGCACGTCCACCTGGAAGTGCATTTCGTCGTCGGTTGATTTGCAGCCCAGTACTTGGTATTGCGGCAGGTGAAGGATGTTGTCGGGAAGTTCGGTCATGGTGTTGTATAGGCGTAAGTGTCAGTCAGATCCATCCGGCTCGGCATTGGTGTTTGCTTTTTTACCCAACAAGCTGCTGGAAACGAAAAGTAAGGCACCGAGGACAATTGCA
>NZ_JAJAEO010000140.1 GCF_020447225.1 Methylophaga pinxianii | reverse complement strand
TTTTTTTTGCCATTTATAAAATGTTTACCCAAAGGCAAAAGAAAGCTGTGCTTGAAAAAAATTAGGATCCTTTCTATAGATTCTCTATGATTAATGGTTTTGTTTATATACGAGCTTCTTCTGGATGCAAAATCGCAGACGAATTTTTACGCTAACGATCAGTTTTTTGGTTTTGCTGGGATTTATGGCAACCAGTCTCATTGGCTATTTTGTTGCCCGTGATTCCACCAGTGATCAGCTGCAAAAACAAATGCTGCCATTGACCAGCGATAATATCTATTCTGAAATTCAACGGGATTTATTACAGCCACTTTTGATCTCTTCATTAATGGCCAATGACACTTTCGTGATTGACTGGGCACAATCAGGTGAAGAGGATCCCGAACGATTAGCTGAATATCTGGCGCAAATTCAACGTAAATACAACACCATAACGGCCTTTTTTGTCTCGGAAAAAAAACGTAATTATTATCATTCCAAAGGCATTATCAAGCAGGTTGATGAAAATGATCCTGCTGATAAATGGTATTTCAATACACGCCAGCTTAATACTGATTACGATATTAATATCGATTGGGATACAGCAGAACCCAGCCGTATGAGCATTTTTGTCAATTACCGTGTTCTCAATCAACAAGGCGAATTAATAGGGGTGACGGGGGTCGGCTTATCCATGGAGTCGGTGGCACATTTGATTGAGAACTATCAACGTCGTTATGGTCGGGAAATTTATTTTGTGGATCGGCAGGGTGAAATCACGCTACGCAGCAGCCAGTTTCAGAACGATATTTATCTGCAAAACAAAGAAGGTCTGGATCAACTTTTTGTCAAAATATTAAGTAACCCCAGTGCATCAGTCAGCTATGCCGCTAAAAATGGTCACACTATTTATCTCAACAGTCGTTTGGTACCGGAGTTTGATTGGTTTTTGATTGTTGAACAGATAAATGATCCGGCAGCCGACCGGATTGAAACGGCATTATGGATTAATATCGCCGTTTCTCTGGCCATCAGTGTCTGTGTGTTAATGCTGGCGCATTTTACGATACGAGGCTATCAGCGCCGACTTGAAGCAATGGCTACCAAAGATAAATTAACCGGTGCCACTAGCAGACAGGTTTTTGATTGGATATTTAGCAAAGCACAAAAAACGGCATTGCGTAAGGATTGGCCGTTGTCGATGATTGTGCTGGATATTGATCACTTTAAGTCCGTTAATGATAAACATGGTCATCATTTTGGAGATCAGGTACTGAAATCGGTCAGTCGCTTGATAAAACAAAAAGTCAGAGAAGTGGATACCCTATGTCGCTGGGGTGGCGAAGAATTTCTTTTATTATTGGAAAACTGTGATCAAGACCATGCAGCTAAAATCGCTGAATCTATTCGCGAAGCAATTAGCGAGCACGAAATTCGGCTGAAAGACGACACCATTAAAGTCACCATCAGTGCGGGCTTAGCCGAATACGAATTAGGTGAAAGTATGGATAATCTGATTGAACGCTGTGATCACGCTATGTACGAATCCAAAAATAAGGGTCGCAATCGTATTACCGTTTATTAAGTTGTTGTTTCAATCCTGACTGTTTAAGTGACGCAGAAGCAGTGCTTATTTGATTCACCATGTTTGTGCATGGTGCACCAAATTGCACCACAAAGTCGCATCTCACTTACCTGTTTAAAATCAATATTCAATTAAATTAGTAGGTTACCTGTTGGCACAGTGATTGCTCAAGCATATTCAATCGAAATGCAGGAGCGATCCATGAAAGAAAAGTTAGTGCTGATAGGTAATGGTATGGCTGGTGTGCGAACACTGGAAGAATTACTTAAGTTAGCGCCCGAAAAATACGACATTACCGTGTTTGGTGATGAACCTTACGGTAACTATAACCGTATCATGCTGTCACCGGTTCTGGCTGGCGATAAAACCATTGATCAAATCATGATCAACGACCGTCAGTGGTATATCGATAATGGCATCACTCTGCATGCCGGTAAAAAAATAACCCACATAAATCGGGTAAAACGTCAGCTGGAAACGGCTGAAGGTGAAGTATTTGATTATGATCGCCTGCTCCTTGCCACTGGCTCCCGGCCATTTATGCTGCCATTGCCGGGACGTGATTTACCTGGTGTTATCAGCTTTCGCGATATTGCTGACGTGAACAGCATGCTGGAAACGGCGAAGTCCTATAAAAAAGCTGTGGTAATTGGTGGGGGATTATTAGGTCTCGAAGCGGCCAATGGTTTGATGATTCAAGGTATGGAGGTCACTGTGGTCCATATCGCTGATGTGTTAATGAATCAGCAATTGGATAAACCAGCATCGGATCTGATGTTGAATGAATTACAGGCCAAAGGGCTTAACTTTCTGATGTCGCATGAGACAGCTGCGATTGAAGGCAAAAAGCGGGTTGAAAAGGTCGTCTTTAAAAACGGTACGGAAATCGATACTGACCTGGTAGTGATGGCGGTCGGCATTCGACCCAATATCGAACTGGCGCAATCCGCCGGTATTCATTGTGAACGGGGGATTGTGGTGGATGACACCATGCAGACCTTTGATCCTAAAGTCTATGCTGTGGGTGAATGTGTACAACATAGAGGTTCAACCTTCGGTCTGGTTGCCCCGCTATTTGAACAGGCAAAAGTCTGTGCCAATCACTTGGCTCAGATGGGTATTGCCCGCTATGTCAGTTCGATCACGTCTACCAAATTAAAAGTGACCGGTATTGATTTATTCTCTGCCGGCAACTTTATTGGGGATGAAAGCACTGAAGATCTGGTGTTTAAAGATGCCGCTCGCCATGTTTATAAAAAGCTGGTTATTCAGGATGACAAACTGATTGGTGCAGTTTTATACGGTGATACTGTGGATGGGGCATGGTATTTCCAGTTAATGCGTGATGGTACCGACGTGTCGAGCATCCGTGAGAATATGCTGTTTGGTCAGCATCACATTGGTGACTCAGGTCATGGTGCGACCAATTCTGTCGATGGTCTGCCCGATGATGCCGAGATTTGTGGCTGTAATGGCGTCTGCAAAGGCGATATTGTGAAAGCCATCAGTAAACACAGCCTGTTTACTCTGGATGAAGTTAAAGCACATACCAAAGCTTCGGCATCCTGTGGCTCCTGTACCGGTCTGGTAGAGCAGTTACTTGCATCGACGCTGGGCAGTGACTTTAACGATACGCCAAGCAAAAAAGCCATGTGTGGTTGCACCAGCATGAGTCATGGCGAAGTGAAAAACGCGATTAAAGAACAGGGTTTGAAAACTATCTCTGATCTGATGCTGGCACTGGATTGGAAAAATCCAGACGGTTGCCATTCCTGTCGTCCCGCGTTGAATTACTATCTGCTCAGTACCTGGCCTGACTATCAGGATGATCCTCAATCGCGTTTCATCAACGAACGGGTTCATGCCAATATCCAGAAAGACGGTACCTATTCAGTCGTACCACGGATCTGGGGTGGGGTGACCAATGCCAATGAATTGCGGGCAATCGCTGACATCTCTGACAAATATAAAGTACCCACCGTAAAAATCACTGGCGGTCAGCGTATCGATTTGCTTGGTGTAAAAAAAGACGATCTGCCGAAAATGTGGGCTGATCTCAGTGAAGCGGGCTTTGTTTCAGGCCATGCTTACGGTAAATCATTACGTACCGTCAAAACCTGTGTCGGTTCAGAATGGTGCCGGTTTGGTACGCAAGACTCCACTGGCCTGGGCATTAAAGTGGAAAAAATGACTTGGGGGAGTTGGACACCGCATAAATTCAAGATTGCCGTATCGGGTTGTCCACGTAACTGTGCAGAAGCCACCATCAAGGATTTCGGTATTGTTTGTGTTGATTCCGGTTATGAACTACATGTTGGAGGGAATGGCGGTATCAAGGTGCGGGCGACCGATTTCCTTTGCAAAGTCGCTACTGAAGAGGAAGCAATGGAATATTGTGCAGCATTTATGCAGCTTTATCGTGAGGACGCACATTATCTGGAACGTACGGCGCCATGGATTGAACGGGTAGGACTGAAAAGCGTGCAGGCCAAGGTAGTTGAAGACCATGACAACCGCAAAAAACTGGCTCAGCGTTTTTATGAATCACAGGAAAAATCTCAGGATGATCCGTGGGCAGAACATGCTGCCAAACAGCGTGAAAACTATATTCCCATCAAGCAGGTAGGTTGATCAGATGCAAAATTGGACAGAAGTAGGACCGGTAGAAAGCGTGCCACAAAAAGGCTCACGAGTGATGTCTACACCGGATGGGGATGTCGCCATTTTTCGTACCAGTGGGGATGAAGTATTTGCCCTGTTTGATCAATGCCCGCACAAGAAAGGTCCCTTATCGCAAGGGATCGTCTATGACAAACGGGTCGCCTGCCCATTACATAATTGGGTGATTGATTTAAGCAGTGGCGAGGCGACTGGCCCGGACGAAGGATGTACCCGTTCATTTGCCACCAAAGTTGAAGACGGCCTGATTTATATCTCACTCTGAGGACTGACTGTTGGCACAACACGCTACACAAACAACTTGTCCCTATTGCGGCGTCGGCTGTGGCGTTTTAGCGGCACCTCAAGCGGATGGCACGGTAACTGTTAAAGGTGATCCGACGCATCCCGCGAATTTTGGACGTTTATGCTCTAAAGGTTCGGCTTTAGGTGAAACGGTAGGGCTGGATAACCGTTTGTTATACCCTCAGGTCAATGGTAAGCGTGTTGACTGGGACAGCGCACTGAATCATGTCAGTGATCAGTTTAAACAGATCATTGATGAGCATGGTCCTGATGCCATTGCGTTTTATGTGTCGGGTCAAATCCTCACGGAAGATTACTACATGGCCAATAAGCTGATGAAAGGTTTTATCGGCAGCGGCAACATTGAGACCAATTCACGTTTGTGCATGTCATCTGCCGTGGCGGCTCATAAGCGGGCATTTGGTAGCGACTCCGTACCATGCAGTTATGAGGATCTTGAACAAACTGATTTACTGGTGATTGTGGGGTCAAATACGGCCTGGTGTCATCCGGTATTATTTCAACGGATCACTCAGGCCAAACAAAATCGTCCAAATATGAAAGTCGTGGTGATTGATCCTCGCAAAACCGCGACCTGTGATATCGCTGATCTGCACTTGCCTTTGCGTCCCGGTGCTGATGCGTTTCTGTTTAACGGTTTACTCAGCTATCTCAAACAGCATGACTGCATTGACTGGCATTATCTTGAACAATATGTCGAAGGCTTTGCTTCATCTCTGGACTCGGCAGCTAAAACGGCAGCCAATATTCCTCAGGTAGCTCGTCAAACAGAACTTTCAGAAGCGGATGTAGCGAAGTTCTATCAGCTGTTTGCCTCGACTGAAAAAACCATCACCTTATTTTCCCAGGGGGTTAATCAATCCACCAGTGGTACCGATAAATGTAATGCCATTATCAACTGTCATCTGGCCACTGGTCGGATTGGCAAAACCGGAATGGGGCCATTTTCCATCACCGGTCAACCCAATGCGATGGGGGGGCGCGAAGTCGGTGGCCTGAGTAATCAGCTGGCGGCACATATGGAAATTGATAAGCCAGAACACCACGCCCGCTTGTCACGGTTCTGGGAAACAGATCGACTGACCAGCAAGGCCGGACACAAAACCATTGACATGTTTAAGGCAATTGAGCGGGGCGAAATCAAAGCGATCTGGATTATCGCAACCAATCCGGTGGTCAGCGTACCCGATGCCGATCAGGTCAAAAGCGCATTAGCAAAATGCGAGCTGGTCATTCTCTCCGAAATAGAAAAACAAACCGACTGTACCGAATTTGCAGATGTCTTGTTACCTGCACTTGGCTGGGGTGAAAAAGACGGGACGGTGACCAATTCAGAACGTCGTATCACTCATCAACGGGCATTTTTACCGGCGCCGGGTGAAACAAAGGCTGACTGGTGGATGCTGAAAGAAGTCGGCAAACGAATGGGATTTGTTAAACAGTTTCAGTTTGAAAAGCCTGTAGAGGTATTTCGGGAACATGCCAGATTGTCAGCATTTGAAAATGAGGGCGAGCGGGATTTTGATATCAGTGCGCTGGCGGATATCACTGAGCAGGAGTTCGAAGCTCTGCAGCCGATTCAATGGCCGGTAACCGAAAACGCACCTCAGGGCACGGCGAGGATGTTCACTGATAACCGTTTTTACACGGCTTCCGGCAAAGCCAGGATGATTGCAGTGCAGCCACACTATCCACAAAACGATGTGGATGAGGTCTATCCGTTAGTGTTGAATACCGGTCGTATTCGTGATCAATGGCACACCATGACACGTACCGGACGGGCTCCCAGATTAAATGCACATATCAGTGAACCGATGATTGATATGCACCCGGTAGATGCAGGGCATTGGCAGATCGAGAATAAAGCCTTGGCGCGGGTGGAGAGTAAATGGGGGCGTCTGACCGGAAGAGTCAATCTAACCCGGAATCAACGGCCAGGCAGTATCTTTGTGCCGATCCATTGGAATAGTCAGTTTGCCTCGCAGGGGAGGGTAGATACGTTGGTAGCAGCGATTGCCGATCCGATTTCCGGACAACCTGAATCCAAACATACCCCGGTAAATGTACGACCATTCTTACCCCGCTGGCACGGCTTTATTTTATCTAGGCAGGCTCTGAGTCTCACTGAAACGGCCTATTGGGTCAAGATCAGAGGTCAGCAATTCTGGCGCTATGAACTGGCTGGAGAACACTGGGTAGAACAGCCATTGATGTGGATTCAGAATCTTACCGAGCAGCAAGGTGAGTGGCTCGAATTCACTGACCAACGAGCTGGTCGCTATCGTGCAGCCAATATTGTTGATAACCAGCTACAGACTGTGATGTTTCTGGCTGCCGATCATCATCTGCCAGAGCGTGGCTGGCTATCGCAATTATTTACCGAAGAAACACTGGATGCCGCTGCCCGTCAAAGCCTGTTGGCAGGACGTCCAGGGCCTGGACAACAGGACAAAGGTAAACTGGTTTGTGCCTGTTTTGCGGTGGGCGAGACCACGATTAAAGAGACCATTCGTAAAGGCGAAGCCAAAACGGTTGATGATATTGGTCGCTGTTTAAAGGCCGGAACCAACTGTGGTTCCTGTATTCCAGAATTAAAACAATTGTTGGCCAATTCCTGACAATTGTTATGGCAGAAAAGAGTTCTGCCAAATCAAATTGACGAGTGTTTTGCATTTACGAAGATGTATTTCCCTCCGAACCGCTCAACGCGTATGCAGCCATAACGACGTGGCAAATCAATCTCTATTGTTGATATTTCGGTCGCCGGACCCGGTTCTGCGCCCCGTAAATAAGGAAAGATCATGTCAAAATTTTATACCTGTAGCGCTGCGACATTGATGATGGGCATCATTGGCACACTACCTATCAGCGTTTCCGCGGCAGAAAAAGACAGTTTTGTGGATGCTTTGACTGACGGTAAAGTCAGTTTTTCTGCCCGTGCCCGTTATGAGTCGGTTGAACAGGACAATGAGCTTAAAGATGCCGATGCGTTTACTGTGCGTTCGACGTTAGGTTATGAAACCGGTCGTTTAAACGGTTTTGGTGGCTTTATTGAGTTTGAGAATGTCACCGATCTGGGGGGGGAACATTACAACAGTACCACTAATGGCGAGACTGAATATTCCGTTATAGCTGATCCCGATGGGACTGAAGTCAATCAGGCTTATCTGAGCTATCAGGGATTTGACACGGTAACCAAATTCGGTCGGCAGCAGATTACCTACCGGGATGCACCATTTCATCGATACATTGGTAACGTATTATGGCGACAGAACCATCAAACCTTTGATGCTTTTTCCATTCAAAATACGTCGCTGTCTGACACGCAGTTGAGTTATGCCTTTGTAAATAAAATCAATACCATTTTTGGTGATGATCGGGATTCAGATCTGGTTGGGACTGGCGTGATCAAAAATGGTGTGATTGATATTGAAGCCCATCTGTTTAACGCCCAGTACAGCGGCTTATCATTCGGCAAGCTGGAAGGCTATGGGTATTTGCTGGAATATGAAGATGCTGAGGCAATTTCATCGAAAACATGGGGGCTGCGACTCAGTGGTGCACCCGCACTCAATGATGCCTGGAATCTGCTCTACTCAGCGGAATATGCCCGTCAAAGCGAATACAACGGTGGCACCATGGATGGCCAGAATTATTATCTGGCCGAACTGGGGGCCAAGCATAAAGGCTGGATGGCCAAACTGTCTTATGAAGTGCAGGAAGGGGATGGCACTGACAGTTTTAAAACCCCATTGGGCACTAATCATGCGTTTCAGGGCTGGGCCGATCAATTCCTGACCACTCCGGCGCAGGGGCTGAAAGATACCTATCTGACTGTGGTTGGCAATGTGTTTTTCGGTGCCAAGCTGATTGTTTCCTATCATGATTTTGTAACCGACCAGGACAATCTGGATGCAGGGGATGAACTGGACATTATGCTGGAAAAAACCTTTAACCAGCATTATACGGTTGGTGTGAAATATGCTGATTACCAAGCGGATGATGAGTTTCCATCATTGGTGGACACTGAAAAATTATGGGTCTATGGACAAATAACATTCTGATATCTCCTCGGTGCCCTAAAGTTGTACCAAGCCAGCCCTCTTCAGGACTGGCTTTTTTTTGCATTTCAGCTGGTCAATCGCACCAAAAATAAGCGATGTAATCCCTATAGCAGCCCATTTTAATGCATTCATAGATAAGATGTTTTTATAACTTATTGAAAATATTTGAGTTTATCTATGGCACGGCTTATGCAGTATCTACTTCGTTGCCATACAAAGAAGGAGGCCACCACAATGGGATACTTAGTTGATTTTTTCTATTTGATGAAAGAGTTATTCAAGCTGCTTTTGTTGGTGCTGATTTCTCCCTTAGGCTTAATGGCTGGTTATCTTTTCAGCTGGGAATAATGGAAACATAGGCTAATTGAGAGTCAGGCTATGATAGTCAATCCCACCATTGCAGGTGCATTAACGGTAGCAGCATGCTTTGCTGCTACCAAACAATTTACCTTGAATTTCCGTGATAACCGGCGCATTGAGTTAGCTATTTCTCAACTGCATCAACTGAAACAACTGATTGAATTATGCCAACAGCATCGTGGCATCAGCAGTGCTGTGTGTGCAGGTAATGCTTCTTTGACAGGTAAACTGACCTTTCTGCAACATCAAATTGATCAGTTCATTCTCGACAGTCGTCATAACGAAATACAAACACTGCCGCAATGGCTTTCCTTTGTTGATCACTGGCCGCGGCTGAAACAGCAAGTGGTCGATCGGAAACTCAGCTCTCATCAGGTTATTCGTCAGCATAATGCGATGATTGAAGGCCAATTGGCCTTATTTGATGATCTGAGCCGTTTACACAATCTTCACCATTTCATGCTCGATAACATCACCCGCCTATCTGGAATCTGTCTGGACACCTTACGAGCTGCCGAAATTCTGGGCCAAATGCGTGCCGTAGGGACCAGTTTGTGTGCTCGAAGTCAGGCGGGAGGCGCTGAAACGATGATGCTGACTTTTCAACGCCTGACAGCAAGTGGCAGGATTGCTGAATTGCTGAGAGAAATTGCTGGAATACGCAATAAAGATCTACAGGTCATTCTGGCTGAACAAACGACCCAAATCGAACGTGAAACAGATTTATTGTTGCAGACTATTGATCAACAAGTGCTGATTGAAGGAGGCCTTACCTTATCAGCTGATGATTATTTTAAAACGGCCACCCGTGCCATTGATACGGTACTCAATGTGTTTTCTCTTATCATTAACTATGCTGCGGATAATCATGCGAAACTCAACTGACATCATGACACAAAATTTTAATTCCACATTGGTGTGCGATCGTCCTGATATAGCACAGCAATTAGTCGAACAATTGAGTGGCACCATGTTTGAGGTGATCAATCAATCGGCTTCTCTTCCTAAACTGGCGATGAAACAGCTCGAATTTACCGGTATGTTCATTCTGGTAGTGCGTAACTGTGATAGTGACATGATGGCGCTTATCGATATGTTACTCAGACAACAGCCGATGCCGGTGGTGATTTTTACCGATACCTATGATGCACAAGTCGAAAAGCAGGCGATTCAGCTTGGCGTCAGTGCCTATGTTGTTGATGGTTTACAACCACATCGCGTGTTGCCATTACTCAGTACGGCACGAAACCGTTTTCTGCAACAACAGACAATGCGTGAGCAAGTTCAATCGCTGGAAACCAAGCTGGCCGAACGTAAGATTATTGATCGGGCTAAAGGAGTGTTGATGCAACAACGCCAATGTAGTGAAGATGAGGCTTATCGTCTGCTACGGACCACAGCGATGAACCAGAATATGCGATTGGCCATGCTGGCAAAACAAGTACTGGCTACGGCAAATCTTCTGGAGACGCAACCTCATAGCTGATGGATTAAATGATGTCTGGCGCTGCCTAAATGGGGTGTCAGACGTTTTGATATCAGCGTGAGTTCGTGAAAGCAAATAGTGCTTTTTTAATGTGATTTGATAAATAACGGATAAAAGAATTTTATTGAAATTTGCTGCTCTGATTTTTCTTTTATCTCAACAACGGTTTCACGCCGCATAGGTAAAAGAGAATTTTCACTCGGAATTATCAAATATGCTGACATTACATTGTTGGCCATTTCCTGTAAAAAAGTTTTCGCAGATAACAAAGTGTTATCTCACTGTTGTTATATTTGCCGAAAAGTTGTGAGTGATTGCTCGAGTAAGGGGAACCGCGATCTGATGAATCAGCCGCAGTTTTTGTAAAAAAAGTCCTATAGGCATGGATGTAAAGTTAAACCGAGCGGCTCAATGCAATAGCCGTGATATTTAACAAAACTTCTCGGTGACATGACCGATAGTATTTAGAAGTAAACTATGTTGAACGAAGTTGTATTCCATTCAGAATTCAAAGGTATGCCTATGCAGCAGTTGCAGGATGCTGAACAAACCAGTCTTTATGTGACGGCCGATTATCATCATTTTACGTTGAGCAGCCATTTTCAGCCTATTTTCAGCATTTCGCATCGTCGTCCAGTCGGCTATGAAGGACTGATACGCGCCGTTGATACCCAACAAAATCCGCACTCGCCAATCGAGCTGTTGGCGATACCTCAAACCGGAATAGAAAATCTGTCTCTGGATCGGCTTTGTCGTCGCTTACATATGCATAATTTTGCCCGGCAACCTAATGGTGAAGCCTGGTTATTCTTAAATTTAAATTCGCAATGTCTGGTTTCTGAACGGCCAGATGCCGGTTTTATGAATGAACTGTTTAAGCAGACCGGCATTTCACCGCAACGGGTAGTGATTGAAATTCTCGAAAGTGAAATTGATGACCGACATTATTTACGCAATCTGATTCGTCACTTTCGTGAACTGGGCTGTTTAATCGCGATAGATGATTTTGGTGCCGGACATTCCAATTTTGATCGCATCTGGGAGCTGGAACCGGATATTGTCAAAATCGATCGCAGCATGATCCGCGGGGCTGGTGCATCCAGCAGGGTCGAACGTATTTTGACCGGTGTGGTTTCATTAATTCATGAAGCGGGCAGTCTGGTCGTCATTGAAGGGGTTGAAACCGAGCGCGAAGCGCTGGTGTCGATTGCAGCCAACGCCGATATGATTCAGGGATTTTATTTTGCCAGGCCCCAACAGCGTATTTCTCAAAACCTTAAATTTGCTGAAGATATTGATCATTTATTGAAGATACAACAGCGTCAACGTTTTAAAAACAGCCATCAAATGAATCAGGATTTTAAAAAAATTGAAACCCTGTTTCGTCAGGCAGTCAGTGAATTTTCTATCACTAACGGCTTTGATAGCAGTACTCAGATACTGTTTAAAGAAAAACGAGCCGTGCGGTGTTATTTGCTGGACGAAGTAGGGTTTCAGATGGCGCGCAATGTCTACTCACCACACTACCAGCAAAAGATGGACGCACGCTTTACACCATTATTATCTGGCGATAATGCCAACTGGTCCCATAAACACTACCATTTCCGTGCTATTGAACACCCTGGTGAAATGCAGGTCAGTCGACCTTATTTGTCAGTAGCAGATTCAAGAATGTGTATAACGGTCTCCCAGACGGTGGTGGTTCACAACAAGCTTTATGTGTTTTGTTGTGATCTGGATTGGCAGGATGATTGATGCTGACAAACCAGTGATGCCTTATCTGGGCTAGAGTAAAACGGGGGGGACATGTTTGAGGTAGTCAAAAAATACCGACATTTTTTGTTGCCACTTTGTTTGGTTGTCATATTTGATATCACTTTATTGGCAATGAACTATGGCATCTCTGCGCAGTTGGAAGCCTCATCCATTAATATCAATATTGCGGGTCGGCAACGTATGCTGTCGCAAAAAATGACTAAGTCACTGTTGTTAATGCATTATCAACAGACTCAGGGAGCAAACACTGAGGCGGCCCATCGAGAATTGATGGAAGCCATGGCACTGTTTGATCAAACCTTAAACGCCATGATAAACGGCGGCGAAAAACTGAATACCAATAATCAACTTATCCAGATAAATCAGCTGACAGAAACGGTGATTCACAAAACACTGACGCAAGCTGTTGCATTATGGGAGCCATTGTATCGCTCGATTCAACAAATGCAGCTTAGTGAATCAGCATTGGAGCAATTGGTAAATGCCATGGTGCAGGATAATCTGCAATTACTTGCCCTGATGAATCAGCTGACCAATCAACTTGAAGCCTCGGCAAAACGGCAGACTTATTTGCTGAGAGGGCTACAGACTATTATTGTAATTTTGATTTTGTTGTCCTTTGCCATGGCAATAAATCGGCTGATTCGCCGCGAGCAATATTTCAGTAAGTTGATGGAAAAAAGTTCAGATATCGTTATCGGGATTAATTCCGCTACCAGCCGTATTACATTTATCAGTGCCTCAGTAAAATTGTTACTGCAGCACGATGAAATGTATTACTTGGGGCAACCCTACCATCGTTTGTTTAATCAGGAATCAGCGACCCGTATTTCTCACTTACTTTTATTAGCTAAAAAGTTTCGGCCTCTACCGTATAACCGTTGTGAAGTGCAGTTGGTTCGAGCCGATAATGCGTTAATTGATGCCGAAATGCTGTTACAGCTCAACCGCAGTGAAGATGGTCGTACCATCGAACTAAGTGCTGATATTCGGGATATCACCGAACGTAAACAACTGGAACTGGCATTGACCGAAATGGCTCATAAAGACAGCTTAACCGGGCTGGCGAACAGGGCGCAGTTCAACTTGATGGCAGAGCAGGCTATTTTACAGGCGCAGCGTAAAGGCACATCGGTCGCGATGATGTTTATTGACCTGGATGATTTCAAACTAGTGAATGATCATTGTGGTCACCATGTTGGGGATGCCCTGCTAATTGAAGTCGCACAACGAATCTGTCAGCGTTTACGCACTACCGATACGATATTTCGTATCGGCGGGGATGAGTTTGTCGTACTAGTGAGTGATGTATTACAAATTCAGCATTTACAGATGGTCGGCGATAAAATTATTGATGCTTTATCAGAAAATATGCTGATTGAAAATTGCCCGTGTCAGGTGGGAGCAAGCATTGGTATTGCATGCTACCCGGAAGATGGCCAGGACATTGATGCCTTGCTTAAGGCTGCCGATGAAGCGATGTATCGGGTTAAACAATCAGGTAAAAATGCTGTGTCATTTGTAGCCTGACAACTGCACAGCACTGGTGCGATATGCTGCATTTTGGTTTAAATAGGTGCATAGGATACCTATTTAAATGTAGAGTTAGTAATAAAATCAATAACCTGCAACTTGGCATGAATCCCGCTTTAGAGGCTCACCAATATCGGTCAAACGTTCTGAAGCGAGAACATTATGTCTGCGTCTAATTTAAAATTTTTATCCTTCAGCGGTAACAGCCGCATTTTACATCTCAGCTGGATGGCCTTTTTTATCAGTTTTGTGATTTGGTTTAATCATGCACCACTTCTGGTGTCGATCAAAGAAACACTTGGCCTCACCGATCAGCAGATTAAAACGCTATTAATCTTAAATGTGGCATTAACCATTCCTGCCCGAATTGTGGTGGGTATGCTGGTGGATAAATACGGCCCCAAAATTATGTATTCATTACTGCTGGGTATTTCCAGCATGTTATGTTTCTTTTTTGCCATGGCCGACAGCTTTGAACAAATGGCTCTGGCACGATTTCTATTAGGTTTTGTCGGTGCCGGTTTTGTTATCGGTATCCGGATGATTTCTGAATGGTTTCCGGCCAAACAAGTGGGGCTGGCCGAGGGAATTTACGGTGGATGGGGCAATTTCGGTTCAGCAGCCGCGGCAATGAGTCTGCCGACAATTGCTTTGATGTTTGGTGGTGAAGAAGGCTGGCGTTATGCCGTAGCGTTGACGGGCTTGATTGCGTTAGTCTATGCATTTATCTATTACAACAGCGTATCCGATACACCAAAAGGTTCCACCTATTTCAAACCGAAAAAATCAGGCGCAATGGAAGTGACCAGTAAAGGTGACTTTTTTCTGTTAATCCTGATGACTATTCCGATGTATGGTGCGTTAGGACTATTGGCGTGGAAGCTGTCACCCAATGGCGTTTCATTGCTGTCCAATTCAGTTACGTTGATGATTTATGCTGGTTTAGTGTTGTTATTTTTATACCAGCTTTATCATATATATCAGGTCAATAAATCTATTTTCCATACTCCAGTGCCAGAGATTCACCGTTATAAGTTCAAACAAGTTGCTGTGCTAAACTTGGCTTATCTGGCAACCTTTGGTTCTGAACTGGCAGTAGTGTCGATGTTACCATTATTTTTCAGTGAAACATTTGACATCACTGCCGTTCAAGCAGGTTTACTGGCTTCAGGTTTTGCCTTTATGAATCTGGTTTCCCGTCCTACCGGAGGCTATTTCAGTGATCGTCTGGGACGTAAGCTGACACTGACAATATGTCTCGCGGGTCTGGCTATTGGATATTTTGTGATGGGCTTGATCACGCCGGAATGGTTTATTTTGTTAGCAGTATTGGCCACCATGTGTTGTTCATTTTTTGTTCAGGCAGGTGAGGGCGCTGTCTTTGCAGTGGTACCCTTAGTGCAACGCCGCTTGACTGGACAAATTGCTGGTATGGCCGGTGCCTATGGTAATGTCGGTGCTTTATTATTCTTAACGGTATTATCGGTAGTCTCCGCACAATTATTTTTCTGGGTGATTGCTGCAACTGCCGTTGTCACCTTGATTGTGGTGCAATTTATGGATGAGCCTCGTGGCCAGATGGCTGAAGTGTTGCCTGATGGAACCGTGCAAATGATCGACGTGCATTGATGACAGGATAGAGTCATGCTGAAAGTCCGTTGTGGACAATACTCGCGGGCCGGAGTGAAAGCAGAAAATCAGGATGCGATTGGTTTTTATGCGCCGGAAAACGCATTATTGCTGGAGAGTAAGGGAGCCATTTGTGCGATTGCCGATGGCATCAGCAGTAGTGAACAGGCTCGCGAAGCCAGCCATGCCGCTATTACCGGATTTATTGCAGATTATTTCAGTACACCTGATACTTGGTCGGTTAAACAATCAGGTGGCAAAGTACTGACAGCGATTAATGTCTGGTTATGCGGGCAGAGTCAGCAGTTTCGAGAAATGTCGCGTGGCTTTGCCACCACATTTTCTGCAGTGGTTATTAAATCGGTGACCGCACACCTGTTTCATGTAGGTGATGCCCGGATTTATCTGTTTCGTCAGCACTCACTGGAACAATTGACTCAGGATCACCGTATCAAACTGGATGAAGGTAAAGAGTATCTGGGGCGAGCGTTGGGTGTGGATTACGCACTGGAAATTGATTACAAAAGTCTGTCCGTGGAACGTGATGATGTTTTTGTGTTGATGACTGACGGTGTTTATGAATTTGTCACCGACAATATCATCAAACAACTGCTCAGCGAACACGAAGATCTTGAGCAAGCTGCCATCGAACTATGCACTTTAGCATTGCAAAATGGCAGTGCCGATAATGTTAGTTGTCAATTGTTTAAAATTGATGAGCTATCCGAACCCCGTCCAGATGAAGTTTATGCCAGATTGACGGCCTTACCTTTTCCTCCGGAGCTATACGAAGGCATTATCCTGGATGGTTATCGAGTATTACGTGAGCTTCATGCCAGCTCCACCAGTCAGTTGTATCTGGCAATCGATACTGAAACCCAGCAGAAAGTGGTGTTGAAAACCCCTTCAGTGAATTTTGAAGATGATCCGGCCTATCTGGAGCGCTTTCAATTGGAGGAGTGGATTGGCCGTCGAATCGATAATCCGCATGTGGTACGTATTATTAAGCAGCAACGTTCACGGCGTTTTCTTTATTATGTTATGGAATATGTGCCGGGCAAGACACTGCAACAGAAACTGGATGATGAAGGACCGCTTAGCTTAAGCGAAGTCAGGCAGCTTTTACCCCAGTTGGTCTCCGGACTGCGTGCATTTCATCGTTTGGATATGCTGCATCAGGATCTCAAACCCGGCAATATTATGCTGAGCGAAGAAGGTACGATAAAAATTATTGACTTTGGTTCTACCCGTATAGCGGGGATTGCTGATGTAGCCTCACCGGTAGAACGAAAAAAATTGCTGGGAACCAGAGAGTTTACTGCACCAGAATACCTTTTGGATGAACATGCAGAGATGCAGGCTGATCAGTTTTCATTAGGGTCGATAATCTATCAATTGCTCAGTGGGCAATTACCCTATGGCAAAGGTTTTGAAAAACAGATGAATCGTCAGCAATTAAGCCGGTTGAGTTATCAATCATTGTGCTTACAGCGATCAGATATCCCGATTTGGGTGGATAAAGCCATTGAAAAATCTGTACAGCTTCAACCAAAGCGTCGTTACGAAGCATTGTCCGAATTTCAACATGACCTGCAAAAACCGAATCCCGCGTTTTTACACGAACAATACTTACCTATAATTGAGCGACACCCTTTGCGATTCTGGCAAACCTTTTGCGTTGTGAGCTTGCTGTTAAATCTGCTATTGCTTTATCAGCTATTAGGCTAGTAGCATCAGACCCTGATATGAGGACGCTCATTTAATTGCCTTGGCTTGCTTAACTGGCGTTGAAACGCTCGTCTGATTTTGCTGACTGGAAATGATGAGTGCAAAGTGTATTGTGTCAGTAAAATCAATGCTAAAAGACAGTGAAAGACAAATCTGGCTGATCGTCTGAACCAACGTTTCTTGGACATATTCTTTATCTCACTCAAAATGGATCATGCTGATATGCAGCTCAAGCTCTTTACCAGTGCGGGAAAATGTAGCAGGCGATGCTGAATTTAAGCTGAAGGAGTTTTCCTGTCTCATTGCTGCACAAAAACTAACGGACAAAAAAAAGCCGGGAGCAATCCCGGCTTTTTTGAGTGATTGAGAACGATTTATTTGATTGGCAGGAAATATAGCTTTCCACCTTTCATATCAGGCATCAAAATATGTTTGCCATCAGCCGATAACGCGATATCCGCAGCAGCTTCATATTCATCCGTAATCAATTGTGGTGTGGCTTTGGCTTCGTTTAACTGCCAGACCTTGCCGTTATTCCAGTCACTGACATACAAAAATCCATCTGTATCGCGAACCAATCCATCGGCACCACCAAATCCACTGTTCACTTTTGTCGCTTTAGCGGCGGAAATATCCAGTTGGAACAAATCACCGGTGCCAAAATCGGCCACCAACATTTTGTTATAACCATCCATCAATAAACCGTTTGGACGTTTAATCCCTGATTTTTGATTGATGATTTCACTGACTTTACCATCACTGGTGACTTGATAAATTCCAGCATCTTTGCCGTTGTCATCACCACTGTCGGATACATAAATCACACCATGACCATCAATTTCAACATCATTGAGAAACACGGGTTTACCGGGAAAGTCTGCTGGTTTCACCATGATTTCACTTTGACCATCCAGGCTGATTTTCACCAATTGATCAACATCAGCCACATAGAGTGTGTTGTTGAACATATCGATGCCTTTTGGATCATTGAGGCCATCAACCAGTGTTGCAGTGCTGCCATCAGGTTTTACTACAGTGACTTTGCCATCACCTTTTTTACCAAACTCACCGATTTCAGTAACAAACACCCGGCCATCCGGATGGGCAATAGCCGACTCAGGCATAACCAGATCTTTTACGGTTGTGGATGCGTGGCTTGATTTAGTGGATTGAGCAGCCGTTTGTTCTTCACCGTAACTGACACGGTAAATCACCCCATTAAAATCATCTGAAACCAGTACAGAGCCATCGGGTAATTGCAAAACATCCGTCGGGCGACCCCAGGCTTCTCCATCTTTTAACCAGCCATCGATAAAGGTTTCATGACCACTGACGTTATTGTTTTCGTCAAAGGTGACGCGCATTAACTGATAGCCAACCGGTTCCGTGCGGTTCCAGGAACCATGTTGAGCAATAATCACATCGCCTTTAAAATCTTCTGGAAACATATTGCCGGTATAAAATTTCATGCCTAATGCAGCGGTATGCGCTTGAAACTCGGCGACCGGATAGGTCACGTCTTTAGGTGGAGTTTTATCAGCCCAATCTTCATGACGCTCTTTACCGCCGGCATAATATGGGAAACCGAAGTGCATGCCTTTTTTCGGTGCCGCATTCAGTTCACCGGGTGGTGTATCGTCACCCATCATGTCGGTATTGTTATCCGTGAAGTACAACACGCCGGTTTCCGGTTGGAAATCCATCCCCACTGAATTACGGATACCTTCGGCATAAATCTCGGCATCACTGCCATCTGGATTCATCCGGATAATAGTGGCTTCCAAACCGTTTACATCACAGATGTTACAAGGGGCACCCACTGTGACGTAAAGCTTGCCATCAGGCCCAAAATCAATATAACGCCAGCCATGATGTGCTTTGTCTGGCAGATCTTCATAGATGACTTCACGCATTTCCTTAAATGGCAATGTCAGATCAAAACCGGGTGCAGAATAACGTGCAATGCGATTTTGTTCGGCAATATAGAGATTGCCTTGATACATTGCGACACCATTGCCGACTTTCAGATCATCCAGAATGGTGACTACTTCATCGGCTTTGCGATCTTTGTTCCGATCGACTACCGCATAGGCTTTAGGACCACGAGTACCGACAAATACTGTACCGGTTGATTGACCCAGAGCCATTTGTCTTGCCCCCGGAACTTCTGCATAGACTTCTACTTTAAAACCCTCTGGCACATTCAGTTTATGCAGGTTTTTTTCGACATCAGCAGCATCGGCGTAGCTGACACTACTGAACATGCCAAGCGAGGAGAGGGTTAACAGACTGAGTGTTTTCAGATTAAATTTCATGGATATCCTCCATTAATGAAAAAGAATTGGTAGGTCTTGTTGAGTCTTCATATCCACCACTGCTGGTGGCTATTTTTTGTGTCCGACAAGGCGCAAAGAACGCCATGTAATTTCAGCTCACAACAGCCGCGGAGACGAAAGATCAATAAGCCCTATGTGGTGACGATGATTTTGCCGAGTTGCTGATTGGATTCCATATATTGGTGAGCAGCAACAATCTCATTCAATGAGAAGGTTTTGGCAATAACCGGTTTGAGGTGGCCAGCAGACAAACCTTTTTGAATAAATTCCACACCTTGTTGTAAACGCTCGGCATCCCGGGTGAATTCAAACAAGGTATAGCCACGGAAGGTAAGGCCTTTTTCTAAAGCGGCAAATAATGGGAAAGCAGTCGGTTCAGGGCTTAGTGCGCCATAAACAAATATCGTTGCAAATTGGCCACAGACGTCAGCTAATTCACCTAAGCTTGGTCCAGCAACGGGATCAAATACCATATCTGCGCCTTTCCCACCGGTGATCAGTTGAACTTGTTCGGCGATTTGTTGCGATTCTCTGACGATAACATGTTTTGCACCCTGTTCCAGCAATACGGCTTTTTTGGCCGCTGTGCGGGTGATAGCTATCGGGGTGGCTCCTACCTGATTAGCTATCTGAATGGCAGCGAGGCCGACACTACTCGACGCTGCAGGAACCAGCAGTGTCTGACCTGCGGATAATTGACCAATATCAATCAATGCGCCCCAAGCCGTGAGGTATTGCATCCAGATTGCTGCGGCTTCTTGGTCGGACAGGCTATCTGGTTGTCTGACAATGGCTTGGACGGGAATAACTGCTTTTTCAGCGTAGGTACCATACTCATTCATCGAAAAAGCCGGAATGACGTTGACCTTGTCACCAATATTGAAGTGGCTGACATTGGCACCAAGCTGTTCAATA
>NZ_JAJAEO010000155.1 GCF_020447225.1 Methylophaga pinxianii | reverse complement strand
ATGGTGATTCATGTGTTAGATCCCCATCTAAATTTAAATGGGGATCTAAACAAGTGTCGTTCAATTCCGGTAGGGTGTGCTCAGTGGACGCTTACAAAAAAGCTTTGCTACAACTCTCTAAATGGTTATCAATTTTTGGAGAAGATTTCCAAATAACGCTGAATAAATCACCACTGGAGTTCAAGAGCCTTCGAAATAACCCACAAGAGTTGTATGAGCTCATTCGGTTATTTGGTCTATCTGCTAAGAATGTGATTATAGAAATTACTGAAGAAAATTTTATGAGTTTTACCAAACTTCATAAGAATAAATTGGACGATTATCAGAAGTTTGGTTTTGCTATCGCATTAGACGATTTTGGTACAAGCTATTCAGCATTTAGTAATTTGAAAGAATTTAATGTCGGCTATATCAAACTTAATAAAGCTTTAGTGCATGGTATACATCTTGATTCCGCTGAGTATATTTTAATTGAGGGTGTGACGAAAATTGCCAAAAAACTTGATATAAAAGTGGTGGCCGAGGGAATTGAAACTGAGCAGCAATACAAACTCTTAAAACAAATCGGAGTGGATTTGATGCAAGGGACCTATGTTTCCCCACCTTTAGATGCAGAGAGTTTTGAAAAGTTGATGCCTGCCTCATAAAAAAATTCTCTTGGTATTTCTTTGAGACATAGAAGCCAAAAACAAAGCCCAGTCCAATCAAAAGCATAATTTCCATCACTTATTCCTATTTATTTTATTCCTTATATATAGATATCACGGAAACTGATTCATGCAACAGGCAGGAGTGGCCTTATTATGACAATGATTTACCCATGTAAGAGATTACCCTTAGAGCTGATCCTGCTGTTGTAGATTTAGCGTCTTTTGGGACCATTCGTATTCGGCCAACAGAGTTAAAAGCACCTGAGCTGATTAGAATTCTTAAAGCTGCTTCATCTGCTTCTTCAAAACTTTCAATGCTTGTTAATGTGTAAACGTACTTCCCAAACCGGGGTCCTCTTTGATGCTCATACGGATGGCATATTTGACCGTTAGTGTTTTTTCCAATTATATCTGTGATTAATTTAATCATTTTAAGCTATTCTTTTTACAATCATTGATATTCAGACTCGAATACGGAATTTATGATTCAATAAATAATTAAATAATCATATATTTATATTTGTACTAGTAGTTTAAAGGTAAAACTTCAAAACTAGTATGAACACCGGGACGAAGACAACAGCTGCAAATAAAATTGCTATTGAGGAAGAGTGGATGAATCGACCTAAACCTATGCTCCCAATGTACGATTTCTCTTCCACGCCTGAATCCGTCAACCTCCTAAAAGGAGCAGTGGAAGTTTGTTTGGATAGTAATTGTTTAACTGGAACGGCTGAACTGCAATTACAATTTCTTCCAACTCCGCGTCTGGTATTTCATGCAAACCTGCAGGGTAAGACTTCGCCTCCATTTATATTTGCCATCAATGATTCGGTCGAGTCATCGTTATCGTTCAATGGTCAAATAATCAAAGGATTCTATGGTTATCATAGTAGTGATTTAAGCTCAGACACATGGAAATTGGATTGGTATCCCGAATTTGAGCCTGTGACATTATCTATCATGCACACTAAGAATTCAGTTGCTGCAATTTTTCATCTCTTCAACTTTCCTGACTTTCATGGCGGGCAACATCAAGATACTGCCCCTGCAGCTTGTTCTTTACTTGTGCTGGCATCCGAAGAGTGGAAGATTTCAATACAAGCACTGCCTGATGGTGCTACTCGTGATGCTTGGATAAGAATAAAAACCGAAGGTGGTTCTTTTTTGACGCATATGGTGAAATTAGAGCGCAACGATGGAAAGCTTTTCTCAGGAGAAGAGGCCAGCGAGCAAAGTCATCTCCTGGATTATTTTCTTTCGTTTGTTACGGGTGGCCGGTGCTCGCCTTCATGTGGAGTGGGAATTGATTTAGCTGGTGAGATAACTTGGAGGACTTTTAACTCCCCTCGAACCAGCACCCCCCCTTATTCATGGTTTACTCCAAATATAGGGAGTCAGGCTGAACGTCTGTTCCCGCTCTTTGTAAAGCGTTGGAATCAGTCGGATGAGTGGAAGAAATGTCTTAGGGCCGCTATCTACTGGTATGTACAGGCCAATACGAGGGGCCGCTCACCGAGTATCGATGCATCTATTATTTTGGCGCAAGCGGCTTTGGAGCGATTGGCACATCATTATATTATGGTGGACAGCCAGATCATTTCTAAAACCAAGTTTAAGAACTTGAAGGCTGCTGGCCGTTTAAGGATGCTTTGCACTCATTTTTGCATACCAGGCGATATCACGAATGCTGTGCCAGACATCAAGTCGGCTGTCACTCGCTTGAAAAATAAAGCCACATGGCAAGATGGGCCTCATGCCATTACTGATATTCGGAACTCTTTGACTCATCCAGACAATAAGTTTGATCTGAGCGATTGTTATGTGGATGCATGGAAGCTGAGTCTGTGGTACCTAGAGTTGTCTGTGCTTGCATTATGCGACTACGACGGTACTTATACCAATCGACTAACGGCGACTTATACATTCGATTCAGAGGTCGTGCCATGGAAACTGAAAGTTTAATAAAGCACATCCAGCATTCCTCCTTTAATTGTCAAATCCCTCAGCTCCTTTAATTTGAAGCTGAATCATTTCTTGTAGAAATTAGTTCTCATATTTAATGAAGTTAAGATTTGCAACCTTATTCCAGTAAAGTTGCTTTTTTTGACATATAGTCTGATAACTGACATTATCAGACCATTAATTTCTGCAGCCGGTTTTTTGGCTTAACTCTGTCAAAGAAGGATTTTAGAAGATGGGATCGGTTTCACTCGTGAGCGTTTTTGATTCACTTCCGGTCGAGCTTCATGAAGCTGTCGAAGAACGTATCAGGATTTATCAAAATGCGTTTGCTGAAAATACCAATCGGGCGCGTGCTGCCGATTTCAAGATTTATAAAGCCTGGTGTGATCGGCATGGTCACCGGCCAGTTCCAGCAACACCAGAACAGTTGGAACAGTTTATATGGGAGATGGCCACAAAACCTAAATGCGATCCTAAAACCGGTGAAGTGATTTTCATCGAAGAAAAAGGGCGAAAGGTGATGGCCACAGAGCAAAACAAGGCTGTGGCAACGGTATCCCGATATTTGACCTCCATAAAATACTTCCACGACATTGGCATGGACGCTGTTCGTGATGTCACAGGAGATTACAGTTATGGCCACAACGCAATAAATCCTGTCTCTACCAAAAGAGTCTCAATGGCACTTAAGACGGTGGCATTAAGGTTTCGCTCTCGCTCGCAACGTCAAGCTGCACCAATTAAATACGAGATGCTGGACAAAATTATCGACAGTCTTGGTGATGATTTGAGAGACACATTATATAAAGCTCTGATATCAGTGGCTTTTGACACGATGATGCGATGCTCTGAGTTAGTAAGGATAGAGCTTGAGCATCTTCAATTCGACCATGATGGCAGTGGGAGTGTCTATGTTGGATGGCACAAGACTGACCAGACAGGTGAAGGAAGTCATCGTTATATTTCTGCTGAAACTGTGGACCTCATTAATGACTGGTGCAACAAGGCGCATATTGAGAGTGGTTTTCTATTTAGATCGGTAGGGGCTGGTAACCGTGTGCTAGATTCAATGCATAAAGACCGCATTGCTCGTATTTTCAAGAATCTAGCGAAACGAAATGGCTATTCATTTAAAGATGTCTCTGCACATTCAACCAGAGTGGGGGCGGCTCAGGAACTGTTAGTTGATGGAGCTGATCTCCCCGCAATGATGGTTGCTGGTGGTTGGAAGTCAGCTACTATGCCGGTCCGGTATGCGAGTAGGTTGAATGTGAAAAAGGGTGCAATGGCAGCAATGTCCAAGAAAAGAGGTAGAAGTCGCTCAGATAATTGACATCATCCACAAGCGTGTTTATCCTTCAACCATTCTCTATTGATTTAGAGCACTTTGCCAAACCACTAAGGTGGATGGTGATAACGAAAGCCGCACAGCAATAACATTGCATGCGGTTTTTTTGTTTTTGGGCTTTTTATAGCTCAACCCGCACGGGACAGATACTTTGTCCCTGTGCGACATTCATATCTGCCCCGTAATTACTTTCTTTTTACGAGGGCATTCCCCATGAAAATACTTTTTATATTTATTGCAGCAATTGTCATTATCACATCCACGTTTGCTGCCGGTACCGCTGATAGCTTTTCGGATATTCAAAGCAAACGTGCTGCACAAATTGAAGCACAGCTTCCATAGTCCAGGTTGATGATTATGGAAAGCACACTTGGATATTCTGAATATGATGAAGCCTGGTTTACAGAACCTTCCGATTCAATGGCCAGCTACTGTGAAAGACTGCAAAAGAATGTCGAATTGGCCGTAAAGTCGCTTGAACCCTATCTTGCAGAACTCGAATCAATCAATTCATACTGTAGACGGACAAAATAGTTGGGAACTGGGAAGGGTAGAAATGGAGGCTTTTGAGAGTTATTTGAAGGGAAATGACAAAATAGATGGAAACTGGGTGTGGTGTTGTAAGCTAGCGCGAAAATTAAAAATGACAAAATAGTTGGGAACTAAATTTTGTTACTTATCATAGACTAGCTAATTAGCTAGTCTATTTTCAATAACTAACACAATTCGGTTTTTGGTTTAGTTTGCTTGTCGCAACATTTCTCCATTAAATATCCCACTAAACTCATCAATGCCGAGGTATTAGCACGATAACGTTGAAATCGCCCTTCTTGCTCTGCATAGACAAGGCAAGCGTGTGTCAGAGTCTTTAGGTGAAAAGATAGATTAGTTGGTGGAATAGCCAGCTGTAAGCTGATTTCTCCGGCCACTAAACCATCCTCACCAAACTGCACCAATAGCTTCACAAGATCAAGCCTCAGCTCGGAAGCTAATGCATCAAATTTACTGACCGCCTCTTTTTTATCCATCTCTACCCGTCATACACTCGGTTTGTGCGGCTTGATACCGATGGCGTCGTCCGGGCTGTTTGCTACGTAATCCCGCCTCTTGCATCAAGCGCGAGACCTTGTAGCGACCCATGATGATATCGAGCATCAGCAACTGCCTAACCAGCGTTCGGCTCCCGGCCGAGCCACGGCTGGCATGAAATAGCTCGCTCACTTGCGCACGCTCACGCAGTCGTTTGCCATCAATACGTTGGCTTTTCTTCTTACGCTCGTAGTACGTAGAGCTTGGCATATTAAACAGCTCACAGAGAGTGGTGACGGGGAATTCACCTCGTAAAGAGGTAATCAGCGCGTGAACTTGATCTCGTCGGCAACCAAGAGCGCGGTTGTAGATTCAAGTGATCATCGCAACACCCTTACTAATCATGTGTGATGGTGTTTTAAATTTCAATGTTTTCCTCGGGCGTTCGTTTAACTGAGTTGCAAGACCATTCAGCTGTTCTTGTGTGTGCGGTGATAGATCTGTTTTTTTAGGCAAGTATTGACGAATTAGGCTGTTGGTATTTTCGTTTGTGCCCCTTTGCCAAGGGCACTGAGGATCACAAAAGTACACAGGAATGCCAATTTCTTTTGTAAAGTCAGCATGTTTAGCCAACTCCATGCCTCTATCCCAAGTCAATGATTTACGATATTCAACTGGCATCTTTTTAAACGTTGCTAACAAGGCTGTATGTACTGATTCAGCATCCTTTCCTGCCAGTTTGAGGATGATGGTAAAGCGTGACTTCCTGTCGACTAGCGTAGCAATGTGTGTGTTTTTCGAGCCTGACACCAGATCACCTTCCCAGTGACCAAGGGACTTTCGGTTATCAATGTTTTTAGAGCGATCATGGATCGACAAGCCGTTAACAATTTTAGTGAAGCTCCTATCGCCACTTCGACGATGATATTTGCTGTGACGCATCGGCCTGCTACGACGCAGATGTTGCGTGAAAGCGTGATGGATAATACCTTTGGCTCGCACGTACATTGATTTATAAATGGTCTCATGTGAAACCTGCATTTGCTTGTTTCGTGAGAATTCTATGCTTAACCAGCCAGATATTTGCTCGGGGGACCACTTCAACTCAAGCTTTGACATGATGAGCCGTCGCAAAACTGAATTAAGCTCTAGTATTCCAAGTTTAGGCCGTTTGGCCATGCGCCTTGCACGATTATCTGCATCAACCGCTTTGTAGTAGCGCCTTCCTCGGTTACGCGCAATTTCTCGAGATATGGTTGAAGGGGAGCGGTTTAGCATCCTGGCGATAGCTCTGAGTGACATCTTCGCCGATAATGCGACTCTTATTTCCTCACGCTCAGCAATTGTCAGATGTTTGGCATTTCTGGTTCTGGTTCTGGGTTTGATGCCACCGGTTTCACGTAATGCTGTGAAAACTGTACCGGGTGCTGCGTCCAATACTCTTCCAATATCACTGAAACCGGTGCCTTGTTTCCATAAATTAAATACCAGTTCTTTCTCATCTTGAGTAAATGTTCGTTTTGCTCGTTTCATCAAATGTGCCCATGCAAATCAGTATTTTAGTAAAACTGTTGCTTTGACCATTTGAATCTACAGCGGCCTCCTTTAATATATCCCTTTCTTGTTGAACCCGTTTTAACTCACGTTTCAATCGAGCAACTTCTGCCTGTAGATCTGATTCGGCTTCGCGGACTTTAGTGGGTTTGGAAAACGCTTGCTTCCATTTATATAGGCTCTTGGCACTGACGCCTAACCTAGTAGAAACTTCAGCTACATCGTAGCTGTGTTTAGTGATCTGATTGACTGCTTCTTGTTTAAATTCGTCTGAGTAACGAATGCCTTTTGCCATGATGCTTCCTTTTTATGTCTAGGGTAATTTGTAACATAAAAAGTGTCTAGTATTCTCAGGCCGTACCACTATTCATCAGTTTTTATGAGGACGCTAAAGATAAATACCAAGTTGCAGGCAGTGCCCTTACTGGTAAGTTTCATGAATTGAGAATTTTGTACCAAACCGTTAAATCAACGAATACAGGTGATGACCTGACCCAATACACTGAAGACGTAAAACGGATTTACCGCCGTGCTAATTGGCAAGGGGCTCTAAACCAGGGTGCGACAGAGGCCTTGATGGCATGAGTTGGTTAGAAAGTTGAGCACTCGGCTATGCGCTATCTCGAAGCGGCCGATCCATTATTGAGGCTACAGCTAATATCCAAAAAATGTCATGATCGGGATATTTCTTTTCATTTGGGATCCCTCAATGCTACCTGCGAATCTTGACTGATCGTTCCTCGAACCAAAAGTATGACACTAGATTGGGGGGCTAGTCGGTAAGCATGCGTATTTTCCCAAAGCGGCTCCTCTCCAGCAACAAACAAATCTTGTGGTGCTTCGTGCGAGGTGTCAACTGCCAGATGCCACCGAGTATCCGGCAATAAGGGTGGCAAACTAAAATCGATTGCATCGGCGCCGGCATTGAACATCAGGTACAAAGCATTGTGTTCGCCCTCAAGGATCAGACAGGCAAACTGCTTTTCTTTTGGGTCAGTCCAGTTGAGCAAATCCCCTTGCGGGCTGAACCAAGATATCTCTGCCTCCACGTAGAAGTGCTCCTGACTCAGAATTGGATGAGCTCGACGAAAGGCGATCATGCCACGGGTGAAGCGGTACATTTCCTGATGCTGCTCCAGTTGGCTCCAGTCATACCAGCTGGTCTCGTTGTCCTGGCAGTAGGCATTATTGTTGCCGTGTTGCGTGCGGCAAAATTCGTCCCCGCCCGATAGCATCGGCACACCGCGTGAGATCAATAGGCTCAGCAGGAAGTTTTTGATCTGGCGTATCCGGATGGACTCGATCTCTCCATCCGATGTCTCGCCTTCAACGCCATAATTGTCGCTGAAATTCTCATTAGTCCCATCACGGTTGCTTTCCCCGTTGGCTTCATTGTGCTTGTTCCGATAACTCACCAGATCATGCAAGGTGAAGCCATCGTGACAGGTGACGAAATTGATGCTGCACTCAGGACATTTACCGGTCTTGGCATAAATGTCGGCGCTGCCACAGATGCGACTAGCAAAGACACCCAGCATTCCTTCGTCGCCACGCCAGTATCGACGAACATCGTCACGGTATCTACCGTTCCACTCCGCCCAGCCCTTGGAAAAACTACCAACCTCATAAGCTCCAGCAGCATCCCAAGCTTCGGCGATAAGTTTGGTTCCCCTCAGGATTGGATCTTCGGTAATCTGCTCGATCAATGGCGGATTAGATAGCAAATTGCCGGTACTATCCCGGCCGAGAATTGATGCCAGATCAAAACGGAATCCATCGATATGCATCTCCAACACCCAGTAGCGCAGCGCACTCAAGATGAGATCCCGCACCACAGGATGGTTGGCGTTGATGGTATTGCCAGTACCAGCGTAATTTTTGTAGTAGCGTTTGTCTGATGCCAGCGTGTAGAAAATCGCGTTATCAATCCCGCGGAAACACAACGTTGGGCCCAGCTCGTTTCCTTCTGCCGTGTGATTGAATACGACATCCAGGATCACTTCTATACCGGCACGATGGAGCGCCAAAACCATTTCTTTGAACTCCAGCTTCTGCTGACCCAAGCCTCCAGCGCTACTGTAGGATGCTTTAGGTGCAAAGAAGGACACAGGATCGTAGCCCCAGTAATTTCTGAGTGGCTGGCCTGTTTGCGGATTGATACCCAGCACATTCTGTTCATTAAACTCATGCACAGGCATCAGTTCTATGGTGGTCACTCCCAAGTCTTTAAGGTAGGGGATCTTTTCTATCAGGCCGCGATATGTACCGGGATGTCCCACATTGGAGCTGGGATGAATAGTGAAGCCACGCACGTGTGTTTCATAAATAATCGTCTTCGGCCAAGGATGTCTGAGCGGCCGATCGTCCTGCCAGTGGAAGTGCTCATGAGTGAACACACATTTTGGCATTGCACCAGCATCATCGACTTTCGAACAGATCAGGTTTTGCTCTTGTTCCGACGTCTCGTAACCTCGCGCTGGGCCAAAATCCCAATCAGGCAATATCGAAATCGCCGTGGCAAAAGGGTCTAGGAGAAGCTTGTTGAAATTGAAACGGTGTCCGTCCTTGGGCTGATATGGGCCGTCCACTCGATAGGCATACAACTGGCCGGACCGAATTCCCTCTATCCAGACGTGCCATACATCGCCAGTGCGATTGTGCGCTGGATCCAGATCAATCGCTCTGGCGGCCATGGCATCTTCGGGATGATCAAACAACTCCAGCCGGACGCGGCTCGCATGTCGACTGAAGAACGCAAAGTTAACTCCTTCGCCATGTGCATAGGCTCCCATAGGCAATGGCATACCAACTCGAATATCAGTTCGCTCCGATACCTCGGATACATAATCATGCAGAGGGCGTTCGGTTGCGGTCATATCTGCGATCGCATCTGCATTTTCTGCGACATGGTCTGACATAAATAACATCTGACCTGCTGGCTTTTGCATTCTTTTAGGTCTTTTTGATTCTTTCATAAGTCGATTTCCATCGCCCTTCTCTTGTTCAAAATTAGATCACAGCTGCCAGAGACTGTGATCGACTTCCAAGGGCAACACTATTCCAACGCAGTGCGGTATGACGCACACCATATAGTCAATTGCGAGCTTCCCAACCACATTCCACAAGCAACTTAAATTCACCCGTTTGTTCATGATGCATACGCGGCATGAAGCCAAGTTTGTATTCATATTGCCTGCGAAGCATCTCTTGCACTACTGGATGATGGATTGCCTCCTGAGTAGTTCTCAACGCTTGTGGTAAACAAAAAGTGCTTCCTTGTAAAACAGTCGCTATAATCATGATGCTCTCCTGTTTAGAAGTTATTAACCCATTCAAAATAGCAAGGTCATGTGCCAAGTGTAATAGTTTTCGAGATAGCATCCTTAACGACTAGTGCCCACCGCAGCACGAATGGTCGGTCGCAGCCTTCTCCGGTTCCACGATCATCTTGCATAATGGATCGATCGTCATTTTCCACCTCCATATATCTTGCTAATGGTTGCCACACTCTTTGTTATCATAGGTTCCTGAGCAACTAATCTGGAACCTGCACAAGCTCAACTGCGGTATGGCCTTAGCTTGCTGGCTAGATTCCCGGAGTTTTGACGTTACTCATCACAGTCTTTTGCTCCAGAATCCCCAGGCGTTTCCGTAGAGTGCACCGAACACAAAACCGGTGCATAGAATATACGTCACACTCAAAGTCGTAGCCAGCGAAAATGCATGCAATTTCCAGAAGTTAATCATGACAAATCTACTTAATGTTGATGACCTTGCGGCCGATCTTTGTTAGGTTCTTCTCCAGCTGTTGGGCGTTGATCTTCCTCGTCATGACGACAACCGTGTCCGCCATGACAACCGTGTCCGAACATATGCATCCCGATAAATGCCACGAACACCAGCACCCAGTTCTGCGCTAACCAATCCATCTCCTCATTTACGTTTGCTTCGATACCTGAGAACCACTACTTGGTCAGTTTGGCATCGCACTCAAGCTTGGCCTTGCGCTCTTCGTATTCTGCCGACGCGATCTCACCCGCAACATAGCGGCGCTGCAATATCTCAAGCGGCGTCTCACGCCATCGACGGGGCGGTACTGGCGTAATCGGAGTAAACAACACCACGATCGCCACGATCCAGAATAACCACCAAAAAACGTGCATCCCCCATAAACTTTGTCCAACGTAATGCATACGTTATCTCCATGTTGAAATATAAAATATCCTTAACGAATGGCGTCTCTCATCATTTTCTCAATTGTGGCTAGCGCTTACCTTCAGGCAGCAACCTCAATGCAGCGCTGCCACAAGCACCTGAACGAATTGCCGGCGTGGCGAATCCTGAATGACTAAAGAAAGCGAAGAATGGTGTTTCAATAATATCCTCTAAATTAAGAAGTTAATTTGACCTTGGTAAGTAGGTTATTTCGCTCTACTCACACCTATATTCGATGCTGTATCAACATAATTCTACAGACCCACTTCTGTCTCGCACATGACATCTCATTACAATTTTGTAATCTAGGAAAGGTTTCTACCCATTCCCAATAATCCTTCACCGAACTAGCGACCAATTGTTGGCGCAGATGGTCGAAGGATGTTCAATAATTTTGCGCAATAGTGGCTAGAGTTTGCCCTCAGCCAGCAAACGATCAACTTCTGCTTCTGCGGCCAGCCAGTTCTCCAAATCACAACCTGAAATAAATCCCTTACTTTCGGCGATGTTATAAGCAGCAACCTCTATATAGTGCTGACGTTGCTCTTCTGTCAGCGTGGCATCATCATTGGTTTTTGCTTTAGTTTTGGTTTTGGTTTTGGTATTAGTAGTCATTTTTTCTCCTTCATATAAAAAATTACAGTTTGTCGTAACACTTGTTTTTCACCTATGTTAAGTTTTAGCCATAGCCTTGCCCCCTACATGTGATGCACTCACGGTGCTGAGTGCGCTTTTGACGCACAATTGCTGTTTCAAGCAAACGGTCTGTTAGCGCTTCGCGATCATCATCTTTCGTATTGTCGTTACAGTAGATATAATAATAAAAGCTGTGTGCCGCACATAAGTCAATCTTCCAATGCTATCGCTTCGATTAGTTGGCACACAGATTTTCCATCTGGCATACCATCGGGCATGTTCCCCCATAGTGCTACTGCATGCTCCATACGCACCTGTAAACTCTCCAAATCATGTAACTTGCTGCGGGTCTCTTGAAGATGCTGATCCAAAAGCTTTCGCACCTTCGGACAAGGAGAGTTTCCATGGCTGCTCTCTTTCAAAATGTCTTGGACATTTCCCACGCTGAACCCCAGTAGACGCGCCTTGCGGATAAACAATAAGCGCGTAAGATCACCGCTGCTATAACAGTTATAACCGTTACTTTTATCGCGTACTGGTTCAAGCAAGCCACAGCGTGTGTAGTGACGCACGGTATCTGCAGTTACCCCTGCACGTCTGGCGAGCTCTGAAACTGTCATAGATTCTCCTTGTTCAAGTAGAAGTATTCTTAACGAATTGCTGCTAGAGCTTACCCTCAACCAACAACCGATCAAGTTCCTCTTCTGCGGCCTACCAGTTCTCCAAATCACCGCCGTCGATGAATCCTTTACTTTCAGCGATGCTATAAGTAGCAACCTCAATGTAGTGCTGATGATGCTTTTCTGTCAGCGCAGCAGCCCATCTGATTTGTTATTAGTTCTCATGGTCAAATAGGGTCGCTTCATCGGATATATGCTTCTGTCGCGTAGCGGCGCATCATGCGATGACTATTGAAATATGAAGCATTCTTGCTGATTGCGCCTTTCATTACTTTGATCCAATTGCTACGATCATTGCTGTAATAGAGAGGGAACACTACCTGCTCAAGTTTGTCGTACAATTCATGTCCGTCCCCATCAGCTATTTCCATACCGTCGCCAATCGCCCAGCCAGTCACTCCTTCGATGCAGCCTTCCATCCACCAGCCATCAAGAATGGATAGACTGGGTACGCCATTGAGTGCGGCTTTCATGCCACTGGTGCCGGACGCTTCGAGCGGAGGCAATGGCGTGTTGAGCCACACATCCGCTCCCGCTGTCAGCGCCTGAGCCAGTTCAATGTTGTACTCAGGCAGATAGATAACTGTAATCGTGCCAGCCAAGTCGCGGGCATGTGCATAAAGTTGCTCAATCAAGTGTTTGCCATTTTCGTCGTGCGCATGCGCCTTACCGGCAAGTACGACCTGGAATGGGTGATGGCGGGCGATTTTTTTCAGCCTCTCAATATCGGAGAACAGCAAACCCGGACGTTTATAGGCTGTCATACGCCGCGCATAACCAATAATTGGTAGCTTCGGGTCCAACGAGACTCCAGTGATAGCCTGAACTTTCTTGATAAGGTACTGCTTCGCCTGAACGTGCGATTCCCAAATCGCCGCATCGGGAATACAGCAATCGGCGCGCATCAGCAACTGAGGTTCATGGCACCAGCCGGGTAGATAGTGGTTGTATAGCTGGCGAAAGCTTTCTGCCGCCCATGTAAATGGGTGCACGCCGTTGGTAATGGCATGCACTCGATAACCGGGAAACATTGCATTCGACACCTCAGCATGTTTTTTGGCAACGCCGTTGACATATTCACTCAAATTCAGTGCCAGCCGCGTCATGTTCAGATTGTCTTCACCTGCCAGATGTTTGATGCTTTCGATATCGAAGTCACTATCAAGCACCCTTTGCACCAATTCGTAGGAAAAGCGGTCATGACCCGCTTCGATCGGTGTGTGTGTAGTAAAGCTACACAGGTCACGTACTCTAGGGAGGTTGTAATGTGACTCACCCGGCCTGACATCTTCGGTGGGGTAGGTGTACCAACGCAGCAACTCCAGTCCAAGCAATGCAGAGTGCCCCTCGTTCATGTGATAATGACGGACGGTAACACCGAGTGCTTGCAGCATCCGTAAACCGCCAATTCCGAGTACGATCTCCTGCTTGAGCCGGTAGGCTGTATCTCCACCATACAAGTAATGTGTGATCTCACGATCCTCGGGGTGATTCTCGTTCAGGTCGGTGTCGAGCAATAGCACTGGCTGGCGTCCACCCATATGTCCCTCTACCACGTATAACCAGGCGCCGACCCATACAGTGCGCCCATCAATGGGCACTGCGATCTTGGCGTCAAGCGCACGCGTCCAACGCTCTGGCTCCCAGAATACTGCCTGCGCTACCTGCCGACCTTGAGCATCAATCTGCTGATGGAAATAGCCAGCACGGCTCACCAGACTCACCGCCACCATTGGTATCATCAGATCAGCCGCAGACCGCACCGTATCGCCAGCAAGTACACCAAGGCCACCGGCATAGGTCGGGATTTCGTTACGCAGTGCTATCTCCATGGAGAAATATGCAACGCGAGGTCCGTGGGTGAATTCGTCTAGCATGATTGTCCTCTCATTTTGTGGATTCGGTTACTTGATAGCATGCGAGATAAGTCGACATGGACTCATTTACTGTCATCCTGCGTATCGGTCGTACCATGATCATTCTTAGCTTAAACCTTTGTGTTACACCTAAGTCAATATCAGAGCCAGAGCACCAAAACACATCGTTACTCTAAGGGTTACTATAAACAAACTAGCCTGCTGTGGAAGTCTTTTGTTGCGCAGCTCGACGAATCTCAGTTTGCAAGAAATAATTAAGTACGGTTCGTAATACTACAATGGCGGCAAGCTTGCCGATTTCCTCCCAGCTCGGCGCAATTGTGGTTCGCAAAATATCAGCTGCTAACTCAAATTCGATTGCAAGTGAAAGCCATAACCCAAATTGTAGTCTGACATCCTCCTTCTCTGCGTTAGAGGGGCTTCGCCGAAAAAATAGGCCTGCTACGGTCACAGCGCATTGCAGACTTGCTAACCCGATCAATAAAGCTGCAATAATCTCAATTGCGCTAACTAGGTAAAGCATTCCACTGCTAACAATAGGAAGCAAGAAACTCTCCTCCTGTACGCGCAAGGTCCACAATAAATCCCGCTTCTGTTAGACCTTGTTGAAGGTAGTTCCCAGTTTTCACTTCGTCTTCGACGATAAGCAATCTCATTACTACACACTCCTAAAAACTGATGGCGTCATAGGTAAGAGCCCCAAGCAACTCGCGTAAACGTCGCCACATCATTAACCAATCGCGCCCAGCGCCGGGAATGTCCTAAGCAGCCAAATAGCAAAGCGAACCAACTGCCCAGTTGCCACAGCAAGCCCCATAAGCACCAAAATTGCACCTGAAATAATTCGGAGATAACGGCCAGCTTGGCGCAGGGAGCTCAGTTTGCGCATAAACGGTGCTGTGAAATATGCAGAAAGAAGAAACGGTACACCCAGTCCGAGCGAGTACACGGCTAGTAGCAGAATACCTTGACGCATACTGTCTGATGTTGCGCTAAGTACGAGGATCCCCCCCAGTACGGGACCAATGCACGGTGTCCAGCCGAATCCGAAGGCCAGGCCCAATACTGTCGCTGACCAAGGACTTCCCCCCGCTTTTTTTGGATCAAACCGGTAGTAACGCTGCATTGTGAGGGGCATGCGAATTAATCCCATCATCATCAGGCCAGCAACGACGATGATGGTTCCAGCGATGATATTTAGCTCATATCGATACGAAAGAAATAGGCGCCCGATCGCGGTGATGCTGGCTCCTAAAATCAGAAAAACTATTGAAAATCCCACAACGAAACAGGCACTAAGCCCTAATGCTCGCCAACGAGCAGCACGAGCCCCACTCTGCAACGTGCTTGGCTGCGCTGTTCCACCCGCAATATACGAAAGGTAGCCCGGCACAAGCGGCAATACACAGGGCGATAAGAAGGACGCAATACCGGCAATAAATGCAGTTAACAAACCTATTAGGGTTAACTCAAGCATTATTGATCTACCGTGCTCATGGATTCTCCACCATTTGACGTTTCGGCCTGCTCTCGACGCGCCCGCTCAATGCTGCTACCAACAATCTGCGCGGCATCCGAATCTGGCGGAAGCATGCTTAGTAACTGCTGCCAGTAATCGATGGCGGCCTGATAATCTTGCCGCTCAAGCGCGGCCGCGCCAGCTAGAGTGAGTGCAAACGGCTCCTGTGGATCAATCGAAAGTGCCCGCTCTAATAGGTGCGTTGGTTCACCTCTGAATCCTTCTGGTTTGATTCTGGCGAGTGTCTCAGCATATTCTGCCAGTGCTAGCGGATCCGTTTCAATGACGCCGTCAGCTTTTGAAAAGGCCATTGCCGCATCTTCATATCTCTCAAAGTAACGATGCGATCGCGCCAACATGAGCCAACCAGCAGGATCATCAGGGTTGCTTGCTAATCGCGCTGTAAGTGAGTCCACCATTGTTTGCACATCGGCCTGCGTCAACATCGGAACACTCTGTACGGGCGGCGGCGTAATCGCGGCAGGATTTCCTATTGCGAGGTACGTCAGCACCGCGGCCACTGGCAAAATAAAAGTCAGAACTATCGCTGGTCGTTTGCCCGCCGTACGTCCCAGACGTCCAGTCGGCCCTGGGGTCGACTCATGTAGTACCCGCTTTTGTAGCTCTTGCTGTGCGTCGGCCAGATCGTCTGACGTCAATATGCCATTTGCATGATCTTGTTCGAGTTCTAGCAACTGGTCGCGCAGTACCGCGGTATTGACGGCGTGATGCTCGATCTCCGGGTCATGCCTGACTCCACGCCAAAGAACACGTCCGAGCCATAACGTGATCCATGCAAGCAGTATGGCAGCGATCGTAATAAATGGAGCATTCATGGTTGTTTTCCAGGGTCTTTGATTTGTCCAAGTAATGCTTGGGCCCGCTCGAGATCATCCGCACTTAATACCTTGTCAGCGAGCGCACTTCTTCGACGCTTTAACGTTATCGCAAGGATGAGAAGTCCAAAGACCAGCAGAAGCAAGGGCCCGAACCATAGCAATACCGTGGTGGTTTTTAGCGGTGGACGATAGAGCACGAAATCACCATAACGTTCTACCATATAGGTTCGGATCTCTGAATCCGTTTTGCCCGCTTGAATCTGTTCACGTATTTGCTGGCGCAGATCGACAGCAAGGTCGGCACGTGAAGCCGCAATGGACTCGTTCTGGCAGACCAAGCAGCGCAGCTCCGCGGCGATGCCCTGCAGACGCACTTCCGCGGGGTCGTTATTTGCCCAGGATGGTAGCGCGATAAGGACGCTGATCAGCGTTAACCACAAACGATTCATTTCTCCAGCTCCCGTATCATGGGTAGAATCGTGTCGCGCACCGCGTCGTGAGTCACCGGACCGATATGTTTATACCGAATAACGCCGGTCTGATCGATAAGGAATGTCTCGGGCACACCGTACACGCCATAGTCGATACCCACTCGCCCTTGCGTATCCGAAACAGTCACTAAATAGCTGTCGCCATGACGGTTTAACCATGAAATGGCTTCATTGCGTATGTCCTTGTAATTCAGACCCACTACCGGCACCCCATGCTCTGTAGTCAGCTCCCTGATTACGGGGTGTTCTTCCAGGCAGGCGAAACACCACGAAGCCCAAACATTCATCAGCCAGACTTTGCCTTTCATTGCATCGGGTGAGAATGTTTCCCCCGGGTTGGCCAACTGGGGCAACGTAAATGCCGGTGCCGGTTTGTCTATCAATGGAGACGGTACTTCACTGGGTTTGAGCGTCAAGCCGAACGCCAGAAACCCAAGCAAGACGACAAAGCCAATCAACGGAAACAGAAATCGACTCATGCCTTGGCTTCTTGTGCAATCACGGCCGTCCGTTTTTCGCGACGCTTAAGTCGATAGCGACGGTCGCTAATCGCTAACAAGCCGCCAAGTGCCATCAAGATGCAGCCGATCCAGATCCAATCAATAAAGGGCTTGTAGTGAACGCGCACACTCCATGCGCCGTCGGCAAGGGGTTCCCCTAAGGCGACGTACAAATGACGTAATCCGTTCGCATCAATAGCGACCTCCGTCATGGGCATTTCCGAGAAAAAATAATTGCGCTTTTCGGGATGCATTAAACGTAACTGCCTGCCATCACGTGACAGAACAATGTCACCGACCTGGGCCGCGTAGTTGGCCCCCAACTCACTCCTGACGCCCCGGAAGGTAAGTTCATAGCCTGCGGCGGTCACTGTTTGTCCCGGAGCCATACGAATATCCTGTTCCGTTTCATAACCCATGACCAACGTCACGCCCACTACAAATACAGCCATACCCAGGTGGGCGATGTGCATGCCCATCCAGCTACGCGGTTGCGCGAGCAAGCCACTGCGCGTTGCGCGCATACGTTTAAAGATTCCCATAACAACCGCAGTGGCGATCCATGCTGCCAGCGCTATCCCTAATGCAACAAGCGCCGACCATCTTCCATATAAAAAGGGCACACCCACACCCGCTACCACCGCGACGAAAAGAGGAAGGTTCAACTGCTTTAATACATCACGGAGCTTTGCCCTCTTCCAGTTTGCCACTGGACCAACCGCAATAAGGAGTAACGCGGGCACCATCAGAGGTACAAACACCAGATTGAAGTACGGTGGACCAACAGAAATTTTGCCCATCCCGAGTGCATCAATAAAAAGTGGGTATAGCGTTCCCAGCAGAACAGCCCCGGCTGCAACGGCCAATAGGACGTTGTTTACTAAGAGAAGCGACTCGCGCGAAAACAGCTCAAACCGCCCGCCTAAGCCGACCTTCGGTGCACGTATCGCAAACAGGAGCAAGGACGAACCCACCACCACCGCGAAAAGCATCAGTAGGAATACACCACGGCGGGGGTCGGTTGCAAAAGCATGCACAGACGTCAACACGCCGGAGCGCACAAGAAAAGCGCCTAACAAAGAAAGTGCAAAGGTGCTGATAGCAAGCAGAACGGTCCAGTTCTTGAAACTGGCTCGTTTTTCGGTCACCGCTAAAGAATGAATGAGCGCTGTACCTACCAGCCAAGGGACGAATGAGGAGTTTTCAACGGGATCCCAAAACCACCAACCACCCCAACCGAGTTCGTAATAGGCCCACCAGCTGCCCAAAGCTATCCCTAAAGTCAGAAACAGCCACGCCGCAGTGGCCCAGGGGCGAGACCAGCGTGCCCACGCCGAATCCAGTTGCCCGGCAAGTAGTGCCGCAATCGCAAACGCAAAGACGACAGAGAACCCCACATAACCCATATACAGAAGGGGCGGATGAAATATCAGACCCACATCTTGCAAAAGCGGGTTCAGATCCATTCCTTCCATGGGTGCCGGAACAAGGCGCTCGAACGGGTTTGACGTCAACAGTACAAATAGCAAGAAGCCCGCTGTGACTAAACCCAACACCCCCAACACGCGTGCAACCATGACATCGGGGAGCTGCCTGGAAAACAGACTTACCGCGTAGGCCCATCCTGTTTGCATTAGCAACCACAGCAGCAAAGATCCTTCATGTCCGCCCCAGACGGCCGCCATCCGGTAGAACCAAGGCAATTGCGAGTTGGAATTAACGGCGACATAGCTGACCGAAAAATCCTTGACAATAAACGACCACATCAACAGCACAAAACTGATGGCGACGAGAGAAAACTGAGCACGGGCTGCAGGCCGCGCAAAGCCAATCCATGTGGCATTTCCGCGTGCTGCACCGGCTAAGGTAATGCCGCCTTGTGCAAGCGCGACAAATAGCGTCAGAATAAGAGCAAAGTGACCAATTTCAGGAATCATGGGTATTGTGACCTTGTTGCATCTGAAGTCTTGCTTGCTTGATCCAGCGCATGCTGGGCTTCGCGAGGCATGTAGTTCTCATCGTGTTTAGCGAGGACTTCTTGCGCACGGAACAAACCATCAGGACCGAGTTTTCCTTGAGCGACGACGCCTTTGCCTTCACTGAACAAATCGGGCAGGATTCCCGTATAACTGACGGGTATTGTTTTGGCGGTGTCCGTTATAAGGAAATTGACTGTCAGACCGTCACCCACGCGCCGCACACTACCGGTCTGCACCATTCCGCCCACGCGAAAGGCACGCTCTTGCGGCGCTTCTCCCGCCGCGACTTGTGTCGGGGTGAAGAAAAACAACAAGTTACTTTGGAAAGCGCTCAGCACTAATGCTGTCGCAACGCCCAATACGGCTAAGCCACCTGCAATGAGCGCAATACGTTTGTGACGTGTTTTCATTTTGAATCCTCCGCGCCTAACGCTGCATCGCGTTTAACGTGCGCCAGCGCCGTCTTGCGACGTTTAAGAAGAAAGAGACATTCAGCGTAAAGAACCAGTACGGTCACGCCCACCGACCCCCAAACATACGTGGCGTAGCCACCCATCGCGAAAAATTCGTTCGGATTTGTCCAATTCATTGCCGGATCTCCTTCAAATCATTTACCCAAGCAGTTCGGTACTCACGTTCGAGAATGATGCAGCGCACACGCATGAGAGCGACCGCAATCGTGTACATCCAAGCAGCCAGAGCCATAAGCAGCATTCCGATCAGCATGATCGTTGCCATTGACGGCGCTTGCGTCAGTGACACTGATGCGCCTTGATGCAAGGTGTTCCACCATTGCACTGAAAAATAGATCACCGGGATGTTGACCACGCCAACCAATGCGAGGACTGCCCCTGCCTTATCTGCACGGCGTTGATCGTCTATGGCGGACTGAAGTGCCATAAACCCCATATATAGAAAAAGGAGTATTAGTTCAGAGGTCAACCGTGCGTCCCACACCCACCATGTCCCCCACATCGGTTTGCCCCACAATGCTCCGGTCCACAGTGAAAGAAACGCAAACATGGCACCAGTAGGCGCCAAGGCTGACGCCATCATGGCCGATAATCGACTGTTAAATATCAGTCCTACTGCTGCCCAAAATGCCATGACGACGTAAATGAACATCGACATCCATGAGACAGGGACGTGAAGGAAGATAATCCGATACCCGTCGCCTTGTTGAGCGTCCGTGGGAGCCATGAAAAACCCCACGTAGAGTCCAGCCACGGTCAGGCAGAAAGCCGCTGCAGCAAACCAAGGCATAAGCTTCCCGGCAAGCGGATAAAACGTTTTGGGGGATGAATATTTAAACCAGTTCATCTTGTCGTCACTTACTATTCCAAAGCAATTCGTAAAGCCGCCGTTGTGGCCATGGGAGAAAAAAAGCCGGCAACCAGCAGCATGGCGGTCAATAACGAAACATTCGCTGTGGCACCTAATCCAGATGCCGCCGCGTCAACTGCCCCTGTACCAAAAATCAGCACCGGTACATAAAGGGGAAGTACGAGTAGCGCGACAAGAACGCCGCCGCCACGTAGCCCCAGCGTCAAACTGGCTCCAATCGAACCAATCAATGCCAACACTGGCGTACCGATTAACAGCGTCGTCGCTAATATCAGTATGGACGTCGTCGGCAAGTAGAATTGAAGTGCCAACAACGGAGCAAGTAGTGCCAGAGGCAAGCCGGTCATCAGCCAATACGCCACTACCTTTCCAACGACCATTGCACTCAGTGGTGCCGGGGAAAGCGCCAGTTGCTCTAAGGTGCCATCGGCGTAGTCTTGCTCAAACAGGCGCGGAAGCGAGAGCATCGTTGCCAACAATGCGGTAACCCATAGAACGCCTGGCGCGATTCTCCTGAGCATCTCGACATCAGTACCGACGCTTAGCGGGAAAAGGCTAGTCACAATCACAAAAAAGAGAAGCGGAGTAATCGCATCCGATTTTCGTCGCATGGTCAGCTTGAGTTCGCGATGAACTATCCAATAAATTGCAGAAAGACCGAAGGCGTCTTTCATGCCCCTATCCGCATTGTTTGCAACGGGCTGGCCAGGGCCATATCTTGATGGGTGGTAATTACCGCAATACCGCCATCATCAAGATGCCTATCGACCGCTTGTGCAACATGCTGACTTGCCTTGGTGTCCAAAGCCGTCAAGGGCTCATCCAAGACCCACAGAGTGCGCCTGGAGAGAAATAATCTCGCGAGGCTGACACGTCGTTTCTGACCCTGGGATAAGGCTCGCACCGGCATATGGGCACTGCCTTGCAATCCTATGCGTTCCAAAGCATCCTGCACAACCGACAGTTCAACCGGTTCGTTTACTAATGAAGCGATGGACTGCAGGTTCTCGGTGGCACTTAAGCTGTCTTTCAGTCCCAATGGATGGCCGCAATAAAGCAGCTCTCGGCGGTACTCGGCCCCTAAATGTTTAATTAATCTGGTCTTCCAGTTGATCGTTCCTGCAAAGGGCGGTGTCAGCCCGACAAGCATGCGTAAAAGGCTTGTTTTGCCGCTTCCGTTCTCGCCGGTGATGAGGAGGCCCTCGCCAGACCTTAGAAGGAAACTCACATCATGAAATAGGTGGCGTTCACCACGAACACAGTCCAGATTACTCACTTCAAGCACTGCCTTTCCTTACTTGCTATGTTTTAGTGATCGTTGCGCTGCCTTGAGAATGTCCGCCAGGAGGTGCTGCGAGATCGGTTATGGGACTTTAGTCTTACGCTACTGACGAGACCATGACTGCACGATTACAAAATTGTCATGCTGCAATATGCATCGTTTCATGTGGGCGTTCACGCCGGTTAGCCAGGTCAATACTGCCCTGCCGACTCTCAGTGCGTCGACTTCGGGCTACGTTGCGATTGCAATGTTCGCTTCCATCGGGAAGATGACGGAATCGCCATACGTGAAGCGTTCCACAATAAGACGCGTTGCCTTTTCCACTTTCTCCACCAGAGCTAAGCGCTCCGGGGCGCACATAGACGCAAACGCCGGCACGGACGTCGCTGCACCCATTATCAGGCTTCTTTGAAGTGTCCGCAAAATCGGGGTAGAACCCATGGACTCGTCCCGTTTTATGAGAATAAATACGGTGGGAACGACCTGAGGAAGGGACTTCTTGTACTGTTAGCCATGGAATATAGTCCTTACCATGCCCTTGGCCACGCCCCTCTTTAATACGACGGGCAATTTGTACTTCTGAGAATGAAGAGTTTGCTTTAGCCATAATAAAAGTCCAGTATGCTTTTTCACAGCATAACTGGACCTCTAAAAGTTCTCAACTATTTTGTTAAGTTCTCATCTTTCATGTCATAGTTCTCAACTATTTTGTCCGTTTCTCAACTTAATTGTCCGTCCATACCAGCACCACCAAATGCCATTCAGTGAGGTACACGGATCCGGCCAGGTATCGTCATCAGACGCGCAACGTTTTCGGATCCGGGCTGACAGTCTTTTAGCGGCCTATTATCCCCGGTATTACGGTTACTATGAGAAAGCGATCGGCATCTATACCCATGTGTCCGATCAATACTCCGTGTACAGCACCAAAGCCATTTCCTGTAATCCGAGGGAAGCGCTATACGTCCTTGATGGAATACTGGAAAACAACACCATCCTCAAGATCAGGGAGCACACCACCGATACCCATGGCTACACGGAAATCATCTTTGCGCTGTGCTACCTGCTGGGATACTACTTCATGCCCCGGATCCGCGATCTCAAGGATCAGCAGCTCTACCGGGTAGAGCGTAACGTCAATTACGGCGTGTTCACGCCTTTGCTGAATAAGACGGCGGATCTGGATATTGTTGAAGAGCAGTGGGATGAAATGATTCATGTGGCCACATCTCTAAAGGAACGCACGGCACCGGCCCATGTGATTGTAGAACGGCTGACCAACAGCTTCCCATCTGACCGGCTGGCGAAGGCCTTCACCAACCTGGGAAGGATCATCAAAACTGAATACATCCTGCGCTACATTACCGACAAAGATTTGCGCCGCACGGTTCAACTCCAACTCAATAAAGGTGAGTATCGACACAATCTGCCGCGCTGGATCTTCTTTGCCAACCAGGGCGAGTTCACTACCGGTGACTACCTGGAGATCATGAACAAGGCAAGCTCATTAAGCCTGGTGTCCAATGCCATCCTGTACTGGAACACATCCAGAATCAGCAATATCGTTGATGAACTCCGAAAACAAGGAGAGACGGTGGACGATGACCTTCTGGCCCACATCTCCCTACTTCCCTACAAACACGTGTTGCCCAATGGCACCTACTTTATCGAAAAAGAGGAAACGAAATAGATGGGTGAGGTCCACAATTGTCTGCCACGCCTGACGGTCAATCAATTGTTGATCCGTGATCTTATGGCCGCGCAAGCACCTTGTTTCGCAATGGGTTATGTGGAAGACCGGAAAGAGAAATGCGGTTTTATTGCAGTGCTGCCAGAGAGACCTATACCAAACCAGCGTAACGCACCAGGGCATGAACTTCGGCCACTCAGTTTTAGGCACAAGCCAATACAAGGTGCTTCACTTGGGTTTGAGTTTTATGGCTATGCCACTTATCACGGCTTGGTGCGTGCCGGTAACCCGATCATCCAAGCAGTGATTTCAACCATGCTGGATACACAAGACTACTTTTTCTTCGCCATTAATCCGGATCAAACCGTTACAGCCTTTCGATCGCAATTTGATGCTCCTGACCTGGCTGGACTACGAACCAACCAGGAGCAATTTGGCGAGGACAGTTGTTCTTCAGAGCAGTATGAAAGTGCGGCGAAGACCTTTACCAAGAACCCGGATCCGCCCGGTAACCTTCTGGTTCCAGTATCTTAATGCCAAAATTCAACGGCGGGACCTCTCTTTCCAGGTCCAGATTGTAGTCACCAAAGCGATTGATATTGGAATTGCGATATGGCGAGAGCCCATTCAGTAGCTCTTGGTTGATAGCGACACCCTCTTTAGCCAAAGTCCTTGAGGACGTGGGTCATTTTCTCGACGTTATAGAGAATCACCATGTTCGCGACAAGTTGATTGTTTTTGACTACTTTTCGCTGCTCATGGCGGATGTTTTCAGCGATGATGCCCTCTCCTCCGAAAAAGAGCCATTTGATAAAACCATTAAATTCTTCACTTTTATTTGTCGCTGACTGAATGGTTTTTCGAAGCGCTATTTCATCAATATAGCGAAGCAAAAAAAGCGTTCGGATGGCCTTTCCCAGCTCTTTGAATGCGGTGATGTTTGTCGTCGAATTCACAGCAGGTTGGTTGGCACGTTCGAGTGATTTGGTGGCGGACTCCATGGATATGCTGGCCGATGTGCTGGCGTATTCCGTGAGTCTGTACGCTGTTGTTGGTAGAGGGCTTGCTGAGAAAGAAAAAGCGGCCTTGCTCAACGGTAGCCTGCAACTGTTGTTGGGCGTCAGCGCTTTCCTGCAGACGAAGTAGTGCGTCCGGAATCTTCTCGTTCCGACTCCGGTGGGCCTGATTCATCTTTATTGCGTCCGGGAACGGAGCAAAATGCGTGTCGCAATTCATACGCAATACTCAGACTCAGTACAGTTCTCACGACAATCACCAAGCCCAACAAAGCAATGCCCTCCAGCGTGGGGGTATGCAACGTGGCAAGAATGTCCGCCGCAACGAGAAATTCCAACGCCAATACCAGACGTTGACCGAATTGCAGTCGGAGTGGTTCGATATCTTCCCGTAGCCCTTTATTGAACCAAGTGCGTACAAGATCAAATGATGACAGTGCTGCAGCACAGGCAATAATCAAGCCGCCAATCCCTTCCAGGATCAACATGGCAAGATGTAGCAACGTTTCCATTCCGTCCTCCGGATGTTAGTGATGTTTGTACCAACCGACGTTCTTGATGTCATTCCAACTGTTGGTTTTATGGCAGAGAAAGCATTGAGAGACGTCGGCGTGCATCACACCCGATACTTTCATAGACACCATCTTGAAATGTTCCATGTAATGACTCGGCGGGGCTTGATGACATTGCGCGCACTCTGTCGACGTCGCTGCCGGATGTTGGAACTCGGGTACGGTCCATGCGGCGGTTGAGTGGCAGATGACGCAGTCGGCGCCAAAGAGGTTGCGATGCGGCTCTTCGTTGCTGTGGCAGTTGGCGCAGTCTAAAGGGGTTTCGAGCACGGATATTCCTTTATGCGGTGCTGCCAGATTTCCGATCCGCTCGTGCTCTTTGGGTGGCAAAAGCTGTCGGCCAATTTTGGCCAGCACCTTATGATCCATTTTTATTGGGCGCTGATTATTCCCCAGATGCTCTACATGGCAACTGCTACAACTACCGATATCTGCGTGAAAAGCGGTGGACTGTGTCCCCAGCAAGGCCTTATTGTTGGCGTGGCAGACGATACAATTGTTTGCCTCTACACCTTTGACTGGCGTATGACAAGCAGCGCAGTCGTGCTCGAGGAAAGCATGACCACCCGTCAGCGGACCGGGGTTTGCCATGCGTTGCCAGGTTATTTTATCAAGTAGGCCCGAGGCCTTGCCGCCAGGATGCGCGCCACCGTAATAGACCCACATTGACAGGGCACCCATGACAACTAGCGCGACTAAAAAATGTGGCCAAAGCTTCACGTAAACCACCGTAAACCGAAGTAAATACCTGCCCATACATGCAGAGCCAGCAGCAGGTACAGAACAAAAGCAATGGTAATGTGAAAGCGCAGCCACCACTGGAAGGCGGATTTGAACCATTGGTGCATCTTCACTGCATACTCAATCTCTGCCATGGCATCCACCAGTGCAAGCGCCCGCATCGGTGGAGGGCTTTCTTGTCCCAGCTGATTTCTCAGAATCAGCTTATTGGCAATCCAGCGTGTGAAAAGCCCTGTAAATGAACGCAGCATCGCGGCATGTCCCGGATCTCCGACCAATTCCGCAGCCACTTGGCGGTAACTGATTCCCAGTTGGGTAAGGGTTTCTTTTTTCTCACGGATGGTGTCGGAGAGGCGAGTCAACAGGTAGCGACCAACAAACCCGCTGAGGACAACAATCAGGGTCATGACGGTGAGTGCGATACCCAATGCACTATCGAATTTGTGGCTGGAATGGAATATGACGAGAATGGGTCCCAGCACACCGGCATAAATATGCCAGGTTAACAATGTTCGCATCGACACGAACCTCGTAACCCACCGGTTCAGGATTTTGATGCGTTTTACGATGAGGTAGGCCAGCGGAATCAGCATCAGCACCGCTCCCGACACACCAAGCACCCCACCGATAGCACTACCAGGAAAGCGGGGCGAGCGATGGAAAAGGAATCCCAACCAGAAAGCCAGCAACAGCAGGACAAGTGCTGTGACGATAAACCGTTCGCGTTCTTTCATGCCTTTACCGAAATGTCGCAATTGGCTTTGGCTTGGCAGGCCAATATTAGGTTTTTTTCCTTATCCCCCGGCTCCAGGCCGTCTTCAACGTCCATGCTAACTTCACCAGCAAGTAGCTCTACCCGGCAAACCCCACATATGCCGGCGCGGCAGGAGTAATCGATGTCCACGCCCAATTCTTCAGCCACATCGAGCACAACTTTATCAGGAGGAAGGGGTCCCGCTCTGTCCGAATCCGTGAAGGTAACCGTGGGAAGCCCAGGCTTGGGAGAACTGGGGCCTGCGGTCTTCTGATCAGCGCTCGGCAAGCGTTCCTGTTTGCCAAGAGCTGGACCGAATGCCTCTGTTTTAATGCGGTCTTTAGGTATGCCAAGTTCTGAGAGAATCTGCTTCGTCGCCTCCATCATTGGGACAGGACCGCAAATATGGATATAGCGTGACGGCAAATCCGGGATTGACTCGGCCAGCAACTCTTTGGTGATGCGCCCCTGAGGGCCAGCCCATTTTTCCGCCCCGCTTTGCGATACTGTAATGACCACCTGAAGATTGGTGTGACGGCGCCTCAAATACTCCAGTTCTTCTCGAAAAATGATGTCCTCTGGTGCACGGCAACCATAAACCAGGAAAATGTCACCTTCCCAACTACGATCCAGAAGATAGCGCAATACACTCATAAGTGGGGTGATGCCAACACCTCCGGCAATCAGAACAATGCATTTGCATTCCCGGCCTGTGAAAACAAACGAACCGGCCGGTCCCGAGAGATCCAGCAAGCTACCTTCGTGGATCTCGGAATGGAGATAACCGGACACCACACCCTCAGGCGCATGTTTGACAGTGATTTCGATGTAATCCCGTTGTGTCGGCGAAGAGGCGATCGTATAGCCACGGCGAACAGTTGCTTCACCGTGTGGCACTGTGACTGTGATGAATTGCCCGGGCAGGTAATCGAAAGGCAGCATCCCTCCGACCGGATTCACGAGCCGGAACGTTTTGACGTCGCCGGTCTCCTGGAAAATACGACTGATGCGCAGCTGCCCCGACCAGGGTCGTCCAGACGCGGTAGTCTCGGCAGATCCTGGGAATTGGATTGGCGGCGGCATTGGGGCCTGCAGAGGTGAAGGCTGCCGCGCTGGCGCCGCTAAACTGCTCAGGAGCTGCGAGGCCCGGCGCATCTTGAGTATGTACAACCAAAAGAAACCGGCGATGAGCGCTGACGAGCTGAGCATGATCCAGAAATGGAACCAAGTCATATCCATGACCCCGGTGTTTACAGCAGGCGGGTTTGGCACAGGCAGTTCCATTTCGCGTCGGAACCAGTCGAGAGCAACGGCCTGCGGATCGTCGGTGCCGACCAACACCTGATGAGCCGCTAACCCACTCTCGAATCGGGCCATACCTTCATGCAGCAGGCTCACGGCCTGTTGCATCAGTTCATAATCATTGGAGGATGCAGAATCGGCGAGGCGGGTGAGCCCGTCGGTCATCAGTGCCGTGCCACTGGCCATACGTTCATGGGCAGCGGCTTCCACCTCCGCCCGTTTTTCGGGCGGAAGATCAGACAACGTCATGAGTGATGGATAAATCTCTTTCGGGGGAGATACACCCATTTGGCGCATCATCTCACCCATGCCTTCCATCATGCCGGTACTTTTTCCGACAACCGGAGAAGCTGGTGTGAATTGTGGTGGTGGGGCCGCTACGTCTGGGTGATGAGCTTGATGATCCTCCGGGGAGACCTGAGCCTGAATGGGGCCGGACAAAAAAACAGTTGCTACGATCAGGTATATCGTTGCCCGCTGTAATAGTTCGGAAAAGCGTTGGAAAGCGGCCAAAGGTAACCACCTATTCAGGTTTAGAGAGCTGGATACTTCCCAATATGACGTATGTTTTTTGCAATGAGACATGAGGTTTGGGTTCCGGCTTCAGTAAACGTTATATAGCGATGATGATATTACTGGTCGGTTTGCGAGCTCGGGCAGGAATGTAAACTGCCTTTCCTGTAGCGTGCAGGCAAAGGCAGTTTGCATTTTTTCTTAAGCAATTACTTACTGCTTGGCGGATTTTTCATGCAACTCAGCCAAGGCATCGTACTCTTCGGCTACAGATTGCTGAAGCTTGATGACACGTTCACAATGTTTTTGTGTGGATTTTCCGGCAGCCATACCCTTCATTTTAGCGTGACTATGGCGATATTTGTCTTTCATTTTCTCATGCAGACTGGCCTCTTCTCGCGCCTCACCGGCCTTTTTTCGGTAATAGTCGGCAATCGCCTTATGATCTTCTGGCTTATCGGTCATGCTGTTCAGCAGTTCCATGATAGGTTCTTCGGCAGGTTGGGTTTGTGCCTGAGCCTGGAAAGAAAATACCAGCGCTGTTGCCACAATCAGATTGAAAAACAATTTAGAAAATTTCATATGTCTATCTCCGTTTTGATGAAAAATTACGCCGGATAACCCGGCATGTAAAAAACCTGTTTCTATTGAGTGCAATGACAGTTGTGTACCTGTTTTACTTTTGCGCTTGTCGCCTTCGCGCGATGTCAGAAAAGTGAGCAAGGAGGCTTACATATGGCCACCAGACATACCCATACCACCTTTCATCTGACCCATCATTTGTTCCATCATTTTATGCATCATGTCCATGCGATCATTCATCATGTCCATGCGTTTTTCGGCGTTCATTGTGTCTTTTTGAGAATCATTTTTCATATTCTCACTTATCATCTGCATGCCGTGCTCCATGGCTGTCATGTGCTCCTGCATAAGCTTTTCGCGGACTTCAGGATTCTGTTCTGATCGGATGCGCTCCATCAGCCCTTTCATTTTTTCTATTTGGGACTGCAGGTCGGGCATTTGAGTGGATTGTGTCGACATGCCGCCAGCCTGCGTAGCCGGGTCACTTTGAGTATGTCCGCTTTGGGAAAACGCCGGCATAGCGAAAATACTTGTTAACGCTAACGCTGTGATAATCTTTTTCATTGATGTCTCCAAAATTGCTATTTAAAACAACGTAATTGACAGCTTGTAAATGGCCAGCCGCAGATTAATCAATTCGAGCCCAGGCCAAGTTGATTTGAAGCAAGCTTTCGCCAGAAGCATGCGGTTTTAATTTACGAGCCGCTGCGCTGAGTTACAGCATAAGCAGGACTCACACATCTCAGGATGTCACCAAACAATGAGCATAAAGTGTTTCCCGTCCATGTCAACGCCATGATCATAAGTTATCCTCGTAAGAAGTCTCGCAATCAACTAAAACTGGTGGATATGCTTTATATCTCGTCCTCTATTTTTGAAGCTCTACGATGTCATTTTTGACAATGTCACCTTCAATGACACGCGCTTTGGCGAAGTGATCATCGATGATATTTTCAATTTTCACTGTACCTACTGGCGCTCGGTGCCAGTTTGACCCGCCCTCTTCAACGACACCTTCTGTAAATACTACTCGGTAAACACTCAACAACTGCCCGGGTTCGGCACCGTCGCGTTTACCTACACATACCACCACATCGGACGCCGTAGACTGAACTACCTGGCCTCTCATGATTTGGCCGTGATAGAAGGGGCTATTGGCGCAGCCTGCAAGCCACAGGATGGCTGTTCCAAGCACCAGGACGCGTAAAAAAACGGATTTTCATAGCGGACTCCTTTTTGAGTTGTCGCTGATAGGGGGAAGTGCGTGGCTAAAAAGCTTTACCCATTTGGTACCTCCGAGGTTAGTCGCTTATGTCTGTCACAAACATGACCCCAAGATGACGATGTTGTAATGTTTAAGCCATGTTGATGCGTGCAGTCGGCGTGCTTGATGGAGAATGGCATTAACTCCTTTCATAGTGTTCCTTCTTGATATTGGTGTGTCTGCTGTTCCACACGAGCGAATACCTCGGTGCTGCCATCGTGCTTCAATAACAACACCTGATACGGTATGAACTTATCGCCCACTTCCATCCCGGGGCTGCCCACCGGCATGCCGGGCACGCTCAGGCCAATTGCATCGGCAGGAGGATTATCCAGAAACTGTTGGATGTAGCGGGCCGGAATATGGCCTTCAAACACGTAGCCCCCTGGGGAGACGGCCGTGTGGCAGGAACGCAAATTGGTCGCGATGCCGTGCTGATCCTTAAAGCGTTCAAGATTCGCCGGATGACGTGTTTCAGTGGTAAAGCCCGCTCTTTCTATGTGACTGATCCACTCCTTGCAACACCCACAGGTTGGGCTTTTATAGACCGTCAGAAATGTAGTTTCCGTGCTGGCGGTAATCTCCAGACCCCCTCTATCTGGGGAGGAAGGCGCACTCGTCGGATCTGAAGTGTCACAGCCAGTTAGGAATACCAGAAAAAACAGGCCCATGAGTGAGCCAGCTACGCGTAGTAATGACATGATCTTGTCTCCGAATGGATTGATATCCAGGTCGCATCAATCGCTTAGTAGGCAGCGAGCTGTAATATACTCCCCGCCTTAAAAAAATCTGACCGGTTTTTCATAACCCTTCCTTGAGAAGTTGAGGTTTCAGGCTCGGCAGCCAGGCTGGCACGCGTCCCTGATAATCGCGATAGTGTTCCCCAAACTCTTCCAGCGCGCGTTGTTCCTCACGTTTGGCAAGGCGGACATAGACCACAAGCAATACGGGGAACATGATCAGCGTCGGGATCGTAGGCCATTGAAGTAAAAAACCAAACATGATCACGATGAACGCAAGGTACTGCGGGTGTCGGCAGCGGGCATACCAACCGCTGTTCGCCAATTGGCGGTTTTGCTGTGCCTTGTGCAATACACTCCAGGCGGACGCCAGCATAAAGAATCCCAGAACAATCAGGATATTGCTCGCCAGATGCAGGGGATCAAAGTGCGGATTACCGTCCAGTCCAAGGAGCGTATGCAGCAAGTGGCCGTTGTCGTGTGATAGGAAGTCCACGCCGGGGTACTTTTCCGCCAGCCAACCGGAGAGAAAATAGATGCTTAACGGAAACCCGTACATTTCAGTAAACAAGGCCACGATAAAGGCAGAAAACGCGCCGAGACTCCGCCAATCCAGCTGGCTTTGAGGTTTGACGAAGCTGAAGGCGAAAAAAATAAAAATGGCGGAGTTGATCAGAACGAGGCTCCAAAGGCCGTATGCAGATTCACCGTGCATTGTTGTTCTCCTCCTCGTCCGCTTGACCACCTCGTACCCGCGGCGCCTCACCTTGGAAGCGGTGAGGTGCATGGGACGAGCTTTCGGACTGGGTTTCCTCTGAGTGATGATGCCCATGCCTACCATGCATAAACAGGTGCATTAAGGGGCAGGCCAGCAAGATCAGGTAAGGCAGAAACGGCAGGACATGGTCGCGATGTTCGATCAGCAGAAAATAACTTGCTGCGCCGATCAGGCCTATCGCGGCCAAACCTTTGGAAGTCAACCAGAAGGAGCCTGAATGCTTGTTCATTGATCAGCTCCGGTGATTTTTCGCTGCCGCAGACGTAGCGCGTTACCCACCACCGACACGGAGCTCAGGCTCATGGCCAGTGCGGCAATCAGCGGCGACAATAGCCAGCCGGTTACCGGATACAGCACACCGGCGGCTATAGGCACACCCAAAGCGTTGTAAAGAAAAGCGAACATCAGGTTCTGGCGCATATTTCGAACGGTGTCCAACGAAATCCCACGCGCCACGGCGATACCGCGTAGATCACCCTTGACCAGGGTCAGTTGCGCCGTGCTCATCGCCACATCCGTCCCCGTACCCATAGCAATGCCGACATCGGCGCGGGCCAAGGCGGGTGCGTCGTTGATGCCGTCACCGGCCATGGCCACCTTGCGTCCATTAGCCTGCAACTGTGCCACCAGTTTGTCCTTGTCTTCTGGACGTACCTCGCCGTGTACCTCGTCGATACCAAGCGTTTGCGCTACTGCCTGGGCAGTGGTGAGACCATCACCGGTGGCCATAACGATATGCAGGCCTTGAGTGCGCAGTTGCGTGATGGCTTCAGGGGTGGATGTCTTGATGGGATCGGCGACCGCCAGCAAGCCTACCAATTGCGGACCAGCCGAAAGGTACATCACACTGGCGCCTTGGGTTCGCAGCGCCTCTGCTTTATCAGACATGCCGCGCCAGTCGATTTGCAGCTCATCCATCAGTGCCGTATTACCCAAGGCAAGAGACTGTCCATCCACATGTCCGCGCACACCAATACCGGAACTGGATTCGAAGTCATTGACAGGGCTCAAGGCCAATTTCCGATTGTGTGCCTCAGCGACAATGGCATGAGCGAGCGGATGTTCGCTGCCTTGGTCGAGACTGGCGGCCAACCGCAGCACCTCGTCTGAGCTGCTGCCGGGTGCTGCCGCTGCAGACAGGAACGCTGGCTTGCCCTGAGTCAGTGTTCCTGTTTTATCGACGATCAAGGTATCGACCTTACACAGCTGTTCAATCGCCGCAGCGTCTTTGAAAAGGACACCCCGGGTTGCTGCGTTACCGGTAGCCACCATCACTGACATGGGTGTTGCCAGGCCCAGTGCGCAGGGACAAGCAATAATCAACACCGCCACCGCGTTGATTAGGCCAAATGCCCAACTGGGTTCGGGGCCAAACATCCCCCACAGGATGAAAGTGGCCAGTGAGACGGCGATGACCACCAACACAAAATAACCGGCGACCACATCAGCCATACGCTGCATCGGTGCTCGAGATCGTTGAGCGTTGGCGACCATCTGTACAATCTGGGAAAGCACCGTGGCCGACCCGACTTTTTCCGCGCGCATGATCAGAGCGCCGCTGGTATTGAGCGATGCACCGATGACTGCATCGCCAGTGCGCTTGCTGACCGGCATGGGTTCACCCGTCAACATGGATTCATCAATGGCACTGTTACCTTCCAGCACCACGCCATCGACCGGCACTTTCTCACCTGGGCGAATACGCAGGCGATCGCCCGGATGAACATGGGTCAGCGGAACATCTTCTTCCGTTCCGTCATCCCGTAAACGTCGCGCCGTCTTGGGCGCCAGTCCCAGCAGCGCCCGAATTGCCGCACCGGTTTCGGAGCGAGCCTTCAGTTCCAGCATTTGACCCAGCAGCGTCAATGAAATGATGACCGCCGCCGCCTCAAAATAAACGGCCACATGGCCGGCCTCACGAAAGGATGCGGGGAAAATATCCGGGGCGAGCACAGCAACTACGCTGTACACGTAAGCCGCACCAGTACCGGTACCAATGAGCGTCCACATATTCGGTGCGCGCAAGCGGATGGAGTGCAGCCATCTCACAAAGAAAGGCCACCCTGACCACAGCACCACTGGCGTCGCCAGCAGCAGCTCTACCCATGGACGAGCGCCGCCCAGCAAATTGTCGAAGGCGCCGCCCGACATGGCAATGAGAGTAACCAGCACAGTCAATGGCAAGGTGTACCAAAATCGGCGACGGAAGTCCGCCAGCTCGGGATTTTGTTCGGTTTCCGCACTGGGCATGACCGGTTCCAGGGTCATGCCGCACTTGGGGCAGGTGCCCGGCCCCGGTTGCCGAACCTCCGGATGCATCGGACAGCTGTATTCGACGTTGCTATGCGCTTCGTTCAGCGTGTCATGCGCGACCGGTGAAGTGGGCTTTTCGAGGTAATCGGTGGGGTTGGCAACGAACTTTTTCCGGCAAGAAGCACTGCAAAAGGAGTATGTCTTGCCCCGAAATTCAGCCTTGTGAAGTGACGTGGCAGTCACAGCCATACCACAGACAGGATCGGTCAGCGTACCGCCCGAAGGCTCGGCGCGTTGGCCACTGCAGCAGGATGCTGATATGTTATCGCCTGTGTTTGAATGATGATGCGGCATAAGCTTACTCCACCGTTTAATGATGTTCGGCCTGATCATCGCCACGCGCCGTCAGGATTTGATATTGCTCCGGTGTCAGCTCCGGCAGGCGCTTCAGGAAGGCCACCATGTTCCAGATACGTTCATCGTCATGACCAGGGCCCCAGGCAGGCATGCCGGATGCTTTGATACCGTGCTTGATGATCCAAAAGCGTCGCTGGTCCAGCGCATTGTTGATACCGCCACGATGTTCGTCACGGGTCAGGTTGGGCGGTGCAGGGTAAAGCCCCAGCGTAAAGTCGCTCTGTGTCTTACCGGGTTTCAAATGGCATCCCGCGCACATGTCGTTGTAGTCAGCACCGCCTGAGAGCAGACGATCCGAGGAATCCAGATTCATGGGTATCTCTACGTCGCCTGCCGCGCGCGCGATAGAGCGCTCACGCAAGGTTTCCAATATCCAATAGGTGAAGCGGTTATGAGGTACGTCAGCACCCATTGGATACCACCCTGAGTAGAGAAATACAGCCCCGCCTGCGATCACGATAACTGCTATTGCCAACAAGCACTTGACGCAGGACAGTAATTTGCCAGAAGCCATGAGTCCTCCTCAAAAACCTGACGGTTGCCGATGGTAACTTGCAAGCCACGTTGTCTCCATTAGTGCTGATGCTCGGACGATTTTTTGTTGTCCACACCATGCTTGCCATGATCATCGGTGGCGGAAGAAGGGGTGTGCGAGTCTTCCTCCCCGTCGTCCCCGTCCTTCACGCATTTCTGCATCATGGCCTTCATCACCGGATCATCCATATCCATCTTGGAATGATCCATGTCTTTCATCGCCTTACAATCGGGTTTTTCGGCGTCTTGCCTATGTTCCTTGGGATCGTGCGCTTGCACCGACAGAGCGATAATCAGGACAGGCAATGCCGCAAAACGGGAGAGGGATTTCAGTTTCATGAGGTTGACTCCTTAAGTCACAGTAGAAAATAGGTTTAGAGCCAGAATTTCAATCCGACGACCCACAGCGTGTCAGCATCCGGTTCATCGGCAGCACGGGCAAAATCAGCCGTACCGCCAAACTTGCTTGTCCATTCAACGCCGACATAGGGCGCAAATTGGCGCGAAAACTCATAGCGCAGTCGAAGTCCCAGGGCCGCATCAGACAGTCCGCTGCCCAAACCGTTGTCCACATCATCCTTGCCATACAACGTAATTTCGGCACGGGGCGCCCTCTCGGAAACGAAGTGTCGGGGCGGGAATAGAACCATTGATTGTGGTTGCCATGCGTATGGCACCGGTGAAATTGACGGGCATCTCTTCAATTACCAGATCTACTTCTCGACCGCTCAAAATCGGCGCAGAACCGGTCCGGATACTTGGGTTATCTCGTCCCCTCGCATGTAACCATCCCGGTGCCCAGGCCAAAACACCGCCGGCGGCCAATCCCTGCACGAAGCGTCGCCGAGAAAGGTTCAACGGCCTGTTTGGTCTGTTCATTCGGATTCCTCATTCTGTCATTGTGACGGGTCAATTTTTCCGAGGCTCTCAACATAATCAATGCACCCTGTCATCAACATGACCACAAGATGACAATGTTGTAATCTTTATGTCATGTGGCTGTGCGAATCGGCCCATTAGACTGAAAGGCCAGTTCAGAAGGGGAACCTGACTATGCGTCTGCTTGTAGTAGAGGACGAAGTAAAAACCGGTGATTACCTGCGGCAGGGCCTGGCCGAGGCCGGCTTTCTGATCGTGCTCGCGCGCAATGGGTTGGATGGACATCATTTGGCCATGACGGAAGCTTTTGATCTGATCATTCTCGATGTGATGCTGCCCGATATGGAGGGCTGGCGCATCGTGCAATCCCTACGCGAGGCGGGACACCAGACCCCGGTATTGTTTCTCACGGCACGCGACAGCGTGGATGACCGTGTCAAAGGACTGGAACTGGGTGCTGATGATTATCTCGTCAAGCCTTTTGCATTTTCAGAGCTGCTGGCACGGGTGCGGACACTCCTGCGCAGGGGAACGGTACCTATGCTCACCGATCATTTGCAGGTGGCGGATCTGATACTGGATCTACCACGGCGCCGGGCCAGTCGTGCCGGCACAAAAATCATACTCAGCCAAAAAGAATTTGCCTTGCTGGAACTATTTGTGCGTCGCCAGGGGGAAGTATTGCCACGCTCCTTGATTGCTTCCCAGGTGTGGGACATGAATTTTGACAGTGACACGAACGTAATTGATGTCGCTATTCGTCGCTTACGCGCCAAAATCGACGACAACTTCGAGCCAAAACTCATCCACACCGTTAGGGGGATGGGTTACAAACTCGATGTGGAAAACGATGATGCGTAGAAAAAAATCGTGCCCCAGCCCACTCACGTCGCGGGTCCTGGCGTTTGTGACCCTGGCAACTGGTCTCAGTCTGGTGTTGAGTAGCCTGCTAGTGTTGCAGTCGATCCGAGATCACTTTGCGGAGCAGGATGTCGACGAGCTACGCACCATCGTTCAATCCATAGAGCACACTCTTAGTACTGCACTGGAAAACGGCGCCTCCATAGAGGAGTCCCTGGCAAGGGCCGTTGCCGGTCATCATGGGGTTTATTTTCAGGTGGAAGATGACGATGGTACCTTGTTGTTTCGCACTCCCGGAATTGACTTTTTTGACGGGGCTGCCGCGCTGTCACCGGTGCGCGTCATCGATGAAGACCATGTTTCCGTGTGGGCCAGCGGCGGCAAAAATTTTCGAGGCGTGGTCACCACTCTGACAGCAAGGTCGGAAATCTATCGAATCACTGCCGCTATCGATCTTGATTTTCATCTGTTTTTTCTGCACAGCTTTCGCAATAGCCTATGGCTGATCATGCTCGGAACCGGGGCCATCACACTGCTGGCTGCCTGGTTTGGCATCCACCAGGGGCTTTTGCCGTTGAGGAGTTTGAGTGAGGGTATGCGCAAGATTCAGGCTAATCACCTTGATGAACGCCTCGACGCGGATACCTTGCCCACTGAACTCAGGGAATTGGCCGTGTCGTTTAATCAAATGATTGGACGCCTGGAAGAAGGGTTTGAGCGCCTATCACACTTTTCAGCCGACATCGCGCATGAACTGCGGACGCCGCTGACGAACCTGATTACCCAAAGTCAGGTTGGTCTCAGCAAACCGCGATCAGCGGATGAATACCGTGAATTGCTGTATTCCGGCCTGGAGGAGCAAGAACGGATGTCCAAAATGGTTAGTGACATGCTTTGGCTGGCGAAGAGCGATAACGATTTGATCAAACCTGTATTTGTCCCATTAGACCTGACTCAAGAGTTTAAAGAGCTGTTCGAGTTTTTTGATGCACTGACAACGGAACATCAGGTGCAACTGGTGTTGGAAGGTAACGCTCCCGTCGTGAGAGGTGACCGCGCGCTACTGCGCCGAGCGTTCTCGAACCTTCTATCCAACGCCATACGCTACACCCCACACGGAGAAATCATTAGAATCCACTTGTCAGTGGATGAAGGCGCACATGCCACCGTTTCAATTGCCAATCCCGGCGAGGATGTTCCAGCCGAGCATTTGCCGAAACTATTTGATCGATTTTACCGGGTAGACCCATCCCGCCAGCGACAAAGTGAAGGTACCGGCCTGGGGTTGGCCATCACCAAGGCTATAGTGGAGTCTCATGATGGGGTTATCAGTGCGCAATCCGGGAACGGAACCACTTGTTTCGTTGTTTCGCTTCCCTCTCGCTAGTCTGATTTATATATAGAGGTGTTCTCCAGGAGCGGGGTCTCACGCGTTCATCAGAGCTGTTGGCTTTGCGTGACCTACTTTTCCCCAGATATCGGTCTATTAAACACTCCAGACCGGGGGATATCCTCAACCTGCAGCGTGACCTTGAGGAAACCCTGAGACAGAGAATCAAGAATTCAACGGAAAAAGTGAGCTGATGACAGAAAAAATTGCAGCGCTTACCGGTCAGAAAGCAGATATTCATAAAGAAGTGGCTGTGTTATCACGGGTTTGGGTGGCGCAAAAAAAA
>NZ_JAJAEO010000022.1 GCF_020447225.1 Methylophaga pinxianii | reverse complement strand
AAATCTGTGCCAGATCCACTGCCGCGAAATCTTGACGGGACCCCACTTTGTAAAGTGGATGCAGCATAGATCAGGAGCTTAGGGGCTTTCTCTGGTTTGTGCTGATACCAGGCTAAATCATCTCGAATACCCTGACTTGCCCGGCAAGTTAAGGTGACTGTGTCTCCGACAGACGCAGACAGGGAGGATGGAGACTGGGTCATCTGGATGGCACATCTGGCACCTGGGAGCCAGAGCAGCAGGAGCCCCAGGAGCTGAGCGGGGACCCTCATGTCCATGCTGTGTCCTGAGTGGGTCT
>NZ_JAJAEO010000183.1 GCF_020447225.1 Methylophaga pinxianii | reverse complement strand
ACTTTCGTAATCGCTGCTGTCAGGGTAGTTTTACCGTGGTCAACGTGACCAATGGTGCCCACGTTTACGTGGGGTTTTGTACGTTCAAATTTTGCCTTAGACATGCCAGTCTCCCCGCCAAACTTTTTAATTGTTAAAATCAAAAACAGGCAAGGTACTCCCTGCCCAATCAAAATCAAAAATGGAGCCCGCAATCAGAATCGAACTGATGACCTCATCCTTACCATGGATGCGCTCTACCGACTGAGCTATGCGGGCCAATTCTTCCAAAACTAAAATGGAGCGGGTGATGGGAATCGAACCCACATAGTCAGCTTGGAAGGCTGGAGTTCTACCATTGAACTACACCCGCAAAATAGTAAACTCTCAAATAAATGGTGGAGGGGGGAGGATTCGAACCTCCGAAGGTAGAACCGTCAGATTTACAGTCTGATCCCTTTGGCCGCTCGGGAACCCCTCCACTAAAGAGGTCGCATTTTCCGGAAATCCCCGCTCGCTGTCAACCACTATCTCACTTTTTGAATAATAAATATTTTTTAAGCCACTGCAGAATAGATTACCAACTGCATCAGAGCTGGTGGCATAGTATACTGCATGGCTATTTTTAATATTACGCATTGGAGTTTTTTATGGAGCAATACCGTGGCACCACGATCCTATCTTATCGTCGTGACGGCCAGGTAGTCATTGGTGGTGACGGCCAGGTCAGTCTTGGCAATACCATTATGAAAGGCAATGCCCGCAAAGTAAGACGTTTATACCACAACAAGGTTATTGCAGGCTTTGCCGGTGGTACCGCTGATGCATTTACTTTATTTGAACGTTTTGAGGCTAAACTCGAAAAACATCAGGGTAACTTGACCCGAAGTGCTCTTGAACTGGCAAAAGATTGGCGTACTGACAGAATGATGCGTCGACTTGAAGCATTATTGGCTGTCGCTGATGCAGAGGCTTCTTTGATCATTTCAGGGAATGGTGATGTTATCGAACCTGAAAACGGCTTAATTGCTATCGGTTCTGGTGGACCTTTTGCTCAGGCTGCCGCGACTGCTTTATTACTGAATACCGATTTATCGGCCCAAGAGATTGTTGAAAAAGGTCTGAATATCGCTGCTGATATCTGCATTTACACCAATCACAACCTCACAATTGAAACATTGGATTACAACAAATAATCATGAATCAATCACTTACTCCAAAACAAATTGTTCACGAATTAGATAAACACATTATTGGACAACATGAAGCTAAGAAAGCCGTTGCTATCGCGTTACGCAATCGGTGGCGCCGCCAACAACTGGATGCCACTTTGCAACAGGAAGTAACGCCAAAGAACATTCTAATGATTGGCCCAACTGGTGTCGGTAAAACCGAAATTGCCCGCCGCCTTGCTTCCCTGGTTAATGCTCCATTCATCAAAGTGGAAGCCACCAAATTTACCGAGGTGGGTTATGTCGGCCGCGATGTCGAATCGATTATTCGTGATCTTGCTGAAAGCGCTATGAAAATGTTGCGTGAAAAGGCTATCAGTGAAGCCAAGCCTCGCGCACTTGATGCGGCTGAAGAACGTATTCTCGACGCATTGCTCACCCCAGCACGCGGCACGCTGACTGAAGAAGAGTCCAATACTCGTCAAAAATTCCGCAAAATGCTGCGCGAAGGAAAACTGGACGATCGAGAAGTCGAGCTTGAACTGGCACAGCATCAGATGGGCGTCGAGATCATGACTCCACCTGGAATGGAAGAACTGACCAGTCAACTTCAAGACATGTTCCAAAACATGGGTAATCAGCGTAAATCCACGCGCAAACTGACAATTGGCAAAGCGATGCGTTTAATCAGTGAAGAAGAAGCCGCTAAACTGATTAACGAAGAAGACTTAAAAGCCGAAGTCATTCAACGTGTCGAGCAAACCGGTATTGTATTTCTTGACGAGATTGACAAAATCACTCACCGCGGAGAAGGTGGTGGTAGCGGTGCAGATGTTTCTCGTGCGGGAGTGCAACGTGATTTACTTCCATTGGTCGAAGGCAGTACTGTCTCAACAAAATATGGCATGTTGAAAACCGACCATATCCTGTTTATAGCTTCCGGTGCTTTTCATCTAAGTAAACCATCTGATTTGATCCCGGAACTGCAAGGTCGATTACCCATCCGAGTAGAGCTTAGTGCGTTGACTACAGAAGATTTTGTCCGAATTCTAACTGAACCGGATGCTTCGCTTACAGAACAGTATTCAGCCTTGCTTGGTACAGAGTCGGTTGATTTAAGCTTTACTGAAGATGGCATCAAACGTATTGCCGAACTTGCCTGGCAAGTTAATGAGAAAACGGAAAACATTGGGGCTCGCCGTCTACATACTTTGCTTGAGAAACTTTTGGAAGATATTTCCTACCAAGCGGGAGAAGAACCAGAACAAAAATTTGTGATTGATGAAAATTATGTCAGTCAGCAATTGTCAGAGCTGGTTCAAGACGAAGATTTATCACGTTACATCCTTTAAGGACTCGCTATGAGCCAGGCACCATTGCCAAGTGAAATCCAGCTACACAAGCAATCTCGACAACTTGAGCTGGTTTACGGTAACGAGCATTATTTACTGTCAGCTGAGTTTCTGCGGGTTCACTCCCCGTCTGCCGAAGTCCAAGGTCATGGGCGAGGTCAAGAGGTCCTGCAGATTCAAAAAGAACATGTCGGCATTAGTCTTATTGAACCCGTAGGTCACTACGCTATCAAAATTTATTTTGACGACGGACATGACAGTGGTCTGTTCACTTGGGATTACCTCTATGAACTCTCTGTTAACCGAGACGACTATTGGCAAAAATATCTTGGTAAGTTAACCGCTGAAGGATACGAACGTCAGCGCGACGCCTGAGGAAATTATGGAAGAAAATAATACGACCCATTTTGGTTTCAAGCAGGTACCGACCGCTGAGAAAGCTAAGCATGTCGCTGAGGTTTTTCACTCTGTAGCGGGTCGTTATGACCTGATGAATGACGTAATGTCTATGGGTATTCATCGTCTTTGGAAACGTTTTACATTGCATACCAGCAATGTAAAGCGTGGCGCTAAAGTGTTGGATATTGCCGGGGGAACAGGGGATTTGACAGCCAAATTTGCTGATATGGTTGGCCCAACCGGCAAAGTTGTGTTGGCAGATATTAATGCCTCGATGCTCAATGTTGGCCGTGATCGACTCACCGATCTGGGTAAAGCCGGCAATATTGAATATGTTCAAGCCAATGCCGAAACACTGCCATTTCCTGATAATACCTTTGATTGCATTACCATCGCGTTCGGTCTGCGCAATGTTACGGATAAAGATAAAGCGCTTGCTTCAATGCTGCGGGTACTCAAACCCGGCGGAAAATTATTAGTACTGGAATTCTCGCAACCGGCCAGCTGGTTAACCCCGCTTTACGACACCTACTCATTCAAAGTATTACCCGCTCTGGGTAAATTGTTTACCAATGATGCAGAAAGTTATCGTTATCTGGCCGAATCAATTCGTATGCATCCAGATCAACCCAGCCTGAAAAAAATGATGGAAGATGCTGGGTTCGAGCGTGTGGGTTTCATGAATATGTCTGCTGGTATTGTTGCGTTGCACAGTGGCTATAAATTTTAATGATAAGCGTGTTGTTAAAGCCTCTGGAAATCGCGCTGAATCATGCTTTACGATTTGATTTGGAAAGCCATGTACAGCTTCAACAATTTGCAGATCGCAGCATCCGGATTGATATCACCAATCTGAATATTGCCATTTTGGCAAGATTTACAGATGACAGAATTCTGCTCGATACCGCTGGCGACGATATAGCAGATTTGATGATCAAGGCTGATAGCTTTGCCTTATTGAAACTATTAAATCAACCTGACAGCCTGTTTTCCAATCAGATAAAGATCCTCGGTGATGTTCAGTTCGCTAAACAATTGCAAGATTGGCAACAGCACTTTGATTTCGACTGGGAACAACAACTCGCGCGATTTACTGGGGATACATTAGCCTATCCTTTAGCACAAAGTTTACGTCGGGGCTTTGACTGGTTGAATTACAACCGTTCAGAGTTTGAACAGAGTGTCGCAGAATACCTCAGAGAAGAAAGTCATTATTTGCCAGATAAATCCCAAACTCAGCGATTTATGCAAAATGTGGATTTGCTTCGTGCCGATACTGAAAGAGTGGAAGCTCGAATAAAGAGGCTGCAAAACCTAATCGAGAAAAATACATGAAACTCAGTCAGTTTGGACGTTTACTGCAAATTAATCATGTAATGGGCCGTCACCGGCTTGATGAACTTATTCTGGCGATACATTTTTTTCGTCCCTATCGATTTCTGAGCTGGTTTTCCCCTTACCGGTGGCGTCATAAAGCTGATTTGCCCAGAGGAGAAAGGATTCGTCTGGCATTGCAGGATTTAGGACCCATTTTTGTCAAATTTGGCCAAATCCTCTCTACCCGCCGTGATTTATTACCGGAAGATATAGCCGATTCGCTCGCTAAACTGCAGGATCAAGTTGCTCCCTTCCCTAACGATATTGCATTGGCGCTGATTCATGCCGCCTACGAAGAAGGTGAACCGGAACGTATTTTCAGTCACATCGAGGCCGAACCATTGGCCTCTGCATCAATTGCACAAGTACATGCTGCTACCCTTACCGATGGCAAACAGGTCATTCTTAAACTGGTGCGTCCGGGTATAGAAAAGGTGATTCGACGTGATGTTGATTTACTCTATACCCTCGCCGGTTTAGCTGAACGATACTGGTCTGAAGGCAAACGTCTTCGTCCGCGTGAAGTAGTTGCTGAACTGGAAAAAAATCTGTTTGATGAGCTGGACATGTTGAGAGAAGCCGCATCAGCTTCGCAATTAAAACGCCACTTTGCTGATGAACGGTTATTGTATGTTCCCGAAGTTTACTGGTCATTGACCAAGCCCAACCTGCTAGTACAGGAACGGGTATTTGGTGCGCCGATTAGCAATATCGCCTTGCTCAAACAGCACAATATTGATCTGGAACTGCTGGCCACCATTGGAGTAGAAATTTTCTTTACACAAGTATTCAGACACAGTTTCTTCCATGCCGATATGCATCCAGGTAATATTCTGGTTGATGTGAGTAATCCAGAGTTGCCACGTTATATTGCAATTGATTTTGGCATCATGGGTACACTGTCACCGGATGATCAGCGTTACCTGGCTGAGAATTTTCTCGCCTTTTTCAACCATGATTATCGTCGTGTTGCAGAACTACATATTCAATCCGGCTGGGTACCCGCTGAAACCCGAATGGATGAATTTGAGTCAGCTATTCGCAGTGTCTGCGAACCCATATTTGCCCGGCCATTGAAAGAAATTTCATTTGGACAGCTCTTGTTAAGACTGTTTCAAACTGCTCGGCGTTTTAATATGCAGATTCAACCTCAATTGGTGTTACTACAAAAAACCTTACTGAATATTGAGGGTTTGGGACGTGACTTATATCCGAATCTCGACTTATGGCAAACCGCCAAGCCGATTCTGGAACAATGGATGAAGGAAAAGCTGGGCTGGCAAGCGGCTGTTAAGTCTTTGCAAAAGGAAGTACCAACCTGGGCAGAAACCTTACCGACACTCCCCAGAATGTTGCATGATTTGACCAAGCAAGCTCAGGCAGGCCAACTGCACATGCAATTATCTTCCCAGGATTTAGAAAAGATCCGTCAGGAAGTCCGGCATTCCAGTTATCGAACAGCAACTGCCGTAAGTGGTGCAGCGTTCATTGTGGGTGCGGCAATCATTAAAGGCCTGGACGGTTATTCCTCAAATATGTTGGCTGGAATGCCCGTACTTAGCTGGGTTCTGGGTCTTTGGGGTGGATTAATGCTCTACTTCAGCTTACGTAGTCAATCTTAATCAGAACAGACCGCTGATAACGCCTTTATCATCAATATCAATACGCTCTGCGGCAGGTATTTTGGGAAGCCCTGGCATTGTCATCACATCACCGCAGAGCACCACAACAAACCCGGCACCACGCGATAAACGCACATCACGAATCGTCAATGTATGCTGTTCAGGTGCACCACGTAACGAGGGATCACTACTGAAAGAGTAAGGCGTTTTTGCCATACATACCGGCATGTCACCATGCAGCGATTGAAACTCACCGAGTTTTTTCAATATTTTTTTATCTGCCACCACTTTGTCTGCACCATATAATTGTGTGGCTATAGTATTTATCTTGTCCCATAAAGTTGCGCTATCGGGGTAGAGCAACTCACATTTTCCCGGTTGTTGTAATTTTTCCACGACTGTCTGGGCCAATAACTCTGCACCCGAGCCACCCTCAGCCCAATGTCTAGCCAAGATAGCAGTGGCTCCCATCGCCTCTACAGCCTCTTTGATTAATTCGATTTCTGCATCACTATCTTCAATAAAATGGTTTATTGCCACGATACATTGCAGGCCAAATTCATTCTGCAGATTATGTAAATGCTTGCGCAGGTTGGTCAGTCCCGATTTAAGTGCTGACAGGTTTTCAGCTGCCAGATCCGGTACGTTGACACCGCCGTGATATTTTAAAGCTCTAACCGTCGCCACAACTACTGCCATATCAGGCCGAATACCCGCCTTGCGACACTTAATATTAATAAATTTTTCAGCCCCCAAATCCGCACCAAAACCTGCCTCTGTTACAACATAATCGCTTAGTTTTAATGCCATTTTAGTGGCAATAACCGAATTGCATCCATGAGCAATGTTGGCAAAAGGGCCCCCATGAACAAACGCGGGATTATTTTCTAAAGTTTGTACCAGATTCGGTTTAATGGCTTCCTTGAGAAGCGCTGTCATTGCACCATTGGCATTCAGTTCGCTGGCATACCGGGGAGTTCCATCGAGAGAATAGCCAATCAGAATATGACCCAGTCGTTCTTTCAGTTCGTTGAGTGATCCCGCCAGGCAGAAAATCGCCATTACTTCAGAGGCTACGACAATATCAAAGTGATCTTCACGCACAAACCCATTAGCAGGACCTCCCATACCAATAGTGATCTGACGTAAGGCCCTGTCATTCATATCGACAACCCGGTGCCAGACGATCTTCCGTGTATCCAGCTGTAACGCATTACCATGATGAATATGGTTATCGATCATCGCTGCCAGTAAATTATGGGCGGCTGCAATAGCGTGAAAATCGCCGGTAAAATGCAGGTTTATATCTTCCATTGGCACTACTTGCGAATAACCACCGCCGGCAGCGCCGCCTTTTAAACCAAAGGATGGTCCCATTGAAGGTTCACGTACACAAACGGTCGCTTTTTTGCCGATGCGATTTAATGCATCGCTCAATCCAATCGTAGTGGTGGTTTTACCTTCACCTGCCGGTGTAGGACTAACCGCTGTCACCAAAATCAGTTTACCATCAGGTTTTGTAGCCAATTCATCCATTACCTGCAACGATACTTTGGCTTTGTATCGGCCATAGCTGTCCAGATCATCGACATGCAAACCTAATTTTTGCGTGGCGATCTCCGTAATATTCTGCATTTTTGCGTGTTGGGCGATTTCAATATCTGACATGCTATTTTCCGAATTCTGAATCTGCTGGCATTATACGCGAGTTAATGTGCGGCCCTGATTCCGCGTCAGAGATTATTCGCCCCAGCGTGGCATCAATTGGTGTGTTACAGAGGCTTGATCAAGGATTCTGGCTACCACAAAATCCACAATGTCTTCGAGTGTCTGCGGCCGAAAATAAAAGCCAGGATTTGGGGGCATGATGCATACACCTAACCGGGAGAGCTTCAGCATATTTTCCAAATGAATTGGCGAAAATGGGGCTTCTCTGGGAACGACAATTAATTTACGCTGTTCTTTGATCATGACATCTGCAGCACGATTAATCAGATTATCACTGCCACCCACAGCAATCGCTGACAAAGTGCCCATGGTGCAGGGACAGACAATCATGGTGGGGACAGAATGAGAGCCACTGGCAAGCGGAGATGACCATTGTTGCTCCCCATAGACCTTCAACTGACCAGGCTGGCAACCATACTCCGCTTCCAAAACTTTCACTGCATCTGCTGCGCGAGCAGGTAATTTCCAGTCAAGTTCATCGGCTAATACAATACGACCGGCAGCAGAAATCATCAGATGCACGGTCATTCCCTGCAACAACAATTGCTCTAATAAGCGTTTTGCATACGGTGCGCCCGATGCGCCAGTAATAGCCAGTGCGATTTGTTTCGAATCAGTCATTGGCCAATGCATCCAGAATTTTTTGATGGATACCGCCGAAGCCACCATTACTCATCACAACTATGTGATCACCCGCCTGGCATTGACTTAGTAATTGTGCAACCACATCCTCAATTTTCCGATGTAGGACCGACTTGTCACCCAGCTGTTGTTGGATGTTGTCCAGTGACCAGGATAATTGTGCATCCTGATACAGAATAACCTTATCTGCCGCTTGCAATGAGGCAGCTAGAGTCTGCTCATGAACTCCCATTTTCATGGTATTGGATCGCGGTTCCAACACAGCAATCAGTCTCTGCTGGCCGATATTGGCACGCAACCCCTGCAAGGTTGTGGCAATTGCCGTGGGGTGGTGGGCAAAATCATCATAAACTTTTATTCCACGACATTCGCCGCGAAGTTCCAGTCTACGCTTGACCCCTTTGAACTGGTTCAATGCCTCACAAGCATGTTCAACAGTGATTCCAACATGATGTGCCGCCGCCATAGCCGCCAGTGCATTGCTCACATTGTGACGTCCCAGTAATGGCCAATTTACCCTGCCAGTCTGGCCATTATGTTGTACGGTAAAACAATGACCATCCTCAGTCATATCGCTCACCTGCCAATCGGCATTTACACCATCCATTGATTGTCTGGGGGTCCAGCATCCCCGTTCCAGTGTCTGCTCTATAGCAGGATTAGCGTAGGGTGTGATCACCAGTCCCTCTGAGGGAACGGTGCGAATCAAATGATGAAACTGGGTTTGGATCGCTGCCAGATCGGCAAAGATATCGGCATGATCAAATTCGAGATTATTAATCACCAGCGTCCGTGGATGATAATGCAAAAATTTACTGCGTTTATCAAAAAAAGCGGTATCGTATTCATCAGCTTCAATCACAAAAAAAGGCGTATTACCGATAGCCGCTGACTGACCGAAATTCCCCGGCACTCCACCGATCAGAAATCCCGGCTGCATTCCAGCATATTCCAGAATCCAAGCCAGCATACTGCTTGTTGTTGTTTTGCCATGAGTACCAGATACCGCCAAAACCCATCGATTAACCAAAATATTTTCTGCCAACCACTGCGGCCCCGAAATATAAGGTAATCCCTGATTTAATACGTACTCTACTGCAGGGTTGCCGCGGGACATCGCATTCCCCATCACCACCATATCGGGAGCAGGTTGCAAATGTTCTGCTAAATAGCCTTGCATAACGTTAATACCAGCTGAAGCCAGCTGATCACTCATTGGCGGATACACATTGGCATCAGAGCCAGAAACCGTAAAACCACGATCACGTGCCAGCAAAGCAAGTCCGCCCATAAACGTGCCACAAATACCTAAAATATGAATATGCATTCAGGTTGCTCCGGACATAACTAAGCCGTTGAGAACAATGGCAATTACAACATACAGCATAGTCAGCGCAACTGCTTTCGGGGCTGATGTTTCAAGTGTGCGACGAATGATATGAGCCGTGACCATCAAGCTCCAGAACATGACCAGCATTAATGAGAATAATATAAAGTTTGCCGCGTCTGTCTTTTCGGCATACTGATGAAATGCCCACAACAATGGCATGGATAATAATCCCAACAAGCTGCCTGTACCCGCCATTGCACTCAGCGTCTGTTGGTAACGTGGTAATAAGTGATTGAATCGAAGTAACAAGTATAGAAAAGCCATCAACACAAGCAAATCACTAATGCCAATCCATAAACTGATTCGCATGGACATATCGATCTGATTCATCAGCACGCTGACACAGAAGTAACACAACAGTACCCATTGTGTAAGTTGATTATTTGCCGGAAGACTATCGGGTCCCGAACGGAACAGGCAAATATCAATAAATCGCAGTATAGATTTCATGTGCGGCATCATAGCGCGTCAGCAATGGTTCACAAAATATTTCTTATCTTTATTTGATTCCGGACATAAAAAAAGCCCGGCGAGCCATCTGCTGCCGGGCTTTTTAACACCGATGGTTCTCAATTAATCGTCCAGAGCAACACCCCATGGGAACGCGCCAACTTTAATTGTCTTAACTCGTTCCTGTTTTGCTGTATCGACGACGGAAACCGTGCCATCCACACCATCTGCGGTATAGATTGTTGAACCATCTTTAGAGAGGTCTAAGCCCCAAACCCGTTTTCCAACTGGAACATTACCTTTCAGCTCAAGTGTCTTTGCATCTAAAAATGCAACTGAGTTACCGCGGCCCGTTGTGACATACAACATTTTATCGTCCGGGCTGACTTTAATATCCATTGGTTTTGAATTTTCAACATCAATGGAAGCTTTCTTAACAACTTTCAGCGCTTCCATATCAATAATGGCGACTTCATTACCAATTTCACTTGTCGCATAAGCTAAACTGCCATCACTGTTGAAAGCCAGACCACGTGGACGTGCCCCTACAACTAAATGAGCAACGGCTGTGTAATCGGTCGTTTCAATAATATGAACCATATTGCTGGACTCACTGGTGACCAGCGCATATTTACCCGTAGGTGATACGGCAACCCCTTCTGGTTCAATTCCTACTTGTACAACAGCTAATTTTTCACCTGATTTAGGGTCAAGGAAGGTGGCTTCCCCATCATCTTCATTAGAAATAACAATATGCCCTGAAACAGGATTAACGCCAAAGGTTTCAGGATCATCACCTGAATCCAGAGTTTTCACTAACTCCAGGGTTTTGACATCAACAACGGCAATAGCATCGTCATCACTTATCGCCACATACAGCATTGTTTGATCTGGTGATAAACCGATACCACGAGGACGTTGACCGACATTAATGGAGGTTTCAACTTCAAGGGTGCGGGAATCAATGACGCTAACTGTATTATCTTTTTCATTGGTAGCAAATAATCGATGTGTTGGCTCTGCTAAAGCGGACGTACTTGCCAAAATCATTGAACTTAGCAAAAGTGTTTTAAATTTCATTCAGCGTTCTCCTAATATATTTCTCAATTTTTATTTGCAGGTAACTTTACCCAGGCTATCCAATCCACCTTCAAAACCGCGTAATGGTGCTTCAGCAACAATTTTATTATTGTTATCTACAAGTAATAGAATTTGGCGTAATTGGCCATTTTCACGAAAGTTAGCGTTATCGCCTTTTTGTCCATCAAAAACAAGATTTGTTTTCAGATGATTCAACATAAACTTTGCATCGTACTGCATTGTTTGTACCACTGAATCGGCAATCATTTTGGTTCCAGCCCAACCAGCCCAGGCCTGATCAGTCATTGCTTCACCCTGATTTTTCTCAAAACGATTGTTTAACTGGCTTGCGGCAAATTTTACAAAGTCTTTGTGCCAACTCATGACTTCGGCAGGCTTGTCAGGATTTTTTTCATTCCACTGCGCCAAGGCATCTGCGCGCATTTCATCACTTGGCGTAATATGGAACAGGTTGGGTATACAGGCCTGACGCAATTTATCATTACGTGAAATAAGATTAATTACCGGTGTTTCAGCAAATTGTTCAGACTGGGCAACTTTCATAATGTAATCATCATCAGTCGCCAACAATAAAACGGTCTCTACATTGGTCTTATCCAAGGCCTCTGGCTCAACAACTTCTACTTTATATTTTTGGCCTAAGAAGCCGCCCTGAAGATTTGCTTCTTTAATTCCTTGCTGAACGCCAAGCCAGACTTGACCCTCAGTAGGACCAATATAATGCATGGTGACGTCTATATCATTTGCCATTAACCACTGCGGCCAAATAAACGCCAGGAACATGCCATATTTTTTTAAGTGAACCATTCATCTCTCCTTCCATTACAAAACCATCTACAAGATACGTCCTTAGATGTCACTTATAATCAGAAAAATCCTCGACATCACAGGAAATTATCCTATCCTCAAGCCTTTGTAGTAATTATTTTCTTTTATTTTCAAATAGTTAACTAAAGGTACTTTTATAGCCTTGCTGATAGCAACACAAAACTGGTTGATATAAACCACTTTTATCAATAACTAAGATGAATTTCTCTCAAGATTTCTGCCCATTCGCCGCTACTTGCTTTACTAGAAACAGAGTGAGTCAAATGAAAAACAAATCACTGGAATTAGATCTTCGGCAAATCCTGCAAGGACTGGAAGAGTTTGCTACTTTCATGAGCTATCAAAGTAACTATGAAGGGTTACGCATACTTAAAGTAGAAACGCATTATGAACATAGCTCTCCACAGGACTCTTCCTTTTCAAAGAATGTTATTTCTATGGAAAACGCGCGTATACAGCGGACCCCTTATCCCGATAGTATTCCGGCCAAAAAATACCAATAAAAAGCCCGCATGATGCGGGCCCTTTTTGTATCAGACTTGGCTACCATCCGGATTGATATCACCCTCTTCCTCTTTTTCGGGTGGCATAAGGTCGGTTTTCGTAACCCCCATTAACAATACAGCTGTACCAGCAACGTAAATCGATGAATAGGTACCGACTAAAATACCTATCAGCAAGGCCGTTGCAAAAGCATGTATGACTTCACCACCAAAAACGAAAAGCGCTATAACAACCAGCAAGGTTGTCATTGAAGTCATAATAGTACGACCTAACGTCGCATTAATTGAGGTATTGATAACCTCAACCGGTTCCGCCTTACGCATCTTCAGAAAGCTTTCACGGATTCGGTCAAACACCACGATCGTATCGTTCAATGAATAACCTATAACGGCCAGGATTGCCGCCAAAACAGTCAGGTCAAAGTCTAGACGGAAAAACGAGAAAAAACCGACGGTGATAACCACGTCATGAACCAAAGCTAACACCGAGGCAATGGCAAAGCGATATTCAAAGCGTAACGCCACATAGATAAGAATACCGATCAGCGCGTAAACCATCGCCAGACCACCATCCTCTGCCAGTTCTTCACCGACCTGCGGACCAACAAATTCTACCCTTCTGACCTCAATAGCCTCAGTTTGCTCAGCCTGTAAAAGCTCAACTACCTTGTTACTCAGCTCAGCCATGTTTTCCGTTTCAATGACCGGCAAGCGAATAAGCACGTCCGATAATGAACCAAAATTCTGAACTAAAGCATCTTCAAATCCACCTTGCTCAAGGGTGGTGCGAATTTCACCCAAATCAACTGTCTGTGGATACCCTAGTTCGATCATGGTACCGCCAGTGAAATCGATACCAAAATTCAAGCTATTGGTCACAATCGAATAGACAGACACTATCAGCAATATGGCTGAAAATGCTAAAGCATATTTACGTATCCCAACGAAATTGACGTTTGTTTCTTTGCTCAATAAATGCATGAGTTAAACCTTAATTAAATAGACAGTTTTGGTCGTTGTTTATTACCGTAAATAAGGTTAATCACCATCCGAGTACCGACAATTGCCGTAAACATCGAGGTCAATATGCCCAGGGTTAACGTGATAGCAAACCCTTTAATGGTTCCTGTACCAAAACCGAATAACACTATTGCTGCAATCAACGTGGTAATGTTGGCATCAGCAATCGTCGAAAATGCTTTTGAATAACCAGCTTCAATACTGGCACGAGGACTGTTGCCCAATCTGAGCTCTTCACGGATGCGTTCAAAAATAAGAACATTCGCATCTACCGCCATACCGACCGTTAACACGATACCGGCAATGCCCGGCATGGTCAGCGTGGCCTGCAGCATAGACAGCAACGCCACGATCAATACCAAATTAGCAGCCAAGGCCAGATTGGCGACCGCACCAAATAATCGGTACCAGACAATCATAAACACAAGAACCAGTGCAAAACCAATCATTACCGAAGCAAATCCCTGGTTAATATTTTCTTGTCCCAGGCTTGGTCCAACAGTACGTTCTTCAACGATATCGATAGGTGCAGCCAACGCTCCGGCACGAAGCAATAGAGCAAGATCGCGTGCTTCTGTGGTACTGTCTAATCCGGTAATTTGAAACTTTTTACCTAATTGATCACGTATCGTTGCCACACTGATAATTTCGGGAAGTTGCCGTCTTACGCTGACTTCTTCACCATCAATAACTTGTGTTTCAATTTTTGACTCAATAAACACGACCGACATCGGATTGCCAATATTCTCCCGGGTAATATTGCTGAAAATACGTGCGCCTTTACCATCTAAAGTGACAGATACTGCAGGAGAACCACTTTGCCCATCAATTGTTGAAGCAGCATTGATAACATGCTCGCCGGTTAACATGACTCGTTTATTAAGCAAGTAAGGTCTGCCATCGCGATGGTAAAACAGTTCTGAGTTAGCGGGTACTCGGCCGTTTAAAGCATCTTGTACATCATTTTCAAAATCAACTAAACGAAACTCCAAGGTCGCTGTTGCTCCAAGGATTTTTTTCGCTTGAGCGGTATCCTGAACACCAGGCAATTGCACAACAATACGATCTTGTCCTTGCTGTTGAACTGTCGGCTCTGCAACCCCCAATTCATTTATACGATTTCGTAACGTTGTGATATTTTGCTGTAAAGCCAGGGTTTGTGTTTCACGAACGATAGTTTCATTTAACGTAATGGCCACCGTTGGGCGCTCGGCATCTTCATCGACTACCGCATTAAGCTCATTATGCTCACGGTTGATTTCTGCAATAGCAGCGTCTAAATCGGCTTGTTCACGAAATCCAAATGTGAGAACACCTTTATCCACATTGACCTGGGTATAACGGATGGTTTTGTCACGTAGCAAAATCCGAATATCGCTGGCGTAACTTTCCAGTGTCTGTTTCAACACGGCGTCCATATCGACTTCCATCAGAAAATGCACACCACCGCGTAAATCCAGGCCAAGATTCATCGGTTCTGCTCCCAGAGACCGCAACCATGCAGGGGTATTGGGAGCTAAATTCAAAGCAACGATATAATCTTCCGAGCTCAACTCTTGCTGGATAAGGTCACGGGCTTCGAGCTGGTCGTCAGCTTCAGTGAAGCGAATCAACAAACGGTTTTCTTCAAGCACAACCCCTTTATAAGGTATATCAGCCTGTTTAAGGGTGGACTCGATTTCATTAACTAATTGCAAATCCACGCTGTTCAGTCTCCCAGCGGAAACCTGTACCGCAGGATCATCACCAAACAAATTTGGCATAGCGTAGATAATGGCAATGAGAATTACTGCCACAACCAATAAGTTTTTCCAGAGGGGGTATCGGTTCATCTTAAGATCCAGATATCAAAAAGGCTGCTCTCCGGCAGCCTCTTCTCATTTACAGTTTTTTCAATGTGCCTTTTGGAAGCACTGAATTGATTGACTCACGACGTACTTTTACTTCAACCGTTTCAGCAATCTGCAGGCTGATCGCATTGTCGTTAATTTCGTTAATTTTGCCCATCAAACCGCCATCAGTAACGACTTCATCACCTTTGGCCAATGACTGTTGCATGTTACGGTGCGCTTTAGCACGTTTTTGTTGTGGGCGAATCAACATGACATAAAACAGCACCAATAAAATGATTGGAAAAGCAAAATCCAATAAACCCGGTGATCCAGCCGATGCTGCAGTTTCAGCAAAAGCAGGTGAAATCAGAAAATCCATCATATTTCCTCTAAACTGGCAAATAAAAGACAGTGATTATGCCACAGCAAACGGCTGGCTGATAGCCAATCGCTTTATTCAGCACGATCTTGGCGCATTGCATAAAATGATTGACGAAACTGCTGAAGAGTTCCAGCTTCGATAGACTCTCTCAACTGTTGCATCAAACGCTGGTAATAATGCAGATTATGAATCGTATTCAAACGAGGCCCCAGCATTTCCCCTGTTCTGTCCAAATGATGCAGATAGGCTCGGCTATAATTTTTACAAGTGTAACAATCACAATACGGATCGAGTGGTCCGGTGTCTGATTTATGACGACTATTACGGATTTTAATCACTCCCTGATGCACAAAGAGATGACCATTGCGAGCATTACGTGTTGGCATCACACAATCAAACATATCCACACCAAGGCATACTGCTTCCACCAAATCTTCCGGTCTTCCCACCCCCATTAAATACCGGGGTTTATCATCTGGCATTTTGTCGCTGAGATGATTAAGAATACGTAACATATCTTCTTTGGGCTCTCCCACCGATAGGCCCCCAATGGCATAGCCATCAAATCCAATTTCAGTTAATCCTGCCAAAGATTCATCACGTAATGCTTCATGCATTCCCCCTTGCACAATGCCAAACAAGGCGGAAGGATTATCAGCATGCGCTGTTTTGCTGCGTTCAGCCCAACGTAGTGATAAACGCATCGAGCTGGCAGCGGTTTTTTCATCTGCAGGGTAAGGGGTGCATTCATCAAAAATCATGACAATGTCACTGCCTAAAGCTCGTTGAACTGCCATAGACTCTTCTGGTCCCATAAACACTTTATCGCCACTGACAGGCGAGCGGAAATGGACACCCTGCTCAGTTATTTTGCGTAAATCCCCCAGACTGAACACCTGAAAACCACCGGAATCGGTCAATATAGGTTTATCCCAACGCATAAAGTCATGTAAATCGCCATGACGCTGGATAATATCTGTGCCGGGTCTCAACATCAGATGAAAGGTATTGCCAAGCAGAATTTCTGCTCCCGTCGCTTTGACTTCTTCCGGTGTCATGGCTTTGACCGATCCATAGGTGCCAACCGGCATAAATGCAGGGGTTTCAATCGTCCCCCGATCAAAAGTCAATTGACCTCGACGTGCCAGACCATCTTGTGCTGAAGTCGCAAATTTCATTGTATTCACTCATCAAAAATTGGCGCACAGGATAGCATTATCAAGAAGCTTACAGTGAATTCAGACGCAATCTGCTGCCAGTTAGGGTAGGATCTGCATACAAAATTTCAGTGAGAAGCAGCATGACACAATCAAATATCATCGTAGCGTTGGATTATCCTGATTCAAACGCAGCACTGCACATGGCCGATCAATTAGATCCTGCACGTTGCCGACTCAAAATCGGTAAAGAATTATTTACCCGCAGCGGCCCGGATATTGTCAAAATGCTGCAACAAAAAGGCTTTGATATCTTTCTCGATTTAAAATATCACGATATCCCCAATACAGTCGCTAAAGCGTGTGCAGCGGCGGCAGACTTAGGCGTCTGGATGATGAATGTGCATACGCTTGGGGGACCGGCAATGATGTCTGCAGCACGTGAGGCGATTGGTAGTCAACATGATGCTCCTCTGCTGATTGGTGTGACCTTGCTCACTAGCATGGATCAACAGACATTCGAAGCCATTGGTTTACAAGGCACCATCCAGGAGACCGTTCTGCGTCTCGCCGTCATGGCAGCGGATAATGGTTTAGATGGAGTGGTTTGCTCTGCTCATGAAACCTCCATGTTGAAAGCGGAGCTTGGAAGCCAATTTCAATTGGTGACACCAGGTATCCGTCCCGCTGGCAGTGCTAAAGGGGATCAGCATCGAATTATGACACCTGCTCAAGCCATTCAAGCTGGTAGCCACTACCTGGTAATAGGCCGGCCAATTACTGCCTCTGTTGATCCGATGCAAAAACTGATTGAAATTGAAAGTGAGCTAGCTTAAAGCAAGTTACCCTGCTAAAGAAAAGAACCGAATAAAAAAACCCGCTAAATGCGGGTTTTTTATTAGATGAAAGTATTTTTAACATTAAACTTTAAATTTGGCCGAAGCATCCTGTAATTGCGAAGACAAACTACTGAGAGTATCGACTGCCTCAGAAGTAGCTCTCGCACCATCAGCTGTGTGATCAGCTATCTGGCTGATATTCACAATACCGCGGTTAATATCTTCTGCCACTGAACTTTGCTCATTGGCTGCATTGGAAATCTGTGTACTCATTTCATCCATGGTAGAGATCATCGCGGTAATGCTATCCAATGCTGAACCGGCACTGGCCGCTTTTTCGACACTGGTTTTGGCGCTTTCACGGCTTTCATTCATTACCTTGACGGCAGCCCGTGCCCCTTGTTGTAAGCGCTCTACCATTTCTTCAATTTCATGGGTTGACGATTGTGTTCTGGCGGCAAGTGTTCTGACTTCATCAGCCACCACAGCAAAGCCACGACCATGCTCACCAGCACGAGCAGCTTCAATAGCCGCATTCAAAGCGAGAAGATTGGTTTGCTCGGTAATCCCGCGAATGACATCAACGATTGCACCGATATTACCGATATCCGCTTCCAGTTCGCTTAGTGTGACAGCCGCTTTTTCAACCTCACTCGCCAGGGTATCAATGGATTGCATGGTTTCCAGCACAACCTGTTTACCCGCTTTCGCTTCATTGTCGGCATTTCTTGCCGCTTCAGCCGCATTGGTCGCTGTACGCGCCACTTCCTGAACCGAGGCAGTCATTTGATTCATCGCTGTCGCAACTTGATCAGTTTCTTCCTGTTGCTTGAGTACACCGGTTACGGTTTCTTTACTGATAACCGTCATGTTTTGCGTAGCGGTATTAAGCTGACTAACGCCTCCAATCAGCGTATGGACAAGATTAGCGACATTTTTACGAGCACTATCCAGTTCAAAAGCCATCCAGCTGAAATCACTTTTACCGGAGATAGCAATTTTTTGCGTAAGATCTCCTTTTTTAATGTTCTGAATGCCATTGACCAGTGTTGTGGCTCGCTTATCACCAAAACGGCCGATAACATGCGCCATGAACATGATAATCGCACTACCGATTACAACAAACCCGCCTACTACTTTTAGTTGTTGCATCGAAGTGACAGCATTCAGTTCCATGTAAAACATCAAGCCCGCCAGCAGAACCAAGCTGATAATGCCAAAGCCAGCAACGATGTACATGCGTTTTCTCAGCGAATAATTTTCTAACTTAAACACGCCGCTTTCTCCACTCTAAGTTCATCTTTATTATTATCATGCAAACACACTGACACCAACACTATTATTTGCTGAATCAGCTGAAATTTGTGCTGCTTCATCCTCAATATCGTCCACTTCAACGATAACTTGAGCCGAATTATGACCATCGGCTAATTGTTCATCCTGAGCGGAGCCATTTGAGGAGTGCTGTTGATGACTCACTTCAGCATGATTAAGCGCCAGTCCATTTTCAGTAAAACTCTCGCGTAATCTTGGTAACGCTTGTTCTAATGCATCACGGGCCGCCGCATTTGATGCAATAAAAGTGACGTTGGTCTGATCGTTTTGCATACTTAATCTAACTTCGACAGGTCCAAGATGCGCTGGATTCAATCTAAGCTCGGCCTGTTGAACGCCCTCGCGAGCCATCCATACCACCCGACTACTCATTACTTTTGACCAGGCAGAATTATTGAGTTGCGGCTGGATATCCAGAGATAATGCCGGCGTTGCTGAACTAGTCGCCCCGACTACTGGGGTGGCTGATGTGCCTAAAGTCGTTGAAAAAACCAAAGGATTTGTTAACTTTGCGGTTGAACTTCGTTCACCAGGCACATCCAGTTGCCGCATTGAAGCTATAATTTCTGCGCTCACCATATTGCTCGGCTGTGGCATTTTTCCGACATTCTCCATCATCGACTTCAACTTTTCATTGACCACGATCTCCCCTTCACCACTTTGTTTTTGAATGGCTTGGAGTATGTCGGCACGAATTGAATTAGCTGTATTTTCCACCTTACTGGATTTACTGCTATCCACTAAAACGGACTGAGGCACCACATTACTCACATTCACTACATCGGACGTTTTCTTTTCAGCGCTGGTTTTAATGGTCGGACTGTCTGACATCAATACTATTAAGTTAACGTCTTCTCCCTCTTTGGCTTCTGAAGAATCCGGATCTGTATCTGATTTTTCTGTCGTTTTATCAGTGGATTCTGACGGCAACTTTTTGCCGTCCTCTGTTTCAGTATTTTCCGCTTTATCCGTTTTTTCTGTCTGTTTCGTGTCAGTTTTAGCATCCGTTTTTGATGCTTTCTCTTTTTCCGAGCTTTGTGCTTCATTCACCCGGCGATCTAATTCAGACGCAAACACCTCATTATCGTTGCTATTTACCTTGGATTTAATCGCTTTATCAGCAGTATTGGTAGCAACGTTCATTGAAGGGAGGATTAGCTGTTGCGGCATTATTGTTTCCTTAAGCTCTGTTTGTCAGCATGAATAGCGCTGGTCTGAGACTTAAATAGCAATGGATGTGCCAACCTTGAGATTTCATGTAAGCGAGTTTTTGTTAAGCGTTCCGATTAATTGCGTTAAAGCCTGGGTTTGCACGGACAATTGATCACTTATATGTTGAATTGCTTGTCGGTTTTGGTTCTCTTTTGCAATTGCCTGTTGGCCTAGTTCCGTTTCCAACTGATGTGTAAGCGCAATCGTTTTATTCAGCTGTTGTTGTTGCTGCCCAGACTGCACTTTCAAGGGTTGAAGTAATTGACTTAGCTGTCGGTTTAATACACGGATTTCCATTGCAAAATCACGCATTTGTCTTGCCTCATCACCCAGTTTTGCAGCTTCAACAGTGCAGTTTAACGCCAATAAACTTGTTTCAAACACGGCCTCATCGATTTCTTGCAACATGGCGCTTAAATGGCTGTTTTGCATCTGAATCTCATGCAACGCTTTCTCCAGACCTGATAACAAACTGCGAGGTAATTGACTGGAGTCGGTGAATTGTGAGGCAGTGAGTAAACCAGCATGATCGTCCTGAACTGGTAATTGAGGATAGCATTCAAGCAAAAAGCCCTGTGCAACGTCATTTTTATATAGGACAGAAATAGTGAGTCTCAAATCAATGACAGCATTGTGTAAATCCATACTTCTGGGCAATTGATCAAAATCCTCAAACCAGCTTATTGGAAAGGGGACTTTTTCAGCAAAATCATGTAATGAAGTACCAATAAGCCGGTCAATGCTGAGTTTGGAGGATAACTGTTGGAGATTATTTTGATGTTGATTTAACAGACTTTCGGCTGCGGCATTCAGATAACAAACGACCAGATTCAAATCCAGTATCAGCATAGGCGTGGCAGTTTGTGCAACCGCTAACTCAGTGAGCGCATACTCCGGTGCAGAAGAATGGTTTGTATGGTTTGACTGGTAAACCGGTTTCGACTCATTCACCGTGTTAACAGGCGTTTGCATTAATTCAGCGACGTATTCCAGAACATTTCGCCAGGCCTGCTGTAATTGATTATCCCAGGTTTGATCAGCAAATTCGCCTAGCACTGCTAACCAGTTCTCAATGAACATCTCATAATGTGCGGCCTCAACACCGTATTGCTGGTGTCTTACCCCAAGCCCTTGCAGATAATCCGTTATCATTTCCGAATCATGTAAATGCTGAATAAGCAATACCATCGAGGCCAGCAGTTTTTTATGCTGACCTTCAATTGTGACGGATTTGAATAAAGGGCTCAGCTCTGGGTATTCAGCAAATAAGCGCTGGTAAAAACGCTCAGCCAATGCCTCGCTAAACTGGATCAACGCAGCGAAGTTGTGCTCAACCAGGGTAATGTCATGCTCGTCCAGCCCCGTGTTTAAAGCATTATTTCTGAGTGCATTTTCAGCCATCAGTTCACTCTTCCCATCAGCAAATCGTTTGCTAAAGATAGGTAATCAGCAGGATTAGCAGACTCGCTATCGTATATCACTGTTTTTAATACTCGCTTAGGAAAATACTGCGTTAACAAATTACCAAACTGATAAGCAAAATCACTGCCATCCGGTAATTTATTTAAACATAGCCATAATCGTAATGAATCATTCCTCAATTTGGATACTCGTTGCAGTACCGGTAACATTTTTATCATTCCACGTAATGTCCCGTGTTCCGCTGAAACCGGAATTAACATATCGGTAGCAGCTAATACGGCATTTGTGCCTAACAACCCCGAAAGCGCAGCACAATCCATTAGAATAATATCGACATCTAATAGAGTTGTCGAAGTCAGTAATTGCTTCAACTGGATCCCCAGCTTGATATTGGGACGCTGTTGTTCGTAAATAGCAAGATTGGGTCCTGACGATATTAATGATAAATGTTCTGTTAAGGGCAATATAACTTCATCTATCGAACTCGCATGGATTAGTATTTGCTCCATACCGTTTTGGTTTTCGGGTACCTTAAATTGTCGACTCAAATCAGCTTGGGGATCCAAGTCCAGCATTAACACTCGATATCCCATCTCTGCCAAGGTTATCCCTAAATTTGCTGTAATGGTCGTTTTCCCCACATCATGTGTCTGATTCATTACAGCAATAATCCGCTTGGCTCCCTGTTTTGCCATCGCTCAATCTGGTCCTTTGGTCAGCTGTTCAAATAATGCATCAATATCAGGCAAGTAAATTTTTTGCATAAGGTGATTAACAACCGCCTTGAAACAAGGATGATCGGGTGAGGTTGTTGCCATTTCGGCGGCATCCTCTTTGTGAAGTAATTCGGTAAACTCGTTGACACACAGAGCCAACCAGCGATTAACATTCAGTGAATGCTGCAGCAAAACGACTAAAGGATAGGGATTTTGACGAGTTTTAGGGCTTACGTTGAGCAGTTGGTTTAGATTAATAACCGGGACGATTGCATTGCGAATATGCACCACACCGGGTAACCAGGCAGGAGTTTCAGGTAATGGCAAAACATTTTCCAATGCTGCAATACGGATAATATTGTCAACGGGTAATGCATATTGCTGTTCATCAACCATGATTAATTGATAAACATCTTGATCAGAACACCATTCGGAAGACATTTCAATGACCGCCTAATGTGTGGAAATACTCTAACAATTTACTCGGATCAAGCAATAAGGCTAAGTGGCCTTCAGGTAAAAGCGCGACTCCTTTAATGCCATTTATATGACGATAATGCGGTTGCAATGATTTAATCAATAACTGCGCTTGTTCTGCCAGACTATCCACCAGCACCGCAAACAGCGTATTTTCTGTATTCAATAAAATAATAAAAGCAGAATTAATATCATTATTGTCTGGCGCTAGCTGCAAAAATTTACGGAGGTTCACTAACGGAACCTGCCGATTATCATCAGTAATAAACCATTGTTTACCACGTTGCCATATTTGTCGGTTAGATTCCAAAGGATAACTATCGAGTATATTGAGTAATGGTAAGACTAGCTTTTGATGGTCTATTTGCACTATTTGACTATCAACTAAAGATTGTTGAATGGGGATATAAAAGGTAAAACAACACCCTTTGCCTCGAGTAGATACCAGCTCAATATTACCACCCAAATCGGTGATGTGCTGTTTCACCACGTCCAGTCCAACACCGCGTCCAGAGAGATCATCCACAGCGGAAGCGGTCGAAAAACCCGATTGAAAAATCCATTCATTCAGTTGCCGGTTATTAACAATATCCCCAGTATTGATGCCAAGTTGCTTCGCCTTTGTCAGAATCTGCTGCTCGGCTAATCCGCGCCCATCATCACTAAAGCGAATTAATAACTGTTCGTCGACTTGTTCTGCTGAAATATGGATTTGTCCTTTTGAAGCTTTACCGGCAAGTTGCCGCTGTTCTGGTGTTTCTATGCCATGCACTACTGCGTTTCGTAGCAAATGTGTCAGCGGATCCATCAATGAATGAATGATCAGACTATCTAATTCAATTGGTGAAATATGCATATGTAACTGGACAAGCTTCTGCGTTTTTTGAGCCACATCAAAAGCCATTCTGGGTAGTCTGGCAAAGGCATCAGCCAAAGGTCGCATGGTGATGTGAAGCAGTTGTTGCTGTAACAGTTGCTGCTGTCGCTTCATCGCTTGATAACGTCGCGAAAGTCGAATGTTATCTGTGGGTTCTAATTGATTTATAAGCGGAACTGTTTGTTGCAGTTGTGACTGTAAGTTTTGCGAAATCGTGAGTAATGCGTTTATATGGGTTTCTGACAATTTATATCGTGAAGAACGGGCTAACCTCTCAGGCTGCGATGAAGCCAATACTTCTATATTTAAATCACAAACATGCTTTACCCATTCAAACTGAGCGGCCAAAGCATTGTAATCCAGCTCTGCCTTCAAGGTAATTTGCCAACGCAAGTAACATTGGAACGGATCAAAATCGGCAAAATCCGGCAATTTTTCGGTAAAAACAGCCACTTTAATCGGCCCAAACTCACGTAAAGCTCTTAAGATCCGCAACGGATCATGACCATTTTCAAAGAACTGCTGATGCGGTGTAAATTCAATTTGCCAAACCGATCCGCTCACCTGTGGGGGGATAACTGGCTCAATGCCAGTTTGACGATACTGGTTAAGTTTAGCCAGACATGAAGTCAGTCTCTCAACACTTTGTGCTGGCGTTAATTCATCACTACTAAGCTGACGACAATAATCTAACGCAGTTAATATAGCGTCACTTTGTTGCGGTGCAAGTTGGCTGTCCGCTTGTAAAACACCCTCAATCGCATGGCATATTTGTGAAATGGGTTCATAACCAAAACTGGTGGCAGTCCCTTTTAGTGAGTGTAATTGCCTGCGCGTTTCTTGCTGCTGGTTTTTTCCAGCTACAAAGTCCTGAGATGATATTAATACCCAGGATTCTATAGCTCTCAGCGCCTCCAATGTTTCTTCATGAAAGGCAGCTGTTGCAGCAGAGAATAATGACGGATTCATCGGTGAGAAATTAATTCAGTAAAGCATTAACCGTTGCAACCAGCTGATCAGGATCAATTGGTTTTTTTAGCCAGCCACTCGCACCTGCATTACGTCCAATTAACTTTTTATCTTCATCAGTTTCAGTAGTCACCAATAATACTGGCGTAAAACGATAATGAGGCAGTTCTCGTAACAATGAAATGAATTCCGGTCCCGACAGCTGTGGCATATTAAAATCCGATAGAATTAAATCAAACTGTTGTTCTGATACGATTTCACAGCCCTGTTTACCATCTTCTGCACAAACCACATCATGACCTGAATTCTGTAATGTTATTTGTAGCATTTGTCTCAATGAAGGCGAATCATCTACCACTAAAATCCTGGCCATTTTAATTGTTCTCCATTGCCGTTAAGCCTGATGATGTCTGTTGCTCATTTATCGTAAAAGATAATCCAGAGAGGTTGATGCTATCCTGAAAACGTTCACTCATCACTGACCAGATTAGCTCGACACCATATTGTTGTGCCTCGATATGAAATTGATAAAGTAACTGTAAGGCGGCCATATCAATCTTTTGTATACGGCTAACGTCAATCAGCACCCTGTCTCCTGTCAGCAATATTTTTAAACATTGCACATACCACATTTCAAGCTGAGCAATGCCCAAGTGCTGTCCACAATCCAATGTTACGGTTTTAGTCTTCATAAAATTGTTTTAAATAACGATTTTTTGCCGCCAAATACCGGCCCCTAACAAAATCAATGCGTTTTAAACGATTTAAAATCATTTGTTACACAGATATTGTCCGCTTTCATGGAACAATGCAGAGACTATGCCAGTGTTTATTTGTGCTTACGAGACCAGAGCATCGCGGTATGCTCATCAGCAAGCCGCTGCTCCTGTTTATACTGCCGCTGTTCGGCTTCTTTTTGATAGCGTTGTTTGAGGGATTCGATCGACTGTTGTTTGTTTCTGGCCTGTAACCATAGCTGTTGTTGTTTTTGAGTCTGCATAAAACACTGCTCGACGTGTTTCTGCTGCATTCTTATCGCATTATCTAATTGCGCGAGAAATGATCTTAAATCAATGGCCTTACGGGCACTCATTTGCATAGCATTACCCTGACGAAATTGTTGCAAATATTCTTCACGGTAACGCAGTAAATCATTCAACTGATTTCTTTCCTGCTCAAGCACGCTATTGGCATGAACCAGACTTTGCATGGCCTTATCCGTCTCACGACTTGCCATTTCAATGACTGGAATCAATTTGGTGGCCCGTGTCATATCAATTTTTCACCCATCATTGCTGCGCCGATTGAAATCAGAATTTACGTGACTCAGCCGTCATCAGTTGTCCGTTTAATTGCTGCGGATTATTCATTTGACCAAAAGCCAGTTTCTGCAATGCCTGAACACTACTGTTCCAATCATGCGCCACATGCATGTCTTGTTTCAACATGGCTGATAATGCAGGGTATCGATTTATCGCTTCATCAATGTGACGATCACTACCAGCTTGATATGCACCAATGGTAATCAGATCCTGATTTTGGCGGTAGGTAGAGTAAATCTGTTTGAACTGTTGAGCGAGCTGCAAGTGTTTGGCATCCACCACCTGTGGCATAACACGGCTGATAGAAGCTTCCACATCAATAGCAGGATAATGACCGGCTTCGGCTAACTGGCGTGATAAGACAATATGTCCATCAAGTATTGCACGAGCAGCATCAGCCACAGGATCCTGCTGATCATCGCCTTCAGTAAGTACGGTATAAATTGCTGTGATAGCTCCACCACCGACTTCACCGCTTCCCGCCCGTTCAACAAGCTGCGGTAATAAAGAAAAAACGGAGGGAGGATAACCTTTGGTAGCCGGTGGCTCACCAACTGCCAGCGCAATTTCACGCTGTGCCTGAGCAAATCGTGTCAGCGAATCCATTAATAACAGAACCTGCTTACCCTGATCGCGGAAATACTCAGCAATGCTGGTCGCTAACATCGCCCCATGCAGTCGCATCAATGGAGAATGGTCAGCAGGGGAAGCCACTACGACGGCACGCTTTAACCCCTCTTCACCCAATATATCCTCAATAAACTCTTTAACTTCACGACCACGTTCACCGATGAGACCGACGACGATAACATCGGCCTCAGTAAAACGCGTCATCATGCCCAACAAAACACTTTTACCCACACCACTGCCGGCAAACAACCCCATCCGTTGGCCACGGCCTACAGTCATAAGAGCGTTGATAGCACGCACTCCAACATCCAGGTGCTGTCTGACCGGGGCCCGTGATAATGGATTAACTATTTTCCCGTGAAGTGGGACTTTATCTTTTACTTTTAGAGGACCACGACCATCCAGTGGTTTACCTGCCCCATCAACAATACGGCCTAATAAAGCATCACCTACAGGTACCTGGGAATCACTGCGAATGGGTCTTACCCGTGCATTTGGTACCAGGCCGCGGATATTGCCGGTGGGCATCAGATAAAGTGTTTCGTCGTGAAAACCCACAACTTCGGCTTCCACCGGTTCTCGTCCCGGTGCATAGATTTCACAGCGACTGCCAATGGATGCCTGAAACCCGACAGCTTCCAATGTTAACCCCACCATTCGAGTGAGACGACCTTCAATAGTAATGGGTGTCTCACTGTCTGCCGCTAAACGCTCCAGATGCTGCTGCATACGTTGCTGTAACGGCAATGAAGGATTAAATAATTCAGCTGGATTCATAGTGGTTTTCTTGATTCAGCAATCTGGAAATCAGATTGTTGAGCCGGGTTTCGACAGTCGCATCAATTGTGGTATCGGCGGTCACCAGCTTAGCTCCACCACGACTGACCAGTGGATCTTCATACCATTGCCAGCCGGTATTCTCATCCAGTTTCAAGCCATTTTTGACCAGCTCCATGTCTTCAGGGTTAAGATACACTTTTAATTGCCGATCGCTGACCGGCAACACCGCAAGCGCTTCACGGATGGCCGTTAAGATCAGTTCGGGACGTTGTTGGATTTCCTGGTAAATCATCTGACGAACGAGCAGACTGACCATCGACAGCAAGTCATTTTCGACAATGGTATCGACTTTTTTAAGCGGGTTATTGAGACTCTCGATCAAAGACTTCCATTGTTGTGCCTGATGCAGGATATCGGCTTCACCAGCCTTTAAGCCTGCCTCATGGCCTTGCTGATAACCTTCATCATACCCCAGCTTAAACCCCTCCTCCTGAGCAGCTTGCTGAACGGCTTCTAACGCTTCAACAGTGAGCGGATTCGTTTGCTCCGCTTCAACATCTGAAACAGATACTACACGAGGAATTTCCCAACGTTCATACGCATTAGCGAGCTCTTCGGCAGATAAAACATTTGCATGCTCAGTGGTGTAAAGATCATCAGATGAAGTCATCACCGCCACCACCGCTTCCTAATGCAATATCCCCTTTTTCAGACAGCATCCGTGCGGTAGCCAGTATGGATTTTTGTGCCGCCTCAACGTCACTGACACGAACCGGCCCCATAGCTTCGAGATCATCACGTAACATTTCTGCCGCACGCTGTGACATATTTTTAAGAAATTTCTCTTTCAGATTTTCGTCGGCACCTTTGAGCGCCAGTTGTAACTGATCCGTTTGAATTTCACGCATCAACGTTTGCATGCCACGATCATCTACATCAATCAAGTTATCGAAGACAAACATCAAATCTTCAATATTCTGTCCCAAATCGGGCTCTGCCTCTTTAATTTTTTCCATGATGGCAGCTTCGCGACTTCCCTCAACAAAATTCAGAATATCTGCTGCGGTTTTAGGCCCACCAACCGTCGCCGTTTGGCCCCCAGCATTGCCACTAAATTGTTTTTCCAGAATTTCATTTAATTCACTCAAGGCCGCAGGTTGTACACCATCTAATGTCGCAACTCGAAGTAATATTGCCGCTTGATCACGTTCCGGGAACATACCCAGTACTTGTGCAGCCTGATCCGAATCTAAAAAAGAGCAGACAATCGCAACAATTTGCGGATGTTCCAAGCGGATGACTTCATAGATAGCGCGTGCATCCATCCACTTTAATTGCTCAAGTCCATTGGTGTTGCCACCCGAAAGAATCCTGTCGAGTAAGCCCCCGGCACGCTCTTCACCCAGAGCTCCAACCAGCATTTTTCGAACATAGTCATGAGAACCTATGCCCAGCCCAGTCTCTTGCTCCACGGTAGTAACAAAATTGTCCAACACAGTTTCAACTTCAACGCGGGTGACATTGGTTAAAGTTGCCATGGCTTGACCAATTTTCTGGACTTCTTTCGGTCCCATATGCTTGAGTACCTGAGCAGCTTCCTCTTCCCCTATCGAGCGGAGAAATACAGCAGCTTTTTCTGTACCAGTTAACTTACGGGGTTGTTCGGCCATTATGCATCACTCGCTGCCCAGTTTTTTACCACTTGCGCAACAAGCGCAGGGTCCTGCTGTACTAAGCTACGGATATTAGTCAAATGCTGTTCAACGCGCTCAGAACCAGTCGTCAGTTTAGCAATATCCTCTCCATTTTTACTACTTGCCGCCAAAACCTGCTCTGCCGACATGCCTTCGCCATTTTCCGCCGATTGATTGGCTATCTGTTTTTCAGGTGATTTATTCAAATCTCTGAAGGCCGGCCGAATCAAACCAAAAATCAGAAATAAAACGACCAGAGCACCCAATACCTGCTTACCTACTTCCCATACCCATGGCTGCTCCCATAAAGGAATAGCAGGCAGCGGTTCTGCTTCAACAGGTGTCACAAAGGGTGCACTCACCACATTTAAACTGTCACCGCGAGCCATATTAAAACCAATAGCATCCATCACCAGCGTATTAATCCGGGCCATTTGAGCATCACTCATTGGTGTGGAGACAATATTTCCTTCTGCATCAGTCGTGGTCGGTTCATCAACCAGTACGGCGACACTTAACTTTTTAATATTGCCAGGTGCCAGACGACTGTGACTGATAGTTCGATCCAATTCAAAATTACGCGTAGTGCGTTTGCTAGTTGAACCCGGTGTAACCGTATTCGTTACGACTTCACCGTCTTCATCAACATTTTCCTGAACCGCTTCCTCCGGCGCGACGCCACCGCCAGGGGGCTGGTTGGTTAGAGCACCAGGTACACCCATGGGGCCCAAAGCACCTACACGCTCTTCTTCTGCTAATTGTTCGCTCCGTAGTGCAGCCAAATCGGGGTTGTAACTCTCTTGGGTCTGTTCAGTCACAGTGAAATCAACGTCTGCTACAACTTGAGCACGTACGCCATTCATGCCCACAATGGGAGTCAGAATATCTTCAATACGGCTGATATATAACTGTTCAAGCTTTTGGGTGAATTCTAACTGCGTATCACTTAACGCCATGCTAGTACTGCGTTCAGGCTGACTGAGCAAATTACCCCGCTGATCTACAACCGTTACATCACTGCTTTTCATATTCGGGATACTGGCTGCGACCATGTGGGTGATTGCAGCAATATGCTCCCGTTCCAACGTTCGTCCAGTATACATATTTAAAACGACGGAAGCTGTTGGTGGCTTACGTTCACGAACAAATACAGATTGTTTTGGGATAGCCAGATGAACGCGAGCGCTACGAACATTTTGTAATTCTGCTACTGAACGAGCAAGCTCCTGCTCCATCGCCCGCTGATAACGAGCCTGTTCGATAAACTGGCTGGTACCAAAACCTTGTTCCTGACTTAAAATTTCCATGCCTTGGGCAGAGCTGCGCGGTAAACCCTCAGCCGCCAGACGTAAACGTAAACCTTGAACTTCTGATGCAGGAACTAATAAGGCTCCGGTCGTTGGATCCAATTTATAGTCGATCTGCATTTGTTGCAGCACGGTAGCTACTTCTGAAGACTCCTGCGCTTCCATACCTGAAAACAACACCTGATATGAAGGTGTCTGAGACCACATAAAAACATACCCGCCCACGGCAATACTGGCGGCAATTGCCAATAGAAACATGATCTGCTTGGTAATCGGTTGACGCGAGATATTATTCTGCATTACTGCCAGAGGTGTATTGGCAGCAAATGTATTTGCTTTTGTAGCTGGTGCATTTTCCATATTCAGGCTCTTCAGTTAAATCAACACCATTAAATCGACATTCTCATGACTTCTTGATATGCCTCAATCAGCTTGTTGCGCACCTGAATAGTTGCATCAAAGGCCACACTGGATTTTTGCGAGGCAATCATGACATCCGTTAAATTCACATTAGGATCGCCCAATTCAAAAGCGGTGCGTAATTGACCTGCGGTTTGTTGTGTTTCATTCACTTTATCAACTGCATTTTTCATTAAATCTGCAAAGTCTACTCGGCCGCTGGGCTGGGTTTGCTCTGCAGGTAAAGGCATAGACTGATTTGCCTGGGTTTGCATTGCCCGCATTTGTGTCAGCAACTGGTTAGGATCAATAGCTTTTATCATGAGTTCTTTCTCGCTTTTTATAACTTAATGAATGCTGGATTGGGTTATGCAGACTTCTTGCCAAATTTTCCGGGGATAGCCACACCCTGTTCCCTAAACCGTGAGATTTTGTAACGTAAGGTACGCTCACTGATCCCTAATTCTTTTGCTGTTTCTCGGCGACTACCACGATGTTTGGCAAGTACGTCGAGAATATGACGCTGTTCATGACTACGCAGGTCATCGCTATTATCATCCGCCACGATACTGTCATGCTGTAACGGAATCTGTGACGATTGAGCCGGAGCATCATTTGATGGTGTTGCAGTTGTGGCTTCATAAGCCAGATCTTCCGCCTTGATCAGCGAGCCGCTTTGCAAAATTAACGCTCGCTGAATCACATTGTCCAATTCTCGGACATTGCCACGCCAGCTATGTTGAGCCAATTTGAGTTGTGCCTCGCTATCAAAATGTGGCGCTACCCGGCCACTATGCTGGCAATGCCTTTCTAGCAACTGCCGGGCTAATGGCACAATATCCTCTGGTCTTTCCCGTAGCGGCAGTAATTGCAGTGGGAAAACGTTCAAACGATAAAATAAATCTTCTCTGAAGCGACCGGCTTTTACTTCATCTCGTAACGTGCGGTTCGTAGTTGCCAGTACGCGGACATCCAACGACAAAGTTTTTCTGCCACCCAGACGTTCCACTTCACGCTCTTGAAGTACGCGTAGTAATTTTGCCTGTAAGGAAATATCCATTTCGGTTATCTCATCCAGCAATATGGTTCCCTGGTTAGCCTGTTCAAACTTACCCGCATAGGCTTGTGCAGCACCAGTGAAAGCACCTTTTTCATAGCCAAATAAAGTGGCTTCCAGCATTGACTCTGGTATGGCCGCACAGTTAATCGCCACAAAGGGTCCATCTTTACGGGGTGAATGGCGGTGAATAAATCTTGCCAGTACTTCTTTACCGGTACCACTCTCCCCATTAATCAAAACCGTTGCATCGGTATCAGCAACTCGTCGTGCTAATGCCTGTAAATCAACAGATGATTTTGCGGCAGCAACCATATCATCACTGACAGGTAACATACGGACATATCGCTGTACTCGTTGTAATAAATCATCCGCTTCAAAAGGTTTCATTAAGTAGTCACAAGCCCCTTCATGCATGGCTTCTACAGCACTTTGTACTGAACCATAAGCTGTCATCAACACAACGGGTAAAGAAGGCAACATTGCTCGTGCTTTTTTCAATAAGGTATGCCCATCCATTGGTTGCATCTGTAAATCACTGAGCAATAATCCAATCGGTTCATTAGCCAGCTTGTCGAGGGCTTTCTGACCGTGATCCGTTGCGGTGACTTTGTATCCAGCTAACTCTAAGGTGTCACACAACGCAATGCGTAAGTTGGCATCATCTTCTACCACCATAATCATTGATTGAGTCATACATGCGCTCCTGTTTGCATTGTTTCTTTTGCCATATTCACTGGTCGATAAACGGGTAGGCGCAAACAAAAAGTACTGCCAACGCCTTGTTCACTATCCAGCCACAACATGCCTTTATGTGCTCGAGCAACTGACTGTACAACCGCGAGCCCCAGTCCTGTTCCGGCCGATCGGGTGGTATAAAAGGGCTGCAAGATCTTGTCGTAATCGACTTCAGCAATACCAACACCGTTATCTTCTACACTTATTTCGATAAACTGCTGCTGATCTTCCTCAGCATAGTCAGCATGAATCGTAATTTTCCCTGACTCACCGCAAGCTTGACGGGCATTATTCAGTAGATTATTCAATGCACTGACTAATGCTGGCTGGCAGCCGTAAACATAGCCATCATTAACCAGATTAATGACCTGTACATTCAGTGATTCGCTTTCCGGCTGGGAGATAAATTGTTGGACCAACTCGTCAATTAACGCGTTGACACTGACAGGGGCAGTGCTATTCATGTCGCCTCTGGAAAAAGCCAGCATGTTGCGAACCAATTGCTCCATATGACTCAGACTTTCATGTAAACGACGAGCAAATTTCAATTGGGTGGTTTGTTCTGTCTCAGGCTTGAGTAGTGGAGCCAGATACAATGTGGCAGAGGATAAAGGGGTACGAATTTGATGAGCAAGGCGCGCTGCCATTTCTCCCATGGCTGATAGCCGTTGCAAATGCGCCACCTTACGTTGTAGTTGGCGAGTTTCAGTGACTTCCTGAAGTAATATAATCTGACCAGGTTCTTTATCTAACGGACTGGTTGATATATGCACCAGACGCCCATCCGCCAGCGAGACATCATGACCATCATCTTCCCGAGGTTTAAACGCCCGTTTGATGACATCAACCCAGCGCTGACCGGTCAGTGGCTCGCCCAGCAGATTAATGGCAACTTGATTGCAATCCTGAACCAGTCCAGAACCATCAATGACCACAACACCACCGGGAATAACCGCAAGCAAGCTGCTTAGCCGGTCAGCAATTCGGCTCTCAGAAGTCGGCAGCTTTTTTGGACTAACGGGTGGGATCCATACCGGAGAATTTTCAGCTTTTGCTTTTACTGTCCGCTTTAATGGCGGAGCTGGCTTTAACGCAAGGCTTTCGCTCTGAAGGGTTATCTCAGGCCATTTCAGGTTCATTTTTTTGCTCCACTAATGTGTTTTCATTAGTGTCATAGCAAAATACATGCCCTGTTTTTTATATATTTAAAATCAACAGGTTATTTTAATTTTATTTATTTTTGAGTCAAAATTCAGGCGCTGAAACTAATTAATTTCCACATCTCGTTGAATACCATATTTACGCATCTTTTCCACCAGCGTAGTCCGACGCATTTTTAATCTGCTTGCAGCATGTGCCACCACGCCAGCCGCTTCATCCAGTGCTTGTTTGATGAGTAAATATTCCAGATTGGCCAAATGCTCTCTTAAGTCCAGGCCATCCTCAGGTATGCTGTCCATTTGTATCAGCATATCGTTAGTGGAATTATGGCTGTTAACGTTTTTACCTGGTTGTGACGACTGATTCAGTGCAGTGACTTTTAAAGCAGTAGCGGACTCGGTTCGGGCTGAAATAGCCTCAGTAACGATATCCGCCAATGGCTCACCTTCAATTTGGTATTTTTCTGGTAGATCGTCAAAATCTACCGTGCCATAGGGATACAATATGACCAAACGCTCAACCACATTCGCCAATTCCCGAACATTTCCAGGCCAGCTATAGCGACATAAAGAAGCAATTGCTGCAGGAGTAAATCTGACTGCTCCACGATTCTCGTGCTCGATACGTTGTGTCAGCTCGTGTATGAGTAATGGAATATCTTCCGGTCGTTCACGTAATGCTGGCATCTCAATCGGAAACACATTGAGTCTGTAAAATAAATCCTCTCGGAAACGACCATCACCAATATGGGTTTCAAGATTACGGTGGGTTGCCGCGATCACTCTGACGTTGGCTTTTTGGGTTTTATTACTGCCAACCCGTTCAAAGGTTCTTTCCTGTAAAACTCTGAGCAGCTTAACCTGCATAGGCATGGGCATGTCGCCAATTTCATCAAGAAACAGTGTGCCACCCTCGGCCATTTCAAAGCGACCTTTACGAGCCGTTATTGCCCCGGTAAAAGCCCCTTTCTCATGTCCAAACAACTCACTTTCTAGCAATTCACCTGGGATTGCACCACAATTTACCGGCACAAAGGGTTTTTCACGACGGGAGGAAAAGTAATGCAGGTTACGGGCAACTACCTCTTTACCCGTTCCGGACTCACCCAATACCAAGACATTCGCTTCAGAATCTGACACCTGTTGAATCATTTTCTGCACGAGCTTCATCTTTGCACTATTGCCCACCAGGGAACGAAACAAAGGTTCCGTCTCTAGTGTATTTTCAGCTTGATTTTTATAAACAGAAGCTTGTTGCAAAGCATTATTGAGCTGGGGATATTTGACTGGATAACTCAGCGAACCAAGTGCGCCGGGAAATTCACTCATACCATTTTCAGGATAACCCAGAGTAAATACAGGAATTCTTGCTTCGTGGTTGACCAATTCTCTAAGGAGTTGTTTCGTCTGGTTCACACCACCACAATCACCCACCAGGGCCATTGCGATATCATCTAAATCAGAAATGTTATCAAACCAACTTTCCATGTCTGTCACGACGACGGCGTGACAATTTACAAACGCTATTAGCGTGGAAAGTGTCTCTCGGCGTTGAGGCTCAATATCTATCACCAAGATATTACACACATTCATAACTGCTCCTGAAGACAAGATCACTCCTGAACCTGTCGGTTTTACTGTAGGGATTGCTAATTCAAGTTAAGGACTTTAATGTGTGTTGTCAAAAAAATGACACCCGTTTTGGGAACTTTTTGAGATAAGTGTGCGCTAACTAATTGGAATGATAAGCAGTTACCGCTTTTTGTGTGAATTTTGCTTGGCGCATTTGCAGCTGCAGGGATTGCTTTCCCTCTTGGCAATGCGCAATCAGCTCTTGATTTGTATCAATGAGCGAGCGTAAAACGCTTGAGATGGTCTCCATCTCGTCAAGACTATCAGCGATGGGAAATATCGCTTGCAATAAAACCTGCCGTTGTTGATTAAGCGGTTCAATCGCTTCCCACTTTTCTTGCTTCGCCAGATTGAGCATCGTTTGGGTTAACTGATGCGTCTGTTGCAGCATTTTAAGTTTATTGTCTGAATGAGACATAGAAAATCAGTGATACTCAGCCGGAATATTATCCCAACCTGCTTTAACTTCCATTAGTAAGCTACTCACCTCATCCAGAATAACAACATCATTGGTCACATTGGCTTCTAATAAACGTCGCCCCATATATTCATAAAGCGAATCAAGATTAGCCGCCACTTCTCCACCTTTTTGGGCGTCAAGACTGGCACGTAATCCCTGAATAATATTCATTCCCCAGGTAATTTGCCGACTTTTTTCTGCAATATCATTTCGAGCAATACAGCCTTTTGCGGTCGCAATCTTTGATAAGGCACCTTCCATTAACATCTGAATAATGCGATGCGGCGAGGCAAAATTTACCTCGGACTCTACGGCGCCCCGACCATAACCTTCCAGCGCTTTTTTATTGATCATGTTTTGCATCATCCTAAGTTCGCTCTGTATTAATTATTACTATTATTCAATGAAGCCAGTTGCTGTGTTAAAAAGTTAGACGTGTTATTCAAACTACTGACTAATGTATCTAATGCCGTAAATTGTGCTCTTATTCGTTCTTCAACGGAAATCATTCGATCTTCCAACCGCAATATTTGGTCATCAATTCCTTCAACTTGAGTTTTTAAACCATCTTCGCGGGAGTCAATTAAGCCATTATCATTAAGCCAACCATCGGCTAATGTAGATAATTTCGCGGCAAAACCACCATTCTCGGAGGCAAATAAGCTGGTAAAAGAATCAAAATCCGTATTCATAATATCTGTGATACGGTCAGAATCAACGGCCATGACACCGTTTTTATCAATTGAAACACCCGCCTCAATCAAATAGCTAAACGAAGAACCTTCAATTGAACTTCCGGCATTTAATACATCAAATATCTGCCGTTCCAAAGTCAGCAACGTACTGTCTGCTTCAAGTTGACCGTCACGTTGCTTGTTAATTTCTGATCGTAGCGCGTTAAAAGCCGTCGCAAATGCTTCAACAGATTCCAGAATTTGTTCATCATCTCGGGTAACATTCAATGTGGAAGAACCCATTGAAGCGGCATTTATGGTAACGCCATCAATAGCACCGGTAATCGTATTGGTGTTACTGGTGACATTAAAACCATCCACGCGAATTTGAGCATTTTGGGCTGTAGAAATAGCCGCACGAAATTCCACACCACCTTCTGGATTGTATGCTAGAGCAGATAAACCGGTTTCATCAGTGTTATTACCATCACTGTCTGTTACGTTTATCCGCAGTGCATTATCAACTCCGGTTTCTTCGGAAGATAATACTAAGCGAGCGCCATCATCTCCGGTAACGATAGTGGCAGAAACGCCGGTGTTATCGGCCGAGTTATTGATCGCATCGCGAATACCAGCAAGTGTATTGTTGCTGCTATCGATAGTCAGCTCAAAACTTTCTGAACCGATACTGATATTCAGCGTGCCCTCACCCACAGCCGTATTGGAATCGGTGTAGCCTTTAGTGGCAATTTTGTCTCTTTCGGCCAGACTCACTACTTCAATATTGTAATTACCTGCGACAGCATTACTTGTAACAGAGGTGGTGAAAACCGATTCGTCACCACTTGAGCCTTGATAAACTTGAAACTTTTCTGGTGAGCTCAGGTTATCCATGGCAGTTTGAAAATCAGCAACTTTGCTTTTCAATGAACCATAGGCACTGATTTGGGCATTAATAAATGATTTTTTGGTCGTTAAGCTTTCGATCGGCTGACGCTCAATCTCCATTAACTTAGTGACAATATCATTTACATCTAAGCCTGAACCAATTCCTGGTGCTTGTATTGTAGCCATTGTATTGCTCCCGATTAGTTTGCAAATTTAAGCAATTTACAAGCCAATCAAACCCTCATTTCCAATAACATACCTCGATACTCCTCCAATGAACTTCGAAGTACCAGTAATTCTTCTGCAGGAATCTGTCTGATGAGTTCATCTGTTTCAGAATCAATCACCTTAATAACAGTATCACCACTTTGCTCATCTACTGAAAATTGTAAAGAGCGATTCAAGTTCTGCATGTAGCTATTTAGCTCAACGACACGCTCTTCAATCGCTGCTAACTGCTCCTCCGTTGCTTCCAGTTGTTTGGAGAGCATATTCGGCTGAGACATTGAATTGACTCGTTGTGTTGTAGCAAGCCCTGAAACAACTTCAGCAGGAACATTACTGCCCTGCTGAATATTGCCAGAATTTGGTAATGACAACGAATCAGGTTTCACTGTGAAATCGTTGGTAGTCATTCCTTCATCCTCCAAGAATATCGGGTAAGCTTTTCCCGGCTATTTGCCGGGAAGAGCCCCCCCGGTAACTTATCCGAGTAATGAAAGTGCTGTCTGAGGCAAGGTATTCGCCTGCGCCAGAATTGAAGTGCCCGCCTGCTGTAAAATTTGTGAACGAGTCAGATTAGCAGTTTCGGCAGCAAAGTCAGCATCTTGGATCCGGCTACGTGCAGCAGTCAAGTTTTCTGCATAGTTTTGCAGGTTTGAGATAACCGCTTCAAAACGATTTTGCAGCGCACCGTATGTTGCACGAGATTGGTTAACGGTATCCAACGCATCACTTAAGGCAGAAAGCGCTGCTGAAGCATTTGCAGCATCACTTACGTCGATCGTATCGGTTGCTGATAAACTTGCCGCATAACCTGCGATACCAGTTAAGCTTACAGTCGAAATGGATAACTGGTTGGAAGCCGCACCGCTCGCACCTACTTGGAAAGTTAAAGAGTTAGCTGCACTTAACAGAGCGTTTCCAGCAAATTCGGTTGTTTGAATAATGCGTGAAATTTCTTGAGTTAACTGGTCAACCTCGGCCTGAATACCTTCACGGTTACCTGTCGTGGCGTTGGCTGATTGTACGGCCAATTCACGGATACGTTGCAAGTTGTTGCCGATTTCACCCAATGCACCCTCAGCGGTTTGACCAAGTGAAATACCATCCGATGCATTACGAACCGCTTGGTTTGTACCACGGATATCACGAGTCAACTGTTCAGCGATGAACAGACCGGCCGCATCGTCTTTTGCGCTGTTGATACGCAGACCAGATGATAGGCGTTGCAGTGATTGATTCAAGCTGCTTTGTGATGATTCAAGATTACGCTGTGCATTTAAAGATGCAAGATTCGAGTTAACAATAACCGCCATGAGAATTCTCCTAGGCTTTTAAGGGCATTTTGCCCCACTAAACATGGCGGACAGACTGTGGAAAACCCAGTATTTACCGCCTCCGGAATGTTTAGCGACCTGCGATTATTTTTCTTTAATCTTTTTTTCAAAAAAATCGGAAAGCGGCAATGCGCCGTCATTCCGAAAGTTTTGAGCGAATCATGATTAACCCTGCAATAACGTTAAGGCACTCTGTGGCAAACTGTTTGCCTGAGCCAGGATTGATGTGCCGGCCTGCTGCAAGATCTGGGCACGCGTCAATCTCGCGGTTTCAGCAGCAAAGTCAGCATCTTCAATGCGACTACGAGCAGCTGTCAAATTTTCGGCATAATTTTGTAAATTTGAAATTACCGCTTCAAAACGATTCTGCAATGCACCATACGTTGCACGAGTCTGGTTGACGGTATCGATGTCCAGGGACAAACCGGACAGAGCTGCTGAAGCATTTGCCGCATCACTGACATTAATGGTACCGGTTGCCGTCAGATTCAATGCATAACCGCCAATGCCGGTGATATTCACCGTATCTAAAACAACTTGGTTATTAGTAGAGCCGCTGGCACCAACCTGGAATACGAGAGAAGTTGCACCACTTAACAATTTGGTTCCACTGAACTCAGTTGTTTGAACAATACGCGAGATCTCCTGAGTCAACTGATCAACTTCTTTTTGCAAGCCGGTACGGTCACCTACAGTGGCATTTGATGCCTGAATGGCGATTTCACGAATTCGCTGTAAATTGTTAGCAACTTGACCTAAAGCCCCTTCGGCAGTTTGGCCAAGTGAAATACCATCAGCAGCATTTCTCACCGCTTGGTTGGTTCCGCGTATATCACGAGTCAGTTGTTGGGCTACAAACAGGCCTGCAGCATCATCTTTGGCGCTATTGACACGCAGGCCGGATGATAACCGCTGTAAAGATGTATTCAGATCATTCTGTGAAGTACTCAGATTACGCTGAGCATTCAAAGAAGCCAGATTACTGTTGACGATTAGTGCCATAACACTCTCCCTAATTGAGCGATTTTATTCAGAACCTGCCGGCTTTCCGAACAGGTATACGATCAACTAAGCAGTGTTCGTGCCAATAATCTTTATTTTTTCAATGCAGTAGGCGTAACCCTATAAAAATAAAGGGCCAGAAGGCCCTTTACGTTTTTACGAATTGTGAACTAAAGCCTCAAGCCATTCATCCAGATGGTCCTCAAGCATGTAATGCTCAAGAACCCAGGACTTTAATGCTGTGCCGGCATGGGCCAATGCCGCTTTATCGGCCAATATTTGCCGGATTGCCGCCACCCATTCATCTACCTCATTTTTTACTCTGATAACCGGAGGATTATTCGTCTGATAGGGATAGATATCGGTACAAATCACCGGCCAGCCAAGCACACCATACTCAAGCAACCTCAAATTGCTTTTAGATTCGTTGAATGGATGAATTTCTAATGGCGCAACAGCTAAGTCAAGATTCAAACTGGCAAGTTTTGCCGGATATTCGTTCATAGGCACAAAATGATGATATTCATGAACATAGGGTTTGATTTCATCAGGGCACATCCCCATAAAAACCCAGTCCACCTCATCCGCTGTCGCTTTAACGATGTCAATCATTATCGCTAAGTCACCTTGATGTTGCTGAGCCCCGGCCCAGCCAACTCGAGGCTTTTGTCCCTGGTTTTGTAAGCTTGATAGTGACAACCAGGGATCTTTGGGTAATCGATTCGGTATGATACGAATATCATCAATCATATCGCTACAAAGGTCCGCCAATGGCTGTGTTGAAACGATCAGTCGATTACTGAATTGTAATGCTTTGCGCAAACGGGTTTTAACGTCGTAAAAATGACGCTTTAGCTCTTTATGTGCAGGACTCTGTTCAGGAACATTCGTTAATAAGTCATCAATGGTATAGACACGCAGAATATCGGGCAGAAAATCATGCAATTGTTCGAGCTGAAATAACTGAATGTCATTGATTGCCGCTTGAAAAACTACCGCATCCGGCGCAACACGTGCATATTCAGAAATCAGAATAGGTCGAGTCGTATTTTGATTAAACAGGTAATACTCACATTGTGCAATGCCGGCCAGACTGAGTGCAGAAAATGGTTGGATAACCCGATATTGACCACTTCCCCCTTTGAGAGGTAGCCCTAACACTCGGGGTCGATCATGAAAATTTGTATCCCAATTTGTGGGTATTTCAGATTCAATTCTTAAATCACGATATGCCAGACTTAAATGACGATTACTTGCAGGATCGTTGGCAATATATTTCATCCAGGTTTTGAGCATATAGCGGTTTTCAGTCTTCGCTCTGTTTCGCGAATTTTCAATTACTGCCGGCTTGAGATACTCCGATTTTTGGCTGACGCTTCCATGATGAACCAAAACGGCATAAGGCGTCCAAACCACTAGATGATTTGTTTCACGTACTTTCAGACATAAATCGACATCGTTATAAAGCACAGCCAGATCTATCTCATTCATGCCTCCGACATCTTCGTATAAAGATTTTCGAATAAGTAAACATGCTCCCGTTACGGCCGAGAAATTTTGATCCAACTGAGCACGATTCATATAGCCTGGTTCACGAATATTCAGATCATCCATGAAATGATGATCCGCAACATAAGTCATTCCCATAATGACACCGGCATGCTGCAACATACCCGTTTCGGGATAAACCAATCTGGCGCCTACCACACCAACTTCCGGTCTTTGAGCGTGAGACATCATTCGCTCAAGCCATTCAGGATGTAAGGCTTCAGTATCGTTATTCAGAAAAAGCAGATACTCGCCTTTAGCTTGTTGGGCAGCAAGATTACTGATGGCAGCATAGTTGAACGGCTTCGGATAATCGATTACCACCAAATCGATACCCGGTCTTTCTTTTAACTCATCAAAATAAGCCAGTGTGTCGACTTCTTCACTTAGATTATTAACGACAATCACTTCAACATTTGGATAATTATTCCGGTATAGCGCTGCTTCCACGCATGGTCGTAAAAATTCCAGCTTGTCTTTGGTGGGAATAATGATGGATACCTTAGGCGTGGTCGGCCATTGATAAACAACGCGCACCGCATTGTCTACTAGGCCCTCCTCTGCTACGGCAGGCACCTGCTGACGAATCAAATGTTGCTGAACGGCTTGTTGACTCATCCGCGTGCTATACAACGACAAACTTGTCTCAGGCAAATGCATCAGGATATCGGCGATATGACCGATGCCGTCAGCTCCAACCCGTTCAAAAATCTTGAAAGCCAAGCTCATATTCTCATGACCCGGCACCTTATCAAATCCACCGACAGCTTCGAAAAGTGTCCGTTTACACAGGATGGGTCCAATGTAATCCTGAGAGCGTAGAAGATCCAGATTAAAGTCCGGTTTAAAACGAGGCTTGCTGCGTTTTCCGGAACTACTGATTATGTCGTCATCACAATAAAAGGCTGCTTTATCGCTGGACAGATTTATATAGTCACCAAATTGCAACCATATCTGAGGTTCAAAACAGGTTCCTGCTGGAATAAAACCCAACCATTCGGCAGTAGATGCAGACATAGTGGAGTTGAGAAAATCATACGGCTCTACTTCATTCGGCAACGTCAGCCATTCCAACACATCCAGCTCTTCAAACATGGCATCCGGTGATGGAGAATCAGCAATCACGGTCAGCTTCCAATTTTGATAAAACTGCTGCCCTAATGATGCCAAAGTATCGGCCAATAAATTTTGTTCTTCTTTAAAGACGAACATATATAAATGAAACGTCGGTTTATTGCTCCACTGCATCATTCTTTCAGCATGGATTTGAGCATCAATTTCCATCAAGGCATGATTATTAATCCAGAATTCGTAACGTTTTCCTTCCCACATTTGTCGTAATAACAACTTCAGCTGGAGTGCAGAATCTGTCATTTCATTTAACGAAACAGGGGTTAATAGTTGCAGACAATCACGAATCGAAGCTTCTTGATGACTGTTGGCCAATAAACTAAACGATGCATCTTTTTCCAGCTCATTCAGTACCAGTTGTACAGCGCTTAGTACAAAAGTGTCTTTTAACTGATGACTGGTCAGCCAATTGAGGTTCTTATTTACAATGGCTTTAACGAGGGTTTGCACACCTAAATCGGTATGTTGCAAGTTAGTCTGAAACAGCTTTATCAATTGTTCCAGCGACATATCCTTCCAGTTGTGCAAATGCAGCTTGAAAAAATAGGCCGGATCAATTGACACTAAATTGGTTAGAACCGTTTTTAATTCTTCTTGGCTTAGAGGATGAGTCTGGCTGGCGATCAAGTTTGAACCAATATCGAATGCCTGTTGCTTGAGGTTGCCTACTACATCGGTATTGTCTGAAAAGAACTCCACCAGGGGACTTAATACTTTGAGCCAAAGAATAGATCGGGAACGTTGCGTTCTGGACGACCAATAACTCTCGCTATGAATACGGTAGGTCGCCATTGGTTTGGCAAAATATTTGATTTTCCCTTTCTGTGCTACGTAGAGGTGCAATACGTAATCCAAAACTGGAGAGGTAAGAAAAAAAGCAGGAAACTCGGTTGGAAATACATTTCGATAAACCACAGACGGAGTATGAATAAAATTACCTCGCGCCAAATCGTCTATAGAGAAATCCTCACCTTGCTTTTTTGTCAGGTTATCCGGAGATAGATGCCCGTTTTCATCCACATTGACCTCATGGAAACTCATCGAATAATCAGCATGAGATTGCAAAAAAGTCACTTGATGTTGCAGCTTATACTCATCTGTCCAATAATCATCCCCTTCACACAATGCGATGTAAGGTGACTTCACTTGCTGCAAGGTATGAATAATATTGTATCGACCCGGGCCACCGGAAAATTGGGAACGATCAGTATTTCTATCCCAGCAAAATAACCGAATGATGTCGGGATATCGTTCTGCATAGGCTTCACATATTTCGCGGGTACCATCGACAGAACCATCTTCACCTATCAAAATCTCAAAGGGAAAATCGGTTTTTTGAGACAGCACCCCATCAAGACATTGCTTTATATAATCTTTGTGTTGATAGGTGATGATACAAACTGAAACCAAGGGCACTGACATATTTCGACCTATATTGCTTCAAAAAGAAAAAGGGGCTCATCTTGATTGACACCATAAACTTCAGGAGCAATATCAGATAAAACTTGTTGGTGAGAAACCACCAGTGACTGGAAGCCTGCACTTGAGAATCGATCAAAAATATCCCGCCCATACAAGCGTACGTGGTCTTCCTGGCCATAGACTTCACGGCAAAGATAATCTCCTTTTATCCCATCATCTGCAAAAGTCGTTTCTAGTTGTTCGCTGTATGGCGTTTGTAAAATAGCCAGCCCACCCTTTTTAAGTACCCGTCGAATTTCACTCAACGCCAACAAATCATCGTTAACATGCTCAAGCACATGATTTGCAATAATCACCGAAAAATATTCATCTGGATAAGGTATAGCCAGCATATCTATTTGCTGGACATCTTCGCTTTGTGGAAACAAATCCGCTTTGATGTACTGTTCTGGTGCCTGAAGCTCAATAACATTTGCCACCCATTTTTCAGGGGCAAAATGCAAAATTTTTGCATGGTTAAATATGGAAAGTAAGTTTAACGAGGCGAGGTAAATTAATAAGTGTCTTTCGCGATCGTGGCTACGACATGATGGGCATAAAAAATGATCGGTATTACTGCCAACAACTTTTAACAGGCGCATCAGAAATGGTCGGTTGGCTGAACCTCCACGATAGGGTTCAAATTTCACAATATTTTGCCCGCAGACAACGCAGTACGCGTGAGTTTGCTGCATTGATAATCCTTTAGATTTTTACGACCAGCAAGATCTTACAAATAATTAAATAAGGACAAACCTTGTACTTTGACATAAACCTGTTGCGCAGCCTGCAAGCCGACTGATTTCAAGTTTAACTGTGTAATCGCCTCAGCATAGTCCAGATCTTCAATTTGAGAAAGCGTGGTGGTCATACTAAACGTCGAACTATCATTGATCTCCCGCTGCTGCTCTACCGCATTTTGGCGGGTACCAATGCGAGTGCGGGCATCCAACGAAGCATCCATGGCATAGTCCATATTTGCCAGAAAATCGCCATTATTTGGCGCGGTTCCAATGGTTCCATTTGAAAGCGCATCAGTAAAATCTTCAATTGTCTGAAAGATTGCCTGATTAGGCCCGGCAACTGTCTGGGTAACAAAGATATCGCTACCAGGTTCATTGATCGGCACCAGATAACCATCACTTACTCGTAATTGCCGTTGTCCACCATCACCATTGTAAGCATAGGTCGTCGTATCGAATGGTTGCACATCAGATTGATAACCGGAAAACAGATATTCACCATTAGAATCTGTTGTATTGGCTAAGGCGACCAGGGTTTCATTCAGCTCAGTAATCTCTTCTGCAATACCCTGACGAGATTCATCACTATTCGTATCATTGAGTGCTTGTACGGCAAGCTCACGTATACGCTGCATGATGTCACCCGCACTTTTTAATGTTCCATCCGTTGTACTCAGACGATTATCCGCAACATCGGCATTATCCTGATACTGTTGTGTCAAACCAATTTGTCTTTGTAAATCAAGCATTTTGACTGAGCCGATCGGATCATCAGAAGGCGTTTGAATCCGTTTACCTGAAGAAACCTGCAACTGGGTTTTGGCCAGTTCACTTTGTTGTCTCAACATGGCCTCCAAGCCTTGTTGAGTAATGCTATTTGTGGAGATACGCATTGAAAATCTCCTAAAATGCGCTAATTAATGAATTAAATACGGTATTGGATACCGTAATAATTTGTGAAGCCGCTTGATAAGCCTGCTGGAACTTGATCAGATTAGCCGCTTCTTCATCCAGATTAACTCCAGACACACTCTCCGCCCGCTGACGAATCTGACTCACCAAACCTGCTTGCGTTTCCTGCGTCACTGTCGCTTGATTGGTTCTTGTAGCAACTTGTGAAACAATTGAGCTGTATTGATCATTAAAGGAACGTGTAATCGCAGGCGGACCAGGATCCAGTACGACTGTACTCTTATCAGTTTGCAAAGCAGCCATTGCCAGTGCATTTTCATTATTACCTACACCCGAACCCGCAGTGGATGAAGCGGCAATCAACCGCGTATCCGTTATAGCCATTGACATGGTCGCAGCCGTAATACCCGTTGCATCAAAGAAATCGGTTCCAGCATTGCCATTGAGATCAATACCATTTCCATGAGCGGTATTCACTGCAGTAACAATCGACTCGGCCAATATGTCGAGTTCAGCCCGGGTGCTATCGACTATATCACTGCGCGCCAGCAACGCTCCGCCGATTTCGCCACCGCTAATTTGTTGTGTAATATTAATTTGGTTAGATCCATAGCCGATAGCGGTCCGAGGTGGATTAGTACTATTGTCGGCGATGGCTGATAGCTCCACACGACTATTTCCCACAACAAGGCCTTGTCCATTACCGATAAAGACATTTATTGCGCCATTCTCCTGCTCGACCACGTTAACTGAAACCAACTCGGATAAATCATTGACCAGTTTATCGCGTTGATCCAGGAGATCATTAGGTTGATAGCCCGCAGCTAAAGATTCTGAAATGGATTTGTTTAAATCGACAATACCTTGTGACAAGACATTAATATCTTTGACTGATGCGGAGATGGTACTGTCAATTTGTTTATCTAACTCTTGTAGTTGACTATCCATGGTATTGAAGCGATTGGCCAGCAAGTCGCCTTGCGTCAGCATCACTTGCCGTGCGGCAATGGAAGTTGGGTCATTGGCCACTTCCTGAACAGAGTTGAAAAATGCTTCTAATCCCCCACTAATACTTAATGAGGAAGATCCTAATAAGTCATCAACTTGTTTGGAAAATGTCAAAAAACCGTCTTGCTGGGACTCAGCTGAGGTATAGGTGCGTAACTGATTCACCAGAAACTGATTGAAGATACGGTCAACACCGGTTATGCCCACACCATTACCAATGTAATAACCACCTTCAAAGTTAGCTGGTTGAGTACCTTGATCGGTTCTTTGGCGCGAATAACCTACCGTATTCACGTTACTGATGTTATGACTGGTGGTTGCCAGTGAGTTTTGTGCGGCTAATAAAGCGGAACTACCAATATTCAGCATGCTCATTTAGATAATCCTCTGCGAGCTCTCGCTGGGTTAATACCCCAGATTCTGAATATATTTATGCGAATTCTGTGCCAGAGTATCACTATTCATAATGCGTTTTATTTTGTTGGCATATTGTGGATCGGTGGCATAGCCGGCTTCATGTAATTTTTCGACAAAGGTTTCTGGCCGTCCCACATGTCTGAGAGCTTCTTGATATCGAGGCTGTGATTGCAGGAAGCTGACATAGTCATCAAATGATTGCTGATAATCATCATAGGAACGAAAACGTGACTGTTCCGCCACCGGTTTGCCATCACGATATTCAAGGGCGTTTTTGGCAACAAAATCACCATCCCATCGACTATCCGCTTTGATATTAAACAAATTAAAACTGGACTGTCCTTCGCCATCCTTAAGCACATAGCGCCCCCAGCCCGTCTCCAACGCAGCCTGCGATAATATAACGTCTGCAGTGGTACCCAAAGCATCCGCCGCTTTCTGTGCCAGTGGCCAGAGCTGCTCGACAAAATCTTCTGGAGAGCGGAATCGTTGCGGTAAAGGATTTAATTGACGACTTTCAACACTATCAATACTTTGGTCAGCAATTGTATCGGTGTTTTCATGCAGCTCTTTCACTATTCGCCGTAAGTCTTGTCTGACGATAATGGTATCAACCCCAAAGGTTTTTCCTCCCTCCGGAATATCGGATCGAACTTCGCCCCCTAACTGCCGAATAATAACGTCTTGCAGCCCTAAACCGCCTCGCTTGGACAAATCCATAGCCAACTGTTGGTCTGCCATTTCTCGATAGGTTTTGCTGTGATTGGAATCAAAAATCCCTTCGGCTAAACTGGCCTGGCGCATACTTTTTAACATCATCGTGGTAAAAAGCGCTTCAAACTGTGCCGCCACCTGCTGCAACGTCTGATCATCATTATCAGAGTTTAATGCCGATTGCCGCAGTTGATTTAAACCGTGGAAGTCGACGGCATTTTGTTGGATATCAGTTGAAATAGTCATGGATTAATCATTAAAACTCAGATAATGACCAGCTCTGCACGTAATGCTCCGGCTTGTTTCAAGGCTTCCAGAATCGCAACTAAATCTCCTGGAGCCGCGCCAACCTGATTTACTGCCCGCACAATTTCATCCAAAGACACGCCAGGGTTAAACACAAACATGCGGCTATTTTCTTCTGATATTTCAATATCATAATTTGGCGTAATAACTGTTTCACCTGCAGATAATGCGTTGGGTTGTGACACTTCAGGATTTGCTGAAATCGTCACCGACAAACTGCCATGTGTCACCGCAGCAGGACTGACTCGTACATTCTGTCCAATCACCACAGTACCACTGCGAGAGTTCACAACCACTCTGGCTGCGGCCTCACCCGGATTCAGTTCCAGATTTTCTATTAAGGATAAAAATGGAATTCGTTGGTTGGGATCTCTTGGGGCATTAACCCTCACCGATGCGGCGTCCAGGGAGCTGGCTGTACCACGACCCAGCGTTTGATTAATCGCATCAGACAAACGACTGGCTGTGGTGAAATCTGCCTGATGTAAATTCAGAATAATATGATCACCCACATTTAGGGCATTTTGCACAGTACGTTCTACTGTCGCGCCATTGGGTATACGTCCTGCACTGGGAATATTGACCGTGACCCGTGAACCATCTCCCGCTTCAGCACCAAACCCACCCACGACCAGATTACCTTGTGCCATGGCATATATTTGACCGTCAGCCCCTTTGAGCGGCGTCATAATCAAACTGCCACCTCGTAGACTTTTCGAGTCACCCAAGGAGGACACGGTAATATCAATGGTTTGACCAGGCTTGGCAAAAGGCGGCAAATCGGCATGGACAGAAACTGCCGCTATATTTTTGCTTTTAGGGTCTACTCCTGCCGGCAACGTTACGCCCATTTCACGCAACATACTGCGTAACGTCTGACCGGTAAAAGCGGTTTTATCACCCGTACCATTCAGCCCTACCACCAGACCATAACCCACCAACTGGTTATTTCGCACTCCGCCAATGGAGGCCAAATCTTTGATACGTTCTGCCTGAGCTACCGACATCATCAACATCAAAAAAGCGGCAAAGAAGGTATTCAATAATGTTCTCATTTGTTTAACCCTTTAAAAAGGCATTAACGCGCCGATAAAGAAGCGACTTAACCAGCCCATTGAATTAGAGTCATTAGAGGGCCCGTCACCGACGTAGGTAATTTGTGCATCAGCAATACGAATGGATGAAATAGTATTGGTCGAGTCAATATCGCGGGGACTAATCATGCCGGTCAAACGCACGTACTCATTGCCCTGATTAATGGTGACAACTTTTTCCCCCCGAATAATCATGTTGCCATTAGAAAGCACTTCCACCACAGATACACTGATATCCCCACTTAAACGATTATTCTGTTCACTTTCACCTTCACCTTCGAAGCTGCTGTTAGAACCGGCACTAAACGCTAAATTGTTGTTATCGGTATCTGCCAAAGGTAAAAATCCTGGCAAACTGAACTGTGGTGTCGTACCAAACAGCGTCGGATTGTTGATGTTATTCGAGTTGGTTTTATCAATCGTTGTCGTGGCTTCTTTTTCCGCATCCGTTCGTTCATCCAGGCGCACTGTCAAAATATCGCCAACCCGACGAGCTTTATAATCTTCGTACAATGCAATGTTGCTGCGCGTATCAAAAATGGCACCATCGGTATTCACCACCGGTTCTGTGGCAACGGGACGGACAGCAGCATAAGCAGGATCACGTTTTACTTCATTACTGACACAGGCAGAAAGCAAAACAAGGCAACTTATCCCCACGAGTCGGTTAATGAATTTCATATGAATCTCCGAGACAACCTGATGTTCAAAATATAACTTGCAGAGTCCATGCCAGAATTACATTTTGAGTAAATAAATACTGACTGTTCTTTAAGCACAAAAAAACCCCGAAGCACATAGATCGTGCTATCGGGGTTCAGTGAATATGATTATAGATTCTGACTAGCGTACTGCAGCATTTGATCGGCTGTAGAAATGGCTTTGGAATTCATCTCATAGGCACGCTGGGTCTCGATCATATTAATCAGCTCAGTCACTACATTCACGTTTGAGGTTTCCAATGCGCCCCCAATCACTCGGCCTAGCCCATCCAGAGTTGGCGTGCCGACAATAGGAACACCACTGGCACCTGTTTCTTTAAACAGATTTTCACCAACAGGCTGTAAACCTGCTGGATTGACAAAATCTGCCAACTCAATTTCACCAATCACGGTGGGCTCGTTGTCTCCTGGTTGGGTAATGCTCACGGTACCATCCACACCAATAGTGACACTTTGCACATCCTCTGGAATATTAATACCCGGATCTAAAAGATAGCCATTTGACATCACCATGTCGCCATCGGCATTAATTTGAAATGTTCCATCCCGAGTATATGCAAGATCACCATCTGGCATCAAAATCTGGAAATATCCCCGACCATCGATCGCCACGTCCAATGCATTATCAGTTTGGACAATATTGCCTTGAGTATGCAGCTTTTCAGTGGCCACCGTTCGCACACCCGTACCAATCATTAATCCTGAAGGCAGCTGATTATCGGTCGTGGTTTGAGCACCAGGTTGACGAATCGTTTGATACAACAGGTCTTCAAACACCGCTCTATCTTGCTTAAAGCCGGTTGTGTTCACGTTGGCCAGATTGTTTGAAATGACCGACATCCTTGTTTGCTGAGCATCAAGCCCGGTTTTAGCAATCCATAATGCCTGGTTCATATATATTCTCCTAAAAACACTGTTGGCCTATAACTACCCATTAAGCTGCAACATGCGTGCCGAAGCAGCGCTATTTTCTTCTGCAGTACTCATCATTTTGACTTGCATCTCATATTTGCGTTGCAACTCGATCATATTCACCAAAGCCCCGACAGCATTGACATTACTGCTCTCGATGGTTCCTGATGCAACTTTAACGGTGGCATCTAATGGGGCTTCAGTACCATCAGCCATTCGCATGAGGCCGTCGCTATCTTTGAACACATTTTGCAGATCCGGTTTGACCAGTTTAATCCGGTCAATCACGGCTAATTCATTTTCAGCACCTCCGATTGGACGAATTGAAATGGTGCCATCGGCGCCAATATCCATTTTCTCAGCTGGAGGAATAGCGATAGGGCCGCCCTCACCCATCACGGGTAAACCGGTACCAGTGACTAACTGTCCCAGCTCGGTGACATGTAAATCCCCTGCACGGGTGTAGCCTTCACGACCATCTTTTCCCATGACCGCAATAAAGCCCTCACCCTGGACGGAAATGTCCAATTCGCGACCAGTCGATTGCACACTCCCCTGCTGATAATCGGTAGCAGGCCGCTCAGTCATCGAATAAACGCGCGTTGGCAAACCCTCACCAAACACCGGCATCGATCTGAACTGCTCCAAATCAGCGCGAAAACCGGTGGTATTTACGTTGGCAAGATTATTCGCATTAGTTGCCTGGGCCAGCATGGTTTGCTGTGCTGCATTCATTGAGATATAAAGCATGCGATCCATTGTCAGCCCCTTAATTTTTTATAACGAACATTAATCACGACCAAACTAACGCAGGTTAATAATGGTTTGAGTAATTGCATTGTTGGTTTCAATAGCTTTTGAGTTGGCCTGAAAATTTCGTTGTGCGGTAATCAATCCCACCAGCTCTTTGGTTAAATCGACATTCGATGTTTCCAAAGCCCCTGACTGAATCAACCCAAAACTGCCGGTTCCGGCTTCGCCAATCCGTACATCGCCTGAATCCAGTGTTGCTTCCCAGGCAGTATTTCCTATCTGTTTTAAGCCCTGAGGGTTAGGAAAATCCGCTAAAACAATTTTGGCTACATTGGTGGTTTGACCATTAGAGTATTGTGCTTGTACCAGGCCAGTATCATCAATATCCAACCCGGTCAGCCGCCCTGTCGGGAATCCATTTTGGTCAGTATCCAGAACAGTAAAAGCAGCGGAGTTCTGTGTCGACCCGGCAAAATTAATTTCAAACTCCAAATCTACTGCACCACTGCTTAAACCCGAAAATGTATAGGTCTCTGTTGGGGTAACACCAGCATCTAAAGCACCACCTAAAGCAGGATCAAAAGTAAGCGTTTTGGTAGTTTGCCCTGCCCCAAACTCCACTAAGGTTTGACTTCCTGCTGGTTCGTTAATGTAAACCTGAACATTCCACTCATTCGGGACGTTGGTTTTCTGATAGTAATAGGTCAGGGTGCTTTCATTACCCAAGGAATCAAAAATATTGCTCGAAGTGGAATTGGTATAGGTCGTTGGGTCTGTCGGATCAATTGGTGTTGCCACTGGATCAATATCTACCGCTGTTGAAGGAAGATTTGCAGCAATATCCACTTCAGTCGTTGCTTGCGGCACACCTGCAGCAACCGGCAACCTAATTGGATTAGTTCCACCTAACGCAGTTGATGAAACACTGCCATCATCATTTACTGGAAAACCCAATAAATATTGCCCGGAACTATTCGTAATATAACCATCACGATTAATATTAAAGGCTCCGGCGCGACTGTATAAAACCTGTTCAGAATCTAATGCTGGTGAAAGTGCATAGAAACCTTGTCCATTTCCACTAATTGCCAAATCCAGTGAGTTATTAGTGACTTCCAGATTTCCCTGATTGAACTGCTGGGCTACATTATTGAGCACAACACCTGTACCAATGGCGGTGTTGCTATTGCCAAACGTTGATAAGGCATAAACATCACCGAACTCTGCCCGGGAACCCTTAAAGCCAATGGTATTAATGTTAGCAATATTGTTCGATTTCACGTTCAAGTCAGCAGTGGCGGCATTGAGGCCTGTTAATGCAGTATTAAATGACATGTGGATTTACCCCTTAAATAATTTCTTGAACTTCACTAAACGGCACCGAACCAATACCGGCCAGATTCATGGTCAGTCCTTGTCCGCTTGAGCCAACCAAAACACTGTCCACTTTCGCTATTACCGCCGTGGCGAATGCGGTGTTCTGTCCATCAACATTGCCGGTAGCCATAAACTGATAGGCCCCTTCAGGCATTGCTTCCCCATCGTTATTCAACCCATCCCATTCAAAGTTGGTGTAGCCAGAAGCGGCCCCCATAGGGATGGTTCTGACTAATTCACCAGTATTGCTATAAATTTTCAGTTCCAGATTAGAGACGGGCTCAGCCACATTAATTTGTCCCCGCATAGGCGAGTCAGCTGTCATCATTCCAATGGAAGACGGAACCAATACTGAGCGCCCAACCAAAGACGAACCTTGTAATGCTTGATCGGATTGCATGACATTCGCAAAGCTGGCGAATGAGTCCTGCAAATCACTGATGCCAGTAACCGTGCTGAAAGAGGCTATTTGTCCCAGAAAATCACCATTCTCCATTGGCTTAAGGGGATCCTGATTCATCAACTGCGTGGTCATCAATGACAAAAAGTCATTCATTTGCAGTGAGCCGGGATCATTTTCCTCTTCAGTCGCACTTGTTGTATTTTTACTGTTGAGGAACGCATAAGGATTGTCGCTTACACCATTTACTGCCATTTCAATGACTCCCTGGTCTATTTGCCAAGCTGCAATGTCTGCAGCAGCAATTGTTTGGAAGTGTTGGCAATCTCAACATTGTTCTGATAGGAACGAGAAGCCGACATCATATTTGCCATTTCTGCAATGGCATCTACATTTGAGTGGTAAATGTAACCATTTTCATCCGCCATCGGATGGGCTGGGTTATATTCCTGCCGGATAGGGGCCTGACTTTCAGTCACACCGAGCACCTGCACCGCTCCGGATTTATAACCCTCTTGTGCATCATCTAAAACTGTGGCAAAAATCGGTTGACGTGTACGGTAGGTTTCATTGACACTGCTACTTACACTGTCAGCATTCGCTAAATTACTCGCCGTTGTATTCAACCGCAGAGACTGAGCACTCATTCCACTGCCTGCAATATCGAAAATATTAAATAATGACATGGCAGATTATTCTCCTTTGATTGCCTTGGTCAGCCCCTGGAAGCGTGAACCCAAAAATTCCAGACTTGCTTGGTATTGAACAGCATTCTGCATAAACTGTGCCTGTTCAACTTGTTCATCTACCGTATTGCCATCTAAGGAATCTTGAAGTGTTGTACGGTATTGGGTAGCCGCTTCAAATGGGTTTTCCCCATTACCGGCAATATGCCGTTGATGAGTCGTATTCAAAGCGGCAGAATTTTGCCCAGATGCCGCCAGTTGCAGCGCTGTTTGAAAATCCATATCCTTTGCTTTGTAGTTTGGGGTATCGGCGTTCACCAGGTTGGTAGCCAACATTTCTGCACGCTGGGTGCGAATTCGCAATGCATCGGCATGAATTCCAAGAGCAGAGTCAAAATTTATCGGCATGCTGTTTCTCCACAACAAACATTTACTTCCACTCAGCTAAGCATCATGTGTGCCACAATTTAATCTCTTTAAAATTCAAAACCTTAACTATGTTGCGGCAATACAAAAACGTTAAAGCGGCAAGCTCTTGCCACTCGCCTTACCCCCCCGTTACAACTGTTATAATTCGTCTGCAGCCCAAGGTTAGATTGAAGAAATTTCTGCCATTGACGATACATTTGCCAACTGGCTCACGTATTTAATAAATAGATAGTTAATGGGCACCATAAGTGCTTGACCCACAATACTTTTAGCGTTAAAACCAAATACCAACACGGAGCGTCATAGAAGTGAAAAAGTTTGCGGCAAATTCTGGTTTCACCCTGATTGAATTAATGATCACATTAGTCGTGGTCATCATCCTAGTTGCCATTGCTGCACCGAGCTTTAATTCTATGATTCGTGAAAATCGTGCGGCTACTCAAGCTAATAGTTTTCTCGCATCACTTCAAACTGCCCGTTCAGAATCCATTAATCGGGGTGTACAAGTCAGTATGCATCGTTTAAGCACTATCAACAGTGTATGGGAAGATGGCTGGCGTATATTTACCGATTGGGATGGTGATGGTGTGTTTGATGGTGATTTGAATGAAAAAGATTGTAGTGTGGAGGCGCAGGATTGTTTGTTAATGGAACAGCAAGCATTGGGTAATAATATTACACTCAGATCGGGGGCTAACCACGCGGTTGGATTAACTTTTCTACCTTCTGGTGAAATCACGGCTGCCGGTGGAGGAATTGTTACGGGCACATTTACTTTATGTATCCCCGACACCAATCGTCGAGAAATAATTATCAATTCTGGCGGTAGAGCAAGGATTAATCCGGAGGATGTAACATGTCCTTAAGCCAACAACGAGGTTTTACCCTGCTTGAAGTGATGATAGCCGTTTTTGTGTTAGCAATTGGTTTACTGGGAATGGCACATCTGCAAATCACCTCACTAAAACACAATCAAACTGCAGAGTTTCGTACACAAGCCGCACTCCTAGCCTCAGATATGTTGGACAGAATGCGGGCCAATCGCGATGCTGCTCATGATGGTAATTACGCTATAAGTCTTGAATCCGATCCACCGGAAACAACAAACTCAATTGCGGATGCAGATATTGTAGATTGGCACAATAATATTGCTACTTTTCTTCCTAATGGAGATGGTGAAATTACCTGCGGTGCATTCACTATCAATACTGAATTTATATGTGACGTCACCATCAGTTGGATCGATACCCAAAATGACGGTGATGATTATGACAGCCGAAGTACCTCGACATTTACGATTAGCGGGGCAATCTAATGTATTTCCATAAAAAACAACAAGGGTTGTCGTTAGTTGAACTAATGGTTGCTGTTGTATTGGGTTTGATATTAGTTGCTGGCGTCATTGAACTATTTGTTAATAACCGTCAGGTTTACCGTGTTCAGGATGCCAAAGCACGAATGCAGGAAAATGGTCGTTATGCCATGGCAATACTGGGACAGAATATTCGAGATGCCGGGTATTATGGTTGTGCCTCACGTAGGGCCGGAGCCGAAACCAATAATGTACTGAACAACAGTAATCTTTTTATATGGGATTTTGCTACAGCAGTTGAAGGTAACGATGCTACTGGTGATAGTGCATGGACCCCCACCAAAGATGATGACATTTCATCTGACTCTGGAACCGATATATTAACTGTTAGAAAAACAACCGGTTCAAGCATAAAAATTACTGCTCATCCCGGAGGAACACCACCCGGCTCAGCCAATATACAAGTTAATCCAGGGAATGGACTTGCTAATGGCGATATTATTATGGCAACGGATTGTTTAACCTCAGCCGTGTTTCAAGTTACATCAAATAATCCTGATACCTCAGGTTCAATTGCTCATAATACTGGGACTGGATCACCCGGAAATATCACTCAAGCGTTAGGGAAAAACTATACAGGTGGATGGGTCGTGCCTGTTGTTACCCTCAGTTATTTCATCAGTTCAAATAATATAAGAAATATGCCTGCCTTATATCAAAGAAATGCTGTGAGCACCGCTACTGTGGAATTGGTAGAAGGCATTGAAGATATGCAAATCTTATATGGGATCGATACCACTGGTGATGGGGTTGTAACTACTTACGAGCCTGCTGATGCTGTGGGTAATTGGAATGATGTGCTGAGCGTAAAAATTAGTTTATTACTAAGAAGCATTGAAGATAACCTAACTGCTGATGGGCCCCAAACTTATCGATTTAATGATACTAATGTTACAGCTAACGATCGTCGACTTCGCTCTGTTTATACCAAAACCTTTACGCTTCGCAATAGGGTTTCTTAATGCAAAACATCAGCCACAGAAATAAACAACATGGTGCGGCTTTGATTGTCAGTCTGGTGATCTTACTATTAATGATGATACTCGGGTTGGCGGCAATACGAACAAGTAGCTTGGAAGAAAAAATGGCGGGGAATACATTGGATCTTGAAATTGCCTTTCAAGCCGCTGAAACCGCTTTACGTACAGGAGAAGCCTGGATTGCAAGTTTATCAGTAGAGCCAGAAGCGACCACAGATGGTTCGAATGTAGTTTGGGTTGGAGATGCTATGGACCCTGACGCTACCAATGCTAAAAATTGGTGGCAAGAACGAAATGGAACCTGGTGGGCTAGTAATGCAATTCAGGTAGCAGATGCTATTACTTTTGAAACCACTGCTGGTACGACCAACATTGTTAATCCACGATACATTATTGAATATCAACAATTTGTAAATGATGACTTACTGGTAGGTACAGGTGGTGGTCCATCTACAGGTAAAGTGTTTTACCGAATTACTGCACGTGGTACAGGAGGAAGTGCTAATTCACGAATCCTGCTTCAAAGCACAATGGCTAAGAGATTTTAATCATGAACAAATTAGCTTACTTATGGTACCTCCTTTTACTTTCCAGCTTGAGTCCCTCGATAGTATTTTCGGCTCCCTTAAATTTGAGTAATGCTCCATTATATCTAGGTGGAAATGCTGAACCCAACATAATGTTTATTCTCGATGATTCCGGATCAATGCATTATGAGGTTATGCCAGATGAAGAATTTCGCTTTGCGTCATTAAACGTTAACACAAAATTTGTTTATCCTCGTGCTGCTCAGGTTTATGGCTCCAACGATTATAATAGTAACATTGCAACCATTCTTTCTTCTAGCGTACATGGAAGAAGAGCTCGTTCTCCACAGATAAACTCTCTTTATTACAACCCATCCGTCACGTATACCCCATGGGTTAAGGCGGACGGAAGCCTTTTCCCACCGGCAAACCCAAGTTCTGCTTATCATAACCCGGTTAGGACTACCCGAGGTTCAAGAAATCTTACTATACCTAATAATCGAACAGATACTGGTACAGGCTCTTCCGAATTTGATAGTTGGCGTGAATGCACGGGTCCCAGTTCAGGTCAATGCTCAAATCAAACCCTTTCAACTAATACATTTTGGCCTGCCACGTATTATTGGTTTACAGGAGATAAAACTAGTAATCGTTGGGCTATAGCAAACTTTGATGGTCCATTTGAAATAAGACCAACCATAGACGAATACTCAGGTCATGGTCGCATAAACCGTAATGAATGTAATGATGGAATTTGCACTTATGCTCAAGAAATACAAAACTTTGCAAATTGGTATACCTACTATCGCTCAAGAGTATTAACCGCCAGAGCTGGAATTGGAAGAGCTTTTGCTAAGCAAAGTCCCGGAATGCGTATTGGATATGCAACCATTAATAATAGCAGTATAAATATTGATGGAGTAAGTAGTGGCAGTGTAGTCACTGGCGTACGTCCGTTTTCTGGTATTGACCGGGCTGGCTTTTTTACCAACCTTTATGAAAGAACAATTCCGAATTCAGGAACGCCTTTAAGACAAGCTCTTTACGATGTGGGCAATTATTTTAGTAGTTCAGATAACCGTGGACCATGGGGCAATACACCAGGGGAAAATGATAATACATCTCATCTCCAATGTAGGGCTAGTTATGCAATTATGATGACAGATGGTTACTGGAGTGGAACCTTATCTGACACAGTTGGTAACACAGATAATACTGCCGGCTTGGTAATTTCAGGTCTAAATTATGAAGATTATCAATATTCCCCTGTATCCCCATTCAATGATTCTTTCTCTAATACTCTTGCTGACGTCGCTATGCATTTTTGGAAGCGCGACTTAAGAACTGACTTAGATAATAAAGTACCGACATCCAACTTAGATCCATCATTTTGGCAGAACATGGTCACATTTGGAGTTGGCTTGGGCGTATCTGGATCTATCGACCCAGATACAGCTTTTAATGCAATCAGTACCAGCAGTGAAATTGCCTGGCCCGAGCCCACTAGTAGTACTGAAGCAAAATTAGATGATCTTTTACATGCTGCGGTTAATAGCCGTGGGGGGTTCTTTAGTGCCTCCGATCCAGATACATTTTCTGAACAATTAAGTCGTATTTTGTCTAATATCGCTGATCGTACCTCTTCAGCATCGTCAGTTGCATTAAATTCTGGGGCAATTTCTAGCGAAAGCCTTGTGTATCAGGCACGATTTAACAGTGGGGACTGGACTGGACAACTGCTTGGATTCCCCATCATCAACGATACTGAAAATGATAATTTCGGAGAACTTTCTACTCCACCCGTATGGGATGCCAGAAATCTCATACCAGCTGCAAATGATCGGAAAATTGTGACATTTGATGGGAATGAAGGACAACCATTCCGTTGGGCTAATATTTCTGCCGAACAACAAGCATTACTTATATCAGAAACTATCTTGAGTTATCTTCGTGGTAATAAAAGTAATGAGCTAAGTAATGGTGGTGATTTAAGAAATCGTAATTACTTGCTTGGCGACATTATTAACTCTGCTCCTGCTTATGTTGCGGCACCAGTTCAACGGTATGCTGATAATTGGGGAACTGATGCTCCGGAGAATGCAAGTCCTTATTCAACCTTCAGAACAACAAATACGGATCGCCAACCAGTTGTTTATGTGGGAGCCAATGACGGGATGTTGCATGCCTTTAATGCCGATAATGGGCAAGAATTATTTGCATATATTCCGAACATTTTATTCAGTAAATTACCTGACTTGGCTAATCCCAATTACACCCATAAAAATTATGTTGATGGCAGCCCTACAGTGGTTGATGCATTTATCAATGGTGAATGGAAAACTGTGCTTGTTTCTGGGCTTGGTGGCGGAGGACAAGGTGTTTTCGCTTTGGATGTGACCGATCCAGGTGCGTTTACTACAGAAAGTACTGCTGCTAGTAAAGTTTTATGGGAGTTTACAGATGAAGATGATGCTGATTTAGGTTTTACCTACGGTCAACCCAGCATTGTTAGACTGCAAAATGGGGTTTGGGCAGCCATATTTAGTGGTGGCTATAACAATATCGTCGATAATAACCTAGATGGGGATGATACAAACGACAGTACAACAGGGAGAGCATTCTTATACATTGTTGATCTTTCGGATGGTTCTTTAATCAAAAAAATTGATACAGTAGTTGGAACAGTTGAAAATCCGAACGGCCTCGCATCACCTGCGGCAATCGACAGTGATGGGGACTTCATTGTTGATTTTGTATATGCCGGTGATTTATTTGGCAATATGTGGAAATTTGATCTTTCCAGTACAAACACTAACAATTGGGCTGTCGCTTATAGCAGTGGTGGTAATCCTCAACCCCTCTATAAAGCCTGTTTTGGAGCGACTTGTGATAGTAGTAATATCCAGCCTATAACAACTCGCCCGCAAGTTGTCAGGCATCCTACTTCAAACGGATTTTTAGTGTTATTTGGTACCGGTAAATATCTAGAAGTAAATGACAATAGTATTAGTGGTCAAGTCACACAATCCTTCTATGGTGTTTGGGATAAGAATCAATCATCATTAACAGCCTTTAGCAGAAGCGATTTGCTCCAACAAAGTGTCACTGACGAAGTAACTGTGGATGGCACCAGTTATCGGGTGACTTCAGATAATAGTATTAACTGGACTAATGACTTGGGTTGGTATATCGATCTTATTAGTCCAAATGCAACAGAAAATCTTGGAGAACGGCAGGTAAGCAATGCGATAATTCGGAATGGACGTATTATTTTCACAACATTACTTCCTTCAGATGATCCATGCGACTTCGGTGGTTCTGGTTGGCTTATGGAACTTAATTTCGCAACTGGAGCTCGTTTATCCTATTCACCCTTTGATATTACAGGGGAAGGCGTATTCTCAGTTGATGACTACGTTTGTGTGGCCAACTGTGATGACGATGACCCTACTAATGATGTGAATGTTCCTACAAGCGGAAAACAATCTGGAGTGGGGATTATTCCTACTCCCAGTATAGCGACGGATACTGGTGGTCAACGAGAATTTAAATATACCAGTGGCTCATCAGGAAATATTGAAGTGACCGTTGAAAATCCTGGGCCTGGTTTTGAAGGTAGACAATCATGGCGTCAATTGGAGTTTATCTTTAGATAAAGGTGAAATTTATGAAATTTTTATCACTAATTTTTCTAATATTACTCAGTAGCTATGTTTATGCTATTGCTCCTTTTCAGCATAGGGGCACTGTAACCGCGCCATACAATGATACCTCTACTATTGAAATTGATGGACAGCCTTTTTTAGTAAACAGTGAAACAATAATTCATCATTATGAAAATGGAGTATTAAAAGAAAAAGTTATTCTAGAAGGTTCATCTGTTGGTTATGAGATGACTTCTGAAACAGATGATGCATTAAACACAATATCGAATATCTGGCTTATCAGAAATGATGAACAGGATGTTGAGGAATAACGATGAATAATAAGCTTCACGGTGGATTTACTTTGGTTGAGTTGATGATTACCGTTGCCATTATTGCAATCATCGCAGCAATTGCCTATCCATCCTACCAAGAGCAGATTAGAGAAACACGAAGAGCAAATGCTCAGGCTGATTTACTTGAGCTTTCAAGCTATATGGAGCGTTATTATACTGAAAGATTTACCTATGCGGGCACCACTACTGAAACATTACCCTTTAATGAATCACCAAAACTAGGAAATAGCAAGTTCTATGACCTTGACTTACAAAATGTAGGAGCAAGCTCTTACACATTAAGAGCCATCCCAAAAGGGGCTCAAACCGGTGACCTTTGTGGCACGATGAGTATCAACGAAGTGGGACAAAGAAATGCAGATGGAGCAAATTGTTGGTAATAATTTTGCTAATAAAAACAATAAACCCGCTGTAAGCGGGTTTATTGTTTTGTATATTTACGGTTATGTTTTAACTATCTACATTCACATGGCCATCTTGCACCAGCTTATTAATGATTTCCGCCTGCTGAGTTGAGGTATCAAATCCTCCCAGCCCCAAATCTGCTAATGACGTTCCTTGAAGCGTTACTTTTTGTGTCACATCACTTGCATCGGGTTTAAGCTCAATCACGATATCCGAACCATCTTCAGTTATCGAAATAAAGTCCGTTAAATTGCCCGAATCTTCACCAACAAGAATATCCGAGAAATCCAGAACATCACCATCAGCGATATTAAAGTCATTCACGATGTCAATAGCAGGAGTACCAATGCCACCTTCATCACCAGTATTCCAAACAAAAATATCTTTACCAGCACCACCTGTAAGAATGTCATCGCCATTATTACCAATGATCATTTCATTTGCATCAGATCCTATTAATACATCATCTGTGGATGCGCCGGTAATTTCCGCATAAGCTGTTTCAGTTACACTTGATGATGAATCATCCATAGTCAAGGTTACTGAACCACTGATTTCATTGATTTGATCGGCAGTAAGTTGTTTGTCTGAAAGCAGTGTTAATACTACTTCATCAGAAGCATCAAACTGATAAAAACCATCGTCGTCAGGCATCAACCCAACTATTGAAACACCTTCTGGTAAAGAGCTCGCCGATAAACTCACTGGCCCAAGTTGGTCACTTGCACTAGATTCCAGCATTCCAGCAGCAATGGATAAATCATATTGATATGTAATTGGTGCTAACTGAATATTATCAACAGCCATGCCCCAATTATCAGCATTTTCGCCTACTTCAGTTAAAACAAGCGTATTACTTCCATCACCAGAGCCTGCTACTAATACGTGAGTAGTGGTTAACCATTCTGTACGGTTATTGCCGTCTATCGTGGCAATTATTTCTCCATTCCACATGATCTGTAATACACCAGATCTTTGACCTGCAAGTCCACCTTCTTGTTTAGCCGCTTTGTCTAAATAATCAATGCTTAATTGATAACTTGCACCATCTGCCAAACCGGTTACTTGTTGTTGAATAGATATCTCGCCTGGACTGGCGCCCAAATCCATATAATGTTCGCCATCTGAGGTACCTACACCAGCATGACCTTTAGCATGTGGTTCCATTGCTACAGAACCATCGGATAACGTCCAGCCTTCCATTGAAGTCATTTGAAGGAATTTTGTGCCAGATAGGCTGTCTGGAGCACTTTCTCCCATTTTTAAGAATTGTGTAGTGGCGTTATCTTTACCAGTTGTTGGGTTCGATTCAAGTGTAGCCTCAGGTCCACCAATATTTTCGAAACTACCATTCCTTATTAGGTTTGTTTCACCGACTATTGATTGCTCATTACCGACACTCATTAATAAGGTAGGAGCATTCGTTGGATCTACTGGATCTACTGGATCTACTGGATCTACTGGATCCAAATCATCCGACTCATCAACCAAAAACTCAAACGGTGGTGGATCTAGAAAATCAACGCCAGGGCCAGTCGTTTCAAAACCCGCATCTGGTGTGACTCGGGGAGCGAGATAATCCACAAAAACTGCTTCGCTTCCGCCTTCACTGGTTGGCTGTGCACCCGGTCCAGCTGCAGTTGGATCAGCGATTTGAGTTGGATCTTCGCCAGCCAGTAATGCTTGTTGAATGGCATCGATATCATCGGCAACATCTGTGGCAGGGGCAGGCGTCTCAGCCGCAGCAACATCAAAATCGAATGTCTCACTGTCTAATACGGCCTGAGAATTTCTTCCCAAATCCATCACACTGCCATCAGGAAATTCTATTTCGATCGCGCCAGCAAGACCTGTAGTGATGATCTCGTTGGGAAAAACTTTGTCACCGACCTGTAAATTTCTCACAGTCCCATCGACTGCTGTTGCAGTTGCAGTGCCAATTAAGGCTGAAATAATTCCGGCTTCTGTAGCCATAATGCTTCTCCGATGAAATGCTGCTTCCTTAGGTCAACACAACTTATGCGACCGACTTTGCAAATAGTCTCCCATGACTAGGAAGACCGATCTACTGTACATTGGTACTAAATATTAAATAATTTAGAAATATTCAATATTCGAGTATGCAAAATTTCCGCCAGAAGAAATCATATTAGGGTCAATAATTTAACTATCTGCCGATATCTCCAGCAGCAAAATGATTAAGCATATCGGCGACCAAGCGTCTTGGTAGCCAGGCTTCACCATCATGTACAGCTCGAATTGCTTTAACTAATTTGTCATGTTGTGTGGGAGTAATATAACCACGAGCTCTAAAACCTGTGGCTTTTAGCTGTTCAAAGTCAGGCGACTTTTCTGCCAAAATGATGGTTTGATTATGCGAGTAGCTTGTCGCCAAAACCAAACATAAAATATCGGTATTGATACGCTCGTTATGTTGTTCCAGCACAGTTATATCAGTTTCTGCGGCTTGAATTTCCATTACCGCTTCATCAATTGTCTCGGGCTGAATCATGGTAATGTTGAGATCATCATGATCAGCCAGATTAATTAAGCTCGGTATCGAACGACCTAACACCACTACATTGATCATGCGTATGTCCTGAGAATCATGTTGATAAGTTGCCATTGCTGTTCCCACCCTTGAAGTGGTGATTGGCGAAACCCACTACGAACAAACTGTTGCATGCGCCCCTCAACAATACTGAGAAGCAGATTAGCCGTTTCATTAACGGGTCGACCACCAGCTTGAGTCAATGTTAATTCACGCTCGCGCAATATTTGCCGGAACTGTGTTTCCAATCGGTCAAAAAATTGACTGACTCGCTGGCGAAGCCGCTCTGTCTCGCCAGTAAGAGCCGTACCAACAAGTACACTCGTTATACCTGGATTTTTTGAGCTGAATCCTAGCATCAATGCCATGATTTTTTCACATCGAGATACCGCATTCTCATCTTCATCGAGAATCCTGCGGATAAGACCGAAAACTGTATCTTCTGAGAATTCGATAAGACCTTCAAACATGCGGGCTTTACTCGGGAAATGCCGATAAAGCGCCGCTTCAGATACACCTAGACTTTCAGCCAACTGTGCTGTGGTAATTCGTTGTCCGGGATGTTGTTCAAGTTGCGTTGCCAAAGCTTCCAGAATGGCTTGATGACGCGACTGTTTATTCTGGGCACGCGTAGATTGTTGCTCCGTCATCGACCGCCTCCACGGATCAGCGTGCCAACCCCTTCATCCGTAAACATTTCCAGTAAGACCGCATGCTGTACACGACCATCGATGATGTGTGAGCTGGTTACCCCTGCCTGAACCGCATCTAACGCACAGCCAATTTTCGGCAACATTCCACCATAAATGACACCTGTCGCAATTAAATCATTGACTTGTTTTGCATTCAAGCCTGTAAGCAGCTTCCCGTCAGCATCTAGCAGGCCAGGTGTGTTTGTCAATAAAATTAACTTTTCAGCCTGAAGCACTTCAGCAATCTTGCCTGCCACGAGATCGGCATTGATATTATAGGATTGTCCATCCTGCCCGACACCAATTGGTGCAATAACGGGGATGAAATCACTATGAATCAACATATCGATAACACTGGTATCAATACTGGTTACCCGTCCGACAAAGCCCAGGTCTATGATTTCTGGTGCGTCATGGGTCACGTCATCCGATGAGGCAAATTTCATTTTTTCTGCAAAAATCAAACTACCGTCTTTGCCGGTCAAGCCAACAGCACGTCCGCCATGATTGTTGATCAAGTTCACAATGCTCTTGTTTACCTGCCCCCCCAAAACCATTTCAACAATGTCCATGGTCTCGGTATCGGTTACACGCATGCCGTTAATAAATTCCGACTCTTTGCCGATTTTTGCTAATAGCTGACCAATTTGCGGTCCACCGCCATGTACAATCACCGGATTGATACCGACCGCTTTCAGTAAAACGACATCGCGGGCAAAACTGTTTTTCAATGTTTCGTCGATCATCGCATTGCCACCATATTTGATGACCAGCGTTTTACCTGAGAAACGTTGGATATAGGGCAACGCCTCAGTCAGAACTTGAGCAATGTGTGACGCTTTCTGTGTATTCAAACTCATTAACGATTTTTCCTTGTCCCAAGTCGTTAAACCGGGCTTTTTTTATTATTTTTTGCTTATGCAAAATAGTGACCAGTTTCAATAATTTTTTAGATTGTCTGGTGAGTAAAATTAAAAATTCAGGCTTAAATTAGGTTTTACCTGCAACATTTGTTGAATGAATTGATGCTTAATCTGCTCCAGATCCGCTTCAGTTTCGGCTTCGAAACGTAATGTTAAACCTGGTACTGTATTTGAGGCTCTAACCAGCCCCCAGCCCTTGTCAAAATTCACTCGCACCCCATCGATTGTGATGATCTCAGCATTTTCAAACTGGGCGTTTTGAGTAAATTGTGTCATAAAACGGCGGCACTCCGCTGTATCTAAATCAACTAAAATTTCCGGCGTGTTAAAGCTCTGTGGTTGGGCTGCAAAAATTTCTGTAGCGCCACGACGTTGTGGATCATCTGCAATCAAGGCTAATAACCGACATGCTGCAAATAAAGCATCATCAAAACCGTACCAATTATCATTAAAAAAGATATGTCCGCTTAACTCACCAGCCAGCTTGGCATCATGTTTTAACATCTCAGCGCGAATGAGTGAATGCCCAGAAGGGCACATGATGGCTTTGCCGCCAGCTTTAGTTACGACCTGCTCAAGCAATCCCGAACTTTTAACATCGTAGATAATAGTAGCGCCTTTATGACGTTTCAGAATATCTGCGGCAAATAACATTAGCAGTCGATCCGGCCAGATAATCTCGCCTTCGCTATTGACGACTCCCAATCGATCGCCATCGCCATCAAATGCCAGTCCAATATCTAAATGCTTATCACGGACAAGCTTGGAAATATCACGCATATTTTGTGGTTGCGCAGGATTAGGATGATGGTTTGGAAAATGGCCGTCGACATTACAAAACAGCTCATGCACCTCACAGCCCAATGCAGTCAATAAGCGAGGCATCACTTTCCCGGCAATACCGTTGCCACAATCCACTCCCACTTTTAACGGACGGGAGAGCGTGATCGCCAGTTTCACTTTTTCAATATAACTGTCAATGATATCTGCCTGACGTAACTGCCCTTCTCCATTATATAAACGTGATTGTTGTATACGCTGATAGATACCTTGAATTGCGTCACCTGACAGAGTTTTATTATCAATGACGATTTTCAGACCATTGTAGCCCTGGGGATTATGACTGCCTGTGACCACAACACCACAATGCGTCTGCATATGTTGAGAGGCAAAATACACCAATGGCGTCGGAACCGCGCCAATATCTGTAACATCGCAACCACTGGCTAAGATCCCTTCAATCAGCGCATCACTGAAACTTTCACTTGAAAGCCGTCCATCCCGGCCGACAATGATCCTTGTCTGCTCCTGATGCTGGGCCTCGGTCCCTATCGCTAGCCCCAATACCCGCATAATCGGTTCGCTGAGTTGAGTGCCGACAATACCGCGAATGTCATAGGCTTTAAAAATGACCGGTTTGATATCGACCGGCCGGACTCTATCAACGGATTCGGTTTTACTAACTTTTGGCGCGGCTACACGGATGACAGCGGGTGTCGGCGTATTATCGATATTGACCTCATTTTCGACATATTCAACCGGTCGTGGCCGGGCACCAACTTGGGCCTGTTTTTTAGGTCGTAATGTACTGAATTTATTTGCGACTAACCAGCTTAGGACAAACACAATAATTGCCAACATGGCCAATGCTGGCCAAGCCGCTGATTTTGCAACACCTTCAGCTGGCCAGAATGCTAAACGCCAATAGGCACCGGGTAGTGCTTGTGTATATATCCGACTGGATTGCTGGGCTTTGCTGTCACCTTGCTCTATTAATGTGAGCCAGTTCTGAGCACCTTGTTGCAATGCCAGACTTCCCGAACCAATAGCTAAATAACGTTCTCTGAGTTTGCTTTCTAACTCTGTGACCTGCATCATCACGACCAGATAACTTGCGTTATCAAGACTTTTGCTGAGTAGGATATGCGCTTGTGGTGTATTGGGCTGCATCACGGCAATATCTGATATGCCTTGTTTGGTAGCCTGACGCAAACTATTGATCGTTCCAAAGCTAACGGGTATGCAAGCCTCTGAAGTCGGTGCAGAGGGTATTTCAGTTAACACACAAGCGGTAGTGGCATCAGGCCAGCCATATGCAACCGGATCTGCCGCATCATCAGCCGTCATTTCATTAAAACGCTGCTGCCAGACTTGCAGCATATCGGTCAGTCCTGAAGCGGCGAGCGCCAGCTTTTCTGTCTGTTGTTGGTTAAACACCGCTATGGCAGATTGTTTTTGATAATCATTTATCCAGATAGCGACAGCTAGGCCGCTAACCCATATCAAGATCATCAACAAAATAGCTAAAGAGCTTAGCCTTCTGCGAAAAATTTTCAGATTTTGCAGCGTTAATAGCACGTTTGTGCTCAGTTTCTGCCGGTATGACCAAAGCCGCCGCTGCCGCGTTCGCTGGCAGTAAACTCTGTCACTTGTTCAAACCCAACCTGCACTACTGGCACAAATAACATTTGCGCAATGCGCTCCCCTACGACGATTTCAAAAGGCGTATCGCCACGGTTCCAACATGATACAAATATTTGTCCCTGATAATCACTGTCTATCAGGCCAACTAAATTTCCCAGAACAATACCGTGTTTATGACCCAAACCAGAACGCGGTAATATCATTGCGGCTAATGCCGGGTCATCGATGTGAATAGCAATTCCTGTTGGGATCAGAATGGTTTCCCCAGGATGTAGTGTGAGATTCGCATCAAGGCAAGCCCTCAAATCCATTCCGGCTGAACCACTCGTCGCATAATCTGGAAGTTCAATAGAGTTGCCTAATCTCTCATCGAGAATTTTAAATTGAATCTTTTGCATGATAGCGCTCTGTTATGAATGTTATGAGTTCGCGTGCAATTTCAAGTTTCGGAGCATTTGTCAGTGACTTGTGCCCATTCTGCCAAAAAATTTCCAGCGCATTATTATCCTGACCAAACCCCAGGCCCTCCCCCACTTGATTAGCTGCAATCACATCCAGCCTTTTTTGCTGTAATTTTTGTTTTGCATAATAGGGCAAATTGTCTGTTTCTGCAGCAAAACCAACCATCATTGCTGGCCGCTGCTTTGCGTTGGCAACCGCGGTAATAATATCGGGATTCAATTGAAGTTGCAGGGATAAATCGTCTTTATCTGTTTTTTTAATTTTGCTTTGCGCAGCCTGTGCCGGACGATAATCGGCGACAGCTGCACAGCCAATAAAAACGGAAGAGGGGCTGATTTGCTGCATAACCGCTTCATACATTTGCTGAGCCGACTCCACCTGAATGCAATGTACTCCGCTTGGTGGATGTATCGCTACTGGTCCGGAAATCAACGTCACATCCGCACCGGCTTCAGCAGCCGCTTGGGCCAGCGCATAGCCCATTTTCCCTGAACTGCGATTGGCAATAAATCGAACGGGATCAATTGCTTCATGAGTAGGTCCGGCCGTCACGACCACCTTTATGCCGTTTAACGGGCCGGGCTGACTTTTTGTCAACAAATGCTTCAGCAAATTATCGACAGCTATCAAGCGTCCTTCGCCTTGCTCGCCACACGCCTGGTCCCCACTTTCCGGGCCAATAAACTCCACACCCCGTTGTCTTAGCAACTGGCAATTTTGCTGTGTAGCCTGGTGCGACCACATTTTATTGTTCATTGCAGGAGCCACCATCAGCGGTGCCTCTGATGCAAGACAAACCGTGGAAATCAAATCATCGGCCAAACCATGGGCCAGTTTTGCCAAACAATCTGCCGTGGCGGGTGCAATCAATATCCATTCAGCCCAACGTGCTAATTTAATGTGGCCCATTGCTGCTTCTTCATCGGCGTCAAAAAAATTCAAAGAAACCTGGTGGCCACTTACCGTTTGCATGGTTAACGGTGTAATAAATTGCGTGCCGCCATGACTCATCATTACACGAACATCTGCACCGTGATCTTTTAATCTTCGGACCAAATCTGCCGCTTTATATGCCGCAATACTACCTGTGACACCCAGCAATATCCGCTTACCTTGTAAAGCACTCTTTTCGATCATGCTGCATTTTTACCTATGGCTAAATCACGCAAACTTAAATCATCCAATACATCATTTTGTGCTTTGTTCATCTCGGTAAAAAAGGCTTCGATACTGGGTTCAGTGTGTTGTTGTAATTTCGAAACGCCAATTTCCTCAGCACTGCGCAAACTGGTCAATATTTCACTGACCCGAATTGTGCTGACATCACCCGCCAATGTGTAGGCAACTTTATCACCGGCGACTTCCACCAGAAATCCGCCCTGCTCAAGCATACCCAGCAAATCCTCTAGATTTTCACTGCTTAGCGCCGTGATCTGCTCCAGTTCCGAAAGCGTATATGCTGGCTTTTTGTCACAAAACCGTCGGGCAATAATCGTCATAAGCCACAATCCTTTCTTTTCTCGCAATCGAGGGCTTAAAACCAAGGTTTTTCCGCCCATCAATACAAATCTGGGATGCTGGAGATAAAAAGCCACCTGCGATCCGGTCAGCAGAATATACCAGCCCAGATAGAGCCAGATCATAAAGAAAAACAAAATGGCAAAACTGGAATAGATAGCCGTGTAATTCGAGGAAGATGCCACAAACGTGGCAAACAATGTTCCCAGACCAATCCACAACGCACCCGCAACTATCGCTCCCCCCAAAGCGGGGCCCAGTTTAACGCGGGTATTAGGAATAAAGGTATAAAGAAAGGTGAAAGCCAATACAATCATGAAATAAGGCAGCAACTTGCTTAACACTAACAACAATGTGCCAAATGGCTCAATTGATTGCAGCGTTAACACCACATCATGTTTCATCACGGTGGCGGCCACCCCAAGCGCAGAAAAAACCAGCACAGGGCCTATCATCACCACACTCAGATAATCTGTAAATCGACGCGCCAGACTTCTGGCGCGTTTAACTCTCCACACATAATTAAATGCACTTTCAACCTTCTGGACCAGTGCAATAATGGTGTAAAACAGCATGCCTAGACCGATTGAGCCTAAAACACCAACCTTAACATTCTCAACAAAGCCAATAATGTTACTCGTCATTTCCGCCCCACGCTCACCCAGCGGGGCCATAAAATTGAGCAATACAGGTTCTATTTGATTGTGTACGCCGAAGGCTTTCAACACCGAGAATGCCACCGCGATCAGTGGCACTAAGGAAAGCAAGGTGGTAAAGACCAGACTCATCGCCCGTAAATTCAACTCGCCGGTAGATAATTGTCGAATCATGACATAGGCCACACGGATGGCATGTCGACCCAAACGTTTTAGTTTACTGGCACTTTGAGCCGTTTCCTGCCATAACTGAACCTGAAAAAAATGCTTTAACTGGTCTATATAGTCATTCATGTTCGTACCATCCTGATGGCCATTCGTTTATCCATTAAACCGGATTATCAATATCGATGAAAATATGTTGCAGACCAAATTGTGCAGCCAGATGTTCACCTAATGCTTTTACCCCGTAGCGTTCCGTCGCATGATGCCCGGCAGAAATATAATGAATGCCAAGTTCCCGAGCCAAATGTGTAGTTTGTTCTGAAGCTTCCCCACTGATAAAAGCATCCAATCCCAATTCCGCAGCTTGCTGAATATAGCCTTGTGCGGCACCGGTACACCAGCCGATTGTGTTGATTACCCGATCGTGACCAGCGACAACCATAGGCTTACGGTCTAACTTGCTATCAATATAGTCAGCAAACTCATCTAGCGGCATTGGTGATTTTAAGCAGCCACACAAACCAATTGCTGGATCGCCGGTACCCGATATACGACCATCGATTTCAATATCCAGAAGCTTGGCTAACTGAACATTATTACCAAATTCGGTATGCGCATCCAACGGCAAATGATAGGCCAAAAGATTGATATCATGTTCTAACAGCGTTTTTAAGCGCTGATATTTAACGCCGATTACCGGAGCAGCTTCCCCACGCCAAAAATAGCCATGATGCACCAATATTGCATCCGCTTCATTAGCTACAGCTGCATCCAACAGTGCCTGGCTGGCCGTCACACCGGTTACAATGGTGTTAATTTGTTGTTTACCTTCCACCTGCAACCCATTTGGACAATAGTCCTGAAATCTTGACGTTGCCAATAACGCATCAACGTAGGCGAGCAGCTCTGTTCGGGTTATCATCCAATGTACTCCACACAAACTCCAAGGTCTGTTTATCCAGACCCCAGTCACTATAACAAACAGGAGTCTCAAAATGGATGCTGTGAGTATTATTGCGCTGAGTATGGGAGCCGCCTGGGCCAGTGGAATCAATTTATATGCTGCCGTATTCATGCTGGGGTATATGGGTACTACCGGCCATATTGTTTTGCCGGATGAATTGCAGTTGCTCAGTGATCCACTCGTGATGATGGCAGCAGGCATCATGTATTGCATCGAATTCTTTACTGATAAAGTGCCAGGCGTCGATACCGGATGGGATACTCTGCATACATTTATTCGCATCCCTGCAGGAGCGATGCTGGCCGCCAGCGCGGTTGGCGATGTCAGCCCTGCAATTGAACTGACGGCAGGACTGCTTGGGGGCGGACTTGCAGCAGCAACCCATGCTACCAAAGCAGGCAGTCGATTATTAATCAATACTTCTCCCGAACCTTTCAGTAACTGGGGCACCTCCATCACGGAAGACTTACTGGTGATTGCAGGGTTATGGACCGCTCTCACACATCCACTGTGGTTTTTAGCAGGCTTACTGCTCTTTGTAATTTTAATGATCTGGCTATTACCCCGTTTGTGGCGGGTAATAAAAACGATTCTGCAACATATTGGAAGTTGGCTAGGCTGGTGCGAAAAACCCGTTCCACCATCAACAACTCCAAGGTCACAAGCTGGTGAAACCGTATTGATTAAGTCCGAAGCAGATAAAACCGACGTTTAACGACGCCGGTACACCACGCCATGGGGCGTTCGTTGTAATTCAAAGGCATCCGTATAACCACTGATGGTTTCAGATGCACCTAAAAACAAATAGCCGCCGGGATTCAAAGACTGGGCAAGACGGGTGAGAATGTCGGATTTGCGTTCAGAAGAAAAATAAATCAGCACATTGCGGCAAAATATCACATCAAAGCGGCCCAGACTGGTATAACTTTGCAATAAATTCTGTTCTCGAAATTGCACGCGTTGTTTCAATTCATCAATGATATGCCAGCGCCCTTCAAGCTGTTTGAAGAATTGCTGCCGTCTGGCTGGTGAAATTCCTCTAATCAGCGCATGTTCCTCATATACTCCACGTTTCGCCATCGCCAGCATACTGTTGGAAATATCCGTGGCTACAATTTGTGTATTCTTCAATCGACTATCCGGTTTTTTACGAATATATTCACTGAGAATCATACTAATGGTGTAGGGTTCCTGCCCTGATGAGCAGGCTGCTGACCAGATTTTACAGGGCGGTGTAATCCGGGTTTCCATATCGGTCAGTGTTAGTTTTTCAAACACCTCAAATGGCCCACCATCACGAAACCAGGACGTTTCATTAGTGGTCATCGCGTCAATAACAGAATCGCGTAAATGTCTTGGATGGCCTCGTTGAATCGCATTTAGCAAATCGGCGACTGACGGGATATTTTCATCCCGAAGCAGCTTGGTTAACCGGCTGACAATCAGGTATTGTTTGCCATCACCCAAAACGATGCCGCAGGCTTGTTCCAAAAAAAGCCGAAACCGTTCGTAATCGGCCTGACTAATGTCATTTCCTTGTAACATACCTGCGATGTGCCCCACTCCTATTAACTAACGTCTATAGCATTTAGCGGTCAATATGCTTAAATGTTTAGCCATAATGATTTTAAACATACTCTGATTGCTTATATGTCAAAAAACAAGCCCAATCTTACTCGTCGCAATATTTTAATCACAGGATGTTCAAGTGGGATTGGATTGGAAGCGGCCCAAATATTACACCGGCGGGGTTATCATGTAATCGCTACGGTCAGGAAACCGTCTGATCAAGCCAAGCTTGCCGCCGCCGGTATCCAAAGTTTACATTGCGATTTAAATGACAGTCCCTCCATCTGCAACATGGTTAAGCAGGCACTCATCGTATTCGATGGGCAAATCGACGTGTTGTTCAACAATGCCGCCTATGGGCAGCCCGGCGCCGTTGAAGATTTATCCCGTGAAGCACTGCGTCAACAGTTTGAAACCAATGTTTTTGGCACTCAGGAGCTGACCAATCTTGTTATTAAGCAAATGCGCCAACAAGGTTTTGGCAGGATCGTCTACAACAGCTCCGTCTTAGGGCTGATCGCCCTGCCTTATCGTGGAGCCTACAATGCCAGTAAATTTGCTATAGAAGGTCTGGCAGATACCTTACGATTAGAATTGAAAGGCTCCGGCATTAGTGTTTCGCTAATTGAACCTGGCCCGATCATCAGTCAGTTTCGACAAAATGCCTTTGCCAAATATCAGCAACACATTGATAAAAATGCCAGTGCGCATCAAGTCACCTATAACGCCATGGAAAAACGTTTACAAACACAAGGTCCAGCAGCACCTTTTACCCTGCCAGCCAGTGCTGTCGTTGATAAATTGATCCACGCGATCGAAGCAGATCAGCCAAAAATCCGTTACTTTGTAACCTTTCCAACGTATCTGTTTGCCTACCTTAAACGTGTTTTATCTGCAAGCGCTTTAGACTGGGTGCTCGCCCGAGTTTCTCGAGGTGAACAGCACTAGGGTCTTTTTATCTTTCATCGATATGCCATAATCGCCGGCATAATACTTCCCATGGATGTGATTAATATGGCCAGGACGTCGTTTCAACTTCATTGGAAAACCTCCTACAGCATCTTTTGTATCAGCTTGTTCATTGGGCTGATTATTCTGTCAGTGATTATTCTTTTAACGGTGCAACAGGGAAGTTTTGAAAAGTCACAGTTGCTCAACATTTATTTACTCCCCTTTTTACTGATTATTCTGTTTTCATCGGGTCTGAGCTGGTGGGTATTACATCGGCTTTCTCGTCCATTAAACCAGATCGAACAGATATCGTTGGCTCTGCCACTTGTCTCAGCAAAAAAATATCAACAAGCTCGCCAATTATTAACCGATACTGATCGTAATATTGATCAACAGGTCATTGATCTCTCCAATATCACCAATCAGTTGATTAATGTTCTGGATCAATTGGATCAGAACGCCAGATTACGCAATCAACAAGTTCAAATTAAAAATCGTGAACTCAAAAAAGAACGGGACTTTATCCAAAGCCTGCTCAATACTGCCCAGTTAATCGTGTTAACCATGAACAAACAATTTGAAATCTCATTGTTTAATGATTACGGGGAAAAAATTACCGGCTACAGCAAAAAAGAAATGCTTGAATCCAATGTGGCAAGACTTTTTCCAGCTGGTCACTGGATACAAGCCAACATCCATTTCAATGAATTATTGGCTGGACACCAACGTATTGCTCAGCAAGATGCCGAGTTAATTGATAAAAATGGGCTTATTCGACAGATATCCTGGTTACACTCAAGGTTAGAGCATGATAATCAGCAGGCAGTGATCTTATCTGTTGGTCTGGATATGACCGATAAGAAAGAAGCTGAAAAACGCATCATCTGGATGGCAGAGCACGATCCACTGACAGATCTATGTAATCGTCGTAAATTTATTGAAGAATTCGAGAAGTCATTGCGCATGGCGGTTCGATATCACCACCGCAATACTCTGTTATATCTCGATTTGGATCAGTTTAAAGATATCAATGACACCTCTGGCCACCGTGCGGGGGATGAACTGTTAATTCTGGTAGCCCGAGCACTTAAACGGGTGACTCGATTTACCGATTTAGTCGCGCGGTTAGGTGGCGATGAGTTCGCCATACTTATGCCGGAAAGTGATCCTGCCGGTGCAATTAGCCTGGCAAAAAAGATCATTCATGAGCTGAGTACCATTCAACTTGAATATGGTGCCGTTCATCATAAGGTATCGACCAGCGTGGGAATCGTGCACTACCCACTTCAGGATGCCAGTATTCATGAACTGATGGGATTTGCTGATCTGGCCATGTATCAAGCAAAGGCGATTGGCAAAGGGGTTTATCATACTTTCTCGATCGATGATCGTACCCGTGAGCAACTGGAAGCACGGGTATTATGGAAACATCGGATTGAACAGGCACTAGAACAAGATCTATTCGTGTTGTTTTATCAACCCATCCTGGAGTTGGATTCAGACAAAATAGAGCATTACGAAGTTTTGTTACGGATGCGGGATCCACAAACGGGAGAGCTGCGCTTGCCCGGTAAATTTATTCAGATTGCCGAACAAGTAGGCCTTATTCAGCAAATTGATCACTATGTCATCAGACATGCGCTGAAACAATTAGGCTGCTTACAAAAGCAGCAGCGTAACGTCAGCTTTGCGATTAATTTATCAGGCCTGGTGATTGACACTTCTATTCTATTGCCTTTGCTGGAAAGCACCATTGCTGAATATGAAGTGGATGCAAGTGCCATCATTTTCGAAATTACAGAGACCGTTGCTGTTTCCAATCTTCAGCAGGCCAAGCAAATGATGCATTCCATTAAAGCACTGGGTTGTCGGTTCTCGCTGGATGATTTTGGGGTGGGGTTTTCATCGTTTAATTATATGCGAGAACTTCCGGTAGACATCATCAAAATTGATGGCATATTCATTAAAAATCTGGATAAAAATGCCGATGACCAGCTTTTTGTGAAGGCGTTGGTCGATGTTGCCAAAGGGTTAAATAGAAAAACCACGGCCGAATTTGTTGAAAATGAAGCCATTCTGGACCTATTGCGGGGTTACGGTGTTGATTTTGCTCAAGGTTATTATATTGGCCGACCTCAACCCATATTGCTTGAAGCCATTGTCTGGACACAACCATTTTGAAAAGACGCTTTTAATCATTTCACGCTCCATGCTTGTGCACCGGACAGTTTTTTTCGGGTCATATTGGTGCAACATCAGCAGCTTTAAAACACATAAATTACAGATAAACAATTGATATTAATAGACAAGTTCAGTTCGGCATAAAACATGCAAACTGCTTACCTGTTTAATATCTACTTTATTCTGGAGTTTATATGTCTTATCTCATGCCCAGCGAATTTGCCAAGAAGATGGTTGATGCCGGGGAAGCCAAATTAAAAATGGCTACCCGGGATGTTTTAATCCGTTCCTACATGGCTGGCGCGATTCTGACTCTTGCAGTCGCCTTTGCCGTTACAGCCGCAGTTCAAACCGGTTTGCCAATTGTTGGTGCCCTCGTATTCCCCGTTGGTTTTGTATTGCTGAATTTACTGGGTTTTGATTTGTTGACCGGTGTATTTGCGTTGGTGCCATTAGCATTGTTAGATAAAAGAAGCGGCTGTACCTTCAAAGGAATGATGAAAAACTGGTTGCTGGTCGGCTTAGGTAATTTATTAGGGGCCTTAACAACCGCATTATTAGTGGGTATTGCATGGACCTTTGCTTTCACCACCGAACCCGGCGCTGCAGGACAGGCGATTGCCAAAGCGGCTGAAGCTCGTACTTTAGGTTTTGCTGCTCATGGCGGTGCTGGGTGGTTTACCGTATTTGTCGCAGGGATTCTCTGTAACTGGATGGTTTCGACTGGCGTAGTGGGAGCGATGCTCTCAAACTCAGTTGCCGGCAAAGTGGTGGCGATGTGGTTGCCAATCGCCGTGTTTTTTGGCCTGGTATTCGAACATGCGGTGGTCAATATGTTTCTCTTCCCGATGGGCATGCTGATGGGTGCAGATATCACCATTACTGACTGGTTATGGTGGAATGAAATTCCGGTAATTTTCGGCAATCTGCTGGGTGGTCTGGTACTGACCGGCGGCATGTTGTATGCCACGCATTATAAAACCGGAGCCCCTACCGCTGAATTTTCGGAAAAAATGAACTGATTTCCTCGTTGACCAGGCACCTGTTTCCAGTGCCTGGTTTTTTATCCGCCCATCAATAAATATCTTGGAGTAACAATGAATAAACTTGCTATGACGCAAGCCATCATGGTGGCAAAAGAAACCAGAGAGTTGAGCTGGGAAAAAATTGGTCAAGCCATTGGGATGTCACCTGAATGGACAGCCTCCGCCTGCCTTGGCATGAACAGTATGCCTGCTGAGACGGCCCAAAAGCTTTGCCAGTGTTTGGGGCTTGAAACCGAAGTAGAACAGGCCTTGCAAAAGTACCCCAACAAGCAATGGGATCAGACTGTGCCAACAGATCCATTGCTCTATCGTCTCTACGAAATGATGGCGGTATATGGCCCAAGTATCAAAGAAATCGTCCATGAAAAATGCGGTGATGGCATTGTCAGCGCAATTGACTTTGCACTAAAAGTCGAAAAAAAGCCCGATCCCAAAGGGGATCGTATTGTCATCACACTTGATGGCAAGTTTCTTCCATATAAAGCATGGTAATACGCAAGAGCCGGGATGAATTGGCATTATTCACCCCGGCTATTTCTTGCTCTTAATGTCTCAACTCACTGGTAAAGACCAGTTCGTCATCTTCCACATCAACCTTAATCACTTGCCCGGCAACAAAACGTCCCGATAACAATGCCTGTGCCAAGGGGTTTTCCAACTCATGTTGAATGACCCGCTTCAAAGGCCGGGCACCATAAACCGGATCAAAGCCTGCCTCAGATAATCGGTCCAAAGCAGCATCGGTTAATTCCAGTCCCATTTCTTTTTCTGCCAGTCGTTTGCGTAAATGTGACAGTTGAATATCGGCAATCGCACGAATCTGTGATTTTTGCAACGGATGAAACACCACCACATCATCGACCCGATTAATAAATTCAGGACGGAAATGCTGCCCAACAATTTCCATTACCGCTTTTTTCATAGCTTCATAATTATCTTCACCAGCCATCTCCTGGATCACATTGGAACCCAGATTGGAGGTCATAACGATAACTGTATTTCTAAAATCAACAGTACGTCCTTGTCCATCAGTTAAACGTCCATCGTCCAGAACCTGCAACAGAATATTAAAAACATCCGGATGCGCTTTTTCGACCTCATCTAATAAGATCACTGAATACGGTTTACGACGTACCGCTTCAGTAAGATAACCACCCTCTTCATACCCAACATAACCGGGAGGTGCGCCCACCAGACGGGCTACCGAGTGTTTCTCCATAAATTCAGACATATCAATCCGCACCATGGCATCTTCGGTATCAAATAAAAATGTTGCCAGAGATTTGCACAGCTCGGTCTTACCTACCCCCGTTGGTCCTAAAAACAGGAATGAACCATTAGGACGATTGGGATCTGATAAACCGGCACGACTGCGACGAATCGCATTAGCCACGGAATTGACGGCTTCGTCCTGACCAATAACCCGTTCGTGCAAAGCTTCATCCATTTTCAGCAGCTTATCACGCTCACCTTCCAGCATTTTGGAGACCGGGATTCCGGTCCACTTGGAAACCACTTCTGCAATTTCTTCTTCGCCAACGCGGTTACGCAGCAAGGTGAAATCCTGCATCTCGGCCTGGGTCGCAATATCCAATTGTTTCTCTAATGCAGGTATACGCCCATATTGCAATTCAGACATTTTTTCCAGATTGCCACTACGGTTAGCCGATTCAAGTTCCAACCGGGCTTTTTCCAATTCTTCTTTAATATGCTGACTGCCATGCAAAGCCGCTTTTTCTGATTTCCAGACTTCTTCCAAATCAGTGTATTCACGCGCCAGCTTTTTCATCTCGGTTTCCAGCGTATCCAAACGTTTTTTGGAAGCTTCATCCGATTCTTTCTGCAATGCAACACGCTCAATTTTCAATTGGATCAAGCGTCTTTCCAGTCGATCCAGAACTTCAGGTTTGGAGTCGATTTCCATCCTAATCCGGCTGGCGGCTTCGTCAATCAAATCAATCGCTTTATCCGGCAGATTCCGGTCGGTGATATAACGATGCGATAAGGTCGCTGCAGCAACAATAGCTGGGTCGGTAATATCCACACCATGATGCACTTCATAACGTTCACTCAGGCCGCGTAAGATGGCAATGGTCGATTCCACACTCGGCTCGCCGACCAGTACTTTCTGAAAACGACGCTCCAGAGCCGCATCTTTTTCAACGTATTGGCGATATTCGTCCAGTGTCGTCGCACCGATGCAATGTAATTCACCCCGAGCCAGGGCAGGTTTCAGCATATTTCCGGCGTCCATTGCGCCTTCTGCTTTACCGGCACCGACCATGGTATGAATTTCATCGATAAACAGAATGATCTGGCCTTCCTGTTTGGACAGGTCATTGAGTACGGCTTTTAATCGTTCCTCGAATTCACCACGGAATTTGGCACCCGCAATCAATGAGCCCATATCCAACGCCAGAACCCGCTTGTTCTTCATGCCTTCAGGTACTTCACCGTTGACAATACGCTGCGCCAAACCTTCAACAATCGCGGTTTTACCAACGCCGGGTTCACCTATCAATACCGGGTTGTTTTTGGTACGCCGTTGCAGCACCTGAATGGTCCGACGAATCTCATCGTCCCGGCCAATCACGGGGTCGAGCTTGCCACTCTCCGCACGAGCAGTCAGATCGATAGTATATTTTTCCAGTGCCTGACGTTGTTCTTCAGCATTTTGATCGGTCACGCGTTCGCCCCCACGGATTTTATCGATTACATTATTAATATTCGTTTTGTTGGCACCATGCTTTCGCAGCAATTCACCTGTTTGATTTTTTTCCTCAACCGCAGCCAATACCAACAGTTCGCTGGAAATAAATTGATCCTGGCGTTGTTGTGCCAATTTATCAGTTTGATTCAGAAGACGGTTTAGCTCGGTTGAAATGCGAATATCACCATTGCCGCCCTCAACTTGAGGAAAGCGCTTTAGCTGTGCTTCCAAATCAGCTTGATAGGCAGGCACATTCACACCACTTTGAGCCAACAGCGGTTTGACGGTTCCTCCTTGCTGATTCAGTAATGCCAGTAATAAATGTGCAGGCTCAATCACCTGATGATCCCGTCCAACGGCCAGACTTTGGGCAGCGCCAAGTGCTTCCTGGAACTTGCTGGTCAGTTTATCGATTTGCATCGTAATATCCCTGTAAAAAATATGTTAATTACAAAATGGGGGGGTGACGATTGGAAATCAAGTGAGTTATCGCAGAAAAATAATTATTTTGATTAAAACAATAAGTTATTGAAAACAGTTTAATTATTAAACATAGATAACTATGGTTAGGGCTTTTTAATGCTTATTGGTGTTTCAATAGCTGTGCTGATATCTTGTAAACATTGTGACATGGTTTCAGTAGAACAATGCAATGCTGAATCCATCGTCAGTTGCACTCTGCTAGGTACAAATGGTGCAGTAAAAACCTTACCTTGAGCACTGACACCATCAATCCGAACAGGAAAGACAGGCGCTGATGACCAGCTTGCCAGTCGGCCCACACCACCTTTAATTTTTCTCGGCGGGTCACTGTCCAGATGAATCTTGCCATGCGGAAACAAAGCAATAACCTCACCCTGTTGCAAGGCCCGTAAAGCCTGTCTTAATGCCTGCTCCGGGCGACCGGTGCGATCCACCGGGATGCAGCCGGCTTTTTTAAATACCCAACGAACCAAGGGCCGTTCATATTCTTCACGGGCAATTAAAAAACGTAATGGGCGTTTGCTGGCCGAAATTAATAACAGCGGATCAACCCCCGAAACATGATTAGCCACCACGATAGCTGGTCCCGTCTCAGGTAAATTAATTTTTTGCTCTGGTAATCGCTGAATATAACGGCAAATCAGCCGCGTCCAGCCATCCAGCCAATTCACTGAAGGCCCGCCCCAATCCGCTTCAGCATGAAGAATTCCGATAAGCCAGATGGAGAAAGCAATCAAGACCAATGAGACAAAGTAGACGGTCATTCCACCTCAAAAGGGGCTGGGTCGCCCATACCGACACGGACGACTTCCGGTAGATCATTGATAAACTCAATAACTGTTGTCGGCTCAGGACCACAGGCGCCGCCATCAATAATCAGATCGACATGTTTACTCAGGCGATCGACCACCTCATCCGCTTCTGTAATGGGCATGGTTTCGCCAGGCATAATCAGTGTTGAACTCATTAGTGGTTCATCTAATTCTTCTAATAAAGCCAATGCAATATTGTTGACCGGAATGCGTAACCCAATGGTTTTACGTTTGGGGTGCTGCAGTCTTCTGGGCACTTCCTTGGTCGCCGGTAATACAAATGTATATGGCCCGGGAGTATGCGCTTTGATTAACCTGAATACGGCATTATTAAACTTGGCGTAAACCGATAGCTCGGATAAATCCCTGCACACCAGGGTGAAATTATGATCATCATCCAGCTGACGCAAGCGACGAATCCGATCCATGGCAGATTTATCACCCAAATGACAGCCTAGCGCATAGCCTGAATCGGTTGGATAAACCACTAAGCCACCGCTTAAGATAATCTGACAAGCCTGCTTGATCAGTCGCGCTTGTGGGTTATCAGGGTGAATTTGAAAATATTGACTCATGTAAAACCTTCGTTAACAGCTGGGAGTTTGTCTGCTTCATACCATAATACAAATGGAAGAATGATTCATTGCCATAAAGTCCAGACCGGCAGACATGAAGCAGGTAAAGGTAAAAAACGTCCGAGTTCACTCCAGCTTTGATCGGGGCTATGAAAGTCTGATCCACAGGAAGCGAACAATTCATACTGTTTAGCCAGGGCGGCAACACTTCTCAGTTGATCCGGATGTTGATGTCCTGAACTGACCTCTATAGCCTGTCCACCTGCGGTTTTAAAATCTTCAATCAATCGCCGCAGCTTAGTACTTGTCATTTTATAGCGCAAAGGATGCGCGATGACGGCTTGTCCTCCTGCTTCGGTAATCCACTCCACTGCAGAGTGTAAATCAGTCCACTTTCCGGGCACGTATCCTGGTTTTCCTCGCACCAAAAACCGTTTGAAAACATCTTTGGTATCAGACGCATGGCCTTTTTCAACCAAAAACTGAGCAAAATGCATACGCCCCAACATGGTTTTTGAAGCATATTGAGCCGCTCCCTCCAAAGCTCCCGAAATCCCGGATTTTTCCAAACGTTGCGCAATTTCTTCAGCGCGTTGTTGACGATAATCGCGAATTTCGGCTAAACCATTTTGTAATTTAGGGCAGTCAATATCAATATTCAGTCCAACAATATGCACTGTACTGCTATACCAACTGACTGAAATTTCGACACCAGGAATAAGAATAAGAGGCTGATCCTGCGCAGCCTGAAGTGCTGCAGTTATGCCCTCTGTACCGTCATGGTCGGTCAGTGCCAATACATCGACACCTTGCTGAACGGCACGTTCGACAAGTGCTTGAGGTGATAGGCCGCCATCAGAGGCGGTGGAATGGCAATGCAGGTCATAGTGCGTCATGGTGTTGATTTTACGTTAGAATGGGCTATCTCTGTAATAACTGAAGTAAAAGATGAAACTATTTACTGATTTTTTGCCTATTATCCTGTTTTTCATTGCCTATAAGTTCGGTGGTGGTACCTACCATTGGAATGGTCAGGAATATGATATTGCCGGTATTTATGTGGCAACCGCAGTGATGATGCTGGCGACTTTCGCACAGGTGATTTATGGGTTGCTGCGGCATGGCAAAGTGGAAAGACAGCATCTAATTACCTTTATTCTGGTCATGGTGCTCGGTGGTGCCACGCTCTGGTTACAAAATCCGGAGTTTGTGATGTGGAAACCCACCGCAGTGAACTGGTTGTTTGCATTAGCCTTTATCGGAGCCCGGGTATTCACTGACAAAACGCTGCTTGAACGTCTGATGGCAGCCCATCTGCAACTGCCTACTGCGGTTTGGTCGAGATTAAATACGGCATGGATTCTGTTTTTTATCTTTTCCGGATTTCTAAATATTTATATCGCGTATTACTACTCAGAAGAAACCTGGGTGAATTTTAAATTATTCGGCTCACTGGCCATTACTATCGTCTTTATTGCTGGCCAGGCGATTTATCTGTCACGCCATATTAATGACAACGGTAATTCGAAGGATGCCTCTTGATGTTATATGCCATTATCAGCGAAGATAAACCTGATAGTCTGCAACGCCGTCTGACTGCACGGCCGGCTCACCTTGCCCGTTTGCAGGAATTGCAAAATCAAGGCCGTTTAGTGTTAGCAGGTCCTCATCCTGCAATTGATAGCGAAGATCCCGGTGAAGCCGGGTTTACTGGCAGCCTTGTGGTGGCCGAGTTTGATGATTTGCTAAGTGCACAGCAGTGGGCTGAAGCAGATCCTTATCATGCGGCAGAGGTATATGCTAACGTCATTGTTAAACCTTTTCGGAAGGTCTTACCATGAGCAGCACGACACAACAACAACTGCAACAGGCTCTTCAACAGCTGAATCCGGTACAGCTTCAGATTACGGATGACAGTCATCTGCATGCAGGACATGCGGGCAATACCGGAGGTGGTCACTTTACGGTTTTTATTGTCAGTGAAGCTTTTAATGGCTTGTCCCCGCTTAAACGACACCGGCTGGTCTATGAGGCAGCAGCCGAATTGTTGCCATCCACAATCCATGCTCTGAGCATCCAAGCTAAAACACCTGCTGAACTCAATTAAATTAACTGAATAATGGCCACGGAAAGCAGCAAAGTTAAGAACCAAGCCTTTCTGGCACAATTGGAACGTCAGCGTCTACAAAAACCTTGCCAGCGGATTATTGATTTGCGTGGCAAAGTCAGCGGTGAATGTCAGCCATACCAGTTTGGTGAGATAACGCATTATCTTGATGATCGCAGTTATTTAATTCTCAAACAGCTGGTGGAACGGATGGGGGGGCAATATACCGTTGGTGCATACGAAGCCCTGATACAGGCAGTTCGACAATTTCAGCAACAAGCACAACAACAGTTATCTCCTCCCATTGAAGACAAGAGTGTGTTGCTTCTTCGTCTCGATAAACCGATAAGACGGCAGGCACAACGCGTTTTATTAACGTTGCCGGTCACTGTGCATAATGCAGATATCAGTTATCATGCCATGACTCTGGATGTCAGTATTGACGCGATTCGAGTCAGCATGAAACATGCATCAGCACTGAAAAAAA
>NZ_JAJAEO010000002.1 GCF_020447225.1 Methylophaga pinxianii | reverse complement strand
TCAACGCCAAAATGCGTCTGGCACCGTTAAGTACAATGCCCCCCGCGATGGTGCCGATAATCAGATCCGGATAATTGGAACCGGTCCACGCGACCAGGGCGCCAGCGGTGATGACCCCCAGGTTGATCACCACGTCGTTGGCCGAGAATATCCAGCTTGCCTTCATGTGCGCCCCGCCTTCCCGATGTTTGGATATGAGCAG
>NZ_JAJAEO010000001.1 GCF_020447225.1 Methylophaga pinxianii | reverse complement strand
TCAACGCCAAAATGCGTCTGGCACCGTTAAGTACAATGCCCCCCGCGATGGTGCCGATAATCAGATCCGGATAATTGGAACCGGTCCACGCGACCAGGACGCCGGCGGTGATGACCCCCAGGTTGATCACCACGTCGTTGGCCGAGAATATCCAGCTTGCCTTCATGTGCGCCCCGCCTTCCCGATGTTTGGATATGAGCAG
>NZ_JAJAEO010000152.1 GCF_020447225.1 Methylophaga pinxianii | reverse complement strand
GTCAGCCATATTTTTTTGAGTGCTTGGCACGCCATTGGCCGTCTTTATCCAGCGTCGCAGCATGCCAGAGTTGATTCCCAGATCGTCCGCTATTCCCTGAATCGAGCTGCCCTGTTGACTCGCAAGCCTGATGGCCTCTGCTTTAAATTCATCGGTGTATTTTCTGCGTGTTCCCATTTGATTCATCTTCTACTTTTCCTTTCATGTTAAAACATGCTTATGAAAAGTGTCCGTTAAATTGTGGGAAACCCAGTCAGAGCATATTGTGTAGTGAAACTATTCAAATTAAGCTAACTCACCGATTCGATCTTAAGGCGACTATGTTTGAAATCTTAGCTCATCGCACATATAGACATTTATTCGCTGCCCAAGTCATTGCATTAATCGGCACTGGTCTAGCCACAGTGGCTTTAGGACTATTGGCTTTTGATTTAGCCGGAGAAAATGCAGGTTTGGTTCTTGGCACGGCGTTAGCTATTAAGATGATCGCTTATGTTGGCATTGCACCTATCGCAGCAGCATTTGCCGAAAGCCTTCCTCGTCGTAGCATGTTAGTTACGCTGGATATTGTTCGTGCGGGTGTTGCCTTAGCACTGCCATTTGTCTCTCAGATATGGGAAGTCTACGTACTCATCTTTTTGTTACAGGCGGCATCGGCGGCTTTTACGCCTACTTTTCAGGCGACCATACCTGACGTGCTTCCAGAAGAAAAAGATTACACCAAAGCATTGTCTTTATCACGTCTGGCTTACGACCTGGAAAACTTAATCAGTCCAATGTTGGCTGCAGCTCTGCTCACTGTGATTAGTTTTCATGCTCTATTTGCCGGGACTGTTGTGGGATTCATAGCTTCAGCAGTTTTAGTTGCAACGGTGATACTACCAAGGCATCCATCACCAAAGCGCCGTAGTATTTATGACCGAACATTTCGTGGGCTCCGTATTTATTTAGCGACGCCCCGATTACGTGGCCTTCTGGCTGTTAATGCTGCGGTGGCTGCATCTGCATCAATGGTTTTCGTCAACACCGTGGTGATTGTTCAGGCAGAGTTTGGCCTCAAACAAAGCGCTGTAGCATTAGCATTAACCGGTTTTGGTCTTGGCTCAATGTTAGCGGCATTAGTCCTTCCGCGTTTGTTAGATAAGCTGCAGGATCGCAGCGTAATGCTCGGAGGTATCGGATTGATGATCATTGGTATGTTCTTAGGGATATTGGCCGTGAGCCAAGCATCGCTTATGGTGTTGTGGTTTATACTCGGATTAGGCTACTCCACTGCCCAGACACCTTCAGGGCGATTATTGCGTCGCTCTTCTCACCCAGAGGATCGCCCTGCCTTATTTGCTGCCCAGTTCGCTCTGTCGCATGCGTGCTGGTTATTATTCTATCCTTTGGCAGGATGGTTCGGAACGCATTATGGCATGCCCCTAACATTTGCTGTCCTTGGCAGTGCGGGCGCACTATGTATTTTAATAGCTTTAAGGGTCTGGCCTACTAAAGACCCTGAAGTGATTGAGCACGAACACACCACACTGCCAACCGAACATGCACATACCCAAAGCGGCATCACTACCAAGGATGGAGTGCGACACGCACATTTATATGTGATAGATGACTATCACCCAAATTGGCCACATTTAGGCGGGTAAATGTTGATTTGGCCGACCAATATCTGGATCCGGGTTAAATGAACTTAAGACTTGCTGATTTAGCAGTAATAATTAACTGATAACCACAATCCATCACTAATCATTAAAGTCTCTACCGTGCTCTATATCCATCATCCTTATTCCCCCTAAAGCTACTGGGTAGGAACGTGTCAGCAAGGGTTAAAGAAGAAAAATATCCTTTAACTGCCCCAAACAAAGTTGCTTTAAACCATTTCCCAATATAAGCTGGCGGGAATTTTTCAATAGTGTTCTTCGTGAAGTCAAACTATCTCACATCCTTTTTGCTGATTGTATGCATGGTATTTTCCAGTACCGCTGCTGCTTTTTTGCATTTGAATGAACACATCCATGACGATACGCATGCACATCATCACTTTACAGAGTTACAACATCAGGATGATTTAGAAGATCAAAATGATGCAGATCATTCCCATCACTCTAATCTTCATATTGTTGGTGATGTAATCGAACATAATCCACTTTTTTTCTGCGTATCTGATTATTCATTAGGTGAAGAGTCATACTCACGCCTATTTTTTCGAACCTATACACCTCCCATACCCCCACCCAACGCCTAAACCCCTAGCTTTTTGATAATTTCTTAACGCCTGACTAGCGCAGGTATTGCTATGGGAATGGAACAATGTATTTACGTAACTTAAAGCGTCAATGGCTGATAACCGTTGTCTCGCTGTTTTGGCTGGCTTATCCAAATGTTTCTGCCGCCATTAATTTATCAACTGCAACACAAAGAACGCTCGAACAGAATCCCCAGTTGCAACTCTATCCTTATCACGTGCGTGCTATTGACGGGCAATTGATTCAGGCAAGCCTGAAACCAAATCCCAGAATGAATATTGATTTAGAAGATGCCTTGGGAACAGGTGACACTAGATTTCTGGCAGGAAGTGAGCTGACGTTATCTTTGAGCCAAGTGCTTGAACTTGGTAACAAGATCGAGAAGCGTATGGATGTTGTGGATCAACAATCTGAAGCTTTGCAACGAGACTATGCCATTAAACGTCTTGATGTAGTCGCCAGTATGATGCGTGATTATTACGACACCTTACGACTTCAATATCTTATTGAGTGGAACGAACAGCGTATAAAGTCTGAAAATGAAGCTTTGCAAGTCATAAAACATCGAGCAAAAGCGGGTGTTGTCGGACAAGCTGATGTAATGCGCATGGAACTTCGATTGGCAAAATCTCAAGCCAAACAAGCGCAATTAACATCTGAACATCTGAATTCCCTCCACGTTTTGTCTGCTAATTGGTTTGATAAGCCTGACTTCGACAAAGTAGAAGGTGTTTTAAGTAGCCTGCCCAAAATTCCCAGTGATGTGGTTATGAAAGCGGCTTTGAAGGAAACACCTGAATATCTCCTAAGCGCTGCTAATTCACGCATTAATGAAGCACGTTTGTCATTAGCGAAAGCCGAAAGCAAAGCGGATGTGACTGTGGGAGCAGGTATCAGACGATTAGAAGCCACTAATGATAATGCGTTAGTTTTCAGTTTTTCTATGCCCTTGCAATGGAATGATCGAAACCAAGGCAATATTGCAAGCGCTCATGCGCAATATGAAGAAACACTCGCAACTCAAGAAATATTAATAAAGCAGTTGGAAATAGCCCTCGGCCGAATCCAAGTTTCTATGAAAAGTAACCTCCATCATCTTGAAAGGTTGCAGTCTGAGTTACAACCCGTCGCAGACTCTTTGTTGAGTGAAGTCAAACGTGGGTATCAACTCGGCCAATATGGCGTTTTGCAATGGGTAGATGCTCAGGATGAGCTTTTCAACTTTGAACGTGAACGTATCGAAGCCCAACACGCCGTACATCTTCAGTTTCTGGAATTAGAGCGCTTAACCGGAAATAACCTAATAAGCGTTATTACGCAAGACGCTGCTATTAAGGAATAAATCATGAAATTCTATTTAATAATCCTCGTTTTTGTATTTCATACACCTTTATTTGCTGCAGGAGGACATGGCCATGGACATGATGACACTACTCATGAAGAACCAGCTGAAGGCCCTCATGGTGGTCGACTGTTAGAAAGTGATGGTTTGAATCTAGAAGTCACTATTTTTGAATCAGGTATCCCCCCTGAAATGCGCATTTATCCATACCACCCAGATGGTACTCCCATCTCACCAGAAAAAATCGCCATGACTGTAACACTCGAGCGGACTGGCGGTCAGCAAGATTTAATCGATTTCAATGCTGAAGGAGAATACTTACTTGGTGATCTTGAAATTATTGAACCTCACTCTTATGGAGTCGAAGTTTCCGCCAATTTAGATGGCAATAATTATCACTGGCATTATGAAAGCTATGAGGGACGTACTGAGATTAACGATAGATTGCTGGATCTCTCTAAAATTGAAACAGAAATAGCTGGTCCACAAACACTCACTATTACTAATAAGGTATATGGGATTGTCACAAAGTCAGAAGACAATATCTTCGATGTGTACGCCCCCTACCCTGGAATTGTTCAAACAGTCTTAGTAAAAACCGGTGATAAAGTCAAAAAGGGCCAACGTTTACTCACCGTACTGAATCAGCAGACTTTACAAACCTACGATGTGAACAGCCCTTCAAATGGGGAAGTCACTTCTCGCCAAGTCAAACCAGGCGTTCATACCGATATAGGAGCTTTATTAGAGATAAGTGATTTATCCAAGGTTTGGATAGAAATGTCGATGTTCCCCAAAGATATTGAGCAGATTACAAAAGGAATGGACGTTCAAATAACTGATCTTCATGGAGAGAAAACTGTTCAAAGCAAGGTAGATTACCTATCACCCCAAATGACCGGGGGCCATATTGCTCGAGCTAGAGCAACTATTCCTAACACCGACGGTTCGTGGCGGCCTGGCATGCATGTCGTAGCTAATGTTGTCGTGGAACGTATCGAAGCCCCACTTGCAGTCAGACGCTCTGCTATTCAAACGTTTCGAGAAATGCCTGTGGTTTTCGGTCAGTTTGGCAATGTATTTGAGGTCAGAATGGTTCAGTTAGGCCGCCAAGATAAACATTATTTTGAAGTAACCGGCGGCCTCAAACCAGGCACTAAATACGTCATCAACAATAGCTATCTTCTTAAGGCAGAAGTCTTGAAAGATGGCGCCAGCCACGACCACTAGGAATAAGATATGATTGATTCGATTATTCGCTTTGCAATAAATCAACGCTGGTTGGTGCTGTTTCTAACCCTTCTAATTGCAGTATATGGTGTCTACAACGTTTTAAAGCTACCCATTGATGCCGTCCCTGACATCACCAATGTACAAGTGCAAATTAACACCGATGTACCAGGTTATTCCCCATTAGAAGCTGAACAGAGGATAACTTACCTTGTTGAGAACGCCATGGCAGGGTTGCCCTCACTCGACTACACACGATCAATTTCTCGTTATGGACTATCTCAGGTAACAGTTGTACTGAAAGATGGAACTGATATTTATTTGGGAAGACAGCAAATAACCGAAAGATTATTGTCAATTCGGAGCGAACTTCCACCGGAAGCTGACCCACAACTGGGACCTGTAGCGAGTGGATTAGGCGAAATATTTACCTATGCAATAAGTGCCGATGAAGATGCTCTAAACGAAAATGGTCAGCCTTATACATCTGAAGATCTTAGAACGATTCAGGATTGGATAATTCGACCGCAGTTGGTCACCGTGCCAGGTGTAACTGAAATTAATAGTGTCGGTGGCTATAAGCGTCAGTATCAAGTTGCACCAGATCCAGTCAAATTACTTGCAAACAAACTTACCTTAGCTGATGTTTCAGCAGCTCTCATGGAGAATAATCAAAGTGTTGGTGCCGGTTACATAGAACGTTATGGTGAACAATGGTTAGTTCGGTCTCCCGGTCAACTTAAGACACTTGATGACATCCGGAATGTGGTTATTGCCAAACGTGATGATATGCCGGTTAAGATTGGTGATGTAGCGGAAGTTATTCATGGCAAAGAACTCCGAACTGGGGCTGCGACACAAAATGGTAAAGAGACAGTTTTAGGCACAGCCTTCATGTTGATTGGTGAGAATAGTCGGATTGTAGCAAAAGCCGTCTCTGAAAAATTAGAAACAATCAATCGAAGTCTGCCAGAAGGTGTGAGAGCTGAAGCGGTATATACAAGAACGACTTTAGTAGAAGAAACCATCGCTACCGTTCAGAAAAACTTATTTGAAGGAGCGCTTTTAGTCATTGTCGTACTATTTGCTTTACTCGGAAATTTTCGAGCAGCCTTTATTACTGCACTGGTCATTCCACTCAGTATGTTATTTGCTGTTACTGGAATGGTTAATAATCGCGTTTCAGGGAACCTTATGAGCCTTGGCGCTATTGATTTTGGCCTGATTGTTGATGGTGCAGTCATTGTTGTAGAAAATGCTTTACGAAGACTTGGCCTAGCTCAAAATAGGCTGGGACGGCTACTTACCTTAAAGGAACGTCTTCAAGAGGTCACTGAGAGCACTCGTGAAGTATTTAATCCAGCCGTCTTTGGTATGTTAATTATTATGCTGGTTTATTTACCTTTGTTTGCCTTGGGTGGCGTGGAAGCCAAGATGTTCGAACCCATGGCATTCACCGTTATGGCTGCTTTGATTGGCGCATTATTGTTCTCAGTGACATTTGTTCCTGCGGCAGTGGCTATATTTGTCCGAGGAAATGTTCAACATCGTGAAAACTTATTGATGCGCTCTGCTAGATTTGTTTATAGACCATTTCTCGGACTGGCTATGCGCGCGCCTTTAATGGTGAGTCTTGCAGCGGTTCTTTTCGTCATCTGGACGGCAAGCCTAACCAATCGCATGGGATCGGAATTTCTACCCAAACTGGATGAAGGTGATATTGCTCTGCATGCTTTGAGAATTAGCGGTACTGGTCTTGAACAAGCTGTTGAAATGCAAAATCAACTTGAATCGGTTATTCGTGATTTTGATCAGGTGGAGCGTGTTTTCTCAAAAATTGGCACACCAGATATTGCAACAGATCCTATGCCTCCAAGTGTAGCCGATACCTTTCTTATCATTAAGCCCCGAGCAGAATGGGCTGATCCCACTCAAACCAAAGCTGAATTTCTAACGCAATTACGCGAGGCGGTTGAAGCTGTACCGGGTAATAAGTATGAATTTACCCAACCTATAGAAATGCGTTTTAATGAACTCATTGCAGGCGTCAGGGCTGATGTAGCGGTTAGGATCTATGGCGATGATCTGGAGCAACTCAATACTGTTGGCAAGTCGGCAATTGAGATTATTTCTAATGTGGATGGATCAGCTGACGTTCGTATGGAAGAGATTACCGGTCTGCCTATGCTGTCAATTGAACCTGATCGCGAGCATTTGGCATTACTAGGTCTAAGCATTCAAGATATGCAACAAACTATTCAAACTGCAATAGGCGGTAGTAATGTTGGATTGATTTATGAAGGTGATAGACGTTTCAAGCTGGTAATAAGATTGGCTGATGAGATGAGACAAGACGTCAATTACCTTGAAAAACTTCCAGTTTCATTAAATCACAGTGATGACCCGGATTTATCGTATGTACCGTTGGGTGAGATTGCACAGATTACAGAATACATTGGACCTAATCAGATCAACCGTCAAAATGGTAAGCGCCATGTGCTGGTGTCCGCTAATGTAGTTGATCGCGACTTGGGATCATTTGTTAGTGCAATTGAATCAGCTATTAATGAACAATTAACTATCCCACCAGGTTATTGGATTGACTATGGCGGTACATTTGAACAATTACAATCTGCAACACAAAGATTGTCTATTGTCGTGCCGGTAACGTTAGTTTTAATTCTGGCTCTGTTAATTGGTGCATTTAAATCTTTGAAAGATGCTTTATTAATCTTCACTGGAATACCTTTAGCGTTGACTGGCGGTATATTGTCATTAATCTTTAGAGATATGCCATTTTCAATCTCAGCAGCAGTCGGATTTATTGCGCTATCAGGTATTGCCGTATTAAACGGAATTGTCATGCTGTCATTTATTCGACAACTTCGCGAAACAGGTGAAACATTGTTGAATTCAATAAAGGATGGTGCAATGCAGCGGCTTCGACCTGTTTTGATGACAGCGTTAGTGGCAAGCCTTGGCTTTTTGCCAATGGCTTTAAATACCGGTACTGGGGCTGAAGTACAGCGTCCGCTGGCAACCGTAGTTGTAGGTGGAATCATTTCATCAACTTTGTTGACGTTAGTGGTATTACCAGCGCTTTATCTACTGGCACATCGCTGGAAAGAAAAGCGACTATCACTTTAAAGGAAAGATGTTTCGTACTTAACCACTATTTCTGCCATATGTGCTGTTTTTGAAAGTTGCTATTACAGCAATTGAGGGCATCTAACTCATTTCTAAGGACATGTATGGCATTAATAGTGTTTATGTTAGTTATTTCATTAACTTAGCTGTATCGCTTTATCAAAAAGCGGTAATGTAGCTATAAAAAATAAGTACTAAATTAGTTGCTCAAAGAAGTACTCAATTACTTTTGCAAGCGGATATTGTTATCACCAGAAAGGAAAGACATAGATGACATTTGGAGAAGTGTATGAAAACTTATTCCTAACTAGAACTCTGTTCATTCAAATTTGGATGCTAAGTACGGTCTAAGAAAGACAGGCAAAGTGATTACCCATATCCAGTTTGAATTCAAAGCCAAGCCCGGCGCAATTACTGACAAAATGATTCGTGATGCTGCACGCCCTGGCGAGTCGAGTGAACAAGTGGCTGCTCGGCTGAAAATGGAACAAAAATCTGCAATAGAAAAGCAATCACTCCATCAGCCTCAAGAAAGAGAGGCTTCCTCTTCTCCTGTAAGCGTCGATGAGTATCGTAAACAGGCACTGGCCATAACAGGCAACAAACGAAAAATCCAAACCTCTCAGTAAATTTAGACTCAAACTTGCGTGATCCCAGATCCATGAGAACCTGAAATCAATTTAGATTGAGGGTATTCGATCATGGTCATCAGGCTGTCTGAGGAAGACGCTAAACGACTTGGGCTTATCGCCCAGAGGGACAGTGCGAACGTCAGAAAGAAACTTCCTGCAGGTTTTGGTAAAAAGCGATCAAAGACAAAATCACCTCAACGAGTACTGTTTGAGTGCTGTCAGGTGTACTGGCCAGAATGTGAATGGGAATTAAAAGGTGCAATCCCTGGAAGAAAGTTTCAGATAGATATTGCCTTTCCAGCTCATAAGCTTGCCATCGAACTGGATGGCCACACGGCCCATTCATTTAAAGATAAATTTCAACGTGACCGTGAACGCCAGAATCTACTGACACTCCATGGCTGGCGGATATTACGTTTTACTGCGAAAGATGTCAGTTCAAGACTTACGGAATCTCTGGGTATAATTCAGCAGTGCATAGATAGTTTTCAGAGTTAATCAAGGAGGAAGATATGTATTTGGTCAACGATCATGAAAATATGATATTCGATAGTGAGGACGATCGCTGCTTACTTATCAAAGCGATGGGACCAGATGGGAGAATTCACGCTTTCATTCAGTGTCTCGATGTCGGAAATATCCATAATCGGCTAAAAACTCCACACACTAAGAATTATTGGGGATTTTATAATGCTGATGAGCCAGAAAAGTCTATCTTGGAAATTATGCATCGCGGCGTAAAGTGGCCTGCATTGACTGAATAGCTTCTTATAGATGGCTATGAGAGTCGTCACTTTTACGGGGATCGCAGTAATTTGTACGACTTAGAGCATTGTTACGGGAATATTTAGGTTAATTTTACGACTTTTGTAGTGATCCAGGGCAATAATCTTACCTCTGAATTACATTTTCGTGATTTTAACGACCTTCAAAAAAAACGCCCCCTGGAAAACCAGAGAGCGTTATGTTTTGAGCTTCACTTACTTAATGTCTTTGTTGGATTTTAATGAGTGCAGCCTGCTTCACTTGTTCAGCAAAACTATTGGCAACGGATTCATCAAGAAAATCCTCAAGCCACATTTCAGTGCCATCTTTGAGTACCCAGTATGTTCCATAGAATTTTGGTGTATTCGAGACATAAACATGTCCGTCACACTCCTCTACCCCAGAGACATCCATTTGGCCAGACCAGCCGTAAGGGATACTGACCAGCTTCTCTTCGACGGTAACGGTTTGGCCTTGATCAGTGATAAATTGAGATTGAGTCATAATATGCTCCATTCATTTATTTGAGGGCCGCACCCCCGCGAGGGAATGGTTACCCTCCGGGTTAAAAAATTCTCAACAGCGTACTGCTGAGATGTTGAAGGATTAAACGAAAAAACCGTTATAAATCCCCATTAAGCTGGTAGCCGTAAACCCCACTTGCATCACTAGCAGTGCGAAATAACGATTACTTATTGAAAATCGGATAAAGAAAAGATTTGAAATTAAAAAGAACACAAACCCAAACTCTGATCCAGGTGCCTGCATGGCAACCAAAAAAGCGCCCAGCAGTCCAAAAATTGAACCGGCAAACTCGCACCAGGTCATTTCTTTTGTTAAATTGAGAATTGCTTGCATAAGCTCCCCCTGAAAATGGAAAACTAAATGGCAGAAAAAAAGAAAACTCTGAAAGTCATCCACGGCGGACGTGAAGATCTCGAAGTGCAAAAAGCAAACGAAATCTTAAAAGCGTTATTGGTGGATAAAGACAGAGATACTGCCTTTCAGATTGCAGAATCACTAAAGCCCCGTGGGGCTTTAGCTCTTACTGCAGATAAACAGCGGAAGTCTAAATAGAAACAAGAACTGGTTTAGCAGCTCTACGACGTTGCTCTTCAGCAATAGCCTCAATCGCAGCTTCAATTGTCTTTTTGCCAGCTGGTGTAGTCATACTGTCTGATAATAAAATCAGATCTTGCATGGTATCTTCCAACATTTGCTCAGACGATTCCTTAAAGCTTACTTCAAGAATATTGATTCTAGTCATGGTGTTACTCCTCAAATAAAAAAAAGGAGAACACTATGCCCATAAGGGAGTGTTCCCCTATGGGTGAATTATCTGCGTACAGATAATCAATTCAGTGACATCACCTGCTAACAGGTGAATAGTTGAGCGTCCACTTGGAGTGTTGGACGAGCACTTCATACCTGACTAATGAAAGTCAGGTACAAAAATCGTTATAGTGAATATAGTGCTTACTCTCATGCAAGTCAAAGCAAGACAGAGATCTAGTTCACAAGATAAAATCTTTTTCTTAGTTCCTATCGTTCTGAGTAACTGAATTTGTAGGGTTGTAGGTTTTCAGGACAGATACTCTTATAGATGGCATATAGGTTTTGGGGACAGCTCGCTAAGTTACTGTATATATTGGTAATTGGTTGTAGGTTTTGCGGATAATTACTGGGATCAGAGACATATAGGTTTTCAGGACACATCTATAAGTACCTGATTTTATAGTCTTTAGGTTATAGGTTTTGCGGACAATTCTCTTAGAACAAACTGTCATATGAGACTTGTATTGGCTATTTTGTTATTCAAAGCTGTTTTAGTTCTCAATTCTCGCTTAAGCTTCTGATCGAAAGGCAGTTAATATTGATTTTTTCTATGCATTCTTACCATATAGGTTTTCAGGACACTCTGCTAACTCACTGTTTATTATCAATATTGGTGGTAGGTTTTGCGGACAATTAATCGCATTGATGTAAGTTTTTGATAACCGATTTCTGTGGTTATAGGTTTTGGGGACATTTTGAATATCAAAAACTCCAAGAAGCTCTAACTTTATCAATGATAGGTTGTAGGTTTTCGGGACAATTGAGCGGTCGACAGTGGATGATTTTGCGCGAGGGTTATAGGTTTTCAGGACTGTTCAAAATCACACCTGATATAGGTTTTCGGGATTTTTGTTATAGGTTTTCAGGATTCGATTAGTTATCCACAGTGTTATGTAAAATAAAATGCCTTATTTTAAGCGTTTTGGTTATAGGTTCTTGGGATCAGCGTTGTAGGTTTTCAGGATATTGATTGGGAAAAGTTATAGGTTTCCGGGACAAGGTATGTTTAGAAAGCTTCAAAATGGGAGATGGTTATAGGTTTCCGGGACTTTTCGTGCTGTAACTTATTGAATAAGAATGTTTTATTTCTCTATCCTCTCCTCTATACCTCTTAATCTTTTATTGTAAGCTTAGAAATATGATGAAAGGGGTTGCGGTGTTTTTTTAATGTGTCATCATCCAGTGCTATATTTTTCGATAACGGATATCAGCTGAAATTCAGTCAAGGCCATTAGATGAGTGAACAAACTAAAAACAGCGCCCGCACAATACTTGACCAATTGAATGATTCCAATAGAGTTGTTCCAGGTTTACCAGAAAGAAATAAAAATCATGATCTTTTTGCAACTCTGCTTGGTCCCTCTGGTGACACTGAACAGCTCTCAAATCTACTGAGCTTTTGGGATTCAATTCCACGATATAGCGTTTCTAGACAAATTCAAGCTTCGATGAGAAGTGAATCCGGAACCCTTCCAATTCTCCGAAAAGAATTTCAATCCCCTGCAGGTGAAGAATGCGAAATGGAGTTAAAGCCTGCACGTATTGAGCTAAATGGTGAAGAAATAGACTTCTACCCATCAGAGACAGAAGAACTCATCGAAGACATTCTAAGAAAGATATTTCTTCAACAAAGTCACGGCATCCATGATTCAAACCGTGAAGAATCTTGGTGTAAGTTCTCAATTAACATGATTATCAAGGAACTCAAGACATTCAACAAAAAACGAAGTCTTGATGAGGTAAAACAAGCATTAGAAATAATGGAAAACTGTCGTCTAACAATTACAGTCAATGGCAAGCAAGCATACAGTTCCAATATTCTGTCAGATAAACTATTAGCGGATAGAGCTTCATACCTTCGAGATCCAAACGCATTGTCAGCTGTAAAGTTTTCCTCTCTAATCAGTCGAGCAATCAATAAATTCGATTATCGACAGTATAACTATGCAGATGCTATGAGCCTTAAACAACCACTAGCACGATGGTTATTCAAACGATTGGCAGATAGATTTATCAATGCAGGCCTGGATGCACCTGCATACAAAACAATCTTTTCACAAGTGGATAGAGATTCAGGTCTGATGCATCATAAACGGGTCACACGTCGTATTGAAAAACTTAAAGACGCTATTGAAGAACTGGTAGATCATAAGATACTTCGCACTTATGAGATGCAAGCAATTAAAGAAGACGGAAAAATTGCTGATGCAGTATTTATGCTTTATGCATCTGGTGGTTTCATTAGAGAAATGAAAGCAGCTAATGCCAGACAAAGAATAATCAGAGAAGAGGCGAAGAAGTTATCAATGAGATAAACCACTCCCCGAAGAGAGTGATCTCCCAACGGGTAGTGATTATTTAGTAAGCACCGTAGTACTTACCTCTTATGCTGCATTGTCCAACTCAGACAAGGTTACCTTTTCAGGCACTCCATTTTCATTAAACGTAACCTGCAGCTGTCGGCCTTGCAGTGAAAACTGACTAAGACCACTTGTGCGAAGCATGGAAAGCACCCCCATTTCCACTGATTGGTTCAGTGAATAGAGTAATGCCTGGAACTGTTCGATATCATAATTACAACCTGACTCATCAAATTGATCATTTGAGTCAATATAATTGCATATGATACGAATATTGCTTCCATTCAAAGCACCGCTTGGGATAAACATAAAGTCTTCATTAACTGCAAAGCAGTCATTTTGGACAGTTACCTCACCCATTGGTCCGTTTATGACCAGCGATTCACATGTTTGATAATCGAAACAGCCGTAGCCAGAATAATGACCTTCCTTTCCGGGCTTATTTACCGTTATAGTCAGATCTTCATCTTCAATTTCAAACAACCATTCATGTATCCAATGGTCTTTGTGTAGCATGGACAGCGAGCCCATATCAGCGCACAACACCTCACGGTGATAGGCGTACTGATGCGGTCTGAAGTAGTCATAACCATGATCGTTATTAAAAAACACGATCTTCTGGCCAATCGACTCCAGTTTTTGCCTTGTCATTCCATTTATCGATGAGGTGTAGTCATATCTGCTGTATGAATCATTCTCAGGCAAAGATGACACTGTAAATAAAACCCCATCTGGCAGGACATCCATATCATTGAGCAGATCCAAACACTCCCACGATTTTAGGGCGCGCTGGAACTTACTGGCAAACATGGCTGGTTCCAATATACCTTTCAGCTCAATAAACTTTTTTCGCCACAGCTCTTTTAAAACTGTTTCGATTTTTCCGCTCTGAACTGCCTGATCTATCAGAACATCTCTGTCCGGCATCCGCACATCAAATTGCAACTCATCAAGATGGATAATGTTACCAGGGCAATCCCGATTCGATATTTCCCGTCCCCAGATGCTATCCACTGGCAACCCTTGATAAAACAAATACGTTACATCCGTACCGTAGTCCCTGTAATAGAGGCCTGACTTGCCAATGAGCGTGTCATCGTCAAAGTCAGACAATGCACAGAAACCAATCGACGTTTCAATGAACTCAACTTCGCCTTTATCAAGACTGTATGGACGATCCAGTTCTGCGCCGTCATAAAAGACCGGAATTGAAAACCCTTTGGCCAGACGCTTTAATAAAAGCTCAATCCGGCTGGCATTGTTTTCATCGCTGATTTCGTAGCCATACAGTGCGATTCTGGTACCTGATGTCACATCGCTCTGAAACACAGATATTTCAAGACCATTCAAAATGTCCTGTGTATATGCTTCAAAGCCATAGCCATTCGATTCCACTCGCAGCCGATCACAGTAGTAAAGCATTGAGAAGCTGCCCATACCGAAGGCACCTTCTTTCTGAATTACTTCTTCTGACCAGCCTGAACCTGCCAAAGTCAGAAAATCAGCTAAATCACGAATTCCCTGGCCATCATCAACAATGAGCAGCGCGTCTTCATCCAAATACGAAAACTCTACTTTGCTTGCACCTGCCCGGCGGGCATTTTGCATCGCTTCAGAGAGTACGCAGCCAGGTGAAGTAAACGCATTTTTCAGCTTGCTGATAATGCTTTCATTGGTTTGCACTTTGATTACTTGGTTTTGCATGATGGATCTCCTAAATACAAATAAAAAAGGGAGATCCACCAACCCCTTTGAGGGAATGATAAATCCCCCAGAGGGTGAAACCTGCCTTAACTGCGTACAGCAAAGACGTTGAGGCCGGTTTTGGTGAGTCCGGCTGACTCTTCAAGACAACAAATTTGTTGCCAAGAATCTGGTATTCCGAAACACTCGCCCGAGGGAGTGCTTTGGAATACCCTCTCAATCGAGAGAGTATTCAAAGGCTGATGAATCATCAACCCCTCTTATCACGGCTTAATCGTGTAGTCCGGCTTTAACTGCTTCCGAACGATGATGCAGAAATAAATAGTCATCAATTGCTTCTCTCTCATCACCAATTCGGATGTGAAATAACGCGCTATCAATAGCATTGACTGCATCGTGATGTGGATAATATGGAATTTCCACACTCGTTCTGGCCCAGTAATCGCCAAAGTCCGAAAATAACTCGCGGCCTTCAACTGTCGAACCATGCATTAACGCACTTTCAAATCGCTCGAAATACGCTTTATCAACCTTCGCTTTAGCAACCGCCTTTTCAAGCAGTTCAACAGCATCAGGTTTTCTTGTTGCTGTCAGGTAATGACGAAGCTTATCAAGCGTAACATCCAGTGTGTACGGCGTTCTGGCTTTTCGCAGCGCCATGATAGTCATGTTATCTGACGCTCTTGGTGCTCCAAACACGGGTGAATTTTGCATGCTGTTCTCCTCAAAATAAAAAAAGGGAACAACCGCCCATACGGGAAGAAGCTCCCCGCTGGGTATAGGACTTCCAAACAGCGCACTGCTTGGACATTGAGGCCGGTTTTGATAAGTCCGGCTGACTTTTCAGGACAACAATAAAATGATGTCAAGAATTCGGTATTCCGAAACACCTGGTTAGATGTTTTGGAATACCCCCTTCTTAAAGAAGGGAGTATTTAGAACCAATTAGTGATCAGCTCCTCTTATCTCGGCCTGTCCGAGTTGTCTGGCGTTCATACGAAACAACATACCATCGGGCTGTCTGTTGACATACCAGCCACGACGACTACCGGCAGGTCTATCTAACCGATAATCAGTTCCATCATACTGAACAACCATTCCGGCTTCATAGCTACGTTTAGCCTTCTGTCGTTTGCTTTTGTGATAAGACACTACTCGCTTACGCCATTGGGCATCATAACTATCCGGGTCTGGCTCACTGGCTTCTTTCAAAAATGAAATCGGACAGTTCACTTCGACCGGGCCACACGAAGCAGTCAGGTCTTTATAGCCCCAACCATCCTCACGGCCACTTTGCATCATATCAAGACCAATCCAGATTTCTCCGGTCGTTTTCTGTTTGGCCAAGTACCAGTGGTTGTTACCCACTACACTGGACTTTAAGAGTTCTTGATTTTCGCCAAAGCGATATGAATCAGTAAGATACTCGACCAATTGTTTTTTTGAACGCCATTGCGTTGAATAGCTCCATCCCATGACTGCTTCTCCAATAATAAAAAAAGGGGAAGCAGCCGTCCCCCATAAGGGAAGGTTACTTCCCCTATGGGTTTTTGAGATTCCAAACAGCGTACTGCTTGGACATTGAGGCCGGTTTTAAATAAGTCCGGCTGACTTATCAAATAGATAGTTTTTGGCTATCTACTGGATATCTATTCCGAAACGTACTCTGTGAATACGCTTTGGAATACCCCTGTTGCCAGGGGTAATGTTCTACCAGTCGTGCTGGTCTAACTCTGGGATGGCCTCGGCATCTGAATCCAGTTCAATCATTTCAAAATTATTGTTAAATGCGAACTCAATAACTTTGCAGAGTGAAGGACTGTAATCTCCTCGGAGGTTTCCTGCCAAATCGTTCATATACAGCTTAATAAAGAAGCCGGATTCACGCTCCATCACCATATTGGTCTGAAACGCTGCAATGCGTAATGCATTGATATCGGCCTGCTCAATATGAGAAGTACTTAAAGCGATTACTTGATAGGTTTCCATGTCAAAAATACCTCTTAATTTAAGAAGGATCGACACCCCATACGGAGATATCGATCCCCGTGTGGGTTTGGAAAGCCATTTATGTCTGGCTAATGTAGGCAAAAAAGCTGAGAAAAGTCCTTTTTAGCCCCTTTCGTGATTTAAGCCTGGTGATATACTCAATTACATGAATAAACCCAACAGACTTCAATTAGTGCATTCAACTAATAAACAATTACTTTCTGACGATCTCATCAGGGCGATTGTGCTGGCCAAAGATGACGCTTTAGCAGAAAGCATCATTAGGAAAATCAAATACCGGGCCTTTCTAAAACCGGTAAATCAATAATCTGTCCAAAGTCAAACTCACAATTATTTACGAACACTTTTGAAACATTCCGGCGTATAAGAAAGACGACCTGCTTCTTCTAACGATAAACGCTGTGCAGTTACAACGTTCGCATGTGGACGCCTTGCCATCTCAACCGACTTACCGAAGGCTTCATAACAATGGTCTGGTGCCACCAGCGTCTCGCCGGTTAAAAGCAATAATCGAATTCCATTTGCTGCAATGTCCGTGACGTTTTTCTTTGTCTCAGTGTCAACTTTCAGTATCGGTGCCCATTCATAGGCAATAATATCTTTAACATCAATCTCGATGTTTTGTTCTAGCTCATCTTCGGCAATATAGCCAAGCAAACTTTTACCAAACATCTCCGATGCAAAATCTAACTCAGGAAAAACATCAATCTTGATACATCCCATAATGAAAACTCCATAATATTAGGGATGATCTCAACCCCAGTTGGGTGAATATCACCCCTGGGGTTAAATCGCTTAACGTTCTAAGGTTAAGCATCTGTGTTCGGTTTTATGAGTCCGAATTCTCTTCAAGATAACAACAATGTGTTATCAGGAATCTGGTATTCCGAAGCCTCCAGTAGAAGCTTTGGAATACCCCCTCAGTGAGAGAGTATTTCGCATTACAGCAAACTGTACTGCTCGTATCCTTATTGAACATTGCCGGCATTCACCAATGAATCCATATATGCATCCTCTGCTGATGCAGACATTTCTGAATTACAGGCTGGACATGAATGATAATCATGCTCAGATGCAACCATTGAAAAGTGACATCCGTTACGGCAAAAGACCGCAACTCGCTTTGGTTGCTCAAACAAAAATGGAAGTGCTTGGCTTTTAACTTGACGTTGATTTGATAAGGTAGACATATGCTCTCCTAAAAATTAGGGGATACAGCCGATCCCAGTAGGGATAGGAACATCCCCGCCTGGGTTAGTGGTCAATATGACCAGTGTTATCGGCTATGCCGTTTTAATCTCGAATGATGAAATAGAATCTAAGAAATCATGACCAGTATGGTCAGCAACTATCGCAGGCATTGCATTCAACTAATTAAACGGGAATGCATTGCCCCACTGGGGATATGCATCCCCGTGTGGGTAAATTAATTATCTACGACATTGCTGCCAATACGGTGAGGTATCTGTTGTTATTTCGTTGATCTTTTGATGAGCGCATGCAGCGTCCATCGCTTTGGCAAAATTCATTGCCTGATCATTAAATACAACTAAGTGTTTGCCCCAGCTGGTTTTGATTCTCACACCATCAACAATGTCTTGCTTGTTGTCAGTGGTAAAAGGACGAGTGGTATAGATTTTTATACACTCAAATGCTGCAACAGAATTTGAATGAATGGAAAACTTACCAGGCTTGTCGTTTTGAGCATCAACACGAGCATCCAGATTTTTACCGAAATCGGCGTCGTTAAATTCAATTTCTTGAAAATGTTCGATGACTACGCATCCCATAGGTATTACTCCTAAAAAGTGAAGTTAAATAGAAACCATGGGATACATTTATCCCCGACGGGAATAGACATAGCCCGTGGGGTAGTGAGGAATCAGCGTGCTGATTCTCAAGATAGTGCCAGCTTGGAGTGTGGCATAACTCTTCAATGCAACCGAAGGTTACAAGGATGTGGCCAGATTAATCGGGAGACACTTTGCTGTCAAACAAATACTGTGATGCAGTTCTAGGTTTGGGCATCCCCATACTATTACTTATCCCTTTTCAGCGCCTCAGCTTTGTCTACCCGAAGTTGATAGTAGGTACCAAAGAAGCTTTCGGTGAGTAAATAAGCAAAACCCAGCATGGTGGTTTCAATTAAAAAACCCCGGTCAAAAGTGCCCATCAACACCCACAAAAGGCTCATCGCATACCAGCGAATCCGTTTCATATCGTGAAAAAGAATTAGGCCTGCAACGAGGTAAATCCCAAAAGCAGCTGCCGGTGAAGTGACCATATCATTTACAAAATTAAACACACATTTCTCCTGTTTTATACCAAGAATGGCACAGAATTGAATTCACGCAACCCCTCCTAGAAATGCGGCCTCCGGGCTAGTTGCGTGATTTTAGATCTGTGGTTTGATGGTTTTGTCGTTTTGACACAAACCATTTAACCAGGAGCAATAACAATGTCACTCACAATTTTAGAAACAGCAGCCCAACGTGAACCGGTATCCCAAAACCAATACCGTGTTTTTTTCCGAGTACAGCATGGTGCTGGAGCCACCGGCGTCCGGGCAATTGATGTCGCCGTCGCATCATCACAAGAAGAGCCCTACAAACTGGCAGAGCTGCTGGCCATTAAATATTTGTTGCTACATACAACGCATGCTGGAATGAATCGAACCGGCAAAAGCCTGCAGCTGAATGTATCTTCTGGTGCTATCCGAAAAACCCAGAAATTGCAGACCACCAATACCGATATGCATCTCAATGGACGTTTTCTTCAGACTCGATTCGCAGAGGCCACCATTAAAGTGGCCAGAAGAACGGATTGGGTAACCGAGTTCACAGGTAAAGTCGTCGAAATAAAACCTGAAGATTGTTTGGACCCGCCAATTAAAACGCATATTGGTGATATTCACCTGACCCGACATGCTGTCGAACGTTTTTGTGAGCGGATGGCTATCAGCTCGATTGACCGTGCCTGGCGTCGGCTTTCAAAATTACTGACCTCATCAAGCTGGCAGGTAAAAAAGCCGCAACGTCCTCTTCGTAATGGAAAACCAAACCGGACCACAGAAACCTGGGCGTTAATTCGAGATAATGCGCCGGCAAACGATATCGTCAAAGTTCGTAACCCGCGTGTCAGTCGTTTAGTGACAGTGATTGTATGAACAATAAAATGAAGATGAAAAGATTAATGAATAAAATCATATTATCGCTATTCGCTGGGTTACTCATCTTGGTCTAAGCACTGGCAGATCCAGAATCATTTGAACAAGCAAGAGCTGAGCTTCGTGATCATGTTTATCATGACCAGAATCGTAATGGATCATTAGGAACACTCTATTGTAGCTGTGACTTGGACTGCCGAGGTCGACCACGTGGTGCTGTTGACGCCAAAAGTGTGGGTACCAAGTCAGAAAACAGAAGCTTCGTGTTGAACGCAATGAGTTCGAGCACATATTAAGTAGACTTAGCAACATGCTATCTATTCATAATTAGCTGCTTTAGTTGAAAATATGAATACATAACACTTTCTGAATTTCTATAGCTCAAGATCTTTCAGCCAATACATTTCTCTCGCCTTAGTATTAGCGAATTATAGTGCCTTAGTTTTGTTTATAGATCCGGAGACCCCGAGCATAAGATCTCATACACTATTCAAAATCATCACAAACTTTGTGTTTGTTACATAAAAACAGTGACAGACTCTCACAGACCCAGCAGAGAACTTTTAATTTTGCTAATCTTTTGGGAACTAAGTTATTATGTTGTTAACTAAGACATCAGAATCCATTAATAAAATTAACGAATGTCAGTAAAATTAATTATCAACATGCTCATCTTTATGATTGTGATGCAATCAGGCATAGTTGCGGCTGACATTCATACATATGATTCCAAGACATCACAAGAACATCAGCTTGTTCTTGATGATTCCAATGCAATTCAACAAGCGAACAATGCGTCTTCGCATGATGCACAAAGTACTGGCGATTGTGATTTTTGTATGCATTGTCAGTGTTCACATTTTATCGCCATCTTTAATATTGATGGAATTAATGTTGCTGCTATTCCATACAATTATTTCAACCTCCACCCTAGATCGCCAAAACCTGACTTTACAGTCAGTATGTACCGCCCTCCGAGATCTTGAACTGCTGATGTTTTTGCGGACTTAACGTAAGTCCGTTGTTTGCAGTTAAACAGGATCTAATTTCATGAAAATACACTTTGATCGCACTACAAATGTGCGTGCGCCTGCTATCCGTGCATTGCTTTGTTCGATGCTGGTTGCCTTTTCTGTCTCACCGGTTATTGCCGATAACATTCAACAAACGAAAACGTTGAGTTTAAACGAGGCCATGCAACAAACACTGGCGCAACATCCGGCATTACAGGTTTTTCCAATTCGACAGCAACAACTTGAAGCCCAGAAAAAAACGGCCAATCTCAAACCGGCATATGTTGTTGGTGCTGAGATTGAAAATTTCGCTGGCACTAGAGAACTAAGCGGTATCAAGTCACTGGAAACCACGGTCACTCTCTCCTCTGTCGTTGAACTGGGTGATAAAAGATTGTCCCGTGTTGAACTGGTGGAACAACAAAGTGATGTTGTCCGTGTTGATCGCAAAATAAAAGCGTTGGACTTGCTAGGTCAGGTAACACGACAATTTATTAAAGTGCTCAATAGCCAGGAGCGTGTAAAGCTAGCCGAGACGGGGCTGGAACTGGCGCAAACAACATTAACAGAAGTTAATAAACGTGTAGGTGCTGCCGTCGCGGCTGAAGCAGATTTGGGCCGCGCCGAAGCTTCTGTTAATCAGGCTGAACTGATATTGGCTGCCGAAAAACGTCAGCTGGAAGCCAACAAAGTGGTACTCGCTAATTTGTGGGGGAGTTATCAACCTAATTTTGAGACCGCCACAGGCTCATTGTTTGCCTTTAGCGAGGCCATGTCATTTGAAGCCTTATTTAATCAGGCCCAGCAAAATCCGCAACTGGAACGTTTCGCTGCAGAAACGCGGGTTCGTGATGCACAAGTACGTCTTGCCAGAACTCAGCAAGTTGCAGATCTGACCTGGTCAGTTGGGATCAGGCGAGATGAAGGACTGAATGATTCGGCGTTAGTTGCTGGTGTGTCAATGCCTTTGTTCAGTCGTCAGCGAGCGCAAGCTGATATTGAATCAGCATTGGCCGCGCGTAATGAAGTCAGCTATCGCCGTCAGGATATGCTATTGCAACTTCATGCTCAGCTTTATCGGGCCTATTCCGGGCGTGAACAAGCAATTGCAAGTATTTCCAAGTTGCAACAACAGATTATCCCCAAACTCACTAAAAGTCTGGAGCAAACGCAAACTGGTTATCAACGGGGACTCTACAGTTATCTGGAATTTCTTACCGTCAGACAAGACCTGCTAGGTGCCAGACGTAGTGTCATTGAGGCTGCAACGGCTGCATTGCTATACCAGACAGAAATCGAACAACTCACCGCCGAACCGCTAACAGCTGCAGAGTAAGCAATATGAATCAGGACAAATCTATGTTTAATAAATCACATTTCGTTTTTTTACCCATGCGCAGCCTACTATCAGTAGCAGCGCTAATATTGCTCATCATGTCACCTGCCATTGCTGAAGATGGTCATGCGCATGAGGCACAGCAATCAGATCAACAAGCGCAAGCCCAGCCAGCAGAATCAAATGAGCAGCATGATCATGAGACATCGCATGATAAAGATAACCATGATGAATTGATGCCTAAAGAGGATGAACATGATCATAGCGTTGAATCAAACCACGCGGAAGATGGACATGACCACGACGCAACGCATGATAAAGAAAGTCATGGTGATTCGATGCCAAAAGAGGATGAACATGATCATAGCGCTGAATCAAAACCCGAAGAAGAAGGGCATGCTCACGCTGAGGATGAAGGTAGTGAGCATATAGAAATGGATGCCGATATGGCTCAAGAACACGGTGTGTTAACTGCAGAAGTTACTGCCGGGCAAATATCTGTCACATCCAAACTCTACGGGAGAGTGGTCTTATCACCTGATGAGATAAGTCAAGTCAGCGCACGTTTTCCGGGTCAAATCACCCGCGTTAATGTGAATTTCGGTGATTCGGTCAAAAAGGGTCAGCTATTAGCCAGTGTTGAGTCAAACAACAGCTTACAAAGTTATAACGTCACCGCGCCCATCTCAGGTGTCATTACAGCAAAAGATGCCAATACCGGCGAAGTCGCGGCAGATCAAAATCTTTTTACCATCACCAATACCCAATCACTTTGGGCTGAACTCAAAGTCTTTCCCGGACAGGCCATGAAGATAAAACCCGGTCAGAAAGTACGTCTGTTACATAACAACACATTTTATGAATCGACGATAAAGCAACTGCTGCCAAGCAAAGATAATGCCCCTTATCGGATTGCCCGCGTCGCACTTGATAATCAGCAGCAAGTCTGGTTTCCAGGGTTGCTCGTTGAGGCTGATGCCATTACCGAGCAAACACAAGTCAATCTCAGAATTCCCAACAGTGCCATACAACAGTTTGAAGGCGAGTCCGTAGCTTTTGTGAAAGTAGGCAAGCAATATCAAGTCAGGCCCTTGCAACTTGGTATTAATGACGGTCAATACAGTGAGGTTATATCCGGACTCCGGCAGGGCGATGACATCGTCGTTGAAAATAGCTATCTGATTAAAGCTGATCTGGAAAAAGCCGGCGCAGCTCACGCTCACTGATTTAGGGAACTGACATGATTAATACTATTTTAAGTCTCTCAATCGAGAGACGGGGCCTAATGTTGTCAATGATATTTCTTATCATTGGTCTTGGAATTTGGAGCTATCAGAAACTGCCGATTGATGCCGTTCCGGACATCACTAATGTTCAAGTTCAGATCAATACCAAGGCGCCCGGATATTCTCCGCTGGAATCTGAACAACGCATCACTTATCCAATCGAGAGAGCGATAGCCGGATTACCGGATCTTGATTACACCCGCTCAATCTCTCGTTATGGATTATCACAAGTCACCGTGGTGTTTGAAGAAGGCACCGATCTGTATTTTGCGCGTAACCTTATTAATAACCGTCTGGCCGTTATAAAAGGCTCACTGCCGCAAGGTATCGAACCGGAAATGGGACCTATCGCGACCGGGCTGGGCGAAATTGTCATGTACACAATTACCGCAAAACCCGATGCAAAACAAACTGATGGCAGCCCCTATGATGCGACTGAACTTCGGGTGCTTCAGGACTGGGTGATTCAACCTCGGCTGGAGCGGGTAAAAGGTGTCACAGAAGTCAATGTTAACGGCGGTTATGAAAAGCAATTTCATGTTCAGCCGGATCCGGCGAAATTACTGAATTTTGGCGTGTCTCTCAGTGATCTGAAACAGGCGTTGATGCAAAACAATGATAATCGGGGCGCCGGTTATATTGAACGATATGGTCAGCAGATCCTAGTTCGATCGCCGGGACAACTTAAATCCATCGATGATATTCGTCAGGTAGTAGTGAAAAATATTGATGACCGACCAGTGTTAGTCAAAGATGTGGCCGACGTTGTGATCGGTAAGCCGCTACGCAGTGGTGCGGGTACCCGTGATGGTAAAGAGACGGTTGTCGGCACCGTCATGATGTTGTTTGGTGAAAACTCACGCGAAGTTGCCTCTTCGGTTACACGTGAAATGGCGGAGATTCAATCTTCATTACCGGAAGGCGTCATATTGGAAGCGGTATATGACCGTACCACCCTAGTCGATAAAGCCGTCGCCACGGTTCAAAAAAATCTGGTTGAAGGGGCTTTGTTGGTTATCGTGGTATTGTTTTTGTTGTTGGGCAATATTCGCGCGGCTTTAATAACTGCTGCAGTTATACCCCTATCAATGCTGGCAACGATTACCGGCATGGTACAGGCCGGTATTTCTGCCAATCTGATGAGTATGGGTGCACTTGATTTTGGCCTGATTGTCGATGGTGCGGTGATTATCGTTGAGAACTCTATCAGACGATTATCAATGGCACAAAAGCAATATGGTGGTGTGCTGCCGGTTAAAGAACGCTTAAACGTAGTCTATGAGGCTACGAATGAAGTGATACGTCCCAGCCTGTTTGGCGTCATGATTATTACCATTGTGTATATCCCGTTATTCACATTGACAGGTGTTGAAGGCAAGATGTTTGACCCCATGGCTGCCACCGTGGTGATCGCTTTACTATCTGCCATGGTCTTTACGCTTACGATAGTACCGGCTGCCGTCGCCATGTTTATGAGTGGACGGGTCACTGAAAAAGAGAGTTTTATCATCAGTGGTGCCAAGTGGATTTACCGGCCAGTTTTGCTGCTCAGTCTAAAGCTGCGCTGGCTGTTGATTCTGTTTGCAGCCTTGCTGGTTGCGCTGTCAATTAACATGGCCAGCAAAATGGGGTCAGAATTTATCCCCCAACTAAATGAAGGCGATATTGCCTTACATGCACTGCGAACCATCGGTACCAGTCTAGAGCAATCCGTCAAAATGCAGGAACAGCTGGAACAACGGCTAAAAACTTTTCCGCAGGTGGATAAGGTTATTGCCAAAATCGGGACGCCGGAGGTAGCAACCGATCCAATGCCACCTAATGTAGCCGATACATTCCTTATACTTAAGCCAAGAAATGAATGGCCGGATCCGGAATTACCCAAGAGCGAACTCCTTGCTGAAATTGAAGCAGCAGTCACGCAATTACCCGGTAACAACTATGAGTTTACTCAACCCATTGAAATGCGCTTTAACGAGTTAATTTCAGGCGTTCGTGCGGACTTGGGTATTAAAGTTTTCGGCGATGATTTGGACTTGATTAAGCAGAACGCTGAGGCAGTTCTGGCTGTGATTCAGGAGATCCCCGGCGCTGCAGATGCCCGGCTGGAGCAAGTCGATGATATGCCCATGCTGACCATTGAACCCAAACGCATGGCCATGTCACGTTATGGACTTAATGTCGATGATTTACAAAACATGTTATCCACCGCCGTTGGCGGTGGCGAAGTTGGCCTGATCTATGATGGCGATCGGCGCTTTGATCTGGTGGTGCGGTTGCCTGAAGAAATTCGACAAGACATACCCGCCTTATCGAATCTGCCCGTGAGTTTGCCTAATGGCGATTACGTCCCTTTATCCGAAGTCGCAACCATCGAATTAACACAAGCGCCGAGTCAGATTTCCAGAGAAAACGCCAAACGGCGCGTGGTGGTCACCAGCAATGTCAGAGGACGTGATCTGGGTTCTTTTGTAGAAGAAGCTCAACAGCGTATTGCTGAGCAAGTGCAATTACCACCCGGTTATTGGATTGAATATGGTGGTACTTACGAGCAACTACAATCAGCCAGTCACCGACTGTCGATTGTGGTGCCGGTTACGTTGTTCATTATCTTGGGCCTGCTGATTACTTTGTTTGGCTCATTTCGAGATGCAGCAATTATCTTCACTGGGGTGCCCCTTGCATTAACTGGTGGTGTTTTGGCGCTCTGGTTGCGAGATATGCCGCTATCTATTTCCGCAGGGGTTGGTTTTATTGCGCTCTCGGGCGTGGCGGTATTAAACGGTCTCGTAATGTTGTCATTTATCAGGGATTACTGGCATCGGCACGGCGATCTGCACAAAGCAATCGTTGATGGTGCAATGACCCGGTTACGGCCTGTATTGATGACGGCTCTGGTAGCAAGTCTCGGTTTTGTGCCGATGGCACTCAATACCGGCACAGGGGCGGAGGTGCAAAGACCGCTGGCAACGGTAGTCATTGGTGGCATTATTTCGTCAACTTTACTCACCCTAGTGGTACTGCCCGCACTTTACCGCATAGTTCATGGCCGTGAAAAATCAAGATAAAACATGGCGGCCTTTTTGGCCGCCAATTTTTCTTGAGTTTATCTATACAACGAATTCAGAAAAGGAATATCTATATGCATACACATCATCAAGAAGGGGGGACTTCTGGTAATCGGATCGCAACGGCTTTTTTTCTAAATGTCAGTTTTACCATAATTGAATTTATCGGTGGCTGGCTGACAAATAGCACGGCAATTATGGCTGATGCTGTTCACGATCTTGGAGATAGTCTGTCTATTGGCAGTGCCTGGTTTTTAAACCGTGCTGGCAATAAGTCTGCTGATTCTGTATTTACCTATGGTTATCGGCGCCTGTCTCTTTTTGGCGCTTTGATTAATGGCTTGGTGTTAATCGCTGGCTCAATATGGGTGTTAACTCAAGCGGTACCACGTTTGGCCGATCCGGTGATGCCGGTTACCGAAGGCATGCTGGCATTGGCTTTATTGGGCGTTACTGTTAATGGTTTTGCGGCTTATCGGCTGAGCAAAGGGACTTCTCTTAATGAAAAAATACTCAACTGGCATTTATTAGAAGATGTATTAGGTTGGCTGGCTGTTTTGATCATTTCTATCATTCTGCAGTTTGCCGACTGGCCGATTTTAGATCCGCTTTTATCCATTGGTTTTACACTATTCATCTTATTTAATGTTGTTCGCAATTTGTGGGTGACCGGTAAATTGTTTTTTCAGGCAGTGCCCGATAAAGCGCTGCATGATGAGATCAAAAAATCTCTTGTCAGCATTGAGGGTGTCAATGAGGTACATCATTTACATCTCTGGTCACTTGATGGTGAACACCATGTCCTTACTGCACATCTGACACTTGATAACGATATTGTCTCTTCTGAAAATTACATGGCTATGAAACAAACGGTTGCCGAGATTTTATCTCAATATGATCTTGAGCACACTACGATAGAGCTTGAACTGAATCAGGAGCGTTGCAGAGATTTTAGTGACCCTGAAACAACATCTCAATAACATTTTACGCAAATAAAAAAATGACAATTATTAATATCCAACCAAAAAAGTTCACTGGTTTCAAACGTGTGCTCTGGGCGACTTTTTATTCATATAAAGGGTTTCATTCTGCGCTGCGTCATGAAGTTGCTTTTCGTCAGGAATTTATTGCATTCGTCTTATTATTGCCGGTTGTGTTCTGGGTAGACTTTACTGCTATAGAGCGGTTTATGTTGATAGTCAGCATGGTTGCTGTGATGGTCGTCGAGTTGATCAATTCAGCAATTGAATCGACGCTGGATAGAATCAGCTTAGAACATCACTTATTAACTGGGCGGGCCAAAGATTATGGATCACTGGCTGTTTTACTTACCCTTATTATGTCAATCGCAGCATGGACATTATTACTATGGCCCAGATTATTTTGAATTCAAACGAAAAAAATATGATCACAAAATCAACCTCAATGCTAGGACCTTACCGCATTTTATTTCAGGTTCTGTTTATTGGGCTTCTTATTCTCTCGCTATCAAGATTAGGGCTTGTTCTATGGCAGTGGGATCGGGTATCGGCAGCAATTGGTCTGACATCTATATTTATTCAGGGCTTCAGAGCCGACCTCATTATTATGGGCATGCTTATTGCACCACTGATGTTATTGATGCCGCTACTGGTTAATAAACTTACTTGGCAATTATGGCAAAAGCTAGTGTGGCTCTGGAGTTTAATGATCATTATGTTGATCGTTTTTATGGAGTCTGCCACACCGGCATTTATTGTTCAGTATGATTTGCGTCCGAACAGACTATTTGTCGAATACCTGCAATATCCAAAAGAAGTTTTCTCAACCTTGTGGGAAGGTTTTCGTCTTCCACTCATTCTCGGCGTTGTTTTCACTATATTAGCTGGTTGGTTCACAAATCGATTGTTACAGTATTGGTTAAAACAATATCAATTGGATTGGCCAATTTGGCGTATATGGCTAACTTGGCCGCTGATGGTTCTCATCTTCGTAGTCATGATCCGATCTACTTTTTCGCATCGTCCAGCTAATCCGGCCATGTTTGCAATCAGCTCGGATGCTATGGTCAATAGCCTAATCATTAACTCAACTTGGTCAGTGTATTTTGCTATCTACAATATGAAGCATGAAGCAGAAGCCGGAGAAGTCTATGGTTCGCTGACTGATGCACAAATCATGCAGGAAATGAGCGAGAACTATCCCTGGCTTGATAATGATCCAGATGCACCATTTCCTACTCTCAATAAACGGCCAGCGACAGTTGAAAGAGATAAACCACTTAATCTGGTTATCATTCTTGAAGAAAGCTTGGGTGCCACTTTTGTCAAGTCTTTGGGTGGGGAGTATTCCGTAACACCAGAACTGGAAAAACTGAAAAATGCGGGTTGGTGGTTTGAACAACTTTACGCAACCGGTACGCGTTCAGTAAGAGGAATTGAAGCCACGATAACGGGTTTTTTGCCCTCGCCCGCAAGAAGCGTAGTAAAGCTTTCTTTATCACAACAGAATTTTTTCACTGTTGCAGATTTATTGGGTCAACGTGGCTACAAAACGGAATTTATTTATGGCGGGCAATCTCACTTCGATAACATGGCTAACTTCTTTATTGGCAATGGCTTTCAATCTATCATTGACCAAAATGATTACGTTGATCCACTCTTCGTTGGCAGTTGGGGGGTCTCAGATGAAGATCTATTCAATATGGCGCATCAACGGATCGTTCAAGCGAACCTGAGTAATCAACCGTACTTTAGTTTAGTTTTCACCTCCAGCAACCATTCGCCATACGAATTCCCCGATGGCAAGATCGATCTGCATTCGGCCGAGAAACAAACTGATTTGAATGCTGTTAAATATGCAGATTATGCTTTGGGGCAGTTCTTTAACACAGCTATGAAAAGCGATTATTGGGACAATACACTCTTTTTGGTGATTGCCGATCATGATTTAAATGTTTATGGAAATGCACTTGTGCCGATAGAACGTTTTCAAATCCCAGGCCTCATTTTAGGGGCTGATATAAAACCAAAACGTATTAAGACGGTGGCGAGCCAGATTGATATGGCGCCTACTTTACTGTCACTGATGGGTATTAGCGCTGAGACACCAATGATAGGCAGAGATTTGAGCCGACCAGCCGAGCAGCAGTCATCCGGCAGGGCAATGATGCAATTTGCCGATTATTTTGCCCTGTTGCAAGGTGAGAAGGTGACCATTTTACGCCCTCAAAAGGAAGCTCTGGCTGGGCAGTATGTTCTCAAAAAGCGTCAACTAGAGCTCAAAGGTCCGGCAAATAGAGAGGATGCTAACGAAGCATTAGCACATGTATTACTACCTTCTTGGCTGTACCGTCAGCAACGTTACGATATGCCTGTTGGGCAACCGTCAAATAAAAATTAGCATTTCTCATCCTATTATGCAGTTATTGATTGGCCGCATTACAGATAAGGATTTCTATGTTATTAATGTTGTTATATTAATCATGATATTGAGTATTTACTTATTATTGATCCCTTTTTGCACGATTTAAATTAGTTCTATGTTTGGGTAATTTATTCTCATCCACACATGAAGTTTGGAAATTTAAAACCATGACTAGATTAATTTATTACGTAGAATCAAATCTCGTTTGGTTTGTCATTATTGTGGCTTGGATTGGTATTACCTGAGGCGGGTAAATATTTCCAACCACTAATTGGGCTATTACTTGCTGCATTAATGTTTATTATCAGCCGACTTTTGATGCCCATGCCGTGCGATTAGTGCTTCGTAAACCTTCAAGGCAATTTTTAGCGCTGATTCTAGTCTACGGCCCAATGTCGCTTGCCGGACTACTGACCGGCCGATTTTTTTTTTT
>NZ_JAJAEO010000008.1 GCF_020447225.1 Methylophaga pinxianii | reverse complement strand
TCTGTAGCTCAGTTGGTTAGAGCGCACCCCTGATAAGGGTGAGGTCGGAAGTTCAAATCTTCCCAGACCCACCACTTTTCCGTATTTTGCTCGATTTTTCCGGCTCACTGCCAGTAGGCAGCTTCACCGGCAAAATCAACCAAACTGCGAAAAAGCCCTTTATGGGGTGAAAGTGGAACCGAGTATGCCGAAAGGGGCTATAGCTCAGCTGGG
>NZ_JAJAEO010000133.1 GCF_020447225.1 Methylophaga pinxianii | reverse complement strand
CCCTATGGGGCGAGTTCATTTTCTTTGTTTGCCCAAAGAAAACGAACCAAAAGAAAAGGCACCCCTTGTGCTGGCCTGCGGCTCCCCGATAAAAATGGCTATCTCAGAGAAATCGAAAAAACTCGCTGCGCTCAGACATTCCGATTTCTGATCCTGAGAGAGCCATTTTTACCGGCAGCACAAAAGGGGAATTTGGGAATGGCTGTAGGTTGGGCTAAATGAAATGAAGCCCAACAATCTTTTGCGTGGAATTCCAAACGTTGTGATTCGCAAGCTCAGCACCAACCTATGGGAAGTGTTGAATAACGCCCTTATGCGAAGCCGAGCATCGCAGAGCTGGCCGGATCAGCATGACGGCTGTTTGAGCGCAGCGAGTTTCCGTCATGCCCGACCAGATCGAGAAGCACAGGGAACCCGCAGGGCGAGCATGGGCTGCCCTTTTGTTTGGTTCGTTTATTTTGGGCATGCAAAATAAATGAACGCCCAGCGGCAGCGGCAACATCGGGAAAATAATTCAAATTTTTATGTTTCAACCTACGAGCTATTAGTTTTTTATTCGATTTTATGGACTTCCTGACCCAAGTACCAAATAGATCCGAAGTTATGTGGGATTAGCTTGCAGGTTTGCTTGATCTCTTCCACGACCATTGAATCAGGAGTACCGAGATAATTTCGATAAATTAGTAGATGTACCGGACAGGACACAGCGTAAACTCTTGTTAGTTTTTTGGAGACAATTCCGTAAACTGGGTCTGAGGTACGAGTATATTCAGCATTCTTCGATTCCCACCTCTTTTTTACTATCATTAGGTTCTCGTCTGTAAGACCGCTCAGCTCGAAAGCAAGCGCTTCGTTATTATAAGTCCTACAAAGAATATCGGGCTCCTCCATTATGTGATTCCCATTTATTACGGAGTCTGCGATTATGTCGTAATGGGAGCGAGCAACGAACTCACGAAATACCTCTACCTCATGTTGTTTTTTCTCAGAGTCGTTACTCATCGCTATTTCCCAATAACTGACAGCTAGAAAATGGCGTAGCGAAGTGTAAGCAGCTCAACGATAAGGGCGGGGAGATGATTGGCTGCTTGGACATTTTTACAATCTACTGAAGTTTTTTCCAAGTAAGAAAGAATCCGACAAGTTTTGAGAATCCTTTTTTTACTTCAGTATCTCGGGATATCTTGTTTTCATCACTTATTTTTGTCTCATTGATCTCAATGTCACGTAATACCGCCTCAATAATAATACTATCGGAGGTCTCATTATGAGTTTTACCCCAGTAATCTAAATTTTTTGCTGAAGCATCCTTAAAACCACATTCGTAACCATCAAAAAAGCCAGTATAACTACTGTACCTAGTGCGCATAACTACAAAAGCTGACACAGCTAATATTAGGCCTAAATATTTAATATTTGAATAATTACCAGATGAGAAAAACTCAAAATAGGCCCATACAGATAATCCAACGAAAAAGACAATTTCAAGAGCCTTATTATTGACAAGCCAATGTGAAGCTTCTGATTGCAAAAACCTCCATTTAGCAATACCCCATATTTTTTCATCTAATTTCATTGTTTTTCTCTTTTATACAGTCATGTTTTGTATATAAAAAAAAGCATGTAATTTAAAACGAAAATAGCATATTTATCAGTTAAGATTTATGACTTAACATTAAATCCAACTGCGCCTGCCCTTTCTCATCAACCACCGGCAAATCAAACCCACTCAAACTCAACCCCACTAACCTAACTGGTTTATTTTCCGCTTCAGTCCGAGCCAACAATTGCGGAATCCACTCCTGCAAATCAGCAAAGCCAATACTATGATCCAGCGTCTGGGCCCGGGTGACTTGCTGAAAGTCGGCGTATTTCACTTTAACGGTAACCGTTCTACCTTGCATATTGTGTTTGTTGAGGCTTTCAATTACTTGCTGAGCAAGGTCGAGCAGAATGTTGGTCAGCTCGGGAACAGAAAGAATATCTTCAGCAAAGGTAGTTTCCTTGCCCAGTGACTTGCGGATACGTTGACTGCGAACCGGACGTTCATCAATGGCACGGGCGATGTTGTAATAATACTGGCCGGATTTGCCGAAGCGTTCTGTGAGTTCAGCAAGCGTTTTCTGGCGTAATTCATTGCCGGTATGGATGCCGAGGGTTTTCATTTTGGCTTCGGTGGCGGGACCGATACCGTGAAACTTGCCGATAGGGAGTTTGTTTACAAATTCTTGGCCCTGTTCTGGGCGGATCAGATAAAGACCATCGGGTTTATCCATGTCAGAGGCAATTTTGGCGAGAAATTTATTGTAGGAGACGCCGGCCGAAGCAGTGAGCCCCGTCTCGGCTAAGATTTCACCTTTGATGGCTTTGGCAATTAATGTGGCCGAGCCGTTAAACGATTCGGTATAGGTGACATCCAGATAGGCTTCATCTAAAGAGAGTGGTTCGACTTCTGAGGCATAACGCCAGAATATTTCGCGGATCTGGTTGGAAACTTCTTTATAGGCGTCAAAACGGGGACGGACAAAAATAGCCTCGGGGCATAATCGATAGGCCCGCGATGAAGCCATTGCTGAATGAATACCAAATTTGCGCGCTTCATAACTGCACGCGGCAACCACGCCGCGACTGTCGGGTTGTCCACCGACAATTAACGGTTTGCCTTTAAGCTCGGGAAAATCACGTTGTTCAACTGATGCATAAAATGCGTCCATATCGACGTGAATGATTTTTCGTTGTTTCGCCATTGAGATTTGGGATTAGTGAGTTCTCTGTATTTTCTCACACTCATGGTGAAGATGTGAGACAGATATTACTTCCTTTAACCAACTATGACTTCAGAGTGGATTGCCGCAAGAGACGATGTTACTTTAGAGGCTGGTAAATTTTATAGCGTACATCCTTAGGGGACATGATTGAAAAACGCCGCAGTGTGTTTTTCATTTAGAATAACCAAAATTTATTTTTCGCGCCTTGCGTGACGTTTTTTTATTCACAACTGAGGCGGCTATGAAAGATAAACAGACCCTTATTCATTCAACCTCATCAGTGAGTTCAGTTTGATTGCAAGTATCCGTTCCTGGCAGGAAAGTCTGCGGGCTTTTTTTACCCCCCAAGTTGTCACTATGCTGTTTCTCGGCATTGCGGCGGGGTTGCCATTATTACTGATTTTTTCCTCACTCAGCTTATGGTTGCGTGAAGCGGGTGTGGATCGCAGCGCCGTCACTTATTTCAGCTGGGCCGCTTTGGGCTACTCATTCAAATTTGTCTGGGCTCCGCTGCTTGATATTTTACCGCTACCTGTTCTCAACCGAGCGCTGGGGCGACGGCGGAGTTGGCTGTTTCTCTCACAACTGATGATTATTACCTCGATCATCATGATGGCAATGATCGATCCGGCAACCCATTCACTGACTTTGATGGCTGTCGCCGCCGTATTACTGGGCTTTTCAGCGGCCACACAGGATGTCGTAATCGACGCCTATCGTATTGAGTCAGCTGATACGCGTTTACAGGCCTTGATGTCTGCCAGTTATATCGCCGGTTATCGAATTGGGATGTTACTGGCCGGGGCAGGGGCATTGATGCTGGCCAGTTATTTCGGTTCAGAAATGGGTGAATATGATTATCTGGCATGGCGACAGAGTTATCTGATTATGGCGGCGCTGATGCTGATTGGCGTGGTTACCACCTTATTAAGCCCCGAGCCGGAGGTGAATAAAAAGGTACACGATGATCGCAAGCGCGATTATCTGGGGTTGATGCTGACCTTTGCCTTATCCATCAGTGGTTTTATTGGTTGTTTTTATCTGACTGCGGACTGGGCGGTTCAGGCACGTTTACAAATGCTCAGCTGGGTCAATAATGGACCCTTGGCAGCCGTCGGTGTTGAATTAGTTCGGCTATTGCTGGCGACGATTGTGGCGGTCATTATTGCCAAAGTACTGATATTAATGGGCTGGGTTCAAAAGAGCATTGTGCATCGCAGCTATGTTGAACCGGTACAGGACTTCTTCAAACGTTATGGTCTGTCGATGGCGTTACTGTTGCTGTCGCTGATAGGTCTGTATCGAATCTCCGATATCGTATTAGGTGTGATTGCCAATATTTTTTATCAGGATATGGGCTTTACCAAACCCGAGATTGCCACGGTAGTGAAAACCTTTGGTTTGTTTATGACCATTTTTGGCGGTTTTCTTGGCGGCATCCTGGCGTTACGTTTTGGAGTAATGCGTATTTTATTTTTAGGGGCGGTGTTATCGGCATTAACCAATCTGCTCTTTATGTTGCTGGCTCAAATGGGCAACGATATCTGGATGCTATATATCGTTATTTCCGCCGATAATCTTTCTGGCGGTTTGGCCAGTGCGGCATTTATTGCCTTCTTATCGAGTCTGACCAATATCTCGTTTACCGCGGTGCAATATGCCATCTTCAGTTCATTGATGACGTTATTGCCAAAAATTCTTGGCGGTTATTCCGGAACAATGGTTGAGAGCATGGGCTATGAGCAATTCTTTTTGTTGACGGCATTCCTGGGAGTACCTGTGTTGCTATTGGTCTTCCTTGCCGCCAGGCGTTTTCGAATTGATGGTTAGCTGATTGCGCTATGTGGCGTTGGCTGTTCATCATCGTCGTGATTTTTTTCGGCTGGCGTCATTGTTCTACCGTAGAGCTCCACTATGCCGCACCTCAACAGGTTATAGATAACGCACCTCAACAATCCAAGGCGTCAGGCTTGCAGCCCGTTCCTTTGGAAGACTATGCGATACAACCGGTGGCGGAATTTATACTAGAAGCGAGAGTGTTATCACGCAAAGACTATTGGTTTGGACGTGAAGCCGATTTATCGCCCACAGATTTGGTATTGGGCTGGGGCGAAATGGCGAATCCGCTAGTTCTCAAACAGATCAATATACGCCAGTCTGGTCGATGGTATTTCTGGCAGGTCGAGTCATTTCCCATTCCCCGTCGCAGTATCGAAACGCAAAGTGCCAATATGCATTTGATTCCGGCTAATGATGAAGTCGCCAGAACACTCAAGCACATCCGTCCAGGGCAATTAATTACCTTGCAGGGCTATTTAGTGAATGTGAATGCTGATGATGGCTGGCGTTGGAGCAGTTCATTAACCCGTGAAGATACTGGTGCCAATGCCTGTGAATTAATCTATGTGAAGCAGTTAAAAATTATTTCCTGACAATAAGTTTTCGCGGGAAATATCCCCGAAATGTTTATGCTATGTTGACTGCTGTGATCCAAAACATGGAGTTGATTATGTCGAATAACGCTATTTCAATCGATGATTACGAGGCCATCAGCAAACTGATTCAGCACTATATTGATGGTGCTGTGGCAGGCCGGGGTGAACTTATGAAGCCGGCATTTCATCAGGACGCCACTATCTATGGTTATGTCGGTCCAGATTTATTTGCTGGCCCCATTCAGGGCTTATATGACTGGAATGATGAAAATGGTCCGGCTACGGGTATGAAATCAAAGATTACTCATATCGATGTGGTTGGTACGGCAGCCAGTGTCAGACTCGAATCAGATAACTGGACCGGTCACCGCTTTACCGATTTTTTTAATTTGTTAAAAATTGATGGCAAATGGCAGGTGATGAATAAAGTATTTCATCTGCATGACGAAACCTGAGCTGCTGGACTAATCCAGCAGCTTGTAACAAGGTTTGTAAGCATGTTCGTCCTGACCCAGTTTCATGCGTTTTTCGCGAACAAACTTGCGTAATAAATTATCAATTTCTCGCAGCAGATCGGGGTCGCCATTGATAACATATGGGCCATGTTTGGCTACTTCGCGAATCCCGAAAGCTTTTACATTCCCGGCGACAATGCCGGAAAAAGCCGAACGTAAATTGCTGGCCAGTTCATGACGTGGCATATCGGGGTATAACCGTAAGGACGCCATATTTTCATGGGTGGGGATAAATGGCTGTTGCAGCATCGGATCGATATGTAACTGCCAGTTAAAATAATAGGCGTCCTGCGTTTCTCGACGGAGCTGGTGTACTTGATCGACCGAATCCCGAATGATTTGCCCAACCGTAGCTGGCTCACCAATGACGATTTGATAAAGCTCGGCAATTTCCTCGCCCAGACAACGGCGCAGGAATTTATCCAACGTCTCGAAATAATCACGGCAGGATTCGGGGCCGGCAAATACCAGCGGGATGCCTTGTTTATTCTCTGGATGTAACAGGATACTCAGCAGGTAGAAAATTTCTTCTACGGTGCCAACGCCACCTGGAAATACAATAAAGCTATGACCCAGCCGGACAAATGCTTCAAGACGTTTTTCAATGTCCGGCATGATCACCAGTTCATTAACGATCGCATTCGGCGATTCTGAAGCAATAATGCCGGGCTCACTGATACCGATATAACGCCCGGTTTTGATTTGCTGTTTGGCATGGCCCACTGCTGCACCTTTCATCGGACCTTTCATTGCGCCAATACCGCAGCCGGTAATGATATCGAGATTTCTCAGGCCTAATTCATAGCCCACATGTTTGGCGTAATCATATTCTTCTCGTGGAATGGAATGACCACCCCAGCACACCACCAGATTCGGTGTCATATTTGGCCTGATGGCATCGGCATTGCGCAGAATCATAAACACGCTATCGGTGATCTCCCCGGAGGTCGGAGAGGTTTGCCGGGCAAGGATCTTGAAATCGGTATAGATAATATCGCGAAGGGCCGATGACAAATGCTCCTGAATACCGCGAATGATTTTGTCGTCAACAAAAGACTGTGCAGGTGCATTGCTGATTTCCAACACCACCCCACGCGATTGTGGGACCAGTTTGATATCAAAATCCGCAAAGGTATTAAAGATCTGTTCCGCATCATCCTGATGACTGTCAGTATTTAAAATCGCCAGAGCACAATCGCGAAACAGACGGTGTAAATCCTCGCTGGTATTACTGATGCGTTGAATTTCTTCCTGTGATAACAGATTTAACGTTCGTAACGGGCGAATCGTGGTGTGTTGAATTTTGTTCATAGACTTCTATTGATAAAAAAGGCAAGCCGACATACTCCCACTGTTGGGAATGGGAATCAATGGAATAGTCGATGCTCATTCAAATAGCGATCAGTTTTTAAGTTATAGGAGAGCCGAACCGGATGGATTCCGGCTCGGTTTTTTTTAAAAGTGGACCGATTTATTGCTGCTGAACGTAAGCCCGCCAGCCTTTAAGGTGACTGATATCGGTAGCGTTGGTGATGGCATAAGGTTCACAGATAAATCCGTTATACCATTGCTGATCAGCCAGTTGCACCTTGCCGATACCTAACGGAGCAGGGATGCCTGCGACAAACGATCCAAAGCTGGCAGTGGGTAATTCCCATAACTCAACTTCAATCGACTCACCCTGCTGCTCATCTCTGACCAGACCAGGTCTGGCGGGTGGGCCGCCGGAAAGTGCATAAAGTCGGTAATCTGCACTGGTTTGTGTGGTGCGTATTAATTTGCCGCCACGCTCCCGTAATTGCCAGTTAAGTGGTTGACCCTCTAAATGCGCTCCACAGACAACGACCTTAATCCGGTCCATCACTCCAGAGTTTAACGCATGGGATTCAGCAAGCGGCAACGAGGTGGCTCCCAGCGGTAATTTCAGTGTTTGTTGCAATTGATTGGCATAAGACAATAAGCGGGTATCACTGAAGGCTCTGGAAAACAGTGTCACGCCAAACGGTAGCCCGTTTGAGTTAAAGCCTGCAGAAACGGCAACCGCACTGCAATCGAGCAGATTCATAAAGTTGGTGTAATAACCCAGCTGGCTATTAAGTTTAATTGGCTCTGCCTGAACCTCTTTGATTTTGTAAATCGTGCCGGCGGTTGGTGTGAGAATAAAATCAAAGTTTTCCAGTGCCGGAGTGACCTGCTGTTTGCAGTGCTGCAATTGGTACTCAGCACCGAACAGATCTTCGGCTGAAGCGGTGTTATTACTCTCGAGAATTTGTTGTAAAACCGGAAGCATATCTTCACGTTTAACATTGGCAGTGGCAATACGCCGTTCTGCCACCCAGGGGCCTTCGTATAACAATCTGGCCGCGGTCAGAAACGGCTTGAAATCAATTTCATGACAGATACCGCCAAGTTTTTTCAGTGTTTCAACTGTGTTATGAAAGCCCCGTTCATTTTCCTGATCACCAAAAAAGGCTAATTGTTCTGCTTGTGGAATGGCGAAGCTAAAGCTATCGCCTGCAATAAAGCCATAATTGCGCCGGTTGGTATCTATATTGTGTCGGGAATAATCGTCTTTGGAGTCGAATGCCGCAGCCACTTCAAAAACCCGGTTCGCATCGTCTGTGGTCAGACTGAAGATAGACACACAATCCAGGCTTTTACAGGCTGGCACCACTCCGTGATTGCTGAGCAAACCTCGAGTGGGTTTCAGACCAATAAGATTATTGAATGCGGCAGGTACACGACCGGAACCAGCGGTATCGGTACCCAGTGAAAAACTCACCAGTCCCAGTGCCACTGCCACCGCAGAACCGGAACTGGAACCACCGGAAATGTACTGTGGATTAAAACTATTGTGACAGACGCCCCATTTATCCGGTGAACGTACTCCAACTAACCCGGTAGCAAACTGATCCATATTGGTTTTACCAATCGGAATCGCCCCAGCATTAATCAGTAATTCCACCACATGAGCAGATTGCTCTGCTGTATAGCGATAAGCTTCGCAGCCAGCAGTGACATCCACACCAGCTAATTCAATATTGTCCTTTATTGCAAATGGAATGCCATATAACGGCAATTTATCAGGTGATTGGCCGATTAAATTATCCAGATAAGGCTGAATAGCCTCTCGCGATAACAGGGTTATCCAGATATTTCGATCAGCATAGGTGGCGGCGCGTTTCAGCACCTCATCAATCAGTTTATGCGGAGAGAGCTTGCCCTCACGATAAGCCTCATGGATGGCAGTAATGGTCATATCCATTATTCTACCTCCCCGGAAATAACAACCAGACGGTCACCCATACCGACTTGGGCGCCGGCTTGTCGTTTAATTTCTGTGACGATACCGGCTTGAGTCGCTGTTATCTGGATCTCCATTTTCATTGCTTCCAGAATCATCAGTACATCACCTTCGTTTACTGACGAGCCGATTTCCACTTCCACTTTCCAGACACTGCAATTAAGCGGACTATCAATGGAAATAGCATTTTCCGGCAAAGGTGCACTTTCCTCATCAATTATTTGTGTCTCATTACCACTATCAAAATGTAATAAACCTTCACGCTTCCAATGTTCCAGTTCCTGTTCAAAAGCCAGTTCACGCTGACGGGTAAAGCTGTCAATCGACTCACGGTTTTCAGCAATAAACTGGTTATAGCGTTTGAGATTGAAGGTGGTTTGTTCAATCTTCAGCGGATAATTACCTTGCGGAAAATCACGGCGGATTTGCAGCAGTTCATCGTGGCTGACTTCATAAAACTTGATTTGATCAAAAAACCGTAACAACCAGGGTTTGCTGAATTCAGTGGTTTGCAGATAACGGTTCCACATTTGCAAAGTCCGGCCAATAAACTGATAGCCACCCGGACCTTCCATGCCATAAATGCACAGATAGGAACCGCCAATACCAACCGAGTTTTCAGCCGTCCAGGTCCGGGCAGGGTTGTATTTCGTGGTGACCAGACGGTGTCTTGGATCCAGCGGGGTTGCAACGGGCGCTCCCAGGTAAACATCGCCCAGGCCCATCACCAGATAACTGGCTTCAAACACAATTCGCTTTACCTCATCGACTGAGCTGAGACCATTTATCCGGCGGATAAACTCAATATTATCCGGACACCAGGGCGCGTTATGACGTACCCCTTGCATATACTTCTGAATAGCTTGCTGACAGGCTTCATCATTCCAGGAAATCGGTAAATGCACGATGCGCGCAGGCACGTCCATATCCTCTATATTGCTGATTTCCTGTTCAGCTTTTTTAAGGATGCCGACCAGCGTCTCCAGTGAAATTTGCAGGCCATCATAGTGAATCTGCAGCGAACGAATGCCGGGTGTAAGTTCACGTAAACCTTTGATATTTTGTTGCTGTAACCACAGCATCAACGCATGCACTTTAAAACGCAGATTGATATCCAGCTTCAGTTCGCCATATTCGACCAATAGATAATGATCGCCCGCCAATCGGTAGCAAACATCTATACCAGTCTCTGGCGAATTCAGCGTGTCATAGATGGGTGAGCCAATTTCGGTGGGGATGACTTCCACAGGTTGCGGTGCCAGTTGAGCAAGCGATTCCAGCTGAGCCCGTTCCATGGCTCTGGCGGTTGCAATCGACACCGGAATAAAACGCAAGGTATCGCCGGCTTTTAACTGACCCAGTTTCCACAGTTCGGCTGTGATCACGGTGGCCGGACAGACAAAGCCACCTAACGACGGACCATCGGGGCCGAGAATAATCGGCATATCGCCGGTGAAATCAATGGTGCCCACCGCATAAGCATTATCGTGAATATTGGATGGGTGTAAGCCCGCTTCACCCCCGGTATTTCTGGCCCATTCCGGACGTGGCCCAATCAGTCTTATACCGGTGCGGCTGGAGTTGTAGTGAATTTTCCAGTCAGCGGCAAAAAACATTTCGATATCCTGTTCGGTGAAGAAATCCGGCGCGCCATGTGGTCCATAAATCACCTTGATATCCCAATGAGTGCTAATTCCGGGGATTAATTCGGCAGGAGGTGTTGTGTAACCAACTTCTGCAGTTTCGGCTGATAAATGCAGCACATCGCCGGTTTTTAAAGTACGACCGACATGGCCGCCAAATTGACCCAGGGTAAAGGTGGAGCGGGAGCCTAGGTAATTCGGACATTGAAGGCCACCCGCCACCAGCAGATAAGACCGCGTACCGGCTGCTTTGATCTGACCCAGTGTAAGTTTGTCACCGCTAGCAACAGAATGGATTTTCCAGCAATCAATCGGCTCGCCATTCAGTTTCGCCTCAATGGTGGCCCCGGTAATGATAATTTGGCTGCTGCAATGAAATACCAGTTCCGGACCGCTCAGCGTAATTTCCAGTCCGGCGCAGTCTTCGGTATTGCCAAGCAGACGATTACCCAGCCGGAATGACCAGTTGTCATAGGGACCGGAAGGCGGAATGCCGATATCCCAATAACCTTGCCGACCGGGATAATCCTGCACCGTGGTCATGGTGCCCGGCGATAAAACGCTGAAGGTGCTGGGTTGATAGACAAAACTATCCAGATAACGGGTGGTGATGCTGGCGGATAAAAAAGCCGCATCATTGAGGATATGGCTGAGGTAGTCGGTATTGGTTTCTATGCCATAAATGCTGATTTGTTTGAGAGCTGCAAGCAGTTTCTCATGCGCTGTTTCGCGGGTTTCTGCATAACTGATCACTTTGGCCAGCATCGGATCAAAAAACGGCGAGATCTCGATGCCAGGTTTGATCCAGTGATCAATACGTAAGTCTGGCAGTTGAGGAAATACGACTTCGGTTAACAGACCGGCTGATGGCTGGAATTTTTTGAATGGATCTTCGGCATATAAACGCACTTGGATGGCATGACCATGAGGCTCAGGTGCAACTTTGGGTAACGTATCTGCTTGCGCGCCGACCTCAATCATCCAGCGCACCAGATCCACCTGATAGATTGCTTCAGTGACGCCATGCTCAACCTGTAGCCGGGTATTCACCTCCAGAAAATAAAAGTCATGGGTCTGGGCATCGTAAACAAATTCCACGGTACCGGCGCTGCGATAATTAACGGCTGCCATTAACCGAACGGCTACCTCGTGCATTGCCTGCCGAACGTTGTCTGGAATATTTGGGGCAGGCGCTTCTTCAATCACTTTCTGATTACGCCGCTGACTGGAACAGTCACGATCACCCAGGGCCAGCACATGACCCTGACCATCGCCAATGATCTGTACTTCGATATGTCGCGCCTGGGTGATAAATTTTTCAATAAACACGCCATCATTGGAAAAGTTATTGGCACCCAGCCGTTTAACCGAATTAAAGGCATTTTTCAGCTCAGCTTCGTTATCACAACGACTCATGCCGATACCGCCACCGCCGGCGGTGGATTTGAGCATGACTGGATAACCAATGGTTTGGGCGATGGCGAGCGCCTGTTCAATATCCTCAAGTAATTCTGAACCTGGCAATAAAGGCACAGCATTTTGCTGAGCCAGTGCTCTGGCACTGTGTTTCAGACCAAAGGCTTCCATCTGCTGCGGTGTGGGGCCCAGCAATACCAGATTATTGGCTTCACAAAGCCGGGCAAAGTCAGGGTTTTCACTTAAAAAACCATAACCGGGATGGATGGCCTCTGCGCCGGTTTCTCTGGCAATTTCGAGAATGCGTTGCTGATTCAGATAAGTGTCTGCGGCGCGGCCTTCTCCAAGCGAAATGGCTTCATCAGCCATGCTGACATGCAAAGAGTCGCGATCGGCTTCGGCATAGATGGCTACAGCCTGAATACCCATTTGCTGCAGGGTGCGAATAATGCGGGCGGCAATCGCCCCGCGGTTGGCAATTAATATCTTCTTGAACATGGTTTTATCATCTCAAGGTGTGGGTCGTCCCACTGAAAAACCGGCGCGTTTCAAGTCGTCTCAAAACACGTTATTGCTGTTTGTATTATCAATCCCAGATATAAAGCCCTATCGGGGTCGGATTGTAGGCATTGCAGGGATTGTTCAATTGTGGACAATTGGATATCAACACGATGACGTCCATTTCAGCCTGCATTTCAACGTACTTACCGGCTTCTGAAATACCGTCTGCAAAGGTCAATCCCCCTTGTTCTGTGACCGGTACATTCATAAAAAAATTAATGTTATGGGTGATATCGCGTTTGCTGATACCAAAATGTTCATTTTCAGCGACCGCCAACATCCAGCTGTCACGACAGGCATGCATGGTTTTCTTTTCCAGTGCGTATCGCACGGTGTTGGATTCCGTAGCACAGGCACCACCCAGCGTATCGTGACGACCACAGGTGTCGGCAGTAATGGTCAGCATGGGGTTACCCATATTGGTCAGCAACGTGGTGCCGGCAGTGAGGTAAACATTTTTTTGTTCACGAATGGTATCTATCGCGCTGTAGCGTTCTGCAGGATCAGCAACACTGTAGAACAGCGTATCTGCTGCCTGATTGCCATGCAGATCGACTATGCGTAAGGTCTGGTTTTTCAGCAGCGGTTGCATCCAGTAATCACCAGCCAGTACTTCTTCGTAACGGACTGCCTGATTAGTATTCAAAAGACTTTCTTTAATCACGATCGGTTTGTCCTTTTACTTTAATGATGTCCACACAGGTGATAGAGGCGATTGTTTTCAAAACCACGCTGATTTTCGGCGCAGGCATTCAGACAGAGATCGTCTTCAGTGACGTCAGCAGCAGTGCGGATTTGATAGATGACCGGCTTTTTGGGATATGACGCTGCCGTATTCATCGGATGCGGACAGGTGTGTAACAGCACCAGGGTATCCATTTCAAAGCGCAGATCCACATAATCACCGGCTTTACTGTGATTTTCGACATAGGTCAGATTGCCCAGCTCATCTGTTTTGATACAGCTGAACAGATTCAGATTGGCTGCAATATCGCGTTTATTCAGACCATATTTGGCCAATTCGACTAAAAAGGCGTGTTCACCACTGATGGTCCAGTCGTTACGAAACTGTTGGTAATTTTTGACGCCCCATTTGGCCTCCAACGCAGCATTGGTCAGATTGCCGCCAACAGTGTCGTGCCAGCCCACAGTATCCTCAGTAATTGAGCAAAAGATGCGGCCCATATCAGAATAAAGGCAATGGCCTTTGGTGAGTTTGAAGGTGTGCTGACATTTCAAGGTGTCGGGCGCGTTATAGCGCTCTAACGGATTCTCCGGGTTGTAAAACAACATGCCGACATTGGCACCGCCATGCTCATCAATCAGGCGCAGGGTGGTGCCTTTGCGCATCAGCATTGACCAGTGGGCTCCACCTGGAAGCCTGTCCTGATATAAAACGTCTTTGTCTTGGGTAGTTTCAGTCATTGTGTATTGCCTGTTGTGTCATCAACGTATCTTGAAAATCATTGTTGGCTTGTTTTTTTGAACGTCCTACCGGTATGTCGTAGGTGATGGACGCTCCATAACGGTTTGGCTGATCGGGATCATGTCGCTGTTTATCAAATACCAGCAGTTGAGTGCCTAATGAAAAGCCTTCGGACAAATCATGGGTAATCATAAATATCGTGATATGGGTCTCGCGCCAGATATCCAGGATCAGCTCATGCATATCGGTACGAATACCGGGATCCAGTGCACCAAAAGGTTCATCCAACAGCAGAATTTGTGGCTGTTTAATTAAGGCCTGAGCGATTGCCAGACGCTGTTGCATACCGCCAGACAATTCGCTCGGATATTTGGTTAAGGCATGACCTAGTCCCACTTTTTCCAACAAAGCAACTGCCCGTTCCCGAATAGCCTGACGTTTTTTGCCAAAACAGCGACCCAGTAAGCGGGATTTCTTCAGTTCCTCACCCAGCATCACGTTTTCGACCACGTTTAGGTGGGAAAATACCGAGTACTTCTGAAATACAATGCCGCGATCAGCTCCCGGTTCATTGGCTATGGGTTTACCGTTTAACAGCAATTCACCTCGAGTGGGTTGCTCAGTGCCCAACAGCATTTTCAGGAAGGTGGTTTTGCCACAACCTGATGCGCCGACCAGCGTGACAAATTCGCCGGCTTTGACATCAAGATTGATATTTTCCAGCACGATATTGTCACCGTATTCCTTCCACAGGTTTTTGATCTTGATATCGTTCATTTGCTTTCTCCCTGCTCAGCTGAATGCCAGGGAAAAACGCCTTTTGACAGGCGTCTCAGCAGATAATCCATCAAAAATGCCAACAGTGTTATCCATACAACGTAGGGCAGAATGATATCCATCGACATATAACGTCGAACCAGAAAAATCCGATAGCCCAGTCCTTCGGTAGCAGAAATGGCTTCAGCCGCAATCAGAAATAACCAGGCCGAGCCCAGACTCAAACGAACGGCATCAATCAACTTGGGTAACACCTGAGGTAACACTACCCGGAGAATCAGTTGCCAACTGTTGGCTCCTAATGTCTGAGCTTTAATGATGATTTCATGCGGTAATGCCATCACCCTGAGCTGCACATCTCGAATCAGAAAGGGTGTAATACCCAACACAATCAGCATCACTTTGGAGAGTTCACCCAGACCGAAGATAATGAACAGGATTGGCAAAATCGCTAATGGTGGCACCAGTGAAATGATGGTTATCACGGGTGCTATTCCAGCTCTGACCAATGGAATAATGCCGACCAGAATGCCGATAATCAGACCGGTCAAAGCACTGATGCCGACGCCGAGCCCAAGCCTTTGCAGGCTGGCAGCCGTATCCGCCCACAATACATAATCACCGGTACGCTTGTTGGGCTCGAATGCCAGATAAGATACCGCATCGATAAAAGACTGCATTGACGGCATCAACTTATCATTGGGGTTAATAGCCAGACGTTCACTGGAAAAGTAAAAGTAAACCATTCCAATCAGAACGAATGGCAATATCCCCAGAATGCATTTGCCTAAAGTGCCTGGACGCTGGTTAATCAGTCTCTTCACGAGAAACTCCCTGTTTTTATTTCTTAAAGGGCGTTATCCGCAGCCATTTTCATAAAACTGGAATCAAATCTGAGTTTGACGTTGTTTTTATCACCCGCCACCTCACCGTTGGGGTAGGCAATACCGATAAAGCCGGCGTCCATTGCACCATCGCCTAACAAACCATGATCAAATGAAAATTCAGTAATGTGTTTCATCGTGGATTGCAGTTGATCGCTGTTGGCAAAACTGACGGCTTCGGCGGCTGTGTAGAACATGTTGGTTGCATCCAGCTGTGCTTTATAACCTGCCAGATCGGTTCCGGATGCTTCAGCCATCATGGTTAAAGCATCTTTATCTCCGGCCTGCATTTTCGCCATGATTTCATACCAGGCACCGGTTAACGCTTTACCAAAAGCCGGATTCGCTTCGAGCGTTTCAGTATTAACCACCAGCATATCGATAATCTCACCAGGGATATCAGATGAATCAAACACCTTGGTGGTTTCAGGAATAGCGGTGATTTCTGACAGTAATGGATTCCAGGTTACGGTGGAGGTGACATCTGACGCATTAAATACGCCTACCAGATCGGCATCTGATGTATTCACTACGGTCACATCACGTTCGCTCATATCAACGCTATCCAGTGCCCGCGCTAACAGATAATGAGAAACCGATAATTCCACCAGATTGACGCGTTGACCTTTGATATCAGCAAGCGTTTTATCGGCGCCTTTCAGCACAATGCCGTCATTACCATTGGAAAAATCACCAAGAATTAATGCTGTGCTATCCACACCACCTGCCGCAGGAATCGTTAATGCGTCCATATTGGTCATGGTGCAACCATCAAACTGGCCAGCGGTATATTGATTGATGGATTCGATGTAATCGTTGATCTGTACAACATCAATTTCAATATCGTATTTATCTGCCCATTTTTTGACGATGCCGGCATTATCGGCATAATCCCATGGCATCCAGCCCGCATAGATGGTCCAGGCGATACTGAATTTGTCTTTGGTTTCAGCTTGAGCTGACAGGGGAGAAATCAGAACTGATAAAGAAAGCAGCAACAGGCTGCCAATGCGGAGAAGAGAATGCTTCATTTTGGTTGTACCTCACAGCTTAGGTTAAGAACACGGTGAAAGAGATGTTTTATTCAAACAATCTCCCGGGCTTTTATCCCTCCGTGTAACCTTCGCTGTGAAGGTCGGTCACTCTCGGTCCAGACGTTATTTGCATAACCGGAACCCTAGAGACCTATTGCTGTTCTTTTGGTGTGACTAAAACACCTCTGACACGCTGCAGGTGTTAACGCAGGATCTGGGCCAACTTCAGAAGATGTTTAGATATCAATTAAAAACAATAGCTTGACTTATTTTTAGGTTATTTAAGGAAATCATTAACGCACCAGAAATGTGCGCATTTAAATGTTAGTGCCCAATTATGGATCGGTTGGAGCAGTTTTATCGGATCATTTTTCCAAAAAAAA
>NZ_JAJAEO010000159.1 GCF_020447225.1 Methylophaga pinxianii | reverse complement strand
ATTTTTTAATAAATGTTCTGTAACGAGAAAAATCGCCGCTTTGTCAGACCAGACAAATTCCACAGGTATATCCATGCTTTCAGCGAGAACTTTGGCGATTTCATTTTCGAAACCCTGCTGTTGCGTATTTGAATAAGGCATTTCATTGCCTGCCGCACAGACTTTTAATGTATCGGGTAATGCATTGTTTGCGTGTACAGGACTCAGTACTGTTAAAAGTGATGCAGCTAAAATAGTGCATTTAGCTAATAATTTAGTACTGGCTGTTGTTTTATTGATTTTAGAATCATTTTTTAACATGTCTTACACTCTCAGAAGGGGCTGACAACACAATCATTGTGTTGCCAGCCAGATTGAACACGACGATATAACTTGATGTTTCTGAAGTTATATAGAGAGTCAGTGATTACATTTCGTATTCGCCAACGCTCAGATCGTCGTATGGTCCTTTACCCTCCAGAGCAAAGACCATCAGACCACCACCCATTTGGGTGTTACGTGCCAGTTCTTTAAAGGCACCTACCGCACCCAGACCGGCTGATGGGTCATTCAAGTCAAAGACCAGGCCAACGGCAGGCCAGCCACCTACACCATAATTAATCGCAACATATTGGATGCCATTATGGGTATAAGTCATTGGATGGCCGATAGCGCCAGAAGGGAGTTTGAATTTCCACAACAGATCACCGTTGTCTGCATCACGAGCTTTGATGAAGCCATCGAGTGTGCCGTAGAATACCAAGCCACCAGCTGTCGCCATGGTGCCGCCCCAGATTGAGAATTTTTCCATTTTTTCCCAAGCAAACTCACCAGTGATGGCGTTGTAGGCTTTAACCTGGCCAGAACCGATACCACGTTGACGATCACCTTTAGGTCCTGGATAGCTCCATACGTTTGCACCTACGAAGAACTGACCTGCACGGTAAGGCAGCATGAACGGTTCCCAATCCATACAAAGATGGTTGATACCCAAGTAGAAGTTTTGTCTTTCAGGATCGTACGAATCCATACCCTGGTTGTGGAAGCCCATGGCTGAAGGACAGATATCACGTGAACGGTGACCCATTCTGGTACTGAATTCTGGATCACGAATTGGTAGACCTGTTTCCAGATCAACTTTTTTCACCCAGTTTGCAGTGTCATCCATTTTGTTTGCAGAAACTAAATCACCGGTTTCACGATCCAGTGTATAAATAATGCCGTTACGATCTGGGTGAGTCAGCAGTTTACGCATTTTGCCGTTTTTGTCTTTTTGCTCAGAAAGCATCATGACGTTAACACCAGCGTAGTCCCATTCATCATGAGGTGTTTTTTGATAACCGAATTTGGCTAAACCGGTATCCGCATCACGACCCCAGATAGTCATGGTCCATTTATTATCACCAGGACGCATGGTTTCGTTCCAAGGGGCAGGGTTACCTGAACCGTAGTAGAACATCTCTAAGTCAGGGTCATAGGCATACCAACCCCAGTTAGTACCGCCACCGATTTTCCAGGCTTCGTCTTCCCAGGTTTTCAGCCCCAGACCTTTTTGGCCGTAATGTGGGTTAGCACTGTTGAAGTCGTCAGCCAGACCGATTTCTGAGTCAGGACCAGTGGCATACCAGCGCCAAACCATTTCACCAGTGTGAATATCAAAAGCGGTGACGTAACCACGTACACCCAGCTCAGCACCAGAAGAACCCTGAATAACCAAGTCTTTTACAACGAATGGTGCTTGTGTTTGGGTTTGGCCCACACTGATATCACCATTTTCAACTTGCCAGTGAAGTTCACCGGTTTCAGCATTCAATGCAACAACATGACCATCCAGCTGGCTTTTCACAATCATTGCTGGAGTTTTATCGTCGCCAGGCCAGTAAGCCAGACCACGGTTAACAACGTCGCAGCATGCAACTGCACGAGCAGCTGGATCTTGTTTTGGTTTGTGTTCCCAGACGATGGTGCCAGGATCTTTTAAGTTGATGGCAAAGGTATTGTTTGGAAACGGTGAATGAATGTACATCATGTCACCGACAACCAGTGGCGCACCTTCATGACCGCTTAAAACACCTGTGGAGAAAGTCCAAGATGGAGCCAGTTTACTGACGTTCTTTTTATTGATTTGCTTAGAAGTACTGTAATGATCAGCAGAATAGTTTTTACCCTGCATAACCCAGTTTGCTTCATCCTTTTGAAGTTCAACAAGCTTGTCATTGGCGAATGCAACGCCTACTGTCATCATACCGATGACAGAGCTTACCAAAGCAGCTGAACCGGTTTTTGTTAACCGGCTTAGTTTTTTCTCTCTCATATATCCTCCTATTTTAACTGGATGTCAGCTTGCGCTGACCCTGTGTCTCAGCACACATTCGAAAATGCGGCTGTGCACCGGTGATATCATCAGTTTTTAGTGGGGGTAGGGGATAGAGAGCTGCGCCACCTGTGTTGTAGGGAAGTGTTCACATAATTGTCAGGGTCATAGGCTTGGCAAAGGTTTTTGCTGATATTTTGACCTATTGATTGTTTGGTGGATGTATCAAACCAATTTTTTGGGCCAGGAAAATAATATCGGCGAGCTTGGTTGTGCCAAGTTTTCGCATCATATTGGTTTTGTAGTTGGAGACAGTTTTGGGTGCCAGAGTAAGACTTTTGGAGATCTCTTCGATACTCAATCCCTCGGCAACCATTCTGAAAACAGCAAATTCCTGGTGTGACAGTGAATCAATTTTCTGATCGGTTTTGATGAGCTTTTCCATCGCAATGGAGCGAGCTACCTCTGCTCCCAGATAATGACGTTTTTCAGCAACTGATTTAACGGCCTCAATTAATACATCAGAAGAGCAGGATTTTGTAATGTAACCCATTGCACCGAGCTCAAGTGCACGCATGGCCAGTGTTGTTTCTTCATGCATACTGCAAACCAGAATTCGAGCATCTTTATCTCTATTACAGATTCGTCTGACACATTCCAATCCACCGGTACCAGGCATAGTCAGATCAATAATGCAGACTTTGGGCTGTAAAGCTATGAAAGCCTGATAGCCATCTTCTGCATTGCCAGACTGCCCAATGACTTCAAATCCCGCTGATTCAAGCAGTTGCTGATAACCTTCTCTCAAAATGGCATGATCATCTATTAATAAGATAGTAGTTCGTTGTTTGTTCATCTCTTATATATGCCTCATTACTAAATAATTAAGATTCCATGTTTTTCTATAACGGAATGTTTAATGCTAAAACGGTACCTGTCGGGTCAGCCTGATGCAGATTGAAATGCCCATTAAGGGCATGTACCCGCTCTCTGATTCCAATGAGCCCTAGTCCTTTGCCCATCCCTTCATTTGGCTCAAAACCTTTACCATTGTCACGAATTGTTAAGCTGATTTCGCTGTATTGCGAAGCTTTCTTATGCGTGACTAAATCAATGTGAATTTTGTCGGCATCAGCATGTCGGGTGATGTTGGTTAATGCTTCCTGCAAACATCGGTAAATTGTCAGGGCGGTGTCATAGCCAACCAGTTTGTCATCTACTTCAATATTGATATGAATTTCGTAGCTTGGAAAAGACATTTGCCATTGCGAAATAAGATCTTCAATAGCGGCGGACAATCCAACGGTTTCAAGTCCAGGTGGTTTAAGACTGCGAAGTTGTGAGCGGGTAACATTTCGAAGATAGCTGGCACTATCTTGTATCGTCTTGAGAATAGCTTGAAGTTTAGGATCGTCAGTTTTGTATTTTATGGCGACAGAAGCATTTACATCAATTGCCGCCAGGTATTGACCGAAAACATCATGTAGCTCAGATGCCAGGTGATTACGTTCTGCTTCTCTTACTTGGGTGATATGTTTAATAAGTGCCCTGTTTTGTAATAGCAGTTTTGCATTGTCCGCATTTTGCGTTTCAAGTTTGGTTTTAATTTCCAGGTTACGTTTTAATGTCGCTTGCAATTCGTTGTAGCGTCGCCGGCCAAACCACATTAAGCCACTATTCAATACCAACAAAACAAAAATAATTTCATCCAGCTGGTAAAACTCTCCAAGAGCTGCCCAGTTAATCCAGCGTTCAGCCAAATCAAAGTACCCAGCAATAACATAAGTCAGCATGGATGCCGTCGCAATGATAGCCAAATCAATTTTGCCCCTGTTTTTCTTATCAGCAAAGGGGAATTTAGTTGACATCATTTAAAGTTCGTCCATATTTTATTTAGTATTAATGAGCTATTTTATGATGATTAATTTTGATATGTATATCCCAATATTACGGATAATTAGAAAAAAATAAAAACAGGAAAAAGTCATAACAATAACCGTGACATATTCCCTATCTCAAATGAGCCATCTGCTCTATATGACTGTAACAAACACTCTGTAGCATAAGTCGAGTTTTTACTGGAGTCATTTTTAATGAATAAATTTTTAAACACCATTGCCTTATCTGCCTTCCTGGCGATCTCTGCCATAAATATCGCTTATTCAGAAGACGAACTTAAAATACCAATAGCAGAATTTGAATTCGTTAAAATTTTCTCTGGAAAAGATGCGGATTTTGTTAGATCTAAACTGGGTGAACCAGAAGAAATAATGAAGCGTGAAAATGAAAGTGGAACAGTGGAGTTTTGGATTTATAAGGATATAGTTCAAGTTGGTGGAAGTGATAAAACATATAAATATACCCAAATTGGGATTATAAATAATTATATTGAAACTCTAGGTAATACGAATAGAAGTCCGAGGTGATTTTTTTATTTTAGCTAAAAGTGAAAGGTTAGAACGTGAATAAAATTATTAAGAAATTGTCATTAGCAAGTTTAGGTTTGATTGTGATGAGCAGCAGTGTTTTTGCTCATGGCCCCACTCCACAACGTGTAGATGAACATATTATTATTGAGGCCGATGTCGCAGCGGTATGGCAGCAAGTAAATGCATTTGACCAATTGGATAAATGGCACCCGGCAGTTGAATCCATTCAAATGCAAGACGACACGACGCGGGTTGTTAAATTGAAAACGGGGGGTGAAATTACGGAAAGTCTCGATGAGTCAGATGCTGAACGTCATTATGTAGGTTATAGATTGCTGACAGAAAATATTGAGGCTATGCCGGTTAGTTTTTATACAATCGGGATTGAAGTTGAAGCAGACGCTAAGGGAAGCAAAGTAAGTTGGAGTGGTCGTTTTTATCGGGCTGATACCGGCAATTTCCCACCAGAAAATTTGAACGATGAAGCGGCTGTCAAAGCAATGACTGATTATGCCAAATCCGGTCTGGAAGGTTTAAAAGCCTCATTGGAAAAATAACTTGTGATGTTACGTAAACCAATCATTCTATGTATGGCCCTATTTCCCGGCATAATGATGGCTGATGATTTTTATATAACCAGTCAGGCCAGCAATCAACTTTCTTTGTTTGATTCGGAAGCTGTAGAAATTAAACGGTCGTTTGAGGTTGCCAGCAATCCTGTCATGGTAGTGATTGATAAATCAAATCATGCCATTTATGTATCTCATCCTGAACAAGGCAAAATATCGGTAGTCGATCTCAATACCCATGAGTTGGTAAGTGAGATTAAAACGGGTGGACAGCCTTTTTCTATGGTGCTTGATAGTCAAAAGCCACAAATGTTTGTTTCTGACTGGTCAAGGAATACCTTACTCGTCATTAATACAACCAGTAAGCAATTGGTGGATTTGCTGGCTGTTGGCGATAGTCCGGCTGGAGTGGCTTTAGATGCACATGCTCGTAAAGTGTTTGTTGCCAATCGGGAAAGTAACTCGGTGATGGTCCTGGATGCTGATACTCCCGATTTGCTTGCTACGATTGAAACCGGCGAACGTCCTTATGCCGTTGCCTTTAATCCGCACAAAAACCATCTGTACGTTACTTGCGTGAAGGACGATTCATTGACGGTTATTGATACCAATAATTATCAGAAAATCGCTGAGCTAAAGCCTGGTAAAGCACCTTATGGTGTAGCGGTCAGTGAAGATGGCAAAAAGTTTTATGTGGTGAATCAGAACGATAATACCTTGGTAGAGTTTGATGCTGAGAGTATGAAAATCACCAACACAATTAAAACCGAGAAAATGCCGGAAAGTGTTGTACTATCAGCAGATCAGCAACAAGCTTATGTGATCAACTGGTTTAGTAACTCATTATCGGTTATTGATTTGCAACAAGCAAAACAGGTTCAGTCTATTCCACTTAAAGATGGGCCTCGTAGTATAAAAGCGGCCCAGTAAGATAAGTTCGCTGGAGCGGTATTTTATACCGCTCCGTTATATCCTAATTGTTTCCATGCCTCATAGAGAATAATTGCCGTTGCATTCGAAAGATTCAAACTGCGGCTATCAGGATGCATTGGAATACGAATTTTTTGTCTATCAGGAACTGCGTCAAGAATGCTTGCTGGCAAACCACGGGATTCGGGACCGAATAATAAAACGCTCTCATCCTCAAAATGGGCTTGATGGTGAAACTGTTTTGCTTTGGTCGTGCAGGCAAACAGAGGACGATTGGTCAGCCACTGTTGGAAGGCGGCAAAGTCGGGATGCACCTTTACCCGTGCAAACTCGTGATAATCCAGTCCCGCTCTTCTAAGACGTTTATCATCTAAAACAAAAGCCAGTGGTTCAATTAAATGCAATTGTGCACCTGAGTTAGCGCACAATCGAATAATATTACCGGTATTCGGCGGAATTTCCGGCTCATAAAGCGCTACATGTAACACGATTAGCTATGACTGATTTGAATTGCAGGATCAACGTACAGTGTTAATTTCTGTCCGGGTTGCAATAAGGTCCGATCACTTAATCCGTTCCATTCCTTCACTTTATCAACCGTAACGTTAAATTTGCGGGAAATGGTCCAAAGTGAATCACCGTTACGAATAGTGTAGTTAATGGCTTTCAGTTTTGAAGCGGTTTGATTGGGCTGCCAGATAACCAATTTCTGCCCAGAGTGTAAGACATCCGAGGGCTTTTTGTTATTCCATTGTGTCAGATCTACGACATCTACTGCGTAAGCTTTGGCAATATTCCACCATGTATCACCGGCTTTAACGGCGTAATTTAATTTTTTGCCAAGCTGTAATTTGCGATTTGCAATCGCATTTGCTTCAGCTTCATCAGCTTGTGCAGTAGAAATCGGTATTAGCAGATGTGCACCAGCACGAATAAAGTTCGTCTTGATTTTATTCGCTTTCTTGATTTCATTAATGGTTGTTTGATGTTGTGAGGCAATACTACTGAGAGACTCGCCTGGTTTAACCTCATGACGCTTCCAACGCAGCCTATCTTCCTCGGAGAGATCTAATAATGCAGTTTTGAAGTTATTTGCTTTTGTTGCCGGTAATACTAATTTGTGCGGACCTTGCGGCGCAGTTGCCCATCGATTAAACCCCGGGTTTAAAAGATATAATTCATCTAAAGTGATATCTGCCAGATCCGCGGCCAATGATAAGTCAATTTGACTGCCGACATTGATCACGCTCATGTAGGGTTCGTTTGCAATGGGATTAAGTTTTAGATCATATTGGGCGGGTTGTTTTACCAATTGTGCTACAGCTAAAAGCTTGGGCACATAAGCCGTGGTTTCTGCAGGTAATTCCAAGGACCAGAAGTCGGTGGGCAAACCTGCTTCCTGATTCTTTTTAATCGCACGACCAACGGTACCTTCGCCTGCATTATAAGCGGCTAACGCAAGCTCCCAGTCGTTAAAATCATTATGAAGTTTTTGCAGGTAGTCCAAGGCTGCATGTGTGGACTCAATGACATCGCGGCGTCCGTCATACCACCAGTTTTGTTCCAGGCCAAAAACACGACCGGTTGCAGGAATAAATTGCCAAATGCCCGCAGCCTGTCCAGATGAGAGTGCAAAAGGTTGATAGCCACTTTCTACGATAGGCAACAAGGCAATTTCCAATGGCATATCGCGACGTTCGAGCTCTTCTACTATATAAAAAAGATATGGACGTGAGCGTTCAACGACTTTGTCGACATATTCCGGATTACTGACAAACCAGCTGAGCCGGTTCTGTGTTTCAGGATGCAGGCTAAGAGAGTCAGAGATTCCATAACCGTCACGAATTCTTTGCCAGACATCATTGGTTTGAGGCCCTACATCCGAATCATCTTCTAAAACAGAAAAATCCAGTTCAAGAGGGCTCAATTGAGTTATCTGATTTTTTTTCCACTTTGTCTGTTTGGAAAGATGAGCTTTAGAGGTTTTTTGAGGTAGATTTGCGCTGACCGTTTCAGTATGTTTTGTGGTGGTACTACAGCCCGTCACAAGTATCGAAAGCATTGCAAATAGGGGCCATAGCCGGTTTTTAATTTTTAACATAACGGTTTATCATAATGTCGTAAGCTTATAATTGTGCTCAATATATACCCCAATAGAGCACTAATGACCAGTCTTTAACGCAGCTTTACATTCTCGTGATTTAGAATCCGTCTGCCCTCAGAAATAAAACCATCTCATCCGTCAACGGAAGACCTGGCGGGATATAAATCAATATAACGGTCTTTGTTTGTTTGGCCGGTGGTTGTGGTGACTTGATTTTCTGTTTAGAGAAAAAGATGCAGTAGTAAGTCGCTGGAGGTTTGCAAACTGATTTCCATGGGAAGTGATTTCACTTACTCATATGAAGACTTTTAGTAGGTCACTTTGTCAGGCTACGTTAAACTACTCGTTGATTTGAGCAAAAGGTTTAGCTGAGTGACAGAAATTGCAGGACAACTGAATAAAATGCTGGCGAATTTGCCGAGCGATGAGTCGACGGTAAATTATCAAATGGTTTTAGGTGATCAGCAGGTGGCAATGAATCCACTGATTGGAGAGTCTATAACACTTGTCTATGCTGGTGAGATTCACTGCCAGAACTGCCAGCGTTTGACAAAGAAAAGCTACAGCGGTGGTTTTTGTTTTCCCTGTTCTCAAAAACTGGCGCAATGCGACCTGTGTTTTATGAAACCTGAAACTTGTCATTATGCTCACGGAACATGCCGTGAACCTGAATGGGGTGTTCAGGTTTGTATGCAAGATCATATTGTTTATCTGGCTAATAGTTCCGGCATCAAAGTGGGTATTACCCGTATCTCTCAAATGCCAACCCGTTGGCTTGATCAGGGAGCGACCCAGGCATTACCCATTTTCCGAGTCAGCAGTCGTTACCATTCCGGTCTGCTGGAAGTCATGTTTAAAAACCATGTTTCCGATCGCACGGACTGGCGAAAAATGTTGCGCGGTCCTGCTGAAAAAATAGATCTTCTTGAACAGCGTAATCAGTTACAAGCTGAATGTGCTGATGAAATTAAGCTTCTACAAGAAAAACTCGGTGAAAATGCAATTACTCCCCTGACTGACGAACAAACACTTGAAATCAACTACCCTGTGCAACAATATCCACAAAAAGTCAGTTCAATGAATTTTGATAAAACACCGGAAATTACCGGTAAATTATTGGGCATTAAAGGGCAATACCTGATTATGGATAAAGGTGTGTTGAATATTCGCAAGTTCAATGGCTACCAAATAACAATGAAGGCATGATTTATATGTACCCTTTGCTACGCAACCTGATGTTTAAACTGGATGCCGAAACATCACACCATCTTGGAATGAACAGTTTAAAGTGGTTAGAAATGTCGGGGCTATTAGGGTTGTTAATGCCCAAAATGCCAACGGTACCGGTTCATGTGATGGGACTGCGATTTCCCAATCCAGTGGGCCTGGCTGCTGGGCTCGACAAAAACGCAGACTATCTTGAAGCCTTAACCGCTTTAGGATTTGGTTTTATAGAGGTGGGTACAGTGACCCCTCGGCCACAACCCGGCAATGCGAAGCCCCGTTTATTCCGACTTCCAGAGGCGCAGGCCATCATTAATCGGATGGGCTTTAACAATCTAGGTGTGGATCATTTGCTTGAGCAGGTTCAAGCAGCGCAGACCGATGCCATTATTGGTATTAACATCGGTAAAAATGTGGATACGTCAGTTGACAGAGCGCTGGATGATTATCTGATCGGGCTGGAAAAAGTCTATCCTCATGCCGATTACATTACGATTAATATTTCATCACCCAACACCCCCGGACTTCGCACTTTGCAATTTGGAGAGGCGCTGGACAATCTGCTGGATGCGTTGAAAAATCGCCAAGCAAAATTAGCGGAAGAATTTCAACGTTATGTTCCGATGGCCGTCAAAGTCGCACCGGATTTAAGTCAGCAAGAAGTACAGCAATTGTCTGAGTGTTTTAGCCGATTCCATATAGATGCGGTTATTGCGACAAATACCACGCTTTCACGTGATGCGGTGACGGGGTTGCCTCACGCGGACGAAGCTGGTGGTTTAAGCGGCAGACCGGTATTTGCCAAATCAACTGAAGTTGTTCGACAATTCAGACAAGCCTTGCCCGCGGAAATACCAATCATTGCAGCAGGAGGGATTATGAGTGCTGAGGATGCCATGCAAAAGCTTGATGCTGGCGCCCAGTTGGTACAAATTTATAGCGGTCTGATATACCAAGGCCCAAGACTTATTCAAGATATTGTCAAAACCATTCAAGTGAGGAGATAACATGGAAACCGGAACGGGCAGCGTCATAGGTGACATTCTGCTGAATATTTTCTTTGCGGCTGTCATTGTCATTGTTGGACGCATCGTGGTTCGCTGGTTAGTGAAGCTGTCACGGAAAGTCATGGTAAGGGCCAATATGGACCCGATTCTGATTAATTTCTCCAGCTCGATTATCAGCATCTTATTGCTGCTATTTGTGTTGATCGCGGCATTAGATCAACTGGGGGTGAATACCACTTCAATGATAGCCGTGTTGGGTGCGGCAGGTTTGGCCGTTGGCTTGGCATTAAAAGATTCGTTACAAAACTTTGCTGCCGGTGTCATGTTGATTATGTATCGACCTTTCAGAATTGGTCATTTTGTCGAAGTTGCCGGTGTGCTTGGCATCGTGGAACAAATCACTATCTTTAATACCGTAATGCGTACCCCGGACAACCGGGAAATTATTGTTCCTAACGGCAATATCTATGCTGATACAATTACCAATTACTCAGCACGCGACACACGCAGAATTGATATGGTTTTTGGTATCGGGTACGACGATGATCTGTTGAAGGCCAAACAAATCATGACGGATATCGTCAATGGTCATAAATTAGTATTGAAAGATCCCGAACCTGTTATCCGTATTGCCGAGTTGGGCGATAGCAGCATCACATTTAATGTCTGGCCATGGGTAAATTCGTCAGATTTCGCCTCAGTTCGAGCTGACCTGATCGAAACAATCAAACTGGCTTTTGATGCCAATGGCATCAGCATTCCCTATCCGCAAATGGACGTACACTTTAATAATGTCAATGCGATGAATGAATCAAACCAGAATAAAAACGAATCGGCATAGGATGACAAGTCAGGGGCTATAGCTGAGAGCTGGGATTAAAACGCATCTTTCCAGGCACGTAAAACACTGAACACAGCGAGTGGTGTATCAAGCGGCTGACCTGCATAGGCTTCAGCCGCTTTTTTTATTTCTATATTGTCACAGCGTAAAAAGGGATTGGTATGTATTTCTTCCTCTAATACGGAGGGGACGGTGGCCAAGCCTTGCTCCCTTAATGCTTCGGTGTGTGCTAAACGTTCAAGCAAAGCGGGATTTTCTGGATCTACCGTAATGGCGAATTTCAAGTTGGCCAGCGTGTATTCATGAGCACAATACAATTGAGTCTTGTCATTCAGTTGTTTGATTTTTTCCAATGAATCAAACAATTGTTCTGCTGTGCCGCCTAGCAAACGACCGCAACCGCCGGCAAATAGAGTATCGCCACAAAACAGGTTATCTTCAATTAAGTAACTTATGTGTCCAGGTGTATGACCGGGTGTATCAATGACCCTGAAGTGAGCAAATGAGGCATGTAATAATTGATCAGCCTGAGCATACAATGGCGTATCCACCGTTTTGATATGTTCGCGTTGTGGACCGTAAACAGGTAAGTCATACAAATCATCCAGTCGGCGGATGCCACCCACATGGTCGGAATGATGATGGGTAACTAGAATAGCTGCGGGTTGCAGATCATTTTTTTCTATAAAGTTAATCACGGGACCGGCATCACCCGGGTCGACGATTAACACGTCTTGATTCTGGGCTGACTGAATTAACCAGATATAATTATCGTTGAATGCCTTTACGGCATGAATTTGTAACATTTTTAACTCCGCCGGAATGGCCTATGTGTAATTATAAAGAGCATGACCAAGAGATGACACAATGGTGGCAAACTTCGCTTGCTCGCTACCTGCAAACTCAAGAGCAGCAATGGTTACAGCACCAACAAGCAAAATTACACGGATTTTTTCAACTGCAGTTTGGCGGACAAAAAATTATATTACCGCCGTCTTTAAGACATTGTTATCAGGCATTAATGGGAAGCGGTGGCCAGTTTCATGCACAAATCGAACAGTTGCCGTTTAAATCAGACAGTGTGGATGTGATGTTATTGCAGCATGTAGTGGAGTTTTCCAGACAACCACATCAATTATTACGTGAAGCGGATCGGGTATTAAATGATGATGGCACGCTAATTTTATTGTGTTTTAATCCTTTTAGTTTTTGGGGTTTGCGACGCTTGATTTCATGGCAGGATCGTTTGCCTTGGCGTGGACAGTTTTTCTCGCGACAGCGTTTAAAAGATTGGCTGGCATTATTGGATTTTGATGTGGTCGAAGCCCGCTCCATTATCTATTGTCCGCCGTTGCAAAATGAACGATGGATAAAACGTAGTGGCTTTTTGGAGAGATGGGGGCAACGTCTCTGGCCTTATTTTGGTGGTGTAACCGCCATTGTTGCCAAAAAACGCACATTAATAGTGACCCCGTTACAAAGCCGATGGCAAAATAGAAATCTATTTCCCAGACCCCAGCTGGTAAATCCTTCCGCAACACGAAAAGAGCATTAATGGAACACGTTGAAATTTTTACTGATGGTGCATGCAGCGGTAATCCGGGGCCAGGAGGCTGGGGTACCATTTTACGTGCCAAAGGTTTGGAAAAGGAACTGTCCGGTGGCGAAAAAATGACCACCAATAACCGGATGGAGATGATGGCGGTAATTGCGGGTCTGGAAGCATTAAAACGACCTTGCCATGTTACGATCACCACCGATTCACAATATGTGATGAAAGGTATGACTGAATGGTTAAAAGGCTGGAAAGCCAAAAATTGGCGAACCGCCGCCAGACAACCCGTAAAAAATGCGGATCTATGGCAGCGTATGGATGCTGCCGCTCAACCACATAAACTGGAGTGGGAGTGGGTTCGAGGCCATGACGGTCATCCCGAAAATGAGCGAGCCGATCAACTTGCTGTCGATGCCCGCACTCTAATTGCTCAACAGGATTAATTCATGGCCGAACAAACCAGTCAGCGACAAATCGTCTTAGATACGGAAACCACGGGCCTGAGCACCGCCGATGATCATCGGATTATCGAGATTGGTTGTGTGGAACTGGTAAACCGCCGGTTGACCGGGGAAACTTTTCATCAATATATCAATCCACAACGAGCTATTGATGCCGGGGCGATTGAAGTGCATGGCATCACCAATGAGTCGCTGGCGGATAAACCTGTATTTGCAGATATAGCAACGGATTTCCTGCGCTTTATTGATGGTGCGGAACTGATTATTCATAACGCAGCGTTTGATGTGGGATTTCTCAATCATGAATTTGCCAAATTAGGCCATACCGCTCAGATTGAAGATATCTGCTCAGTGCTTGACACATTGAAGCTGGCCAGAGATAAACATCCCGGACAAAAAAATAATCTGGATGCATTGTGTAAGCGTTACGGTGTGGATAACTCCAACCGCGAATTACATGGCGCTTTATTGGATGCTGAAATTCTGGCTGATGTCTATCTCATGATGACGGGGGGACAGGTCAGCTTGTCCCTTGCCGCAGAGCAATTAGAAGCTCCACAGGATGCCGAGCAAACTGATATCAGTACAGTGGTACGTCCACGAACTGCTTTAAAAGTCATTCAGGCAGATACTACTGAGTTAGCCGCTCATCAGGCTATGTTGGAAAAACTGCAAGCCAGCAGCGATGGAAACTGCGTCTGGCTGAAACAAAGTTAAAATCAATTCAACAAAAAGTTTGTCTTCTCCGCTTGAAATCAGATTTTTGACCCCCAAATAGCAGCTTTGTGTTCAGCAAAGCGGAATCTGATAAATCATGAGCAATGAAGAAATTGAAAAATCGACGACAGAAGCCGAGTCAGTCGATCCCTCCCCAGAAACAGCTGAAACTGTGTCAGTACAGCCTGCTACGGCGCCTGACAGCGATATTGTGAAGCAGCTGGAAGACGCACGTAATAAAGCCGATGAAAATTGGAATGAATTACTGCGTGCCAGAGCTGATCTGGAAAATATGCGTCGCAGACATAGCCGTGACCTGGAAAATGCCCACAAACACGCACTGGATAAATTCATCGCTGAATTATTGCCGATCTGTGACAGTCTCGAGTTTGGGCTCAATGCAGCAAAAAATGAAGATGCCAATCTCGATACGGTGCGTGATGGCATGGAAATGACGCTTAAAATGTTCATGAGCTCAATCGGTAAGTTCGGTCTTGAACAGTTAAATCCTGAAGGGGAAGCATTCGACCCCGACTTGCACCAGGCTATGGCAATGCAGCCGGCAGAAGGAGTAGAAGCTAACCAGGTTTTGAACGTCATGCAAAAAGGCTATCGGTTTAACGGACGTTTATTACGCCCTGCGATGGTAGTGGTTTCTCAATAACCTGACGAAATTTAAGGGCTTGAAATCAAAATTTCCTGCCCCATCTATATCACAACGGCTGGAATAGCCAGACGAACTAAGTACGATGGAGTAAAAGATTATGGGTAGAATTATTGGTATTGATTTGGGTACGACCAACTCATGTGTCGCAGTGATGGAAGACGGCAAAGCCCGTGTCATCGAAAACAGTGAAGGTGATCGCACAACCCCCTCAATTGTGGCATTTAATAAAGATAATGAAGTGATGGTTGGCCAGTCTGCTAAACGTCAGGCTGTCACCAATCCTAAAAATACACTTTATGCGATCAAACGCTTAATCGGTCGTAAATTTAAAGACGATGTGGTACAGCGCGATATTGATATGGTGCCGTATAAAATCGTTGAAGCAGATAACGGTGATGCTTGGGTAGAAGCCAATGGCAAAAAAATGGCCCCACCAGAAATTTCAGCACGCGTATTGATGAAGATGAAAAAAACCGCTGAAGAATTTTTGGGTGAAGAAGTCACTCAAGCGGTTGTTACTGTTCCTGCTTATTTTAATGACTCACAACGTCAGGCAACCAAAGATGCCGGCAAGATTGCGGGTCTGGAAGTCAAACGTATCATCAACGAACCTACTGCTGCAGCTCTGGCTTACGGCATGGATAAAAAACGGGGTGATTCCACCGTCGTTGTATACGATTTGGGTGGTGGTACATTTGACGTATCGATCATTGAAATTGCCGACATCGAAGGTGAGCATCAGTTTGAAGTACTCGCTACCAACGGGGATACATTCCTGGGTGGTGAAGATTTTGACCAACGCATCATTGATTATCTTGTGGCTGAATTCAAGAAAGATCAAGGCGTTGACCTGAGCAAGGATCCTTTAGCACTGCAACGTTTAAAAGATGCTGCGGAGAAAGCAAAAATTGAACTTTCTTCAAGTCAACAGACCGATATAAATTTGCCTTATATTACTGCAGATGCCAGTGGTCCAAAACATCTGGAAATTCGTCTGACACGTGCCAAACTGGAATCACTGGTTGATGATCTGATCACTCGCAGCATGGAGCCATGCAAAATGGCGCTTAAAGATGCGGGCCTGAAAATTTCTGATATCAACGAAGTTATTCTGGTCGGTGGGCAAACCCGCATGCCTAAAGTGCAAGAAGCGGTTAAAAATATGTTTGGTAAAGAACCACGCCGTGATGTGAACCCGGATGAAGCCGTTGCTGTTGGTGCTGCAATTCAGGCGGCTGTCTTGGCTGGTGACGTGAAAGACGTCTTGCTGCTGGACGTAACACCATTAAGTCTGGGTATCGAAACCATGGGTGGTGTGATGACCAAACTGGTTGAGAAAAACACCACTATTCCGACTAAAGCGAATCAGGTGTTTTCAACCGCTGATGATAATCAGCCTGCGGTGACCATCCATGTATTACAGGGTGAGCGTGAAATTGCATCAGCAAACAAATCTCTGGGGCGTTTTGATTTGGCGGATATTCCACCGGCTCCACGCGGTACCCCACAGATCGAAGTTACCTTTGATATTGATGCCAACGGTATTCTGAACGTATCGGCTAAAGATAAAGCGACCGGTAAAGAGCAGTCCATTGTGATTAAAGCTTCGAGTGGTCTGTCCGATGAAGAAGTTGAACAAATGGTTAAAGATGCCGAAGCGCATGCTGATGAAGACCGTAAGTTCCACGAATTGGTGACTGCAAGAAACCAGGCTGATGGCCTGATTCATGCCACAAATAAATCACTGACTGATTTGGGTGATAAAGTGGAAGCGGATGAAAAAGCCAAGATTGAAGCCGCCATTGAAGAGCTGCAACAAGCGCTGAAAGGTGAAGATAAAGCAGATATCGAAGCCAAAACAGCCGCACTGTCTGAAGCGGCTGGTAAACTGGCTGAACGTGCTTATGCTGAAAATGCTGAAGCGGGTGATGGCACTGCTTCTGAAGACACATCAGCGCAAAATGATGATGTGGTGGATGCCGAGTTTGAAGAAGTCGATGACGACAAGAAAAACTCATAATCTTTCATAAAATTAACTAAGATAAACAGGCGTAGGCATCGAGCTTACGCCTGTCTTGTTTAAGAGATACAAGAAAACACATACATGGCCAAACAAGACTATTACGAACTACTTGGTATATCGCGCACGGCGACAGAAGCTGAAATTAAAAAAGCATATCGTCGCATGGCGATGAAATATCATCCTGATCGTAATCCGGATGATGCTACTGCCGAAGCCAGGTTTAAAGAAGCCAAAGAAGCTTACGAAATTCTTTCAGACTCCCAAAAGCGTGCTGCTTATGACCAGTTTGGTCATGCTGGTGTAGATAACAGCGCCGGAGGCGGCGGATTCAGAAGTTCGGGCGGTTTCAGTGACATCTTTGGTGATGTCTTCAATGATATTTTCGGTGGCGGCGGTGCGGCTGGGCAAAGCTTTCGTGGTGCAGATCTACGCTATCGACTTGATTTGACACTGGAAGAAGCCGTCGCTGGCACTACAGCGAAGATCCGTATTCCGGTCAATGTCGAATGTAAAACCTGTAATGGTTCAGGCGCCAAGCCAGGAACTCAACCTGTCACCTGTACCACATGTGGTGGACATGGTCAGGTACGTATCCAACAAGGCTTTTTCACGGTGCAACAGGCTTGTCCGCACTGCCGTGGTACGGGTCAGATGATTCAGGACCCATGTGGTGATTGTCACGGACAAGGGGTAGTGCAGGAACATAAAACGCTCTCGGTTAAAGTACCTGCCGGTGTGAATACGGGTGATCGCATTCGCCTTGCTGGTGAAGGTGAAGCCGGTAGCCGAGGTGCTCCAGCGGGTGATTTATATGTTGAAGTAGCGGTTAAACGACACGATGTATTTACCCGTGATGGCAATAACCTGTTTGCCGATGTGCCTATCAGCTTTACCACTGCCTGCCTGGGAGGCGAACTGGAAGTTCCCACATTGCAGGGTAAAGCCATATTGAAAGTGCCTGAAGGGACTCAAACCGGCCAGCAATTTAAACTGCGGGGTAAAGGTGTCAAATCGGTGCGCACCGGTGACGTCGGCGATTTAATGTGCCGCGTGATTATTGAAACACCGGTTAAATTATCAAAAAAACAAAAAGAGTTGTTGCAGGAATTTGCTGAAACGATGGAGGGTTCGGGAGCAACCCACAGTCCAAAACACGAATCGTGGCTTGATGCTGTAAAACGTTTTTTTGAATAAGACATTTGCCAACAGGAAGCTGACTGGGCTATTTTTGCCAGCCAGCTTTTTTATTTTCTGATTACCGCCATAAGGAATAAGTCATGGCTATTAATATTGCGATTAACGGTGCCGCTGGCCGTATGGGCCGCTGTCTGATTCAAGCTGTCGCTGAAACTGATGGTTTACAGCTTTCAGCTGCCATTGATCGACCTGAATCGTCGTTAATTGGTGTAGATGCTGGCGAGTTGGCGGGAGTCGGTAAATTAGGCGTTATATTGTCAGCCGATCTGGATGTGGCAACTCAGCAATCCGATATCATCATTGACTTTACAATACCTGAAGCCACAATGGCGCTTTTACCGTTATGTGCCCGGAATCAATGCCGCCCGGTCATTGGTACCACCGGATTTGATGAAGCGCAAAAACAGCTTATTCAACAAACTGCCGATAACATTGCGACGTTGCTAGCGCCCAATATGAGCGTTGGCGTGAACCTCTCCCTGAAATTGCTTGATATGGCTGCGCGCGTATTGGGCGATAGTGTTGATATCGAGATTATCGAAGCCCATCACCGTCATAAAGTGGATGCGCCTTCCGGTACTGCCCTGAGAATGGGGGAAGTGGTTGCAGATGCTTTGGGCCGTGATCTAAAAGAGTGTGCTATTTATGGCCGTGAAGGTCGCACTGGCGAACGCGATCGCAATACTATTGGTTTTGCGACTGTCAGAGCGGGCGATATTGTTGGTGATCACACGGTGTTATTTGCTGCTGAGGGAGAGCGTGTTGAAATTACACATAAAGCTTCAAGCCGAATGACCTTTGCCTATGGTGCAATGCGAGCATCCAAATGGCTGATGGAGCAGCAAACCGGACTGTTTGATATGCAGGACGTTTTAGATTTACGAAACTAGTTTGAGCATTGGTAGCCGTTATTAACTGCTACAAACTGCGGCCTAATAGCGTGCCGCCTGTTCGCGCGCTGTTTTTGCTCCATCTTTATCTCCCGCTTTAATGCGAATATCGGCGAGTAATAACCAAAAGCGTTTTTGCTCGGCATTATTGCCTTGAGCGTAGGACACCCCTTTTAACGCTACTTGTTCCGCTAAACGAAAATCTTCCAGCGCATAGTGTGCTTTTGCGAGCTGGTAATAGACTTTTGGATCGCGTGGCGCTATTCGTTGAGCACGTTGTAATCGTGATTGGGCTGCTGACATATTGCCTTGTTGTTGGTATTTTTCAGCATCGCTTAATAATGCCAATACTGCTGGATTGGTGGGGGCCGGTGCAGGTTTTGGTGCAGGAAGTTCCTCGGCAGTTGGCACGTCCGGTGGTAAGGGCATTGTTTGTGATCTGGCCGTTGACGCTGCGTCAGACTGCGGTTGAGTCGGAGTTGAAGGCTGTGAACGAGCGGGTATTTCTCTATTTTCTACGGGTGGTTTTTGAACCGGTGCGGTAGTACAGGCAGATAAAAACATGACCATCAAGGCCAAGATAAAAAAGGGCTTTGCTACGGTATTCAACATTTTAAAACCTATCTGAAGATATCTTTGACCCAATCAATAGACCGTTTGATGGGGTTTTCAATAAATGTTTCTTCTGGCAGGGCACAGGCTGCGGTCTCAGTCGGTTGGGTACCTGCAATAAACGGAATTTGTAGTGCATTCTCGCACAAACCGTCGGCAAGTTTTCCACTTAACGGATCAACCCATAACATTTCAATCCCTTCAGGCATGGCGGGTTCAAATGACTGTAATGGTTCCTGTGCAATAAATCTGGTCCAGGCTCGAAGAGCACCAGTTGAGCCGGTAATCGGCATTGGACTGTTATCATCCAGTCCTAGCCAGACGACGGCCAGTCGATTTCCGGTAAATCCCGCGAACCAGCTGTCGCGTTGTTGATCCGATGTTCCTGTTTTCCCTGCGCTATTGATATTAATTGGCAACTGTTGATAAATGCTCCGTGCTGTTCCACTACGGGTGACCTGTTGCAAATTGTACTGCAGCAAAAACATAGGCTTTTCGTCAATGCTCTGTTGCAATTGGAATGGATAACTCGATAATGGCTCACCAGCACTATCTGTCACCGTTCGAATCGTGCGAGGGGGAATTTGAAATCCTCCAGCAGCAATTGTCTGGTACATTGCTGCCACTTCCAGCGTTGATAAACTTTGCGCACCTAATAACAATGACGGATAAGCATCCATAGGCCGATCAACACCAAGACGTTTCAAGGTGTCGATCACTTTCTCTACACCCAGCTCCATTCCCAGTTGTGCAGTCGAGAGATTATAAGAATGTGTCAACGCAGCATGCAGTGGAACCAAACCATGAGTTTGTCCATCGTAGTTTTTGGGAGTCCAGCTTTGCTGGTTGGGCAAAGTGAGGCTAAAAGGTGAATCATCCAGCTCACTTATTAAGGTGTAGCCCTGCTCTAATGCCGTAAGATAAACAGCTGGCTTGACCAGTGAACCTATCGGGCGACTGGCATCCAAAGCGCGGTTAAACCCCTGATAACGAGTGTTTTTGTCGCCAATCAATGCCAATACCTCACCCGTCTGGGGATCGGTAACGACCATACTGCCCTGCAGTTTAGTCATGCTTTCACCATAAGAGCGAGTCAACTCATCAATTGTGCTAACCAGAGACGTTTCTGCTTTATGCTGACTAATCGGATCGAGACTGGTAAAAATCTGCAGGCCTTCTGAGCCAAGATCTTCGTCTTTATACTCGCGGCGTAACTGTCTTTTGACTAGGTCAATGTAGGCCGGATAAGCTTCTTTCATGGAACTACCTGCTGGCACGACATCCAGCTCTGCCGTTGAGGCCAACATATATTCTTCATCATTGATCGAACCTTGCTGATGCAAAACGCTAAGTACCAGGTTCCGCCGTGCTTTGGCACGCTCAGGGTTACGGCGCGGATCGTAATATGACGGACCTTTCACCAGTCCAGCCAGTAATGCCAATTGATGTAGTTCGAGCTCCTGTATGGGTTGAGCAAAATAGTGGGCCGCGCCGAGACCAAAACCATGAATCGCACGATTTCCAGATTGTCCCAGATAAACTTCGTTTAAATAAGCTTCAAGAATTTCTTCTTTGCTGTAATGCCATTCGAGGATCATCGCCATGGGTATTTCCAGCATTTTACGAAGCAGCGTGCGATCGGCGGTCAGATAAAAGTTCTTGATTAATTGTTGGGTTAACGTACTGCCACCCTGTACAAATGCCCCTGCCCGAAGATTAGCCCACATCGCGCGGGCAATACCTTTTGGAGAAATCCCAAAGTGATCGTAAAAGTCGCGATCTTCAATGGCGATCAGAGCATCAATAAAAGCCTGAGGCGCCTCTTCAAGCTGAATTAAATCGCGATCTTCGTTATTCAGAGGGTAAATACCGCCAATCAGAGCCGGTTCCAGACGAATTAAGGTCAGTGGTTGCTGATCTGCTGAACGCATCTGATTCAAGCTGTCACCATTGAACTCCAAGATGAGTTGTCTGGCAGGTTCATACTCCTCTGGAAACTGAAAGCCACGAGTGGAAAGTGTTGCACTGGAACGAGAGAAAGCGACTTCACCAGTTGCATCAACTTGTTCTACAAAGTGATACCCCAATGCCTTTAACTCAATTTTCAGATCATCGATTGAGAGTTGCGCGCCACTGTAGAGTTCAAGTGGTCTGGCATACACTTTAGCTGGCAAGGCCCAGCGTTTACCTTCAAACTCACTACGAACTCGGAAATCCAGAATGGCAATGCCGACCGCTCCGCTGACAGTAACAAGCAACAACAAAAACAGAATGACTCTTGCGCTCATTACGCGGCGAAAGACTGATTTTGATTTTTTAGTTTTGAATGATTTATGTTTGGTCACAATGGGATCTTAAAGTATTAAATTGATATAAAGGGCGGACTGCATATGTCAGCAAAATATTAAGGTAGTTTCATCAGGTTTTACGTTAATGTCTTCTTGTCCTTCTAATTTTCTTCCAGTGCCGGCATAGTCTCAGGACAAACTTTGCAGATAACATATTGTAAACTGATTCGACAATGTCGCCATCTGCTACTAAGTTGTGGTTTCTGCTGAAATTCCTAATTTAGCGTTGTTAAATTTTTTCTGGTACGATCCCGAGTCGCAATTTATTTCCATAACGGTCATTTTCGGTTTGATATGCGCCGAAAATCTTAAAAATCTAACGGAAGCCTATGGTTAGTACAGAAACACCAATATGTGAATTTGGCAAGCCAGCCATCGACTTTTCATTGCCGGGAACGGATGGCAAGATTTGGACTTTAAATGACTGTCGTGGCGAAAAAGGCCTTTTGGTTATGTTTATTTGTAATCACTGTCCTTATGTTAAAGCTGTGTTGGATAGACTAGTCCGTGATACTAATGAACTCAAACAGCTGGGCATCAATTCTGTGGCAATTTCTGCCAATGATGTCGCTGATTATCCTGAAGACTCTTTCGAAAACATGAAAACGGTTGCCGAACAAAACGGGTTTTCTTTTCCATATCTGTATGACGAAAGCCAAGAGGTTGCGCAAGCTTATGGCGCGGTATGCACCCCGGATTTTTTTGGCTATAACAAAGATCTGACCTTGCAGTATCGTGGCCGCCTTGATGCCAGCCGTAAAGAAGCCGCTCCAGCGGACGTACGCCGTGATTTATTTGAAGCGATGAAACAAGTTGCTGAAACGGGTCACGGTCCAGAACAACAGATACCCAGTATGGGCTGTTCCATTAAATGGCGAGCAGCTTAATTTTTTTTAATAGGAGAACGTAGATAATGGCTACACGTAGACATTTAGCAAATGCAATCCGTGCGTTAAGTATGGATGCAGTGCAAAAAGCGAATTCCGGCCATCCAGGTGCCCCAATGGGTATGGCGGATATTGCTGAAGTATTGTGGAATGACCACATGAAACACAACCCGAACAACCCGAAATGGGCTGATCGTGATCGTTTCATTTTGTCTAACGGCCACGGCTCTATGCTGATTTACTCATTGTTGCATTTGAGTGGTTATGACTTGCCGATGGATTCAATCAAAACTTTCCGTCAACTGCACTCACAATGTGCTGGTCACCCTGAATATGGTTATGCACCGGGTGTAGAAACGACGACGGGTCCTTTAGGTCAAGGTATTTCCAACGGCGTTGGTTTTGCGATGGCTGAAAAGTTAATGGCGCATCAGTTCAACAAACCTGGTCATGACATCGTTAATCACCATACCTATGTTTTCATGGGTGATGGCTGTTTAATGGAAGGTGTTTCTCATGAAGCATGTGCTTTGGCCGGTACCTGGGGTCTGGGCAATCTGATCGCATTCTGGGATGACAACAATATCTCTATCGACGGACACATTGATGGCTGGTACACCGATGACACCGTCAAGCGTTTTGAAGCTTACGGCTGGCACGTCCAATCTGTTGATGGTCACGATGCCGATGCAATCAACAAAGCTATTGCAGAAGCGAAGAAAGTCACAGACAAACCATCACTGATCTGCTGCAAAACCATCATTGGTTACGGTTCACCAAACAAATGTTCAAGCCATGATTGCCATGGTGCTGCATTGGGTGAAGAAGAAGTTGCACTGACTCGTAAACAACTTGGTTGGGAATATGAGCCGTTTGTCATTCCAGAAGATGTTTATGCTGGTTGGAATGCCAAAGATAAAGGCGATGCTGCAGAAGCGGCATGGAATGAAAAATTTGCAGCCTATGAAAAAGAATATCCAGAATTAGCTGCTGAATTCAAACGTCGTATGGCGGGTGACTTGCCAGCTAACTGGAAACAGGCAACTGATGCATTTATCGCTGAAACCAATGAAAAAGCGGAAAGCCTGGCTTCACGTCAAGCTTCGCAAAAAGCAATTACTGCTTTAGCACCGATCCTGCCTGAATTCCTGGGTGGTTCTGCTGACTTGACTGGTTCTAACCTGACAAGCTGCCCAAGTTTCAAACATGTTTCTGGTAAAGAGCCAGGTAACTACATTTCATATGGTGTTCGTGAGTTTGGTATGTACGCGATCATGAATGGTATGGCGTTGCATGGTGGTTTGCTGCCATTTGGCGGTACTTTCCACATGTTCTCTGACTATGCGAAATCAGCTCTGCGTATGGCTGCGTTGATGAAACAACGTACTATCGCTGTGTTGACGCATGACTCAATCGGTCAGGGTGAAGATGGTCCTACTCACCAACCCATCGAAAATACTGCTGGTTTGCGTTACATCCCGAATATGGATGTTTGGCGTCCTGCAGATTCAGTTGAAGTGGCTGTTGCCTGGACATTCGCCGTAGAACGTATGGATGGTCCGACCAGCTTGGTATTGAGCCGTCAAGGCATCCCAGGCCGTAAACATGATGCAGCCGACTTTGAAGCGATTCGTAAAGGTGGTTATGTTCTGTCTGAAGCCAAAGGTGGCAAGGCTGACGTTATTCTGATCGCAACCGGTTCAGAAGTGGATCTGGCGGCTAAAGCTCAGGAAGCACTCGCTGAAGAAGGTATCAACGCTCGCGTTGTGTCTATGCCTTCTACCAATGTCTTTGATCGTCAGGATCAGGCATATAAAGACAGCGTTCTGACACCAGGCGTAAAACGTGTTTCTGTTGAAGCAGGTGTTACTGACTTCTGGCGTAAATATGTTGGTCTGGAAGGCGGCACTGTTGGTATCGATACCTTCGGTGAATCTGCTCCAGGTGGTGTTTTGATGAAACACTTCGGCTTTACTGTCGAAAATGTAGTTAAAACGGTTAAATCGGTTCTGTAATTTAAAGAACTGTTTTTAGCGAGCTAAATGGGAATGACCAGTAGATGAAAATCTACTGGTCATTTTTCTAAAGATAAACAGATCCTTGTCTGATAACTGCAGTTTTTAAAAGATTTCAGTTCTGAGACACGATATCAAACCGATTCAGAGGAAACAGAATGACTATCAAGGTGGGTATTAATGGTTTTGGCCGTATCGGTCGTATGGCATTTAGGGCGGCTGCCAAAGATTTTCCTGAGATCGAGGTAGTCGCGATTAACGACCTGCTTGATCCCGAGTATCTGGCCTATATGCTCAAATATGATTCTGTGCATGGTCGGTTTGACGGTGATGTAGAAGTAAAGGATGGACATTTGGTTGTGAACGGTAAAACCATCCGTGTAACAGCTCAACGTAATCCTGCTGATTTGCAATGGGATGAGGTCGGTGCTGATTTGATTATCGAATGCACGGGATTTTTCCTGACCGAAGAGTCCTGTCAGGCTCATATCGAGGCGGGTGCCAGGAAAGTCGTTCAATCCGCCCCTTCTAAAGATCACACACCGATGTTTGTTTATGGTGTGAATCATAATTCATATGCTGGTCAGGCAATTGTGTCGGCGGCATCCTGCACTACCAATGCACTGGCTCCAGTTGCCAAAGTGTTGCATGACAGCTTTGGTATTAAACGTGGTTTGATGACCACGGTACATGCTGCCACTGCGACACAGAAAACGGTAGATGGTCCATCTATGAAAGATTGGCGCGGTGGTCGCGGTATTCTTGAAAATATCATTCCTTCCTCTACTGGCGCTGCTAAAGCAGTTGGTAAGGTGCTGCCTGAATTAAATGGTAAATTGACTGGTATGGCTTTCCGCGTACCTACATCAGATGTCTCAGTGGTCGATTTAACCGTTGAGTTAAACAGTGACGCTAGCTATGAAGCGATTTGCGCGGCAATGAAAACAGCTGCGGAAGGTGAGCTGAAGGGCGTTCTGGGATATACCGAAGAGAATGTAGTATCAACCGATTTTCGTGGTCACACTGCGCCATCAAACTTTGATGCCGGAGCAGGAATTGCGCTGGACAGCACGTTTGTTAAGGTCGTGGCATGGTATGACAATGAATATGGCTATACCTGCAACATGATGCGTTTGGTTCAACATGTAGCGGTTTAATGATGACTTAATCATCAAATTCGTTGATTAATTCAAGGCTTCCTGCAAAGGAAGCCTTTTTTTATGTAACGTGAAGGCTATAATCAGAACTAGTTCACAAAATTTATAAGAGAGGACAAGACCTTATGTCAGTAATAAAAATGGCCGATTTGGATTTGGCAGGAAAGCGGGTGTTAATACGACAGGATTTGAACGTACCGCTCAAGTCTGGCGTTGTAGCAGATGGCACTCGCATCCATGCCTCTTTACCGACCATTAAACTGGCATTGGAAAAAGGTGCCAAAGTGATGATCATGTCCCATCTGGGAAGGCCTACGGAAGGCGAATATGAACATAAATACTCGTTAGCGCCTGTAGCCAATTATCTTTCAGCATTATTGGAAATGCCGGTTCGGCTTGAACAGAACTGGCTTGAACCTGAATTTATTCCAGTCGAAGTCGGAGAGGTTGTGCTTTGTGAAAATGTGCGGTTTAACATTGGCGAAAAAGCGAATGATGATGCGCTGGCAAAGCGAATGGCCAAAATGTGTGATGTATTTGTGATGGATGCCTTTGGCACGGCTCATCGCGCGCATGCGTCAACTCATGGTATTGCGAAATATGCCGTTACTGCTTGTGCCGGTCCTTTACTCTCGGCAGAGTTAGAAGCGTTATCCAAGGCATTGGACAATCCTGCCAGACCGATGGTCGCCATCGTGGGTGGTTCCAAGGTGTCCACCAAACTGACGGTATTGGAAACCCTGTCTAAAAAAGTGGATCAGTTAATTGTCGGCGGTGGTATTGCTAATACATTTATTGCCGCTGCTGGCTACAATGTTGGTAAATCGTTATATGAGCCTGATTTAGTGGATACCTGTAAACGACTATCAGCGGAAGCAATTAGTCGTGGTGGTAGTATCCCTGTCCCCCGGGATGTTGTCTGTGGTAAATATTTTGCTGAAAATGCGGAAGCCGAATTAAAGCCGGTTGATAGGGTGGCGGATGACGACATGATTTTTGATATCGGGCCGAAATCAGCCGCTGAGCTGGTTGAAATAATCAAACAAGCTGGTACGGTGGTGTGGAATGGACCACTTGGGGTTTTTGAGTTCAGCCAGTTTAGTGAAGGCACCAAAGAGATTGCGATGGCTATCGCAGAATCTGATGCCTTCTCAATTGCCGGTGGCGGTGACACCCTTGCAGCAGTCTCAAAATACAAAATTTGTGATGATGTTTCATATATCTCTACGGGTGGTGGTGCTTTTCTGGAATTTCTGGAAGGCAAAAAATTACCGGCTGTGGACATCCTGGAACAGCGAGCCCGTGAGTAATCAATGAGTTATTAATATGCCAGCGCGTCGAAGAACGAAAATTGTTGCTACCTTGGGGCCTGCGACAAAAGACTCTATTGTCCTTGACGCGTTGATAGCCGCAGGTATGGATGTAGTGCGGCTCAATTTTTCCCACGGCGCAGCACAAACTCATATTGATATGGCGGAACGCGTTCGAAACCGGGCTCAGGCTTTTGATCGCCAGATCGGTGTGTTGGTTGATTTACAAGGACCGAAAATACGTATTTCCCGCTTTAAACAGGGTGGGGTAGAACTGACTGAAAATGCGCATTTCGTGTTAGATGCCGCGTTAGCGAACGATGCAGGCGATAATCATCAGGTTGGTGTCGACTATAAATCCCTTCCTCACGATGTAAAGCGGGGTGATACCTTATTACTTGATGATGGGCGGATTGTACTGTTGGTTGAAACGGTCATTGGGCAACAAATTCATTGTCGTGTCAGCGTTGGCGGGTTGCTGACCGATAATAAAGGCATAAACCGACAGGGTGGTGGATTATCGGCTTCGGCTTTGACTGCCAAAGACATGGCCGACATTAAGACCGCCGCTGCGATGCAGGCCGATTATCTTGCTGTCTCATTTCCTCGCAGCGCTGAAGATATCCATTTAGCACGTCGTTTACTACGTGATGCCGGAGGACATGGCGGTATTATTGCCAAGATTGAACGGGCGGAAGCGTTGGACGATATTGATGCCATTCTTGAGGCTTCCGAAGGAATTATGGTCGCCCGAGGCGACTTAGGGGTAGAAATGGGCGATGCTGCGTTACCCCCCATTCAAAAGCAGCTTATATCTAAAGCCAGGCGGATGAACCGACTGACCATCACAGCGACCCAAATGATGGAATCCATGATTGAAAATCCGATTCCTACCCGGGCAGAAGTATTCGACGTAGCCAATGCCGTATTGGATGGCACTGATGCCGTTATGTTGTCAGGTGAGACGGCGGTAGGCCATTATCCTGTCAAGGTAATTGAAGCGATGGACCGCATATGTTTACAGGCTGAACAACAGCGGGAGATTCGTGTTTCCAGGCATCGCATCGATTCAAAATTTGAACGTATTGATGAAGCCATAGCTATGGCAGCCATGTATACGGCTAACCATCTCGATGTCAAAGCAATTGCGGCCATGACAGAATCGGGCTCATCGCCTTTGTGGATGTCGCGTATCAGTTCCGGTATTCCCATTTTTGCGTTAACGCCGCATGTGGCGACAGCACGCAAAGTGACGCTATATCGGGGGGTATACCCGGTAAGCTTTGTGGTTGAACATACCGATCACGTTGCACTCAATAAGGAAGCTATTGAAGAATTGCAGCGTCGCGGCGTCGTGAAAGATGGTGATATAGTGATCATTACCAAAGGTGATCTTGAAGTACAGGGCAGCACCAATACAATCAAAATTGTAAAGGTGGGTGAACTGGTTGAGCTTCCTTCTCAAGGAAACGCTAGTGAATAAATATCAGTGTGTGGAGATTAGCAAATGGCATTAGTATCAATGCGACAGTTACTGGATTATGCTGCTGAACATCACTTTGCTATTCCTGCATTCAACGTCAGTAATATGGAACAGGTGCATGCCATTATGCAGGCTGCCGATGCCGAAGACAGCCCCGTGATTATGCAGGGCAGTGCCGGTGCCCGTGATTATGCGGGTGAGCCATTTCTTCGTCATTTAATTCTCGCCGCGGTTGAAGCTTATCCTCACATTCCTTTAGTGATGCATCAGGATCATGGTGCCAATCCCGCGATATGTGCCCGTTCCATTCAATCCGGCTTCAGCTCGGTGATGATGGATGGCTCATTGCTGGAGGATATGAAAACGCCTTCGGATTTTGACTATAACGTGACAGTAACTCGTAAAGTCAGTGAAATGGCACATGCCTGTGGGGTTTCGGTAGAAGGAGAGCTCGGTTGTCTGGGGTCACTGGAAACCGGCATGATGGGAGAAGAAGATGGTCATGGAGCCGAGGGCAAACTGGATCATAGTCAGTTGTTAACTGATCCTGATGAAGCTGTTGAATTTGTGAAACAAACCCATGTTGATGCTTTAGCCGTGGCGATTGGAACCAGCCATGGTGCCTATAAATTTACCCAGCCACCGACCGGGGATGTATTAGCCATCAGCCATTTGAAAACCTTACAACAGCGTCTGCCAACTACGCATTTTGTAATGCATGGTTCCAGTTCAGTGCCTCAGGACTGGTTGGAAATCATCAATACTCATGGCGGCAATATTGGTCAGACCTATGGCGTGCCCGTTGAAGAAATTGTGGAAGGCATTAAGTATGGCGTACGCAAAGTGAATATTGATACCGATTTGCGGATGGCGTCGACCGGGGCTATCCGACAGTTTTTGAGCGATGAAAAAAATGCAGCGGTATTTGACCCGCGTAAGTTTTATAAAGCAGCGACCAAAGCCATGCAATCCATTTGTCAGGCCAGATATGAAGCTTTTGGTAGTGCGGGTCATGCCAGCAAGATCAAGCCAATTTCATTACATGACATGGTAGAACGTTATCGTAGTGGCGAACTGGCACCCCAGGTAAATTAGTGTTGATTTGCTCAGGAGTTAGGATCAATCATTGCTTTTTCTCGACTGATCATGAGTAACAGACAGAGGTTAATACATTCGCTGCCAGTCTTTGTCATGATTCAGGTAAAATAACCTACTTGCGAATCACAGGGCTTATCCCGTGTTACAACTTTTTGCTATCGCTATTGGTGGCGCTGTTGGAGCTTTATTGCGTTTTGTTATGTCCAACGGTGTCCATAAACTATTTGGTCGCGAGTTCCCATATGGAACATTAGCGGTCAATGTACTTGGTTCATTGCTCATTGGAGTATTGTTTATCCTGCTGATTGAAAAACTGGCTATAGCAACAGAGTGGCGTGCAGGTTTATTGGTTGGGTTACTTGGCGCTTTCACAACCTTTTCAACATTTTCTTTGGAAACCTTTACGTTGATGGAAAATGGGGCTTTTCTTAAAGCGGGATTAAATGTGTTCTTAAGCGTTGTGTTATGTCTGGCCGCAACCTGGTTAGGTATTAGTCTTGGAAGACAACTATGAATCTGACATTGGTAAGAGTTTATTTATCTGATGGACGACATGAAGTGCGGCAGATGATTCAATGGTTTGAGCAAAACAAGATTCAATTTACAGTGTTTCGGGGCATCGCAGGCCTGGGTTCCGACGGTTTAGTTCACAAAGCCTCCATATTGGATCTTTCTTCGGATCTGCCAATGGTTATTGAGTTTTTTGATAAACCTGAGCAAATAAACGATATCATCAACAAAATAAAAACAATGGTTGAAGCTGATCATATAGTCAGCTGGCCAGTGCAAAGCGGAATTTAACATGTTAGACCTAAAATTATTACGAACTGAACCGCAATCAGTCGCTGCGGCTTTGGCTCGTCGTGGCTTTAAGTTGGATGTCGAGCTGCTGGAAACACTCGAAGCAGAGCGCCGTCAGGCACAACTTGATGCACAATCATTACAAACGGAACGTAATGCTCGGTCAAAAATGATTGGTAAAGCAAAAGCATCGGGTGAAGATATTGCACCATTGCTCGCTGAAATTGATGATTTAGGCGATCAACATAAGGCTGCAGAGGCCCGGTTAGCCAAAGTGCTGGATCAGCTTAATGATCTGGCTATGGGTATTCCCAATATCCCACAGGACGATGTGCCTGCAGGGAAAGATGAACAGGACAATGTCGAGGTTTCCCGTTGGGGCACGCCACGGCAATTTGAGTTTGAAGCAAAAGATCACGTCGATCTGGGTGCCGGTCTGCAGCAGATGGATTTTGAAACGGCAGCAAAAATTACCGGTGCGCGGTTTGTTACATTAACCGGTCAGCTGGCTCGTCTGCAAAGGGCTTTAATCCAGTTGATGTTGGATACCCATATCACCGAACATGGCTATACCGAAACCTATGTACCATATCTGGTCAATGCCGATTCATTACGTGGTACCGGTCAGTTACCCAAGTTTGCCGAAGATTTGTTTGCTGTTGATGATGGTCAGCTTTATTTAATCCCGACTGCTGAAGTCCCAGTGACAAATATTGTGCGTGACAGTATTGTTGATGCCGCACAGTTGCCATTGAAGTTTGTCGCGCATACGCCATGTTTTCGTAGCGAAGCCGGTTCTCATGGTCGTGATGTGCGTGGGTTGATTCGTCAGCATCAATTCGAAAAAGTCGAACTGGTACAAATTGTTGCGCCGGAAGCATCGGCTGATGCGCATGAACAGTTGACCGGACAGGCTGAAAAAATCCTGCAGATGCTGGATTTACCCTATCGTAAAATGCTGCTTTGTACTGGCGATATGGGGTTTTCTTCAACGAAGACTTACGATCTCGAAGTCTGGTTACCCAGCCAGAATACTTATCGTGAGATCTCTTCCTGCAGTAACTTTGGTGACTTTCAGGCACGCCGCATGCAAGCGCGCTGGCGTAATCCTCAAACCGGTAAACCGGAGCTGGTCCACACATTAAATGGCTCCGGTCTGGCTGTGGGGCGGACCTTATTAGCTATTCTGGAAAATCATCAACAGGCCGATGGCAGTATCATTATCCCCGAGCCACTTCGTGCCTATATGGGCGGTGTGGATAAAATTCATGGGTGATGAGTTTAGTCTGATCCAGAAGATCATTATCTGGACATTACCGGTTTTATTTGCGATTACCGTACATGAAGTTGCACATGGTTGGGCCGCATTAAAGCTGGGTGATAAAACCGCCCAGATGATGGGGCGTCTGACGCTTAATCCCATTAAACATATTGATCCTTTAGGGACGATTCTCGTGCCTGGATTATTATTAATGTTTACCGGATTTATGTTTGGCTGGGCCAAACCCGTCCCGGTGACTTTCCAGAATTTGCGCAATCCAAAAAAAGATATGGCATGGGTCGCTTTAGCTGGACCGTGCGCCAACCTGGTCATGGGGTTTTTATGGGCTATGGTGGCCAAACTCGGTTTATTGTTGGCGGTAAAGGATGTGCTTATATCTGGCCCTATGATTTATATGGGTGTAGCGGGTGTTCTGGTCAATGGTATGTTGATGTTGCTTAACCTATTACCCCTGCCACCATTGGATGGCGGTAGAGTATTAGTGAGTATTTTGCCGCCTCACCTGGCCTGGCGAGTGGAAAAAATTGAACCTTACGGTTTTTTTATCTTGCTGGCATTACTCTATTTTGGCATCGTTATGATGATTTTATGGCCGTTGATGCAGGCTTATATGGGATTGCTGGCATTTATTTTTGATATGCCGATGCAAGTATTTTTTATTTTGTAGAACACTGAATTGAGCAAGCTCATCAGGAGATTATTTTGGACACGGTAGCTTATCAGTCACGACGTATTGTTTCAGGCATGCGCCCTACAGGGCAATTGCATTTGGGGCATTATCATGGCGTACTGAAAAATTGGATTAAATTACAACATGAATTTGATTGCTTCTTTTTCGTGGCTGACTGGCATGCCTTGACGACGCATTATGAAGATAGCCGGGTGATTGAAGACAGTGTCTGGGAAATGGTCATTGATTGGTTGGCAGCAGGTATTGAGCCGTCCTCTGCGTCACTCTTCCTGCAGTCGCGTGTGCCCGAACATGCCGAACTGCATTTATTGTTATCTATGATTACGCCTCTTTCCTGGCTGGAACGTGTGCCGACCTACAAAGATCAGCAGGAAAAACTGAAAGAAAAAGATTTATCGACTTATGGTTTTTTGGGATATCCCCTGCTGCAAAGTGCAGATATATTGATTTATCGGGCAGGACAAGTTCCAGTTGGTGAAGATCAGGTCGTGCATGTTGAATTAACACGGGAGATTGCCCGTCGTTTTAATCATATTTATGGACGTGAAGCGGATTTTGAAGAAAAAGCCGAAGCAGCCGTAAAGAAAATGGGTAAGAAAAACGCGAAATTATATAACCATTTGCGTAAAGCCTATCAGGAACAGGGTGATGCAGAAGCGTTGCAGACTGCGCGTGAACTGTTAAAAAATCAGCAAAGTCTGGCGCTCGGCGATATGGAACGCTTGTTTGGTTTTCTGGAAGGTGGCGGAAAGGTCATTCTGCCTGAACCTAAAGCATTACTGACGCCAGCGTCGAAAATGCCAGGATTGGATGGCCAAAAAATGTCCAAGTCTTATGGCAATACGATTTCATTAAGAGAATCGGATCAGTCTGTAGCCGAAAAAATTAAACGGATGCCAACGGATCCAAATCGGGTGCGCCGTACTGATCCGGGTGAGCCGGAAAAATGTCCTGTATGGCAATTACATGAAGTCTATTCTGACGAAGCGCAAAAGCAATGGGTTCAAGAAGGTTGCCGTTCAGCTGCAATCGGTTGCCTGGATTGTAAAGGACCGCTTATTGATTCGGTGATTGCCGAACTTAAACCCATCCGCACACGTGCGGAAGATTTCAGCCGACATCCAGAAGATGTACGACGTATTATTGATGATGGTAGTGCTGCAGCAAGAGAAGTGGCTCAGGAAACATTGAGTGAAGTGCGTGCAGCAATGGGTCTGGCTTATAAATAGCCCCAGTAAATAGCCCAAGGAATAATCATTATGTCTGAAAGAATACAAAAAGTACTGGCGCGTGCCGGTTACGGTTCACGCCGCTTGATTGAGAGTTGGATCAAAGATGGCAAATTGCAGGTCAACGGTGTGCCAGCCACATTGGGTGATCAGATTTCTGAGAAAGACAGAGTTACGCTTGAAGGCCGGCCTTTATCATCCAAGCGTATCTGGCAACAGGCTATGCCTCAGGTTTTGCTGTATCACAAACCGGTTGGTGAAGTTTGCACCCGCAACGATCCGGAAGGCCGTAGAACCATTTATCAATCTTTACCGGTTCCAGAAGAGGGCCGTTGGGTCAGTGTTGGGCGTCTGGATTTAAATACCAGTGGTTTGATTATTCTGACGACCGATGGGGAACTGGCGAATCAATTAATGCATCCATCCAATGAAATGGATAGAGAATACGCGGTTAGGGTCTTGGGTGATGTGACATCCGAAATGATGCAGACATTACGCGATGGGGTTGAGTTGGAAGATGGTAAAGCACATTTTTCTGATATTCAGCCAGGCGGTGGTGAAGGTGCAAACAGCTGGTTTCATGTGGTTATCCAGGAAGGCCGTAATCGTGAAGTAAGACGGTTATGGGAAAGCCAGGGTGTCCAGGTGAGCCGTTTAGTCCGTTTGCGTTACGGACCGGTGATTATGCCTAATAAGCTTAAACCGGGACGTTGGATGATGCTGGAAGGTAAAGAATTAGAGTATCTCTATGAAGAGGCGGGCTTGAAAACCAAAGCTGCTAAACGAGGCGCCAAAGCAGCTGCCGAAAAAGGTGTGCCGGCTAAAGCTGCCAATGTCGAAAAAGCGGCAAAACCAAAATGGCCAGATAAATCAGCAAAAGCGGCAACAAAGAGCACCTCTCCCCGATCAGGAAAACGTGAAGTGCCACAAACTAAAAAAGGCCCGCGTGTTCGTGGTCGGAGTGAACGTTAAATATCACTGCGCGAGGTGACGACCTGATTGCGGCCGGCAAATTTTGCCTGATACAGCGCTTCATCGGCCTTCAGAAATAAACTCTCCGCGGATTCACCTACGCATAGCTCTGCCAGACCAATGCTAATGGTAAGTGGAAATTGTTGTTCGATATTGAATTGATTTAAGTCGGAAATTGCCAGGCGAAGCCGTTCTGCTGCAAGTAGAGCGGCTTCATGGTGACTGTGACTAAGTACAACTGCGAATTCTTCACCCCCAATACGAAACAGAGCATCACTACGTCTCAGACTTGAAAACAATGCATCGGCCACACGACATAATGTTTCATCGCCCACCTGATGACCAAAGATATCATTGATTTTTTTAAAGCAATCAATGTCTAAAATTAACAGTGAAAGTGGCAATCGTAAACGATGGGCAAGGTCGACTTCACGTTCAATCGTATTTTTATAAGCCTGTCTGTTTGGAAGCTGAGTTAATGTGTCTGTTAATGCAGCGTCTAATGCCCGAGCATATTGCAGACTGTTTCTAAGCGGATAGACCAGCTTGCACAGTAAATCTTCTACCAGATGAATCTCGGAGTCAGAGAAGCGATAAGCACGGCTTAATGTGATTTGTCCCAGATACTCACGGTCAATTTCCAATTGATAATTGCATTTATGGTGGCGTTTTGACCCAAGTCTAAACTCAAATTTATTATCAGGATGCGTAAACTGCAGGCCACTATGGGCCAGAAGAGGTTTGATCTGTTCGTCAAAAAGTCTCAGCAATTGTCTGGTATCCAACGAGGTCTGCAAAATTAAAGGTAATTTTACTAACGTATCATCACGCTCAACAGAAGCCGGTTTGGCCGTTACAACAGAAACCGTATTTTGTTCTAACCGCCGCAAATTGGTGGTGTCTGAGGGGAGTGAATGGATCATAAACACGCTCGTAAATAAAATAATGTATTAAAACCATGCTAAATGTATGCCACGGTTTAAATTATCAATAAATACAATGCGTTATTTTTTATGCCAAAACTTTGACGGGGAGTTCCATCTGCGCATTCAAACATTGACCATGTAAATGGCCGCTTTGATCGCTGGCAAGGTAGAGGTAAGCCGGAATGACAGCAGTGGGTTCTGGTAGATGTTGAGCATCGGCAGCTGGATAGACTCTGGCATGCAATTTGGTTTTTACTTGGCCAGGATCGATACAATTTACTCTGACCTTAGCGGCGGCAGCCATTTCTAGCGATAATTGATGACATAGACACTCCAAGGCCGCTTTACTCAATCCATAAGCGCCACGATAAGCCTTATCATGTTGGCTGTCAGTAGTAAAAATAATGAAGGATTGCTGCTCATTAGCTTGCAGCAGAGGAAGACATGCATGGGTTAATAAAAATGCTGCAGTCAAATTCACCTGTAGCGTATCGCACCACTGCTTGATGTCCTGATTAGCAATCGGCGCTAATTGACCGACATCCGCTGCACAATGGACCAATCCATCAAGGCGACCAAATGTATCGTGAATACTTTGGATAAGTTGCTGGTAATCATCAGCTTTCGCGCCTTTGAAATCCACAGGGAATATGGCGGGTTCAATACCACTTTCCTGAAGAATGACATCGTACAATTTTTCTAACTGGGCAATATTTTTGTCTAGCAGAATTATTGTCGCACCATGTCTTGCATAGGCTAAAGCTACTTCGCTACCGATGCCGCCAAGGGCACCGGTAACAAGCACAACTTTACCGCTGAGTATAGATTGCTCAGCTTGTGACAACATGTATATTTATTCGGATTTAGGAACAATACGACCGTAGGTGACTTTACCATCTAATAATTGTGCGCTGATTAAAGCATCATCATTATGCCATTCAAGCGTTTCCATCTTCATTTGATCTAAAGTTCTTTCCTGAGCAATATCTGGTTCACCATAAGCCGAGATAAGTTCGTCTCTGGTCATTCCAGCTTGAATACCGTTTTCGTTAGCTTCAGAGGTTGCTTCTGTCGCTTCGGGTGCTGATTCAGCAGTTGCAGGAGATGATGTTTCTGTTTCGCTGCTATCTGTAACAGCAGTATCACTTTCATCACTGCAGGCGATCAGGGCCAGACTCAGAAAAAGACCGGTAAAAATTAAACGCATACGATTTAACATGGCATCCCCTCTTTAGGTTTAATGAACTAATATCCGAGTATAACAAGCAATCGCAAGGATATCGACATGTCTAAGGTAAATTTCCCATTAAAATGCTTTCAGCAGCACGATAGCCATTTATAACGGCACTTTCTAATGTGGCTGGATAACGGTTTTCAGCGTAATCACCAGCAATCCAAAGGCCATCAATTGTTGTTTTACAGCTTGGTCTTTGTTTGTTCTCAACCACACCGCAACAAAATGTAGCTCTTTTCTCTCTGATCACATGCGCGGTTTGATAGTTAGCCGGTAATTCCGGTAAAAGCTTTGTTAACTCTATAAGGACCTGTTCAGTCAGTTGCATTTTTGTCAGTGATTCATGTTCTCCAGGTCCGCTGATAACGACGGCGATTAAACCTGGAGACTGGTTGGACCGATCCAATACCCATTGAGGCAATGAATTACTCAAACCAATAATAGGCGTGCCCAGTCGAAAATTCGGGGAATATTGTAAGTAGATGGTGCTGATTGGATAGTCGATAACTTTTGGAAGAGTAAGCTCTTCACCCAAGAGCTTGTAAAGCATATGGGGAGATACCGCTACAATAAGATTATTGGTAGCAATAAATTCATGGTGACTTGTAACCACACCCAAAACCTTGCCAGACTCAATCACTATTTTTTCAATACGATTTTGTAATCTTACTTCACCACCGTGTTCTTCAATAAAATGCCTCGCGGGCTGCGGTATTAAATCCCCAAGAGGTTTATTGGGTATTAATAAATCAGCTGAGTGCCTTTTGGCCAACAGGCTGTCTCTCAGCGTGGAGGCAAATACACTGGCTGATGCTTGCTCTATGGGCGTGTTCATAATCGCCAGACATAAAGGCATCCACAATTGAGTAACGAGTCGCGATGATTGATTGGTCTGTTGACACCACTGTTGCACCGTGATGTTTTCGGAATAGGAAGCCGATTTTATCTGAACTGCAATACGTAAAAATCGCAAGAGATCCTGCCAGCCTAGACTCGAACAAAGCTTTGGCAGAAGGGCTATTTGCCAGGGTAATGATGGATGTGCTGATAAATGCAGTGGTGGAAAGTCGGGATCAATGATTTTAAGATCCAATGGTCTTCGTTGAAAAACGCTGTTTTCTTCGATGTCGATTCGCTTAAGCAGATCCAGCATATTTTGGTATGCACCAATCATCAGATGCTGACCATTGTCTAGTTCGCGATCTTGCCATTTGACGGTGCGGGCACGCCCACCAAGTTGTTTTGCGGCATCAAAAACTATGGGGTTATGTCCTGCTTCCGCTAGACGAACCGCCGCCGCAAGACCACTCCATCCACCACCAATAATGAGGGGGCGCATGTTATCGGTTACTTTTAGCGAGCTTTTTTTCACGTCGTATAGTGCACCATGCCAGCCATAATTTACGAACAGGTGTGAGTGATACCCGTTGTTTCATTACCTGAAATTTATCAGCAGCAATTTCTTGTAATGTCGTGCGATAGATTTCCGCCATGATGAGTGCAGTGCATTGATGATAGCGATCTTTGGGTGGCAGCAGCTGCATAGCTTCCTGGTAAAATCCTTCAGCACGTTTAGCCTGAAACTCCAATAACCTGGTTAATTCATCAGTTTGTTGCAAAGTCAGGATACTTTGTTCGCTGACTCCAAATTGTTGCATCTCGTCTAAAGGAAGATAAATCCGGCCGCGTTCAGCGTCTTCGCGTACATCACGAATAATATTTGTGAGCTGAAAAGCAAGGCCAAGCTTTTCGGCAAATTTCAGCGTTTTCCGATCGGAAAAACCGAATACTTGTGCCGACAGCAAACCCACCACGCTGGCAACACGGTGACAATATAAAGCTAAATTTTTATAAGCTGGATAACGGTGCTGAGTTAAATCCATTTCCATGCCATCAATGATCTCGTGAAAATATTCTTCATGCAGATCAAAATTCTGCAAGGTTTCGGTGAGCGCTTTACCCACTGGATGAGTTGGCTGGCCGAGAAAGGTGTTTGATACTTCCTGACGCCACCAGGCAAGCGTTTGTGCCGCCACGAGTGGATCACTTATCTCATCAACAGCATCATCAACTTCACGACAAAAAGCGTATAGCGCCATGATGGCATCACGTTTTTTGGTTGGTAAAAAAAGAAAGCTGTAATAGAAGCTTGAGCCACTCTTTGCCGCTTTATCCCGGCAATATTGCTGAGGTGTCATTTTAGCAAGCGCTCGACAATTTTGCCGTTCACCAGATGAGTATCAATGATTTCGTCAATATCAGCCTTGTCATGATATTGATACCAGACGCCCTCAGGGTAAATCACCATTATTGGGCCCAATTTACAGCGATTCAGGCAACCTGAGTTATTGACCCGGACTTTTTTTAATTTGAGATCTTTGACACGTTGTTTAGCGTAATCACGCAGAGACTGCGCCCCATGCTCTTCGCAATAGTCACTGCCATCATCACGTTGATGCGTGCAAATAAACATATGATATTTATATATTTCAGCCATAGTGGTTCAGCCTAAACAAACCGTGTTGAATATACAAAATGAATTATTTTGCATAAATCGTCATTAAAACTGCCGGGAAACCGCAAAATCAGCCAGTCCAATCAGAGCGGCTTTATATTCTGAGTCGGCAACGATGTCGAGATTCGCCTTGGCTTGTTCGACTTCTTTGCGAGCGGCAGCAGCGGTGTAGTCAATAGCGCCAGTGCTATGGATTATGTCAATAATGTCATTAATTTTATTGCGCTGGCCCTGTTCAATCGCCTCACGAATAACCGCCGATTGTTCTCCGGACCCATGTTGCATTGCGTAAATAAGCGGCAATGTCGGTTTACCTTCAGCCAGATCATCACCAATGTTTTTACCAATGGTTTCACTGGAGGCACTGTAATCCAGTAAGTCATCCACAAGCTGAAACGCGCTGCCAAGATGCATGGCATACTTCGCGAGTGCCGTTTCAACTTCCGCAGAAGCATTACTGATTAAGGCACCTAACTGTCCTGCGGCCTCAAATAATTTTGCGGTTTTATGATGAATCACCTGCAGATAGCGTTCTTCAGTTGTGTCGGCATCATGCACATTGAGCAGCTGTAATACTTCGCCTTCGGCAATGACATTAGTGGTGTGCGAGAGGATTTTCATCAAGCGCATGGAATCAAGTTCTACCATCAGCTCAAAAGCCCGGGTATAGAGAAAGTCCCCAACCAGGACACTGGCTTCATTTCCCCAAACTGTGTTTGCGGTTTCCTGACCGCGACGCATAGTCGAATTGTCCACCACATCATCATGTAATAGCGTCGCGGTATGGATGAACTCGATAATGGTCGCTAGGTTAATATGCGCGGTTGACTGATGATTACAAGCTCGTGCGCTAAGCAAAGCAATAGCCGGCCGTAAGCGTTTACCGCCACTATTGATGATGTAATGTCCGAGCTGATTAATTAATACAACCTCAGATTGCAGCCGATGTTGTATCATTGTGTCAACTGCATCCATATCCTGTTGGATAAGTGCGTAAATGGATTGTATATCCACGGGGCTTGTGTCTGCCTGTCTAGTTTAATTAAACGCGTACTTTCTCATGGGTAACGGTGATTCGCAAATAATTCAATTTGCATTTGATCTGTATGTAGAAAGCGGTTAAAATTCCCGGTCTTTTGTTGGGTTACCCACAATAACATTTATTTTTTTGGAGAAAGCGATGTACGCTATTGTCGCGACTGGTGGTAAGCAGTACCGAGTTAAAGAGGGCGAAAAGCTCCGTGTTGAAAAATTGCCAGGTGAAGTGGGTGATACCATTGAACTGGGTGAAGTTTTATTGATCGGTGAAGGCGAAGACATTAAAGTTGGCGCACCCTTCTTAGACGGCGCAAAAGTCACAGCAACAGTGGCCTCAGTCGGTCGTGCGGACAAAGTCAAAATCATCAAATTCCGTCGCCGTAAGCACCATCGGAAACAGATGGGACATCGTCAATCTTATACAGAAATCGAAATCACTGGCATCAGCGCCTAAGATTTCCAAATTTAAAGAGGATTTAACATGGCTCATAAGAAAGCTGGCGGTAGTACCCGCAACGGTCGCGATTCCGAGTCGAAACGCCTTGGTGTAAAACGCTTCGGTGGTGAAGCTGTATTAGGCGGTAATATTCTGGTTCGTCAACGTGGTACACGTTACCATGCAGGTCGCAATGTTGGTGTCGGTAGAGACCATACATTATTCGCGACAGCAAATGGTAAAGTTGTATTCGAAACAAAAGGTGCAAATAACCGCACATTTGTTAGCGTTATCGCTGAATAAAGAATTTGTTAGCCCGTTGGGGCAAACAGCTGAAAGCCCCGCTGATGCGGGGTTTTTTGTTTGTGGCAATTATTAAAAAATTATCTGGTCGGCAGTATGAAATTTGTTGATGAAGCGAAAATAAAAATCAGCGCGGGTGCCGGCGGAAATGGTTGCCTGAGCTTTCGTCGTGAAAAATATATCCCCTTCGGTGGTCCGGACGGCGGTGATGGTGGCGACGGTGGCGATGTGTATTTACTGGCAGATACTCAGGTTAATACACTGATTGATTTTCGCTATAAACGTAACTTTAAAGCACAACGTGGTGAACATGGTCGTGGCAAATTGTGCAGCGGTGCCCGTGGCGAAGATTTAATTATCAAAGTGCCGGTTGGTACAGAAGCCTGGGATGATGATACCAACGAACTCATCGGTGATCTTGCCAAGCACGGCGACAAACTCATGGTAGCGAAAGGTGGCTGGCACGGCTTAGGTAATGCCCGTTATAAATCCAGTATCAATCGTGCTCCTCGTCAAACCTCCGATGGTACACCGGGGGAAGAACGCAATTTGCGTCTGGAAATGAAGCTGTTGGCAGATGTCGGATTATTGGGATTACCCAATGCCGGAAAATCGACGTTTATCAGTCAGGTTTCAGCCGCTCAGCCAAAAGTAGCCGATTATCCTTTTACTACCTTGCACCCCAATCTTGGTGTGGTGACACTTAAAGATGTACGCAGCTTTGTCATTGCTGATATACCAGGGCTGGTAGAAGGCGCGGCCGAAGGTGCCGGTTTAGGTATTCAGTTCCTGAAACATTTAACCCGCACGCGCTTGTTATTGCATCTGGTTGATATGGCACCAGTAGATGTAAAACAGGATCCGGTTGAAAGCGTGAATATCATTAATCGTGAACTGCTTCATTACAGTGAAGCCCTTGGCAAGCAACCGCAGTGGTTGATCCTCAACAAAATGGATCTGGTCCCGGACGATATTCGTGATGAACTTACACAAGAAGTGCTGTCCCGGCTGAATTGGCAGGGACCGGTCTATAAAATCAGTGGCCAGACAGGTGAAGGCTGCGCGAAGTTGTGTGAAGATATCATGCAATATCTTGATGATTTACGTCAAAGTGAGCAGCCTCCCGCTAACCCCATTGAGGAATAACTGTGGAACATCCGCATCAGCAACTTTTATCAACCAAACGATGGGTGATTAAAATTGGTAGTGCTTTATTAACCAAGCCGGGAGAAGGCCTGGATGTGGATCGTATCCGCTGGCTGAGTGGCGAAATCGCTGAGCTGAGAAGTCAGGGTAAGGAGATTGTTCTGGTCACATCCGGTTCGGTTGCAGCGGGGATGCAACGATTAGGATGGCGACGACGTCCCCATGCCTTGCATCAATTACAAGCGGCAGCCAGTGTTGGGCAAATGGGACTTATCCATGCTTATGCGACAGCCTGTGAGCAGCATGGTATTCATACTGCCCAGATCCTCTTGACCCACTCTGATCTTGCTGACCGCGGTCGCCATCTTAACGCCCGTAGTGCGTTGCATACCTTGCTTGAGATGGGAATTCTGCCAGTAGTGAATGAAAATGACACCATTGCCACGGACGAAATCCGTTTTGGTGACAATGACACTCTGGCTGCAATGACCGCCAATCTGGTGGAAGCCGATGTATTAGTTATCCTTACCGACCAGGATGGGTTATTTGATAGCGATCCACGCTTAAATCCTAATGCCAGAATGCTGGCGGCCTCGGCGGCTAATAATCCGAATCTGGATAGTATGGCTGGTGACAGTAAAGGTGAATTAGGTCGGGGGG
>NZ_JAJAEO010000018.1 GCF_020447225.1 Methylophaga pinxianii | reverse complement strand
AGAGGAACTCAACTACGGAGTCGATCTATCAACCATCTGAGGGTGGTATCAGATTGATGGGGTGAAGGTGCCCCATCAACCATTAAATCCGTATACCCGTTTTGTTCTACCTCACGTTTAAGAATTTTGGCGAAGCATTGCTGCTAATGGTGACTTTGCCATTTTCTTTAGTGGGCGGCATCTGGCTGCTATATCTGCTGGGACACAACTTGTCGGTGGCGAGTGTGGTCGGCTTTATCGCTTTAGCCGGGGTAGCAGCCGAGTTTGGCGT
>NZ_JAJAEO010000005.1 GCF_020447225.1 Methylophaga pinxianii | reverse complement strand
CCTTTATCGTTACTCATGTCAGCATTCGCACTTGTGATATCTCCAGCAAGCTTCTCAACTCACCTTCACAGACTTACACAACGCTCCTCTACCATGCCGTACAAAGTACGGCATCCATAGCTTCGGTATATGGCTTAAGCCCCGGTACATCTTCCGCGCAGGCCGACTCGACTAGTGAGCTATTACGCTTTCTTTAAAGGGTGGCTG
>NZ_JAJAEO010000072.1 GCF_020447225.1 Methylophaga pinxianii | reverse complement strand
CTAGGGTCTGTTGATCTTTGGTGGTTAAATATTGAGCAGCATGGTGACTCGGTATAATTGTAGTTCACCACAAACAACTATCACACCCAATCACCATGCCCAGACTCATGTTAACCGACCAGCGATGGCAAAAGCTATCCAGACTGATGTATCAAAGTGGCCGAATCTACAACAAACCAGGTCACAGAATGACACTCGAAGGGATTTTATATCGAATGCGAACTGGCTGCCCATGGCGAGATTTACCCCGTGAGTTCGGACAGTGGAGTACTGTTTTCCGACGATTCAACCTCTGGTCGAAGAAAGGTATTCTGGAAAGGCTGTTCAAAGCATTATCCCGTAACACGGATATGGAATGGCTGTTTATTGATGGCAGTATCGTCAAAGCCCATCAACATAGCGCGGGTGCGGCTTCTTCCAAATGTGAGGCGATAGGTCAAAGCCGGGGCGGCCATTCCACTAAAATCCATTTGGCGGTGGGGAGTTATGGTTTGCCAGTCCATGTCGAGTTATCCGGCGGTCAAGTCAATGATGTGGTCCATGCCCAAAGCCTGATTGAGGGCGCTCCCATCGCTGACAAGGTGATTGCAGATAAAGGCTATGATAGTGACGTATTCAGGAATGACGTTGCGAGCCAAGGTGTCAAACCCGTCATTCCACGTCGTAAACATAGCCGTGTTGGCAATGAGAACATGGACTGGTGTTTGTACCGGTATCGACATCTGGTTGAGAATGCCTTTGCCAGAATCAAACACTTTCGGGCGATTGCGACACGCTACGACAAACTCGAACGCAACTATCACAGCATGTTGATGCTGGCTTTTACTATGATGTGGCTGCCAATGTGGGCTGATTAATTTTTGTACAGCAAAGATCAACAGACCCTAG
>NZ_JAJAEO010000170.1 GCF_020447225.1 Methylophaga pinxianii | reverse complement strand
CGGTCTGTTCTATGTTCCGACCAACCATGTTTGCATGGACTATGAACCGTTTGAAGTTGAATACGTAGCGGGTCAACCATACGTTGGTGCTACCTTGAGCATGTACCCACCAGAAGGTGATACACACTTGGGTAACTTCATCGCATGGGATGCACGTGAAGGTAAAATCGTCTGGTCAAACCCAGAGCGTTTCTCAGTATGGTCAGGTGCGTTAGCCACTGCCTCTGATGTTGTGTTCTACGGTACACTGGAAGGTTACCTGAAAGCAGTTGATGCCCAATCTGGTCGTGAACTGTGGAGATTCAAAACACCTTCAGGCATTATCGGTAACGTCAACACTTACAAACATGACAACAAACAGTATATCTCTGTACTGTCAGGTGTAGGTGGTTGGGCTGGTATCGGTATGGCTATCCCAAGTTTGGAAAATGATTCAGACGGTCTGGGCGCAGTTGGTGCTTACAAAGCACTGTCTAGCTGGACTAACCTGGGTGGTGTTCTGAGCGTATTTAGCTTGTAAGACCATTAAGTATTATAAAAATATACTTAAGTTAAGTTTAAAAACCCGGTATCTTTTAAGGATGCCGGGTTTTTTTTTGAACAAAATCGGCATAGGAAATGTCACATATATTCCCACAAGAAATAAGGAAGAGAGAATGATCAAACTACAAAAATGGGCAATCCTGGCGTCTGCTTTAATGGGTGCCTCATTTGCTGTTAATGCAGAAGATCTTAAACCCCTACCAGGTCAAGAAGTGTTAAGGGTGTGTGCCGACCCGAACAACATGCCTTATTCCAATAAAAATAAAGAGGGGTTTGATAATAAAATCGCCGAATTGTTGGGTGAAGAGCTCGGTATTCCAGTCGAATATTACTGGTTCCCACAACGAATTGGATTTGCCCGCAACACCATCAAAAAAGAACACCCGGAACGCGGCGGTTATATGTGCGATTTGGCAATGAGTGTGCCGGAACACACCGATTTTATGTTGCCGACTAAACCCTATTTCAGTTCAATTGAAGCCATTGCTTATCGTAGTGGTGAAGGTTATGAAATCACCAAGCTTGCCGACTTAAAGGAAGTTAATGAAAAACATGGACCATTGAAAATTGGTTTATTTGATCGAGCCATTTCTACCAAAGCTTTAATCGATATGGGGCTGGGAGATAATATTGTTTATTATCAATTGATGAGTGGTGATGTAAATGCAAGTCCAGGCCGGGCGATTGAAGATTTAGCAGCTGGCAAAATTGATGTCATCCCTATGTGGGGACCAGTCGCTGGTTATTATGCCAAGATTTCCGAAGTACCAATCACAGTAAACCCATTGAATGAGTTAGGTCAATTACACGTATTTAGTTTCAGTATGGCGACTCGTTATTCAAATAGAGATTGGAATAAATTACTGAATAAGTTTATTGATCAGAACAAAGATGAGATTGATGCAATCATTGCTGAATACAATTTGCCATCATTAGAAAATGTCAGCCCGACACCGGCTAAAAAACCACGTAAAGATGATGACGATTAATCCCAACTTGGGATAATACAATTTAATGGAGGCTACAAAATGGTAGCCTCCATTATTTTTTTCAGATTATTGTTTATTTTTTTTGCAAATTCAGCCTGTTCTGTATCAGCAACATTTTCATCCATTAAACGGGTACCAATAATGGTGCCATTTTGAGTTTCACGGACAGTGATGATGCAAGGCATGTCATTGATAAGTTGCTCATTAATTAACATCATTTCTTTGGCATATGTGATATTACAAAAACTGACTACAATCGATAACGGAAATGTTTCATCACCGCGTTCTCGAATAGCCGAACCAATTTCACTTTTGTGAATAATCCGGTAGTTATATTCAGAGATGGCAATCTCCAGATTAGCCAAGGTATCTTGATAATTATAAGGGCTATTTTTTTCAATTATACGGTTAGTGTCCGTCGCCTGACATGCGATAATAAGAAACAAACTGGAAATTAAAATTCCAGGAATCTTTAAATGATCAAATAGAGTCATAAACAGATAAAAATAATAATAGTGAAATATAAGTTAAGCATAACACCTATAAAAATAATAGAGAGGTAACAATAGTGAGAACAAACCAATACGCCATGTTTTTACTTGGATTGATGCTGGTGATCATGGGAAAAGCTTATGCAGCACCAGGAATGTCAGAAATTAATAATGAATTATTCGATAAAGCGCACCTTAAAAATATTGAAAATCCCGGAACCTTGAAATATACGTTTTCAAAAACCAGTTTTATTGACGGTGACCGCGAGGACACGATTGAGGTTGTCGTTAAAAACATTCGCAACACTGGACGAGCGGATACCTATTTTGAGTTTTTCACCGGTGAGAATAAACGGCCTTATCAGGAACGACTTGATCAGCGTGGTAACAGTGTTTTTGTCTTGTTTTTGGAATATGACGTACATGAAATGAAGCGTCTCACGGGCGGTGAGTGGCGATATTTTCAACGCTATTTACGCTGGGCTTTTGCTGAGGGAGCAGATAAAAAGCAGGTTGAAGTCGATTATAATGGCAAGAAAGTAAAAGCATGGCAGTACACTGTGCAGCCATATATCAATGATCCGAAAAATGATCGTTATAAATTATATTCCTCAAAATATTATATTTTCACTATGTCTGAAGAGATCCCGGGCGAAATTTATCAAGTTAAAACGGTCGTTCCAGATGGTAAAACCTGGAAAGAAGGCGATCCCGTCCTGGTTGAGGAAAAAGTTACCTTTACAGGATTTGAACCTGAGTAAGATGTGTGGAAATTATCTTCTGAAAACGGGCTTTTAGCCCGTTTTTTTGAATGAAACGACTTTTTAAAAAACTGCAGTCCATTCAGGGAGCTTTACGCTTTCATGAACTGAGTTTTGTTGTGCTGATTGTGATGACGGCTTTAATGAGTTTTAACTGGGCGCTTGCCTGGCAGAAAAGCTCAGAAGAATCGCTTCGATTAAGCTCGATGAATACTCATGTACAACATCTTCGTGGTGATCTTTATCGTCAATTAAAAGAAGTCTTTGATGTTGTGTTTCTTAACGATGCCTTGGCGATCGAAGAGTATTATCAATTCAGCAATCAAATAAATCGTTATTTATTACGTTTAAAAGCCTTAGCGAAGTCTCCAAGTGAAGAAATTCTGATTGTCAGAATTGAATATGCCTACAGTAAATTTTATCAGGAAACGCGACGTTTTCTAGAAGTTGATGAACTCACAAGTGGAGACAAGGTTTGGCTTGATGAACAACTAGAGGATCAAACTTTTCGTCAGCTGGAAAAGGTTTTTAGGGATATCGAGCACTACCTGCAACAGCAACAGCAGCAATTAACCGATTCAGATGAACGTATGTTTGGCCAAATGGTTTTGAGTGAAGCATTACCCATTATTTTGGCATTAGTCTTACTCAGCATCTCCAAATGGTTTGTACGCCGCAATATGTTGGCCCCACTTCGAAATGTGACCAAGGGGGCAAAAATCATCAGCACAGGGGATTTTCAGCATCACATTCCGCTTAAGGGATTGGATGAGCTGCAGAGATTGTCACAAGCTATCAACAGCATGGCAGATGAATTAGCCAGCAATCGCGACAAATTGATTGAAACCAAAAAGCAGGCCGCCTTGGGTGAGTTAGTGCCACTGGTCGCCCATAATATCCGTAATCCCCTGGCTGGGATCCGTGCCGCAGCGCAAGTCTCTATTGATGAGGCAAATGAAGAAAGCCGGGCGGTGTTAAAAGATATTATTATTGCGGTTGACCGCTTGGAAAACTGGGTTACGTCTTTATTAATGTATTTGCATCCGTTAAAACCCAGCCTGATTGAGACGACATTAACGGAACTGACAGATAATGCTTTATCCCTAATTGAGTTACAACTCAAAGATAAATCACTCCAATTACAACGTGAGGGTTGGCTACAGACGGCTCGCCTGACGTATATGGACAATAATCTTATGGAACAGGCCGTCTTCAATTTGATTCAGAATGCGATCGAAGCAGCTCCAACCCATTCAACAATTTATATCCGTTATTGGGAGACCGCACGGCAGATTGGTTTACAGATTGAAGATCAGGGACCAGGTTTTTCTGCGTCACCTCAAGCAGAAAACAGTCAATTACATAAAAAATTGAATTGCGGGTTAGGAATTCCATTTGCTCAAAAAGTCATTAATCAGCATCAGGGTGAGCTGACTTTTGAAAATATTTCGGCTGGTGGTGCCCGGGTGTCACTTATCTTAGAACTGGATAATATGCCATCAGATGAATAGGATAGTTAAATGCTGAATTTTGTTTTAATTGAAGACGAAAATCTTTTTGCTAAATCGGTGAAACGACGGCTGGAGAGGGAAGGACATAACGCAATCATTGCCGGCAATATCCATGAAGGGAAAAAGTTTTTAGAGAATGAAGCTGTTGATGTATTGCTACTCGATGTTCGGTTGCCAGATGGTAATGGACTGGATTTATTAGCTGAAATTCGTGCTGACGGGCACCCACTTCAGAATTTGCCGGTCATTATGATGACGGCATATGGAGAGCTGGAAGATGCCGTAAGCGCTATGAAATTCGGTGCTTCTGATTATCTTAAAAAACCTGTCGATCTGGATGAGTTGATATTAACAATAGATAAAGTGGTCCATAACCACAGCATTAGCCGTCAATTGCAATATTCTGAACAGCGCGCTCAAAAGAGTATTCAGCCCGTCAATCTTATTGGCAGCAGCAAGCAAATTCTGGCTATTCGCGATCAAGCCAAACAGCTGTCTGATTTATTGGATAAAAACAAAGATACAACCCCCGCTGTATTGATAACGGGAGAAACTGGCAGTGGAAAAGGTGTATTAGCAAAGTATTTTCATCAAATCAGTCAGCGACATGATCGGCCTTTTGTACATGTTGATTGTGCTGCGTTGCCTGAGGATTCTGTTGAAACCGAATTATTCGGACAAGAAATCATTGCCATCGATGAACATGCCAAAACACGTCCAGGGCTTCTGGAAGTAGCCGAAAACGGTACTTTATTTCTGGATGAAATTGCTGAATTATCTCTATCAACCCAAACCAAGCTTTTAAATGTACTTGAAAGGCGCCAGTTACGCAGATTAGGCTCGACCAAAGAAATACCAGTACATTCACAGGTGATTGTTTCAACCAATCGTGACTTACATCAATTGGTCACCTCCGGTGCTTTCCGGGCAGATTTATATTTTCGGCTAAACGTTGTTGAAGTAAAACTTCCACCGCTTAGAGAGCGTCAGCAGGACATTGCCGAACTGGCACAGCATTTTATTGAACAATTCGCCAAGCGCTATGGGATCGATCGGCCGCGGCTGGCTTATGACGCTATGCGCCAGATGCAACAGTATGAATGGCCTGGCAATATCAGAGAACTGGAGAATGTGATTGAACGTGCAGTTATGCTGTGCAAACAAAGCGTTATTGAAATGGCAGATTTATCTTTGAGAGCATTTTCTAATAATGAAGCTGGTGAGACCGCTTTGTCAGCATTGGAGAAAATGACAATTGACGAGGTAGAGAAATACTTATTGGAAAGTGCGTTAAATCGAAGTTCAGGTAATGTATCACGAGCGGCAAGACAACTTGGATTGACTCGTATGGCAATGCGTTATCGGATGGAAAAGTACAAGCTCTAGCTTTATTTCACCAGTTTCAAACTGGGCTTCCCGCTATTAGGTTTTTGTGTTGGTTTTTTGGGTTCTGTGGTTGGTGGAGCTGGCGGGGTAGGATGCTCTTCTTCAGGAAAGAACATACCTTCATTATTTTCCTTTCCATAGATGGCCTGAATCGCAATGACCGGAATAAATAAATCCATAGCCTTGCCTGAAAATCGGGCAGAAAAACTCACCCAATCATTATCCATACTCAGAGCATTAATAGCATCAGGCGCCAGATTTAACACAATGCGTGCGTCTCGAATATACTGCTCCGGCACGACTACACCTTCATGATTGGTGTTAACCAACAAATAGGGCGTGCATTGATTATCGAGCAACCATTGATATATTGCCCTGACCAGATAAGGTTTTTGTGAAGACATGCTCATTAACGCATTCCTTTCTCTGCAGAACTCAGACTCGCTTTAAATGTGTCTCTATTAAATATTCTTTGGGCATAACGTTCAACTGCTTTGGCAGAATCAGGCAGTTTAATGCCCAGATGTGGTAATCGCCATAACAGGGGCGCGATATAACAATCGATCAGTGAAAACTCGTCACTCATCAAATATTCATGTTGTTCGAACAGTGGTGCCAGAACCGTGAGATCTTCTCGCAACGTCTTTTTGGCTTTCGTCGCCGGTGCTTTATCACGACCTGACAATTGCGGCCACATTGAAAACCAATCAGTTTCGAGGCGATGTAGCATCAGCCGCATCTGCGCTCTAGCCCCCGGGTCATTGGGCATTAAAGAAGGGTGCGGGAATCGCTCGTCGAGATATTCCATAATAATACGTGAATGGAAGATCACAATATCCCGGTCAAACAATGTTGGGCCGTGTGCATATGGATTCGCCGACGCAACTTCTTCTGGCCAGTGGCCATCAACAAGGTCGACCAGCTGACATTCAATCTGTTTTTCTTGAACGACGATACGGGCTTGATGACTGAATGGACATTGTACATCTGAGTACAATGTCATCAGTGGTTTACGATTACGTGTTGTCATTAGCAGTACTGCTTATAGTTCGGAATATAGCGTTAGTGAACGTCTTTCCAGTACGCTTTTTTCAGTGCCAGTGCGATAACAAAGAAGATCGCAAGATAGAGTAATACCCATTTACCTAACGCTAAACGCTGTAATTTAGATGGTTCACTGATATAGGCAAGAAAGTTGACTAGATCTCGAGTCATAGTATCGTATTGCCGAGGAGTCAGTGCTCCTTCTTGTGTAACACTCAGTTGTCCATGTTCATCAATTGATTGATATCCTTGTTGCTCCCAAAGTACATGGGGCATACCTACATCTTTAAAAGCCAGATTGTTGGTTCCCATTGGACGACTATCATCCAGATAAAAGGTGCGTAAATAGGTATACAACCAATCAGTGCCTCGTGCACGGGCTATAACTGAAAGGTCAGGTGGTGCAACGCCAAACCATTTTTTGGCATCCTCTGGACGCATTGCTATTTGCATGGTTTCACCGATTTTATCGGTAGTAAACATCAAATTCTCTGCAACCTGTTCATCGGTTAAGCCTAAATCTTTTGCCATACGGTTATAGCGCATTAACGACGCACCATGGCAGCTCAAGCAATAATTCATGAATGTATGGGCACCACGCTGCAATGATGCCTTGTCATTCAAATCAATATCCACTTTATCCAGCTGTAATGACGATCCCGCTGCAAAAGCGAGAGTCGAGAACATACTGATTATAGAAACGAGAGCAGCAAAAGTCAGATTTCTCATTTGGTCGTCACCCTTTCTGGCACAGGTTTATCTTTGTCAAATTTAGTGTAAATCGGCATCAGGATAAAGAAGACAAAATACAGAACCGTAAATATCTGTGCCAACAAAGTGTAAAGTGAGGTTGCAGGCTGGGTGCCTAAGTAACCTAACGCTAAAAAGCTGATGACAAATACAACCAGAGCTGTCCGGAAGTAAGGCCCTCTATAACGAACTGAACGGGTTTTGCTTCTATCCAGCCACGGCAGCAGGAACAACATGACAATGGCGAGGCCCATGGCAATAACACCAAACAGCTTATCTGGCACCGCGCGTAAAATGGCATAAAACGGCGTGAAGTACCAAAGCGGGACAATATGTTCCGGCGTTTTTAAAGGATCGGCGGGAATGAAGTTATCTTTCTCCAGGAACCAACCGCCAAATTCCGGCAAATAGAAGAGAACCAGTGAGAAGATAAACAGGAATACCACAACACCCACCAGATCTTTAACCGTGTAGTAAGGGTGGAAGGGAATTCCATCTAATGGTTTACCATTTTTATCTTTTGTTTTCTTGATTTCCACACCGTCGGGATTATTGGAACCGACTTCGTGCAAGGCGATGATATGAGCTACGACCAGTCCAAGCAAAACGATTGGCAGAGCAATAACATGCATAGCGAAAAATCGATTTAATGTGGCGTCGGCAACTACATAGTCACCACGAATCCACAACGCCAGATCTTCACCAATGACTGGTAAAGCACCAAATAACGAAATGATTACTTGTGCACCCCAGTAAGACATCTGGCCCCAAGGTAACAGATAGCCCATAAAGGCTTCGGCCATCAATACCACATAAAGCAGCATGCCAAATATCCATACCAGTTCACGAGGTTGTTTAAATGAGCCGTAGATCAATCCGCGGAACATATGCAGGTAGATGACAACAAAAAATGCGGAAGCCCCCGTAGAGTGAAGATATCGAATCAGCCATCCCCACTCGACATCACGCATTATGTATTCAACTGAAGCAAAAGCGAGTTTTGCATCAGGTTTGTAATTCATGGTTAAAAAGATACCGGTGACAATTTGCAGTACCAGTATCAGTAAGGCTAGAGAGCCAAAGAAATACCAAAAATTGAAGTTTTTTGGTGCGTAATATTCTGAAAGGTGTTCCTTCCACATTTTGGTTGCTGGAAAGCGAGCATCAATCCAATCCATCATCGACATTATGCGGCTCCTTGGGCGTGTTCACCAACAATAACAACGTTGTCACCTTGGAAGTGATATGGAGGTACTTCTAGATTAGTCGGGGCAGGAACGCCTTGAAACACGCGGCCGGCTAAATCAAAACGAGAACCATGACAGGGACAGAAAAATCCACCTTTCCATTCAGCACCCAAATCTTCAGGAGCAATTTCAGGACGATAGGTTGGCGAGCATCCTAAATGGGTACAGATACCAACCATGACCATCAATTCTTCACGAATTGAACGTGTTTCATTCTGACAATATTCAGGTTGTTGGTCGATTTCACTCTGAGGATCACGAAGCTGGTCATCCAAAGAGGTCAAATTCTCTAAAACCTCAGTTGTGCGGCGGAAAATCCATACCGGTTTGCCGCGCCATTCAACCGTTAGTAATTGACCTGGTTCGAGTTGGCTAATGTCAATTTGTACTGGGGCACCAGCCGCTTCAGCCTTGGCACTGGGCGCAATTGATGAAACAAAAGGAATGGCAACAGCCACTACACCGGCACCGCCTACTACACTAGCTGCGGCAGTTAAAAACCGTCTTTTGCCAGTATCTATAGAGTCGCTCATCAGATGAATATCCCCTGATATGTTATTTAATGTGAATTCAGCAGAGCATCAAGGTCTCGGGATTGCTGAGATAAAACCAGTAAATTTTAGCATAGCAAGGAATGTTTTGGATCAAAAAAGCCCGCATTTATATGCGGGCTTTTAGGGTTACTTAGCAGAAAGTGAAAATTATTCTGCAGCAGCTTTTTCAGTTTTTTTCACGAGACGTTTCAAAGCGCCTTTTGGTTTAGAATCTACAATTGCTTGTAAGTTGGTTGGTTCACCAACGATGATAGCACCACCCATACCTGCGCCCCAGTGTGGGTCACATTTGTACATGTAAACGCCTTCAACTGTTAATGGTTTGGTTTGGAAGTTTTCGCCCATTTGAGACATAAAACCTTCAGCGCCTTCTGGAATGTACTCGTGCTCACCATCTGAATTTGTGAATGTTGTATTAACCAGATGGCCATTCATTTTATCCCAAGAAACGGTATCGCCTGGTTGAATTTTGATAACCATAGGATCAAAAGATGTCAGTGATGCAGTTACAACATGATTTTCAGCCATTGCAGCCGCAGAAAACAAAGATGCAGCACCTAATGCAGCCGCGATCAGTGATTTACCATATTTCATGAATATTTCCTCTCTTTTATTGAGTTATTTGCCTCAGTGCGATGCCAGTCTCCCATAATGAACCTGAACACACACTGAACGCAGTTAGTCACGTGTTTTCCACACAATTTTCTTGGCAATACCAGCACAAAAACGCTTAACTATACTGATGGTTTATGTGATATGTCCATGATAATTTGAAATTTTGTGTCATATGGCGCAATGTTTTTTTCACGGTAATGAAGCTATAAAACGCCTCGTATATATAGAGGTATTTCCTTGATTCAATCTTGATATTAGCCTTTTTATTGCGTGAGGGAGATTGCCATGGCACTTAATGAGGTTGAGCCGATGTTCTGGTTTAACAAGCGGAACTTTCTATAAATATCGAGAGCAAAATTCTGCAGCCAGCATTACAGACATTAAGTAAGGGGGGCAATTATTGCCTCAGATAATTGAGTAAGTCCGAATGATTCTTGCTTTTGACCAGGCAAAATCGTGTATTTCATGTGGATTAACTACCATCAGTAAAAATGGCAAAGACTGAAATAGTATATTTTCGGTATAATCAGCAGGTTTTAAGCTTGAAACAAACTTTTCTTGCCGCATTTATAAGCAGCGTTGTTTTTTGATTCATTTTTAGGGAGTAACCTCATGCCATTTTATGAATATCGCTGTGATGCCTGCAATCATAATTTTGAAGCTTTGCAAAAGATTAGTGATGACGCATTGGTGGATTGTCCAGCCTGCCAACAACCGAGCCTGAAAAAACTGATTTCAGCAGCGGGTTTTCGACTGAAAGGTCAGGGTTGGTATGAGACTGACTTTAAATCGGGTTCAAAACGAAACCTTGCTGATGGTGGAGCCTCAGATAGTTCAACTGCTGCTGGACATACTTGTGGAACAGGGTGCAGTCATTAAACATTTAGATACGTAAATATTTAATCGCAGGCCTGTTGGTCAGGGTATCACTTGGAGTAACTTTTCTGATGCTACGGGCTACTGTTGGCTTTTTAGATAAATGTCTGTGGTTGCATGCCGGATGTCTTGCAGCCTGAAGGGTAATTGGGTTTCATATTCCAGGCCTTGACGTATTAATAGCCATTGCGCTGGTTAGATCACTCTATTCAGCGGTTAAGCAGAGTATAGAAGCGGTTCTGGCAAGGGATGCCAAGTCGTTTCTAAATGTGGAATAACCACGTTTGAAGCTTAGTTTTTATGATGTCTGATGAGTTGGGTGAAGTGCAGGATTGACCGTTGCCAATGTGAGCGGTGTTTTTATCCCAACCACAGCAGACCCGACATCAGGATTTGTGTTGATGAACCGGAGTCTGATGTGATTGAACTAGACATGCGGTTGAAGAAGAACTGAAAATGATTATTTCGATGGGTGGTATCGTACCGAGTTCACAAGCCTATCAAAAGAAACGTCAGGATCAGCAATTTATTGATTAAAAATTTCGGACACCTTCTATATAAAATGAATGGTGTAGTGTTAAACAGTATTTTTGGAATGTTGGAATAATTATGCGTAGCCATTACTGCGGCGATGTAAACGAATCTTTGGTTGAACAAACGGTAACCGTTGCAGGTTGGATGCATCGACGCCGAGATCATGGCGGTGTCATCTTTATCGATTTGCGTGATCGTGAGGGTCTGGTGCAAATTGTGTGTAATCCTGAAGATGCCGAAAGCTTTGCCGTCGCTGAAAAAGTTCGCAGTGAATATGTGTTACAAATTGAAGGCGTCGTAAATCCGCGTCCGGCTGGCAGTGAAAACCCCGACTTAAAAAGCGGTAAAATCGAAATCATCGCCAAGCGTGTCACCATTCTGAATAGTTCTGAAACACCACCCTTTCCTCTGACTGAGCAAGCCGAAGTCAATGAAGATATTCGTTTGCGCCATCGTTATATCGATTTACGCCGACCAGAAATGCTGCAAAAACTTCGTTTTCGTTCGCAGATTATCCGTCAGTTACGTCAATACCTTGATAATCACGGCTTTATGGATATTGAAACGCCTATCCTGACTAAAGCTACCCCTGAAGGGGCGCGTGACTATCTGGTTCCAAGCCGTACCCATCCAGGTGATTTTTTTGCCTTGCCCCAATCGCCACAGTTATTTAAACAATTACTGATGGTGGCGGGTATGGACCGTTATTACCAAGTTGTTCGCTGCTTCCGTGACGAAGACTTACGTGCTGACCGTCAGCCAGAATTTACCCAATTGGATATTGAAACCTCTTTCGTTGAAGAAGAGGATTTAATGCAGTTGATGGAAGAAATGATTCGTGAACTGTTTTCCAACGTATTAGAACAACCATTACCAAATCCTTTCCCACGCATGACGTATGCGGAGGCCATGGATCGTTTTGGTAGTGATAAACCGGATTTGCGGATTTCACTTGAGCTTGTTGAAGTCAGTGACTTGATGCAGGACGTTGATTTTAAAGTATTCTCTGCCCCTGCTAATGATGAAAATGGCCGGGTGGCTGCTTTACGTGTACCTGGCGGTAACGCATTAAGCCGAAAAGAAATTGATGATTACACCAAATTTGTCAGCATCTACGGCGCTAAAGGTCTTGCCTATATCAAAGTGAATGACCTTAGTGCTGGCCGCGAAGGCTTGCAATCTCCGATTCTAAAATTCCTGCCCGATGAAGCGGTGGATGCCATTTTAAAAAGGACGGCAGCAGAGACGGGTGATTTAGTGTTCTTTGGTGCAGACAAATCCACAGTGGTGAATGAATCTTTGGGCGCTTTACGTGTCAAAATCGGCCATGATTTGAACATGGTAGAACATGGCTGGCGTCCATTATGGGTGATTGAATTCCCGATGTTTGAATGGGATGACAAAACGCAGCGTTGGTATGCCTTGCATCATCCATTTACTGCGCCACGGGAGTCAGACATCGATTTATTAAGTAATGACCCAGGAAAATGTCTCTCACGGGCTTATGACATGGTGTTAAATGGTACTGAATTGGGCGGTGGCTCGATTCGTATTCACAAAACCGATGTACAACAGAAAGTATTTGAAATGCTGGGCATTCCAGCTGAAGAGGCGGAAGAGAAGTTTGGCTTCCTGTTACAAGCTTTGAAATATGGTTGCCCACCACATGGTGGTTTGGCTTTTGGTCTGGATCGCCTGGCGATGTTAATGACCGGTTCATCGTCCATCCGCGATGTCATGGCCTTCCCGAAAACACAATCAGCAGCTTGTTTGTTAACCAATGCGCCAAGTCCTGTTAGTGATGAGCAGTTGAAAGAATTAAATATTCGTCTGCGAAAAGTACCAACAATTGAGGCCTGAGCGACATAGCAAAACCGGATTTAAGAGGAAAGCGAAGTGGCTACAAAACTAGCAACAACGGCAATCCCGTTTGAACAGTATTTCTCAATTGATGATGAGGTCTGCGACCAACGTATTGCTGCCGCTAAACAAAAATTGGGCGATGATTTGGTTATTCTGGGGCATCATTATCAGCGTAATGAAGTTTTCAAGCATGCGGATTTCTCAGGTGATTCACTTAAGTTGTCACGAAATGCTGCCGAATCAGATGCTCAGTACATTGTGTTCTGTGGTGTACATTTTATGGCGGAAGTAGCAGATATTCTTTCCCGCCCTGATCAAATCGCCATTCTGCCTGATATGGCGGCCGGCTGTTCAATGGCCGATATGGCAAACCGGGTAAATGTCGATCGCGCCTGGCAGGAAATGAGCGAAGTGCTGGATCCTGATGAGATGATCACACCGATCACCTATATCAATTCAGCTGCTGATTTGAAATCCTTCTGTGGAAAACATGGTGGTATTGTCTGTACATCGACCAATGCACCCCATGTGCTGGAATGGGCATTTGCCCAGCGCGAAAAAGTACTGTTTTTCCCGGATCAGCATCTCGGACGCAATACCGGTTACAAAATGGGTATTCCACTGGAAGAGATGGTGGTGTGGGATTTTGATAAACCACTCGGTGGTTTGACGCCTGAAGCATTGAAAAAAGCCAAAATCATTTTATGGAAAGGCTTTTGTTCAGTTCATCAAATGTTCCAGCCTCAACAGATTGATAATTTTCTGGAGAAATACCCGGAAACCAAAGTCATTTCACATCCGGAATGCAGTTTTGAAGTCTGCCAGAAATCAGATTATGTCGGTTCGACAGAATATATTGTGAACACCATTGCCAACAGTGAACCCAATACCCGCTGGTTAGTGGGTACCGAGTTGAACCTGGTGAATCGTTTGCATGAGCGTTTCCAAGAGCAGGGTAAATCGGTTCACTTTATGTCCCCGACGGTATGTATGTGTTCGACCATGTTCCGGGTCGATCCTCAGCATTTATTATGGGTATTGGAAAACCTGGTGGAAGGTCACGTGGTTAACCAGGTGTCCGTCGATCCGATTATCGCCAAAGAAGCCAAACTGGCGTTGGATCGGATGCTTGCTTTACCGATTTAAATAAGGAGATAGCGCGTTATGTCGGAGATCAAACAAGCCTGTACACAGCGACGCTATGAAGTAACCAAAAAAGATCTGCCTATCAGTTGTCCCATGCCGGATATGCCGGCATGGAATGCTCATCCGCGAGTGTATCTTGAAATAAAAAGCCATGGTGAAGTGCTGTGTCCATACTGCGGCACGCTGTTTGTGCTGAAAAATTAAGAAATGAAAAAACGTCTGCAAGTTGCTGTCGCAATTATTCTCAATTCTGATGAAGAAGTGCTTATTGCCCGTCGACATGCCCATCAGCATCAAGGTGATCTTTGGGAGTTTCCGGGAGGCAAGCGGGAAGCCAATGAAACCCGGTTTCAGGCTTTGCAACGTGAGATTCAGGAAGAGGTTGGATTACAGATTGATCATGCGGAACCGTTTATGCAAATCGCTCATGATTATGCGGATTTGCAAGTTGAGCTTGATGTCTGGCTAATCACCGAATTTATCGGTGAAGCTATGAGCAAAGAAGGACAACCATTGGTCTGGTGCAAATTAGCTGAACTTTCCGGCTTGGATTTTCCGGCGGCCAATAAGCAGATTGTTGAACGTTTACAATACCTTTATACTGTTTAGTGAAACGCGTTCGGATCCTCTTCCGGATCAATAACCGGCTCGCCGGGAATGCGATGATTACCTGCCGCCCATTCACCCAGATCGATCAGTTTACAGCGCTCACAACAGAACGGCTTCCATTTATTTTCAGGGGTCCACTCGACTTTACGTCCACATTGGGGACAATTCACTTTCAAAACCATAATTACATTGTGCAACAGCTAAGCTGAAAATCTGCATCTTCGTTAATTTGTTGAGGACGTTGATTAATATCAAACGTCATAAAACGGACAGTGAACCGATGTTTACCGCCACTGATTTCCGGATAGTAACTTGTGGTAGCTGGTATGCGAACCCGGATTAACTGGGTTGGTAAATTACTATCAAGGCTGCGTTGAAAAAAACCTTTCTCGGCCTGAGCACTACTGAAAGCAGCACTGCCACGAATCAGTTGTAGCGATATATTGATTGCTCCCCGTACCGCTACAAATTGTTCCAGCCAATAATTTAATTGTTGCTGGCGTTGTTCAAGCGAGGAATGTTGTAACCAGTAGTGATAGGCCGGTAAATCAAAATCACAGGTGCCACCGGCAATACTGGAACGTTGGCGAATGCTGTAGAGAAATTCATTTTCTTTTAATACCTGGCCAATAGCTGATTTACGAATTTGCAGGGCATCCAGTGTCTGATCCAGTTCAGCCAGTAATGCATCCAATGTTGCTTTGTCGACGCCGGGCGAGTTTTCCAGCGCAGACAAATTGGTAATCAACCGTTCAACTTCCTTGGTCACTTCCGATTTCATATCACCACGCTCAAATACCAACAACATACTTAACATGGCATCAATGGCTTCACGATGACTCATTTCATCATCATGCTGCATAGCGTAATCCACACGGGCCAACAAAAACTCCAGCCGCAGGAATGTTCTAATGCGTTCATTCAGTGGTTGTTCGTATGTGATAACGTCAGACATAGTGTTTTTATCATTTACTCATAAGGTCAGATTGTGACCTGGATTAATTTTGCGCTGTCTCAGCCAACTGACAATATAACGCATGCAGTTGCGTGACCTGAAACTTCAATTTTTCCATCCCATTGCTATTGTCGATGATATCGTCCGCATATTGCAATCGCTGTGCACGGCTGGATTGAGCCACAAGATGTCGATTGGCCTGCTCAACTGAGAGCTGATCCCGCTGCTGCAGGCGAGCTAACTGAATATCAGGGTCTACATCAACGACCAGTATTCTATCAACACATGACTGCATATTCGCTTCGATTAACAATGGAACACTTAAAATACAATAGTGACCCTTGGTTTTGGCTGCTTGATATACCAGCTGTTGGCGAATCGCTGGATGCAGAATATGTTCTAAAGTCTGTTTGGCTTTGGCATCCGAAAAGAGCAGTGTCCGCAGAGCTCGACGATTTAACTGCCCATCCGCAAGAAGATAATCGGTACCAAAATGTTGAACAATAGACTGGTATTCGTTGGTACCTGGCTGACTGAGTTGGCGGGCAATTATATCCGCATCAATCACTTCTACTCCCAGAGTTTCAAATAATGATGAGACAGTTGATTTGCCTGATGCGATGCCCCCGGTCAGTCCTACCCGAAACACCATTTCAGCTTAATCCACTCCAATTGAGGTATCCCTGAGTCAGGCTTTCACCCCAAACCAGTGCTAACCAGCCAGCGGCTGCCAGATATGGCCCAAAAGGAATGGGGATGTCGCGGTGCTGTTGTTTCAACAAAATTAAACTAATCCCAATCAGTGCTCCGACCAGAGATGACAGCAAAATAATCATGGGAAGTGCCTGCCATCCCATCCAGGCGCCCAAGGCTGCCAGAAGTTTGAAATCACCATAACCCATACCTTCCTTTCCGGTAGCAAGGCGAAAGGCATGATACACCAACCAGAGCGCGAGATAACCTGCGATAGCCCCCGTCACAGCAGAGTTGATATCGGTAAATGTACCAAACAGATTGAAGATCAGCCCTAACCATAATAGGGGCAGAGTAATACTATCTGGTAACAACTGGTGGTCCACATCAATAAAGGTCAAAGCAAGTAAAGCCCAGCTCAGTAATAATGCACCTATAACCGCCACACCGAAACCAAAGTGCCATGCGATAACGGCCGATATTATCGCGGAGAATAGTTCGATAAGAGGATAACGTTTGGAGATCGGTGCTTTGCATTCACGGCAACGACCTTTTAGCGCCAGATAGCTGAGTACCGGAATATTTTCCAGAGCCGTAATGGCATGACCACAATGTGGACAGCGCGAGCGAGGCGTACTTAATGTCAGTTCATCTGTCTCGGGTTCTGCGGTTCCAATTAACTGATTGCATTGTTGAGCCCATTCGCGTTGCATCATCAGTGGCAGGCGGTGAATCACCACATTGAGAAAACTGCCCACCAGTAACCCCAGAATAAAAATACTGGCAATAAAAAAAGCACTGGATGTTTCCAGCAGATAAATAAGCGACATAGGGTTAAACGACTGCGCCGAGTTTAAATATCGGCAAGTACATGGCGATAACCAACGTACCGATTAATACTCCCAGGAAAGCCATAATAAAAGGCTCCATTAATGCTGTCATGTTGTCTACGGCATCATCCACTTCACGTTCATAGAAATCAGCTACTTTTGCCAGCATCGCATCCAGCGAACCGGATTCTTCACCAATCGATACCATCTGAATGACCATATTTGGAAATAACTCGGTATCAGTCATTGCTTTGTTTAATTGGGTACCGGTAGCCACATCATCACGCATTTCAAGTGTGGCTTCGTTATAGACAATGTTGCCAGTGGCACCAGCCACTGAGGTCATGGCTTCCACCATGGGGACACCGGCTTTAAACATGACCGAAAATGTTCTGGCAAATCGTGCAATCGCGCCTTTGGTCAATACGTCACCGATAACCGGCAGTTTTAATAGCATCCGATCCATAAAATGTTGAATCTTGCGTGAACGTCTGCGCGCAGCCATAAACCCCATGACTGAACCGATTATCGTGCCAAAAATTAACCACCAGTAATCCTGAAAGACCTGGGAAATACTGATAACCATTTTGGTCAGGCCGGGTAAGTCCGCTCCAAAGCCGGTAAATAACGCCTGAAACTGGGGAATAACAAATATCATTAAAATCGCGGTGACGATAAAAGCCACCACCATAATGGCAGTAGGATAAACCAGTGCTTTTTTGATTTTGGACTTCAGCGCTTCAGTTTTTTCCTGATAGGTAGCAATTTCGTGTAACAGTGCTTCCAAGGTACCGGATTGTTCGCCGGCATTAATAAGGCTGATATACAGATCATCAAAATGTAACGGGAATTTGGCTAACGATTCTGCCAGACTGGTACCTGATTCCACATCAGCTTTAATCGATAGAATCATTTCCTGCATACTGGCGTTTTCATGGCCTTCACCAATGATTTGCAGAGATTGCATCATCGGCACACCGGAAGACATCATGGTCGCCAACATACGACTGAAAATCGCGATATGGACGGGTTTTATCTTGGGTTTACGAGGGGCAAATAAATCTTTGGGTTTACGACGTACTTTCCCCGGCGTAATACCTTGACGACGTAAATCTGCTCGCACAGCTTGAACACTCTCACCAGCCTGCTCACCTTTTACCTTACGGCCAGCTTTATTGGTGCCTTGCCATATGTAAAGTGTGGGTAATTCAGCTTTTTTAGGTTTGAGTTTCGCTTTACTTGCTGTGGCCACGGTTTATTCCTTAATAACGCGGTTAATTTCTTCCAGACTGGTTAAACCGGCCATTACCTTTTTCAGACCGGAAGCCCGTAGATCGGCAATACCTTCAGCTTTAGCCTGATCAGCTAATTGCATCGAGTTTCCACCTTCCATGATCAAACGTCCCATGGCATCGGAAACGGGCATAACCTGATAGATACCTACCCGACCTTTATACCCCTCGGTACATTGTTCGCAACCTACAGCACGGTAAACTTTGAAATCTGTCGCAATTTGTTCGGGAGTGTAACCCTCTTCAATCAGCGTTTCCCTCGGTAATGGCTCGACGGCCTTGCAATGTGGGCACAAACGACGCGCCAGACGCTGGGCAATAATCAACGTGACAGCAGAAGCAATATTAAAGGCCGGAACCCCCATATTTGCGAGACGGGTAAGCGTTTGCGGAGCATCATTGGTATGTAATGTTGAAAACACCATATGTCCTGTCTGCGCAGCTTTGATAGCAATTTCAGCCGTTTCCAGATCGCGGATCTCACCGACCATGATAACGTCAGGATCCTGACGTAAGAAGGCTCTTAAACATTCAGTAAAGCCCAAACCAATTTGTGGATGCACATTGACCTGGTTGATACCTGGCAGATTGATCTCTGCCGGATCTTCTGCGGTTGAAATATTGCGGTCATCGGTATTCAGAATATTCAACGCGGTATATAACGAAACCGTTTTACCACTTCCCGTCGGGCCCGTGACGAGCACCATGCCATAAGGTTTGTGCATGGTTTCCAGGAAGATTTTTTTCTGATCTTCTTCATATCCCAAGGCATCAATACCCAATTGGGCACTGGTGGGATCGAGAATACGTAGGACGATCTTTTCGCCGAACAACGTCGGACAGGTACTAACACGAAAATCGATAGCTTTGGATTTGGACACCTTCAGCCGCATCCGGCCGTCCTGAGGCACCCGGCGTTCTGCGATGTTCATCCGAGACAGAACTTTCAAACGGGCCGCAATCCGACCACCTAATGCCACGGGAGCTGTTTTAGTTTCATGCAAAATACCGTCTATACGTACCCTGACACGGTATTTTTTCTCATAGGGTTCAAAGTGAATATCCGAGGCACCAGCTTTAATCGCCTGCGTCAGGATGCCGTTGATAAACCGAACAACCGGCGTATCATCAATATTTTTCTCAGACAACTCGGCGGCACGATCCGCATCATCATCTGGCCCTAAATCAATATCGTCCAGCTCAGCATCGTCGAACTCATCCAATACCTGATTTTTATTATCAAGAGCCTTTTCGATAGTGACGGAGAGTTTTTGTTCATCAACCAGAACAGGGTAGGTATTTAGTGCGGTGTTGAACTGGAACTCATCCAGCGCTTGCAAGTTCGTTGGATCGGATACGGCCACATACAGGCGTTTGCCACGTTGAAATAATGGCAGGGCGTTATGTTGTCGGATCAGTTTTTCCTGAAACAGACTGGTTGGTGCCAGTTCCATATTCATGCTGTCGAGGTCAAACAGCGGTACGCCAAATTCCTGAGAGGCAATCGCACCGATGACATCACTCTTAAGTAATTTATTGTTTACGAGATAGGTTACAAAGGATTGAGAAGCCTGTTTAGCCGTTGCTTGAGCCGCTTGGGCCTGGTCTTCACTCAGCAACCCTTCACTCACAAGGCGCCTCGCCAGACCGCTTAATCTGATTGGTGCTGTCATATTTGCCATTACTGGACGCGATTCCTTAATATAATGCATTTTTCAATGCACTAGGGACTATTTTTCTTTCAACTATGAAAAGTAATCAGTCCCTAATAGTATGTAAGTTAAATAATAAATTCTAGTTTCCAATGTGGGCCTGTCGCGGATATTCCTGTGTATACTGCCTGCCATTAAAGCATCGGGGAAGACATCATGCGAAAAATACCTGGCTGGAAAGTTCTGGCTTTAGTTCTGTGTACCGTATCAATTCTGACGTCATGTGGTTTGAAAGGTGATTTATACCTGCCTGAAGGTCAGGCTGACACAGTGAAGGTTGCCTAAAAATATGCAAGATTATTTCACACAAAAAGATGGTGAATTACATGCTGAGCAGCAATCACTGAGAGAATTGGCGGCGCAGTTTGGTACACCAACTTATATCTATTCCAGAGCAGCATTAGAACAACATTGGCGGGCTTTTGATGATGCTTTCAGTGCTTACCCTCATTTGGTCTGTTATGCCGTAAAAGCCAACTCAAATTTAGCGGTACTGAATGTATTAGCCAGACTGGGTTCAGGTTTTGATATTGTATCGGCTGGCGAACTGGCTCGGGTTATTGCAGCGGGGGGGAAAGCAGAAAAAACAGTCTTTTCGGGGGTTGGCAAAACAGTTGAAGAGATTGATTATGCATTAAAAACCGGAATTCGCTGCTTTAATGTCGAATCAATTGCCGAGTTGCAACGGATCAGTGATGTCGCAGCTAACCTTGGGAAAACAGCACCAATTTCTATTCGGGTAAATCCAGACGTTGATGCTCAAACCCATCCCTATATCTCCACCGGATTGAAAGAGAATAAATTCGGCATCGCCATTGATGATGCGTTAAGCGTTTATCAACAAGCAGCTTCGTTGCCTAACCTGCAAATCATTGGTGTGGATTGCCATATCGGTTCCCAGCTGACTTCTGTGACCCCATTTGTGGATGCACTGGAACGGGTTTTAGCCTTGATAGATGCCTTGGCTGAACATGACATCACCATTAAACATCTCGACATTGGTGGAGGTCTGGGGATTTGTTATCGCGATGAAACTCCGCCGACGCCTGCTGAATATGCCAAAGCAATGCAGGCATTGTTAAAAGATCGTGACCTGGAAATTATGTTGGAGCCGGGCCGGGCCATTGCAGGAAATGCCGGTATTCTGCTGACTAAAGTGGAATACATCAAAACAACCGAAGCCAAAAATTTCGCCATTGTTGATGCGGCCATGAATGATTTATTAAGACCGGCGTTGTATCAGTCATGGATGGCGATTGAAGCTGTTATCCCTCGCAATGATGAAGCCGAGCAAGCATTCGATATAGTCGGCCCCGTCTGTGAAACTGGGGACTTTTTAGGCAAAGATCGTACCTTGGCAATTCAAAGCGGAGATTTATTGGCGATTCGGTCCGCTGGAGCGTATGGTTTTACTATGAGCTCCAATTATAATTCGCGACCAAGGGCGGCTGAAATTATGGTCGATGGCGCGAAAATGCATGTGGCACGTCAACGGGAATCAGTTGAAAGTCTCTATGCTGGCGAGCAGATATTGCAGGAATAATCCTATGTTGAAATTCAGCAAAATGCATGGTCTGGGTAATGATTTTGTGGTCATTGATGCCATTAATCAATCCGTGCAGCTGACGACCGAGCAGATTCGTTTTTTGGCGGATCGGCATATCGGCATCGGCTGTGATCAATTATTGCTGGTGGAAAAAACTGATCTGCCCGATGTGGATTTTCGCTATCGTATTTTTAATGCTGATGGTGGTGAAGTCTCGCAATGTGGCAATGGCGCACGTTGTTTTGCCCGATATGTACGCGATAATGGTCTGACCGACAAAGATTCGATTGCGGTCGAAACCGCTTCCGGAGTGATATATCCTACATTGCAGGTAGATGGACAAGTCTCTGTTGATATGGGTAAACCACGCTTTTTACCTGCACAAATTCCTTTTAAAACACCCGAAATCAGCAATACTTATATGTTGACAGTAGAACCGGGGCGCCGGGTAGAAATTTCAGCATTATCGATGGGTAATCCCCATGCGGTGTTGTTGGTAGATGATGTCACTAAAGCACCGGTCGGTGAATTAGGACCAAAAATCGAGCATCATGATCAGTTCCCCGAACGGGTCAATGTTGGCTTTATGCAGTTAATCGATAATGAAAATATTAAACTGCGAGTTTATGAACGTGGCTCTGCAGAAACCACGGCTTGTGGTACCGGTGCCTGTGCAGCCGTGGTCAGTGGAATACGGCGCGGCTTATTGGGTCGACAAGTCAATGTTTTATTACCGGGTGGCACATTAGAAATCAGCTGGCCCGATGAAGCATCTTCGGTATGGATGACCGGACCAGCACAACATGTATTTGATGGAGAAATTGCGTGGGCAACACTCAACAATCTGTAAGCGCAGAGCAGGTCAGTGAATTTTTACGGCAGCATACAGATTTTCTGATCGAACAGCCGGAATTATTGTCTGAGCTGGAGTTTGATAAAACGCCTGAAGGCACCATTTCGCTGGCACAACGTCAGCGGCAGCAATTACGCCAGAAAAATCAGCATTTACATGATCAATTGCATGCCTTAATTGAAAATGCCCATAGCAATGCCGCGCTGCAACAACGGGTCCATAAACTTTGTCTGCATTTGATGGATTGTCAGGATCTGCAGAGCCTCTTGGCAGCATTGATTCAACAGTTACAGCAAGAATTCTCGGCAGACGAAGTCGCGTTAAGATTGTTTTACAGCGGCGATCAAAAACCGAAACTACCGCAAGTTGAAGGCAATATTGTCGAAATGCATGCTGATGACAGCCAACTGAAAGCATTTGATCATATTCTGGGTAAACAGCAACCGGTTTGTGGTCGACTGACCAAAGCACAGAAACAGTTACTGTTTGGTGAAAAAGCCGATGACGTTCACTCAGTCGCCTGCCTGCCTTTAGGCCATGAACCCTGTGCTGGTTTGCTGGCCATTGCCAGCAGCGATGCCAATCGTTTTCATGCCGATATGGGAACGGAATATCTGAGCTTCCTTGGCGAGGTATTTATGCGCTTGCTACGGCGTTTCTGTCACGGACAAAATGACAGCTGAGTTACAAACACCGCTGCAGGATTTTCTGCAATATCTGGAGCAGCAGCGCCGGGTTTCGCCGCATACCGTACTCAATTATCAGCGCGATTGTCAGCAATTAGTAGAATATTGCCAACAGCAATCATTTACTGACTGGCAGCAACTCAAACCGGCAGATATCCGTTTATTTATTGCCCGGTTGCATCGTAAAGGGCTTGGGGCTCGGAGTATTCACCGGTTGTTGTCTGCTGTCCGCAGTTTTTATCGTTATCTGCTCAAAGAAGGGCTGGTGGATCATAATCCCGCCCAATCAGTGCAGGCTCCCAAAGCCGAAAAGCGTCTACCGAAAACTCTCGATGTAGACCAAATGAATTCATTGCTCGATAGTACCCCGGCCGATACCTTCGTCGCCTGTCGGGATCGGGCAATTATGGAATTATTCTATTCCTCCGGTCTGCGGTTGGCAGAGCTGGCCGCATTGGATTTACGCGACGTCGATTTCGGCCAGCAACTAGTGCATATCATCGCTGGTAAAGGCAACAAAGGACGAATTTTGCCAATTGGCCGTACCGCGATTGAGGCATTGAAAGTCTGGCTCGACAAACGTGATCAGAATGGTCTTTATCAGCAACAGGCCTTATTCACCACCCAACAAGGCAAACGACTTGGGGTGCGTTCGATTCAGCAGCGTCTGGCTTTCTGGGGTAAAAAACACGGTATCTCCGAGCACGTGCATCCGCATCGACTGCGCCATGCATTTGCCTCGCATATGCTCGAATCCAGCAGCGATTTAAGAGCCGTGCAGGAGTTGCTGGGGCATTCGGATATCAGCACTACGCAGGTCTATACCCATCTGGATTTTCAGCATCTGGCGAAGGTTTATGATGCTGCGCATCCTCGGGCTAAGAAGCGTTCTTAAGATATTAACCACTGAGGCACAGAGGGCAGGGAGGTTCTTAAAAATCTATCCGCAGATTACGCAGATGGGCGCAGATTTCTTAGAGAGAAATATAAAAGAGAAGATATATGCGGACACAAAGCTCAGAGGCCGCCCCTAAATCCCCTTTTGTGCTGACGAGTAGCGGAGGTTTATCTGGATAAGGATTGGTCAGTGTCTGAGCGCAGCGAGTTTTGACCAATCCCCAGATAAATCGAGCAACGCAGTGGAGCCGCAGGCCAGCATAAGGGGTGCCCTTGGGTTGTTAGGGGCTTGGGCACGCAAGCCCCTGACTCGCGTGAGCGAAAGATCTGCTTAAATAGGGAAAATGAACCTAAAGCATAATTTCGCCTAAGGGCGAGTTCATTTTCTTTGCTTGCCCACAACTTCATCAGGAACGAATTTGGATGCCGGAGGCACCCGCAGGGTGAGCTACATGGATGTCGCGAATCAAAGAAATCGAACCAAAAGAAAAGGCACCCCTTGTGTTGGCCTGCGGCTCCCCGAAAAAAATGGCCATCGCAGGGAAATCGAAAAAACTGATGAGCGGCATCCTTGCCGCTCACCCTACGGGTGCCTCCGTCGTCCAAATTTGTTCCATACAAATTTGTCGCTTCGCTCAAACATTCCGATTTCTAATCCTGCGATAACCATTTTTTCCGGCAACACAAAAGGGGATTCAAGGGAAGCCTTTGGGATCTGTGCCCTTTTCTAAATCCCTTCTTAATTTCTATCTAAAAATCTGCGTAATCTGCGGATATATTTTTAAGAACCTACATGCCCTCTGTCTCTCTGTGGTTAATAATCCAGTTAATGCGCCTGTTCCCAATTATCCCCAACTCCAATCCCCACTTCTAACGGCACTTCGAGATCAGCGGCTTGAATCATAAACTGCTCAATTTCGGTTTTAGCCAAATCAAGCTGATCTTCGGGTACTTCAAAGACCAATTCATCGTGTACCTGCATAATCATACGAATACCGGTATCGGCTTCGAGCAGCCAGTCATGGATGGAGATCATGGCGCGTTTGATAATATCCGCAGCGCTGCCTTGCATTGGCGCGTTAATCGCAGTGCGTTCGGCATATTGGCGGCGCAGGCCGTTGCTGGAGTTGATTTCCGGCAAATATAAACGTCGTCCAAAAATGGTTTCGACATATCCATCTTTTTTGGCCTGTTCACGGGTATTGTCCATGTAGTTTCTGACACCGGGGTAACGTTCGAAATAGGTTTCCATGTATTTGGCAGCCTGATGACGTTCGATACCGAGTTGTTTAGAAAGCCCGTGGGCGGACATGCCATAAATCAAACCGAAGTTGATGGCTTTTGCGCTGCGACGTTGATCGCCAGTGACGTTTTCCGGTTCCACCCCAAAGATTTCAGAAGCGGTATGGCGATGAATATCTTCACCTTGGGCAAACGCGGTCAGCAGGCTTTTATCACCAGATAAATGCGCCATGATACGCAGTTCAATTTGAGAGTAATCCGCGGCCAGGATCTTGGCACCTTTTCCGGCTACAAAAGCTTCACGAATTTTACGACCCGTCTCAGTCCGGATTGGAATATTCTGCAGATTCGGATCCGAAGACGATAATCGCCCGGTAGCCGTGACCGCTTGATGATATGAAGTATGCACACGGCCAGTCTGTTGATTCACCTGTTGTGGCAATTTATCGGTATAAGTGGATTTCAGCTTACTTAAACTACGATATTGCATGATGATTTGAGGTAATTCATAACCATCATCTGCTAGTTCCTGCAGCACATTTTCTGCGGTTGAAGGCTGCCCTTTGGGCGTTTTTTTGCGAACCGGCAATTGTTGCTGATCGTAGAGAATTTCCTGTAATTGCTTAGGCGAACCCAAATTGAATTTGGTACCGGCAGATTCATGTGCCTGTTTTTCCAGTCGATCGATATCATGTGCCAAGGCATCGCTTTGCTGTTGCAGCATAAAAATATCGATATGCACGCCATTGCGCTCCAATGTGTTCAACACGGGTAGCAAAGGCATTTCCAATTCACGATATACCGTTTCCAAAGAGGGAATCGCCTGAATTTTTGGCCATAGAATATGATGCAATTGCAGTGTGATATCAGCATCTTCACAAGCATAAGGTGAGGCTTCTTCCAGACCAATTTCATTGAAAGTCAGCTGTTTTTTGCCTTTACCGGCAATGTCTTCAAAATGAATAGTGCTACGGTTGAGGTATTTTTCGGCCAGCGAATCCATATCATGGCGAGTGGCTGTGCTATCCAGCACATAGGATTGCAACATTGTGTCATGTGCAATGCCCTGCAAATCAATGCCATGATTGAGCAGAATATGCCGGTCATATTTGAGGTTTTGACCTACTTTCAGTGCCTTGGGATCCTCAAGTAACGGTTTCATCAATGCCAGCGTGTTATCAAAATCCAGTTGATCCGGTGCACCGGGATAATCATGTGCCAGCGGCAGATAGGCAGCTTCACCGGCTTTAATGGCAAATGACATACCGACTATCCGAGCCTGAAGATAATTCAGACTTGTCGTTTCGGTATCAAAAGCAAATAGCTCGGCTTTTTGCAGCCTTGCCAGCCAGTTATCCAGCTGCTGTTGGGTCAATATAGTTTCGTAATGGGTTTCATTACTGATGGCTGGTTCATCCGTTTTTGTCGACGTCGCAGTGACAGGAGCAGAGTCTAACTCCTGTAGCCAGCTCTTGAATTCGTATCGGCGGTAGAGTTCTGCCAGTTTTTGGTTATCCGCTGCCTGCATATCCAGCGTTTCCGGTGTGAAATCCAATTCAACGTCCATCTTGATGGTTGCCAGTTGATAAGACAGGGGTAATGCATCGACAGCAGCTCGCAGTTTTTCCCCCAGCTTGCCTTTAACCTCATGGGCATTTTCAATAACGCCTTGCAAACTGCCATATTGCTGCAGTAACTTCGTCGCGGTTTTCGGGCCGACACTTTCCACACCAGGAATGTTATCTACCTTGTCACCCATCAGTGCCAGATAATCGACGATTTGCTGTGGCGTCAGGCCAAATTTTTCCTGCACGGCGGCAATATCAGTTTTCGTGTTGTTCATGGTGTTGACCAGGGTCACATGCTCACTAACCAGTTGTGCCATATCCTTGTCACCGGTGGAGATCACCGTCTCAATCCCCGCGGCAGTGGCTTGTTTTGCCAGGGTGCCAATCACATCGTCAGCCTCCACGTTATCAATGCATAACAGCGGCAACCCCATTGCTTTTACAATTTCATGAATTGGCGCAATCTGTTCACGTAAATCGTCGGGCATGGGAGGGCGTGTGGCTTTATACTCTGCATAAAGATCATTACGGAAGGTTTTACCCTTGGCATCAAATACCACTGCCATATGTTCAGGTTGATAATCCCGAATCAGTTTACGCAACATATTAATAACACCATAAATGGTGCCAGTTGATTCGCCATCACTGTTGGTTAGTGGCGGCATGGCATGATAAGCGCGATACAGGTAAGAAGAGCCATCAACAAGAATAAGTGGTGCAGTTTGAGTCATAGTTCATAAGGCCTGAAATTAGTGGCAAACAGATTGCTTTTATCATCGTAGCGGAAATGCTATCTTTATCGGAAATTTAGTGGAGCTAAGTCATGTTAAAACCGTTCGCCATTGTATGCGCAATCAGCGCGATGATCACAGGAAGTGCCTGGGCAGGGGCTGCCGGTCCAGATTTGACTGAACCTCCTGTCATACCACCACCATTACAAAGTGGTGATAGTATTGAGCCCGAAATCAGCATCATCCAGGAAGATGATCGCACCATTGAAGAATATCGTGTCAACGGTCAGCTTTATATGATCAAAATCACACCGGATATTGGCCCAGCCTATTATCTGATGGACACTGATGGCGATGGCTCGTTGGAAACCCAAAAAAATAACCTCGCCAACCCGGAAGTGCCAAATTGGATCCTGTTGGAATGGTAACAAAAACTCCCGTTAACTGAGATTTTCATGTCTGTTTATACCGAAGTTGGGCGCGATGAATTAATGGCGTTCCTCGGCGAGTATGCGGTTGGTAATCTGATTGATTACCAGGGCATTTCTGCTGGAATTGAAAACACCAATTATTTTGTGACCACCGATCAGGGCGAGTTTGTACTCACCTTGTTCGAACAGCATGAATTTGCCGAACTGGACTATTTCCTGGAAGTCATGACATTTTTCTTTAAGCATGGCATCCCTTCAGCACATCCCGCGGAAGATAAACAAGGGAATTATCTGAAATCATTGTGTGGAAGGCCGGCTGCATTAGTCATGCGTCTGCAAGGCCATACAGTTGATGAGCTCGCAACGCTGGGCCAATGCGAAGCAATAGGCGATATGCTGGCACAAATGCATCTGGTTGGTAATAAATTCAAACATCGTCGTGCCACCCAACGAGGTGCCGATTGGCGTGAATCAATGGCCGAAACCCTGCTGCCACATATGTCTGCTGAACAGGCCGACATGCTTAAAGCCGAACTGGATTATCAACGTCCTTACAGTGATCTGCAATTACCTTGGGGCGTCACCCATTCCGATTTATTCCGTGATAACGCGCTATTTGTCGACAACGCTTTGCAGGGCATTATTGATTTTTACTTTGCCTGCGATGAGTTTCTGATTTATGACCTGGCTGTTGCGGTTAATGACTGGTGTGTTAACGAACAGGGCTTGATTGATAATGAACGCTACCAGCGATTAATGAACGCCTATCTGCAACGCCGCCAACTCAATGAAGCCGAACAATCCAACTGGAATCTGGTTTGTCGTGCTGCAGCATTACGCTTCTGGCTATCACGTCTGCAGGATCAGCTTTTCCCGCGAGAAGGTGAGATGACACAGATTAAGAACCCTGATGCGTTTCTGAAGATCCTGCAACAGCATCGGCATAACCCTTTGTCCTTAAATACCTTGCAAAATGCCTGATGTTCATCCATCAGGCATTGTTCCGTTTATGAAAGTATTAATTATTAAGCTCACCTCCATGGGCGATTTAATGCATGCGCTGCCGGCATTGACCGATGCGGCAAAAGCTTTCCCCGGCATTGAGTTTGACTGGGTAGTGGATGAGGCATTTGCTGAAGTCCCTAAATGGCATCCCAATGTTCGTAAAGTGATTACTACTTCACATCGACGCTGGAAACAGTCGGCCTGGCAAACCCTGACCGGTGGTGAATTACGCCAGTTCTATCGGGAACTGAATCTGGACGATTATGATGCCGTCGTTGATATGCAGAATAATCTGAAAAGTGCGCTGGTCAGCAAGTTACGCCGTGGTCCGGTCTATGGTCTGGATAAACAATCCTGTCGGGAACGCCCCGCTCATCTGGCTTATCAATATCCGATAACGGTCAATCCACAGCAACATGCCGTGGATCGGATGCGGCAGATCCTGTCACAGGCGCTGGATTATCCGCTGCCCAAAACACCCGCCAAATACGCGGCGAATTTCAGTAAATATCCGTTACCGGAGCTCGAGTTTGCCTTACCCGAGCGTTATCTGATATTTGTGCACAATGCCAGCTGGTTGACCAAGCTCTGGCCGATTAATTTCTGGCAGCAATTGGTATTGCAGGCGCGGTCGGAAGGTTATGCCGTACTGTTACCGTGCGGTAATAAGGAAGAATATTTACGCGCTCAACAGATTGCCTCGGTTGATGCCATGGCGTATGCCTTACCGCGGTTAGGCTTAAACGATATTGCAGCAATCATGCACCACGCGACAGCCGCCGTCTGCAGTGATACCGGATTAGCGCATCTTGCAGCCGTAGCCGGAACACCTGCATTAACCTTGTACGGAGCCACCGATACAGCGCTCATTGGCACCTATGGCAAACATCAGCAGCATCTGGTCAGTGAATTTAACTGTGCCCCGTGCTACAAACGTAAATGCCCGTTACCTGCATCTCGTAATGGCGAACCTGTGTGTATGACTGAGCTGACGCCGGAAATGGTCTGGCATGGACTGAAACCGCTTTTAGCCGCACAATAACCGCTTTCTCTAATCAATAAATCAAACCTTATGAAAAATGCATTCCCGGATTTTCGGCAGGCAAATGTCGTTGTAATAGGCGATTTAATGCTGGATCGCTTCTATTTCGGCAAAACCAAGCGTATTTCACCTGAAGCGCCGGTGCCGGTGGTGAACATTGAACGATTGGAAGATATTCCGGGCGGTGCCGCCAATGTAGCGATGAATATTGCTTCACTCGGCGCCAAATGCAGTTTGTCCGGCATTACCGGTCAGGATGAAGCCGCCAAGGTATTACAACAGCGGCTTAGCTGTGTCAGCATCGAATGTGCGTTTCATCAAACCACACAACATCCGACCATTATTAAATCCCGTATTATCAGTGCGCATCAGCAACTGCTTCGGATGGATTTTGAAAGCCGCTTTACTGTGGAAAGTGGCGTCGGCATGGAGCAACAAGTCACACCTTTGTTGAGCAAAGACGGGGTGATGATTCTGTCGGACTACGATAAAGGCACGCTGCACGACCCTCAGCAGTGGATTAACCTGGCAAAAACCAACGCAATGACCGTACTGGTCGATCCAAAAGGTAATGATTTCAGTAAATATCGTGGCGCGGATTTAATCACACCTAACCTCACCGAATTTGAAGCGGTAGCAGGCGAAATCCAGTCAGAAGCTGACCTGATAGAAAAAGCCAAAAAGCTGATTGCCGACTACGATATTAAAGCCGTGCTGATTACTCGCAGCGAACAGGGTATGTCGCTTATTACCAATGACAATACTGAATTCCATTTACCGGCCATTGCCAAAGAAGTCGCTGATGTCACCGGAGCAGGGGACACCGTGATTGCCACGTTGGCAGCAGCACTGGCCGCCGGACAATCTTTGCAACAAGCTGTGACCTTGGCCAATGTTGCCGCCAGTATTGTGGTCAGCAAACTCGGCACATCCACTGTCAGCGAACCTGAACTGTTTGCTGAATACCAACGCCATCAGGGCAAACATCAAAGCGATCATTCCTTTGCCGGTGCAGTCACTGTCGAGCAATTAAAAATTGCTGTCGATCAAGCCAAAAAACGTGGCGAGAAAATTGTTTTTACCAATGGCTGTTTCGATATTCTACATGCCGGTCATGTCAGCTATCTGCATCAGGCCAGGACTCAGGGCGATAGATTAATTGTTGCCATTAACAGCGATGAATCGGTCACCAAACTAAAAGGCAAAGGCCGTCCGATTAACACCGCGGATCGCCGTCAGATCGTATTGGCGGGACTGGCGGATGTTGATTGGGTTACCGTATTTGAAGGTGATACGCCGGAAGACCTGCTCAGAGAAATCCAGCCGGATATTCTTGTTAAAGGTGGCGATTACGATAAAAAAGGCGTGGTTGGCTGGGAAATCGTCGAAGGTTACGGCGGCGAAGTCAGAGTGATGGGTTTAACTGAAAACTGCTCCACCACGGCGATAGTGAATAAGATTCATCAGGATAGATAATAGAAATTTATCCGCAGATTACGCAGATGGACGCAGATTATTTATCAAGATAGATAAACCACAGAGACACAGAGGGCACGGAGGTTTAAAAAAATTATCTGTAGATTATTGGGTGTTTTTGGTAGGTTGGGTTGAATGCAATGAAACCCAACAAATATCAAACATCCGGGATAAAAAACTTGTGTTTCATAGGCTCAACCAATGTACTTTGCTTATTAAGCAGTGATAGCCTCGTTAATTTTAAATTGCAGTTGTTTTGCGAAACTCTCAATACCTGAAATCGCTTCATTCACTAGTTCTGGATGGAGATCTATCGATTCTCCATCAATTGATCTTCCATTACGGTGAACGATGTCGTGCCGAACCGAAGCTATGTATCCAACCATGCTGATATCGATTTCCAAAGGAGTATCTATTATCGATTCAAGAATCCTTTTTACTTTACTAATATTGTGATACATCACTTTTGATAGCTCTATGAGAACAAAGCCTTGTACACCATCTTTTTGATAATGAATATCGATAAGTGAGAATTTAGCCTTTTTCAATTCATCTATTTTGTTGATTGCATTTTTTAAATATTTTTCCTCTGAAAGTACAAGATACTTCACAGAATCGCCGAGATAGGTCTCCAACAGTGTTACTGCATGAGCAAAAACCATTTTGCAAAATGTAAGCTCTTCATCGTAATTGTAGTTCTGACCAATTATTAACTTTAATCGTGATATCTCAATCTGAAATTGTTCATATATGCTTGAGTAAGCTTGATTTCTGTACCAGTCAAAATCTTCATCAATTTGAGCGGTTTCCAAGAGGTGTTCCATCCAATCATCATATTTTCTGGAAAGCTCTTGCCATTCTTCAGCGTATTCATCAGATTCATCATTATCAAGCCTGTTACGAATCCACTCGTCTCTGTCTTCTTGCTGCAGATCTTGCCACAGCTCTTTAAAATGGCCCATGATGGTCACCTAAGTAAATTTATGCAGTAATTGTTTTACATATCCGGCGTGTAGTGCCGACCAATATCTGATAATTATTAAAAGATTTAGTGGAACGGATAAATACTTTTGACTACCTCTCTTGCAACCTTTATTAAGAACACCTCGAATTGCTCCTTGAATTTTGGTGTACTCACAATGACGATGCCAGCAGCCCAAATCAAGACCAGTATTAGCCCGCCACCAAGAATATACAGTGGTATTCTAAAAACATCCCAAGGTGACCATGAAGGGACACTTAAAACTGAATTCACCAAGCTTGCAGGGTTACCGTTATAAAATACTTGAACTAAGGGTTTTTCATCTGACTCTCTTTGATAACCAAAGGAAAGAGTCAAAGGTTTGGTCGTACCTAACTGTTCTACTGAAAATTGAATTGAGTTCTTATTAAGAGGAAGTTGCAATTCGGGTAGTCTTACCCAAATAGGATTGTCTTCATTTTTTGGCTTGGAAGAAAAAGTTATGAACTTTCCAGGAACTACAATTGAAACTTTCACCTCATCTGCCTGATAGTTACCTTGGTTGATTAGGTCTACATTTAGAGTATTACTTGGTATTCCATTTGAAGATAGTACTTTTCTTACGCTACCTGGATTAAGAGAATCGGGGATCTGAATTCCTGAAGATTCGACGGCATAGTAAATGGCAGCATGTTCTTTATTAAGCGCAAAAAAACCTGGTAAAGCAGCGATAACTGCTGCAATCAAGGTAAGTACGGCTATGACCGTAGTCGATGTGTGACTTCCTGGGTGGTTTTTTATTTCTGCCATGAATCTTCTTGTAACCATCAATTAATGATGTATGTGGTTTCTAACTTTTAACATGAATGAAAGATAAATATTTAACAAACTGTTTTATCAATGATAGGTAACTATAACGGAAATAATTACTATTGAACCATTCACGATTAATTAAAGCCGTGTGCAGGAAAACGCGAGGGGAAGCGAAGGTAATGAGCATGAATATTTATCACGGTTAAATCTGCGTCCATCTGCGAAATCTGCGGATAAAATAAAATCTTTAAACCCAAAAAACTCTGTGCCCTCTGTGTCTCTGTGGTTAATTATTTATCAAAAACCGTAACAGCCTTAGCCACATTATCCGCAAGATGAACCGGATTAATCGTGCCAACCACCACACTAGCCACCGCCGGATTGGCAAAGATCATTTCAAAGCTGGCACTGACACTGTCTTTGGTTGAGTTAGCAGGCAAATGCCCACTGGCAAAGGCTTTTTTGATAAAGATGGCTTTATTGAGCTGGTTGGCCGTATCAATCACGATTTGTTCGTCCTGATAGGCGAGGTTGTGGGTGACCATGACGATATCGGACTGTTGCAGGGCGAGTAGGCCGCCGTCGACGGTTTTGCTGGAGATGCCGGTGGCGGCAATCAGACCTTGCTGTTTAAGTTCATTGAGGGTTTCCAGTGCCCGATGCTGTTCGATGATTGGTACATCGTTGCCGTCGGAGTGAATCAGCACGATATTAATCATTTTTCGATTTAGGCGTTGCAGGCTTTGTTCAACGCTGCGGATAATCGCATCACGGGAAAAATCAAAATGTGACTCACCAGTAGTGGCGTCAAACTGTTCCCCGGCTTTAGAGCAGATAATCCAGTCGTGCGGTAGTTGGGGTAATAACTCGCCAAGGCGTTGTTCACTGTTGCCGTAGGCAGGGGCAGTATCAATCAGATTGATGCCCAGATCCCAGGCTTGTTGTAGTAAGGCGAGGGCGGCTTCATCATTGGGAATGGTGAACGATTCGGGGTATTTAACACCTTTATCGCGTCCCAGTTTGACTGTACCGAGTCCCAGTATAGATACATCCAAATCGGTGCCGGGAATCGTTTTCTTGGGTAGTTTGTTCATTTAGTAAATGCCCGATCCCATAGTGGTTCGGCAAGCTGGGCCAAAGGCAAAATATGCTGTTCTGGATGGGATGTTTTTTGCACATTTTGTTTTGCTAGCGCTTCGATAACTTTATCGGCCAGATCAGGGGACAGTGCAAGTTTGGTCGGCCAGGCAATATGCAGATTGTTATGACTGCTGACATAGGCGCTGTCGGGACGCACGAAACCGCTTTGTTTCGGTTCGGCACGGTTGACGTTATGGGTAGCCCATTCCAGTTCTGGCAGGGTAAACCATGGCAAAATTTGTTTGAGTAAAGCTCTCGCTTCTTCAATCAGCACTTGTGGATCTTTGCCGACACCTTCTTCTGCAATATTGCCACCCAGATACCAGACAATATTACTGGTTTTATCGGGATGACTGCTGATGGTGGCAATGGGCTTGCTGCCGCTTCCCAAACTATGCGCATAGATCTGCGGTAAAGGATTTGCCGGATCTTTGGCTTTGCAGAGCAGCATTTGCAAGGGCCGTTTCTGCATTTTTGGACGTGACAGTTGCAGGCTTTCTAACAACTCACCTGTGCCTTCGCCGGAAGTAAGCACAAACTGCTGCGCCTGAATTTCCAGTTCATCGCCAAAGCGTATGGCGGTGATGTTGCCATCCTGCTTAATCCATTCAGGTGGGCAGTCCGGTGTTTTTAAAATCGTCGCGGCATACGGTTTGATTAAGGCTTTAAGCAAACTGCTGACATCCAGCACCGGTTCATCCAACTGATATAGCGCGCCTTTAAAACCGTCATCGGCAAACAAACCGCTGCGCTCGGATTTGGGAATATTCTGCATCCGGCTTTGCAGCGCTTTGCTGGCAAAAAACGACACCATTTTGGAAGACAGGCTTTGGGTGGACCAAAGCAGTTGATGTTCGGTGAACACATTGACATCAGATAAATCGATTTCACCACTGCCTTGCAGGCAAGCTTTCCAGCGAGCCGGCATACCGCTGATGGTTTGCGCGGCGTTGGATAAAATGCCATTTAACGCATATTTGCTGCCACCATGGATAATGCCCTGAGCACTGAGTGTCTGAGCATGGCCTATTTTCTGGTTTTCCAGCAACAGTGAGTGATAACCCAGCTGGCTTAGCCGGTTATGTAACCAAAGACCGGCAATACCGGCGCCGACAATGACCACATCTGCGGTGATGATGTTTTGGCTCATGCTTTACTGAGTTTCTCGTCCAGTGCTTCACACAACCAATGACCAATCAGGATATGGCCTTCCTGAACCCGAGCGGTTTCGGTATCGGCGACACAGACACAGTGATCGGCAATGGCTTTGAGTTGGCCGCCACTTTGCCCGGTAAAGGCAATCGTTGCACAACCCGCTTTTTTCGCTGCGTTAATGCCGTTAATCACATTGGCACTGTTACCGGAAGTCGATAAACCAATTGCCACATCGCCGGGACGTGCCAGTGCCTGAATTTGCCGGTCAAACACGGTTTCAAAACTGTAGTCATTGCTGTGAGCGGTGAGAATCGAGGTGTCGGTAGTCAGTGCAATCGCGGCCAGCGGTCTGCGATCTTCTTTATATCGAATCACAAATTCCGCCGCCAGATGCTGGGCATCGGAAGCGCTGCCGCCATTGCCGAAGAACAATACTTTATTGTCATTCAGCACGCAGTCGCTGATAAGGTCCAGTAAATCATTTAATTGAGGCTCCATATCAAACAAGCTTTCAATCATCTTTTGGTGGCGTTGCAAGGTGGATTTAAATGACACGGCTTACCTCATTTCGGCTCTGGTGGTAGTATTTGTGGTTTCCTGCAAACAGTGTAACAAAACGCTGTGCGCGATCGCACAACTCACTGCATGGCAAAGCCTTTAGATGGCCTTATTTAAAAAGAATTCCTGTTATTTGCGACAAGATTTGGCTCGGGTCTGGGCCGATAAGCCAGTGTTTGATATTTTGGCCAACATCGATGGCGAGATCTTTCGTGATAAAGAGGGGCGCCGCACCTTGCGCTTTGAGCTGAATGGCTGCTCGTATTTTCTGAAATATCATCAAGGAGTCGGCTGGGCGGAAATCATCAAAAATTTACTGCAAATGCGTTTGCCGATCATCAGTGCCCGCAATGAATGGCAGGCGATTCATTTTCTTGAAAAGCACGGCATCGATACGATGACGCTGGCAGCTTATGGCGAAAAGGGCATAAATCCAGCGACATTACGCTCATTTGTGATTACCGATGATCTGGTTAATACCATGAGCCTGGAATATGTTGGTGAGCAGTGGCAAGAAAGGCCACCGAGTTTTGCCACCAAACAGGCGCTGATCCGCAAGTTGGCCAAGATAGCAGGCACCATGCATAAAAACGGCATGAATCATCGCGATTTTTATCTATGTCATTTTCTGCTGGATGAACGCTTTGCCGAGCACAATACCTTTGATGACAATACGCCGGTATATCTGATCGACTTACATCGGGCGACGATTCGAGACAAAACACCAAGGCGCTGGCAGATCAAAGATCTGGGGAGTTTGTATTTTTCAGCAAGCCGAGTGCCATTGACCCAGCGGGACAAATTACGCTTTATGCAGATATATTCGGGATTGCCACTGCGTACATTGCTGAAACAGCAAGCTGATTTATGGCGCGAAGTTGAACGCCGTGCACAGAAGTTGCTGGCGGAATAATGGTTATGCTGACGGCTCAACATCTGCTAAAACAATTACCTGCCGCTTTTCCGGTTGAGTTGGAATTGGGAGGCACAAAGTATCAAATCCTATCGGTATTACGTTTTCTGGCCGGGCGTCGGATTGTTCTGCATGCCAGTAACGATAGCGGTGAATTTGTGCTCAAGTTATTTGCTGCACAGGGTAAAGGGCAGCAGGAATATCAACGCGAACTGGTCGCCCATCAGCATTGCACCAGAGTAGATATTGCGGTGGCGCCGATTTTTAATAATGCTGAAGACCAGCAGGGCGTCAGTTTTATTGTCTACGCCTTTTTGCCCCAAGCGGTGACGTTGAATGCATTGTCGGAGGATGCATTTCCGCTGGCGGCATTATTCGAGCTGTTTGCTCGCTGCCATCAACATCAGTGTTATCAGCAGGATCCGCATCTGGATAATTTTGTGTTATCTAATAACACGCTCTATTTATTGGATCTGGCCTCCGTTGTTTGCCTCGACAAACCTTTGAAATTGGCGACTTGTCTGGATAATCTGGCGCGGCTGATGGCGCAGTTTCCGCTGGAACAACAGGAATGGTTAGTCACAGCATTGCCAGCATATTTTGCTGCCAGAAACATGGCTCTCGATCCCATTGTGGAACAGCAATTGTTGGGTAAGATCAGCAAAGCCCGCGACTATCGGCAAACGCATTATCTGAAAAAACAATTTCGATCCTGCACCATGACGCGATATCAAAAATCGTTAAGGCTTGAATCAGCTTGGCGTGGCAATTTAGCTGCTGCGTTATTAGACCGGCCAGTTGAGGTATTACATCAGGCTATGCAGGATGGCATCGCCCTGAAAAACGGCAACTCTGCTACCGTGGTAAAAAATGAATTGGCTGGACAGGCAGTGGTGATCAAGCGTTACAACATGAAAACACCATGGCATTTTTTGCGGCGTTGTCTGCGTCGGAGTCGCGCCAGTGTGTCCTGGTACAATGCCAATCTGCTGGAGTTTTTGGGGATTGCTACGCCACCGCCACTTGGCTTTATTGAGCAGCGTTTTTTCGGGCTGCGGCATAAAGCCTACTTTATTTGTGCTCATATTGCCGGGCGCTCATTAGCCGAGCTGGCAGATTCTGAGATTCAGCAACCTGAAATGCTGCAGCAAATCAGCGAAATATTTGAGCAATTACGTCTTCATCATATTTATCATGGTGATTTAAAAGCCACCAATTGGCTGGTAGATCATCAGCAAAAAATCTGGCTGATTGATTTGGATGCGTTACAGCAAAATAAAAAAACAGGATTTGCGTGTCAGCATCAACAGGATCAGCAACGATTTCTTCGCAATTGGCCTGAGGGTGAAACACGCCGCCTTTTAGCCAAAGCGATTAAGGCATAAGGACAGAACAATAACGTGTTAATTGGATTTGGGTTATGAAGCTGGCGGTATGCCTGTATAAATATTTTGCCTATGGGGGGCTGGCACGCGACTTTCGGAGAATTCTGGAAATTCGCCGTGATGCGGGTGATGAGATTGATGTGTATTACATTGAATGGCATGGCGAGCCCATTGCAGGGTTTAATCAAATTCCGATTCAGGTTTCAGGTCTGACCAATCATGCCCGTATGCGCGATTTCTATAATAAATCGCAGCCCTTAATAGCCGCTGGCAATTATGATTTAGTGATCGGCTTTAACAAAATGCCCGGACTGGATCTGTATTATGCTGCTGATCCCTGTTACCTCGCGAGGGTCAGACAAGAGCCAAGCTATATCATTAAACAGTTTTTTGGCCGGGTAAGATTTTACGAGGCATGGGAGAGAGCCGTATTTGGCCCGCAAAGCCATACCGTCTCGATGATGATCTCCTCCGTGCAACGCAAACTGTTTGAGCAGTATTACCAGACACCTGCCGATAGATTGGTCGACCTGCCACCCGGTATTGATCCCGACAGGGTTCGTCCTGATGACTGGCAAATGCAACGTCAGCAATTTCGTCAGCAATTATCCTTAAAGGAAGAGGATTTTTTACTGCTGATGATCGGCTCAGGCTTTAAACGCAAGGGAGCTGATTTTGCAATCGAAGCTATGGCCGCCTTGCCACAAGCATTACGAGATAAAACGCATTTATATGTAGTGGGTGAGGATAATGCGAAACCTTTTGAGCAATTAGCTAAAAAGCTAAATGTGACAGAGCGTACCCGTTTTATGGGCGGACGGGATGATGTGGCTAAATGGCTATTGTCGGCCGATGTGTTTTTACACCCGGCGCGATCTGAAAATACTGGCACCGTCATTCTTGAAGCCATGGTGGCTGGTCTGCCAAGTATGGTCAGCACTGCCTGCGGTTATGCCAATTATGTTAGAGATTCAAACGGCGGTGAATGTATTGATCAGCCGGAAGATATACCAGTATTTAGTCAACAACTGGTTAAAATGCTCGATAAAAAACGCCTGCAACAGTTGTCACAAAATGCCTTGGATTATGCCGCAACCCATGATTTGTATAGCATGCCGCAGCGGGCTGCTGATTTAATTGTAGAGATGGTTGAAAAAAAACGTGGTGAAAATTCTCTTGGCTGATTTAAACCATTCCACAATGTTAGACGTGAGTTTTTCACTAAGCTTTTTTTACACATTTTCTTAAATACACTGAAGATAACACCATGAAAAATGCCCGTGTTGCGCTGGTATCATTCGAATCACTTGGGGATAGTCTGATTTATACCATGATGGCTGATAATTTGCGGCGCAACGGTTATGCAATCAGCTTGTATGGCAATGTGCCCCATCAGTTAAAAGAATGGCTACCTCAGCTGTCTATTGAACCTTATCCAGAAGCTGAGGCATTTTATTCGACCTTTGACGGTTATGATTTGGTGTTGATGAGTCCCTCACGTACCATCAGAGATTCAACGGGTGAAATCAAGATAGAGGATATTCGTCATCGATTTCTGCTTATATGCCAAAAAGTCCCGAAGACATGGTTATTTGATCATCATTCGCGCTTAAAGCAAAATCTGACTCAGGACATCTTTCAAGAGATTGAACAGCTTAGTCATTCTGCTGGCTCTATTCACTATAGAAGGTTTAAGAAGGAATCTGTTGTAGAGATTACTTTGGATTTCATGCGTGAAAAAATGGGGCTGCAGACACTTTCCGCCAATGTCGAACTCTCACCTCCTGAAGGGCTAATCTTCAGAAAAAATAAACGTCGGATTATATTAAGCCCGGATTCTGCCTGGCCTGAAAAAAAGGACTGGAGTCCAGAGCGTTTTTTAAAACTTTGTGCTTTACTCGCTAAGACAGGTTATGAGCCAGTCATCGTGGTCGCTCCAGATAATCACCCATCATGGCAAGCCAAACCGAATAATCATTTTTCCACGTTGACCTTTCAAAACATTGGTAAATTAGCTGAATATATATACGAATCAGCTGCTGTGATTGCCAATGACTCTGGTAATGGCCACCTGGCTTCATTCCTTGGAATACCCGTTGTGACGATTTATCGAAAACGTAATCCATTCTTTCACTGGCGACCAGACTGGTCCGATACTCGAGTTATCTGTCCAAGAATAGTTTTGCCGGGTTCTGAAGGTCCGATATGGCGACCTTTTATTGGTGTTAGGCGTGTTAAACGTGTACTAGAAAAGCTGCTCCGACAAGTTGAATCAAAATAAGTGACAATGAATGTGAGTGACAAACTATTAGTTCTGGATGGTATTGGTGGTATTGATTTGGGTCGAAATCTGGCGGCCAGTATCCAAAATCATGGCATTCTTACCGAGTATCAGAATATGGCAGAAATGCCTAAAATCTGGATGCATAAACCACGCTCAGCAATCGCCAAAATCCGAAATAAAAAAAATGATAAAGATAGTTTTTATTGTTTGCCGAAATGCGACTTTGAGCAGCTCGAAAAACAAATAAATCAGTTTAAACCAAATAAAATACTGGTTATTGGCTTTTTATATAAGTTTTTTGAACCAAAAAGATTGAAGCGACTAGCCGATAAACTGGGTATAGAAATTTTTCTCTACGACACCGATAGTTGCAACCTTTATTCAAGCCGCCGGGAATTCATCTTTTTTATTGAAAGTGAGCTGATCGTTTACAACGCTATATTTTCATTTTCGCGGGTAGTAACCGATTTTTTCCAGCGTAAAAATTTAAATGCCTTTTTTTGCCCTTTCGGCGATACAATCAAAGCCCGTCAACTCTCAGCAGAACCGGTAATCGATGTGCTTTTTGTTGGCAGTGCAGATTTACGACGTATCTTTTTATTGGAAAATATTGTCGAGAAAGTCACTATTTATGGAAATCGCTGGCAGCGGCAATGGCCTTTAATGTCTGAAAAACTGCAACAGAAGGTGATCGATGAACCTATCTGGGGTAAGCAGCTGCAATTAACACTCAGTGTTTCAAAAATTGTATTAAACATCACCAGAATTCCGTTTTATGGAGCAGAAACCGGAATTAACCATCGTATCTTCGAGGCAATGTCGATGGGGTGTTTTGTACTAACGGACCATTGCGACGAAATCGCTGAATTATTTGAAATTGGTCAGGAAATCGAAACCTTCAAAGGCATGGAAGAACTCAAGCAAAAAGTTGAGTATTACCTGCAACATGATGAAGAGCGTCAGCAAATTGCTGACCGTGGTTATCAACGGTTTCTCAAAGACTACACCTGGCAGCAACGTTCAGCGGAGTTATTAACAAAAATGGGGCTGTTAATATAACAACCCCAATGTTTCTTGATTCCATGTAGATTAAATCACATGCGAACTGATTATTTGGTGATCAGGATATCTTCCATGACCAGATATTGCAGATCGGAACCGAAGAACATATTTAACGCATCCGTCGGGCTGCAAACCATGGGTTCACCACGGCGATTTAATGAGGTATTCAGTACCACCGCATTGCCGGTGAGTTTTTCCATCTCTTCAATCAGTTCGTAATAGCGTGCATTGGTGGCACGGGTTACAATCTGCGCACGGGCAGTGCCATCTTCATGCACGACTTCCGGAATGCGTGACTTCCAACTTTCCGCCACATCAAAGGTAAACGTCATATATGGACTTGGATGATTGGTTTGCAGAATTTCTGGGGCGACTTTATCCAGCATACTGGGGCAGAATGGACGCCAGCGTTCACGGTATTTAATCTGTGCATTAATACGATCCGCGACACCAGGATGATTAGGCGAACCCAATATGCTGCGATTACCCAAGGCCCGTGGACCAAACTCCATACGACCCTGGAACCAGGCAACCGGATTGCCATCTGCAAGAATTTTTGCTGTGTCGGCACATACATCATTCAAATATTGCCAGCTAACCGGCTGTGTATAACGCTCACAGGCATCAATACATTGTTGAGTGGTATAGGATGGGCCGAGATAAACATGCTCCATCTTTTCAACGGGCACACCTGCTAATTGCGAAGCATAACTGGCCGCACCAATCGCCGTACCGGCATCACTGGAAGCAGGTTGTACAAACAGTTCTTTGACGCCGGGCATGGCAATAATGCGTTGATTCAGTTTGACGTTTAATGCCACACCACCGGCATAAGCGACTTTACCCGTTTCACGAATAATATCGCCCAGATAATAATCAATCAGATGCAATGCGCATTTTTCCAGTAGCGCCTGAATGCTGGCGGCATAATCAATATATGGCTCGTCTTTTTCGTCGCCTTCACGCATCGGGCCAAGCCAGTCGATGAGTTCCGGGCTGAAAAAATAACCTTTGCCATTCTTTTTATAGCGTCGAAAACCAACTGTATTGACCAGCTTGGTATTTACCTTGAATTCGCCATTTTCGCAATGAATCAAACGAGAAAAATCGAATCGGTTGGGATCGCCATACGGTGCCATGCCCATAACCTTGAATTCGCCATCCAGCATTTCAAAGCCGAGGTACTCGGTCATTGCACCATAAACGCCTCCGAGAGAATCGGGATCATAGAATTCTTTGATTTTATGGATTTTGCCGTTTTCGCCATAACCGAAAAACGTCGTCGCATATTCGCCTTTGCCATCAATACCGATAATAGCCGTTTTTTCCTGAAATCCACTCAGGTGATAAGCACTGCTGGCATGAGCCAGGTGATGCTCAACCGGGACAAATTTAACTCGTTTGGAATCAATGTCTAAATCATCCAGTAATTTCATGACGTTTTTGTGATTTCGCCAGTAACGACGATTGCCTGAAAATAAAGCGGTTAATGCTCTGTCAGGTGCATACCAATGACGTTTGGCGTAGTGCCAGCGAGCGGGAGACTTTAGACCAATTTGCGCGTAAGGAAACGCCACAATATCGATTTCATCCGGGCGAATGCCGGCTTGTTCAAGACAGTATCTGGTGGCTTCATAAGCCATCTTGCCCTTAGCATGTTTGTCACGCAGAAAACGTTCTTCTTCGGCAGCCGCCACAAGTTTTCCATCAATATATAAAGCAGCTGAGGCGTCGTGATTGACTGCGCCAGAAAGGCCTAAAACGATCATAAGTTATCTTCAAGTTACGTAAAAATGTTGCTCAGTATATCAAGCACTCATTGTTCGAGACTACTTAACAAATCCTTTCTGTTTTCTAAGATGGGATATATTGTCGTTGCCAAAATACCTGGCGAACAGCCTCATCAGAAAATGTGGTGATAAGCCTGTTTGAAATGTTGCTTTTGTATTCTTGGCTGTAGGTGGTTTGGGACAATTCAATTAGCTGATGACTAAATGCTTCCAAATCTCTGAATCGATAAAGCTTACCGATACCTTCAATTATTTCTGCACCGCCACCACAATCCGTACAGATTATTGGGAGTTCGGCTGCCATAGCTTCAAGTAAGACCATGCCAAAGGGTTCGCGATCAGAACTTAATGCAAATACATCAAATGCCCGGAAGAATTTTTTAGCATCATTAATTTGCCCTAACAGCCAGATGTGATCGGTTAAATTCAGCTCTTCAATCAATTCGGTCAGTTCCGCCATCAGCTTCCCTTTACCGATCAATACTAAAAGCGAGTTTTTAGGTAGTTGGGGTAAAGCTTTGGCAAAACCACGTATCAGGCTCTGAGGATCTTTATCTGGATGAATACGACCAACGCTTCCAACTACCCAGGCATCCTCTGGCAAATTCAATGCTTTTCTGGCCTCTGAGCGACTCAGTTGTTGTGCTTGAACATCAGCGACATTAATTCGGTTATATAAGGTTTCAATTTTTTCTGGAGGCCATGAAGGTAAATGCTGTCTAATTTCGTCGCGAACAGCATTTGAAACAGCAAGTAATTTCAATCTGGAATAGAAACATTTGACCAATAAACGTCGGCCCAGACGATCAAAGTCACCGAATGAATGTCGGATACTTAACACCGGAAGTTTGGTTGCAATCAATGCCACGTAAGTGGGTTTGGCTCTATGTGCAATGCATGCTACGAAATCATAACGCATACTGATGCGGCGGATTTCTCTAATGATATTTAGTTTTAGCCCACTCAATTGCTCACTGGAGTGTTCAAGAAAAATGACTTCATCAGAGCATACTTTTTCAGCAAGGACAGGATCAGCTTTTCCAGAGAGGAAAACAGTTATGACTTTGTAGGAGGTGTCCTTGAAAAGAACGGAATACTGCCTGGCACAATCCAGAAATGGATCATAGTAAGAGTGGCATAACTGCAGTATATAGCGCTGAGACTCGACCGATGGTGATGCTGGCATGTTATTCAGATATCTCTAAAACAAGTACTTTATCGCCTCTCCTATTGGCATTGCTATGCACGATTTCAAATTCAGAAAGAGGCCGGTCTAAATACTTCTCAACACCATCACGGTTGGTTTTGATAGTCACTATCACATAGTCGTATGAAGAGATATTCAGCGGCCGATTTTGTATATCCAGGTTCACGCGTGTCTTTGAATTATTCTCACGCATGTAATAGTCAATGATGACATCTGAAGTGAGGGTCTTTGAATTTTCGGGAAGGTTTTCGGCGGCCCATATGGCGGCGTCTTTAATATAGCCTTTCGATACTGACACTGTGAACGTATCCACAGGACCCGCAACCAGTATTAAAAATGTAAAAAACAAAATGCCTTTTCTTCTCTGCAACCAAGCGTTTTCAACAAACTGACACATTCTGGGAAGCATTAAAAGAAACAAGCCAGTGATCAGCATAATGCCATAGCGGGTACTTAAGAAGTAATGTGTAAACACTAAGGCCAGCAGGATAATGAAATAAATGGTAACAAAATAGATTAGAAAGGCCCGGTAAGGGTTCAGAACATTCTCCGTTCCTGTTCTTGATAAATAAGCGTATGCATAAAAGAAAATATATACCCCGCTCAGGGAAAGTATTAAATCTTTTATCATCATGATGACCAGCCCAGAGCTGAGGATTAATCCACCAGATCCTTTATCGAATTTACTGAGTACCTCACGATTAATGATTTCGCTCTTATCCTGGAAGTTTTGCATCAAGGTGGGGATATCCAGGTAGATAAAAATTTCTGACACTTTGCCAAAAGCGGTGGCGAATCCTTGAATACCTAAAGATATAGCAATGGCCAGAATACCTAATCCTGCCAAAAGAGAGAAAACCATTCCTATTTGTTTGAAGGATGTTTTTAACTCTCTGGATTGCGACAGCAGGAAAAATGGAAGCAATAGCATGAGCACAATGGCTTCGATTCTGAACAAAAAAGCAGCTAACATGGCTAATTGCCACAAAATCGCATAAAGCCACTTCGGTGTTTCGAGAAAATTTATAAAATGATAAATGCCATAAGCCATAAAGGCCCAGTATCCAAGGTCTCTGAATAAATAGGCACGGTAATCATTAAACAGGGTGAAACCCAGGATAAACAAAGCTGCTATAAAAATCTGACGGTTATTGGGTAGTATTTTTGAACAAATTAACAACACCGCATCTGTAAAAAGAACAAACATTAATGTGTTCAGAATCTCACCACAGGTTTCGAGGGGTAATCCTGTTATCAAGTGAATTCCCGAGACCAGTATCGAAAAAAACGGCCAGTTAAATAGTTGGGCCGTTTCCGTTAATCCTCCATCAAGAAATGCTCTCACCATATTCATGTAAAGCACGCCATCAGAATTAATCAGGTCATCTACACTGAAAGCAATAATAGAAAACAGAGCGCTGATAATGGCGGTGAGTATCCGGATTTCTTTGAGGGAATGATTAAATTTCAATGAGTGAATCAATGGCATGGAGCAATACTTTATTGGAAGTTATATGGTTTGGGATGAGAGAGCTCTTTCAAAAGAAATATCCAAAAAGAGAGGTCTTTTTTTTAATGACGCGAAATAATCGTTTCATCAGTGTTTCATCTCTGCCATAGGTGGAGAAATTAAGTCTGCAATTTTAGCAGATGGAAGATCCTGCATACATTTGTGATGACCTAGCGGGCAGGTTCGCTTAAAACAGGGGCTGCATTCAATAGGGATTTGCACCAGTTGAGAGTTATCCGATAATGGTGGTGTGAATGCTGGCGATGTAGGCCCGTAAATCGCGACTAATGGCTTATTAAGCGCCGCAGCAATATGCATTAATCCCGAATCATTACTCACAACCTGATCGGCTGTAGCTATCAAATCAATGGCTTCACCCAGTTGGGTTTTACCACATAGATTGATGACGTTTTGTTTGTCAGTAATACCGGAGACAATTTGTTCGCCGACAGCAGCATCGGCTTTAGACCCCATAATCAATACCTGCCAACCTTGCTGTGTAAGCTGTTCGCCGAGTGCGGCATAATGCGTGGCTGGCCATTGTTTGGCAGGCCCAAACTCTGCTCCCGGACAGAGAACCAAGCGTTTTTGCTCAACTGCTTTAACGGGATTCAAAATATCTGAAACCGGTTCGGCAATCATTTTGGGTGGCAAATACTCTGGAGCGATATGAGATTGAGAGGCCGGGTGGGCAAGCGCGACAAAACGTTGCACCATCAAAGGCAATGCCTTTTTGTTAAGCTTACGGGGATCATTGAGCAGGCCATAGCGCATTTCCCCTAACCAGCCGGTACGAATTGGAATTTTTGCAAACCAGGGAATCAAGGCTGATTTCCATGAATTGGGCAATACAATTGCTTGCTGGTAATGTTTGTGGCGCAAACGATGGCCAATTTCTTGCCTTAACTTCCAAGCAAACACGCCATGCGTTACCGGCATGTTAATCGCTTCCCGGACTTCGGGCATGCGAGCCAGTAATGGACGAGTCCATTCAGGTGCAAGCACATCAATATGAGTGTGGGGATGTTGCTGTTTAAGGGCGGCAAATAAAGACTGCGCCATCACCATATCTCCGACCCAAGAGGGGCCGATGATCAGGATGTCGTGTTTATGTCCCGCCATGAATAATTAATGCAAAGTGCTATGAGCCAGATAAATAAATATCACGCCAGCGGCAATCAGTGAGATTTGCTGGAGTGTTTCTGAAGGTTTCACCTTGCTATGCAGTCCCGGGATCAAATCGGCGACCGCGATATAAATAAAGCTGGAAGCGGCAACCACCAGAATATACGGCAAAATATGCTGCATATCTGCCAGTAAGAAATAAGCGGCTACTGCACCGACGACGGTCGCCATACTGGAGAGCATATTGAAGTACAGCGCCTTACGGCGTGAAAAGCCACTGTGCAACAAGATGACAAAGTCTCCCAATTCCTGAGGTATCTCATGCGCGGCTATGGCAAGGGCTGTCACAATACCCAGATGAACATCGGTTAGAAATGCTGCGGCAATTAAAACGCCATCGACAAAATTATGAATGGCATCGCCAATCAGAATTAATGCTCCGGCTGCTTTTTTAGGATCTTCGTGATGATGGTGGTGATGATCCTCGCCCAATTCGGGGATATGTTCGTGGCCGTGATGGCTGTGACAATGGCGCCACAGCACCATTTTTTCCAACAGGAAAAAACTTAATAAGCCGATTAACAGGGTTAACCCAAGATGATGGGGATCCACGCCGTATTCGTGTTCGATGGCATGTGGCAATAAGCCCAAAAATGACGCTCCCAGCAAGGCCCCAATTGCAAAGCTCACCAGATAGGGAACAGCATGTTGTCGGGTGCTGGCAGGCAATAATAAGAAACTAGATGCGATACCCACGCTCAGTACGCCACCGAGAATACTGAAAAAGATAATCCAGATTAATAAGTCCATATGTACCTGACCGACAAAAACAATGCGCAAATCATACCTTATTCAGCCGCTATCCATATTAATGTTGCCATTCTGCCGGTTATTCCATCACGTCGATACGAGAAAAAACGTTCTTTTTCGGTATAGGTACAATAGTCTCCACCATAGATTGCGCTCACGCCTTGCGCAGAGAGACGCTGCCTTGCGAGTTGATAAATATCTGCCAAAAAACGATCTGAATGGCTTGGGACAAATGCTGATTCTGCCAGAGAGTCTATTGCGACGAATGCTTCTTTTACTTCAGGTCCGACTTCAAAAGCCTCTGGACCAATAGCGGCTCCCAGCCAAACCATAAGCTCTGATGCCGGTGCGTTGAATTTCGCCAGCGTATTTTCAATAATTCCATCGAGTAATCCACGCCATCCGGCATGTACTGCTGCAATTTGTGAACCGGACTTATCAGTAATCAAGACCGGTAAACAATCTGCCGTCATCACAACGCAAACTAGATTAGGCACGTCACAGATAATGGCATCCGCTTCGACATCAGCTTGCCATTGGCTGGCGTCGATTACTCGGGTGCTATGCGTTTGTCTCAGCCACAAAGGTTCAGCCGGTAGTTGAGCTGACCTGACTAATGCCTGCCTATTTTTCTGAACGGAGATGGGGTTATCACCGACATGCTCGGCCAAATTAAATGAAGCGTAGGGCGTCAGACTCTGTCCACCATTTCGTGTGGTGATAATTGCTCGAACAGAATCGGGCGCTGGCCAGTTAACCGATATAAATGATTCAGCCATCGCAACGTGGAACATGTAAATAATCACGCCAGGCGGCAAACAGGTTTTCGTCACTGGCAGCGCAAGTAGATCGTGGATGTAAACTGCGACAGAAAACCGCTTCATTATCCAGAGTGCAGGCAAATGCCCCGGCTTCCTGCACGATTAATTGAGCGGCGGCATAATCCCAAATTTGCTGGCGTCCGTGCAGATAGAGCTGAGCACGACCTGCTGCCAACCAGCAAAGCTCTAAAGCAATTGAACCTAAACTGCGTTGTGAGCCGTAGGGTTTTTCTTCCACCAGTCTTTGCGAGAGCGATATGGGTAAACGTTTAAAATCAATAATGGCCAGCGTCTGATTTAATGCAAGACCTGATATTTCGCCTTTCAAGGATTCACCATTAAGCCAGGCTCCCGCTCCTTTTTTGGCAGCAAAACATTCATTCATTACCGGGTCATAAACCAGGCCAAGCGTAACGTCGCCGTCTTCAATTAATGCCAGGGATATGGAAAAGAAGGGCATGCCGGAGGCAAAGTTACTGGTGCCATCAATGGGATCCAGACACCAGAGAGGCCCTCCGGTAGCCAGTAGTTCGGCTTGTTCGCTGGCGGTCATTTCTTCGCCCAGCAGTTTGATACCGGGGAAATCGCGCTGCAAAACGTCGGTCAGGGTTTGTTGCATCAGCTTATCAGCGACGGTAACCACACTGCCATCGTGTTTGTATTGACGACTGACAGTATTGAATAATGGCATTAAATGCTGCTGAACAGTCTCAGTCAGGCATTGTTGCAGTTTGGCTAGGTCGGTATCCATGGTCAAAAAGTATATCAGCCATTTGCCGATAATTATTCAAACTCTGCCACGCACTCTGTAAACTGCTGATTCATTTTGTCAGATTGAAATCGTTTATGCGTATTCCACGTTTTTATTGCGCCAACCTTACGGCCTCGACCACAACCATGATTCTGCCTGATGATGTTTTTCGTCATGCGATTCAGGTTTTGCGAATGAAACCCGGTGCTCTATTAAGTTTATTTGATGGTCAAGGTCTTGAATATCAGGTCCAGTTAGAGCAGGTCGATAGACGGCAAGCCAGTGTCGTTCTGCAACATCCGGTAGTTACGGATAATGAGTCATCACTTGATATTCTGTTGATGCAGGGCATCTCACGAGGGGAGCGGATGGATTACGCCATTCAGAAAGCGGTGGAATTAGGTGTCAAACGGATTATGCCGATCATTACCGAACGTTGTAACGTACAGTTGTCCGGTGACCGCGCGGAAAAAAGATTAAAGCACTGGCAAGGGGTGATTATCAGCGCTTGTGAGCAAAGTGGCCGCCAGTTTCTGCCGGAATTATTACCTGTTACCACGCTTGATGAATCTTTATCTCATTGTAGTGATGCCTGCAAAGTAGTGCTGGCACCCGATGCACAGCAAAGTTTTTCCAGTTTGCAAAAAGCGCATCAACTTGCATTATTGATTGGGCCTGAAGGGGGCTTGAGTGACGAAGAAGTGTCGCAAGCGGTTGAGGCCGGTTTTATCGGTATTAGTTTGGGACCGAGAATACTCCGAACGGAAACGGCATCTGCCGCGGCACTAGCCATGGTACAAGCTGGCTGGGGAGATATCGGATGAATGACAGCACCATTGTATTGTTGATTCTGGCTGTTATCGGTTGGATTTGGTGGGACAGTAGAGGCGCTGCTGAACATGCCAGCCGTGTAGCGAGTCAGTATTGTCAATCAATGGGCGTCAGTTTTCTTAATGATACGGTGGCCTGGCAAAAAATTCGGCTGAAACGGGGCGCCAACGGCAGGATGCAACTGGAACGGACCTATTTTTTTGAGTTTGCCAGCGATATGCAACAGCGTTATCGTGGTGAAATCATTATGTTAGGGAAACGGGTAAAGTCGATCCAGTTGGATCCGCACCGTTTCAGCTAAGTTATCAGAGGAACTGGTATGACGGATAAACTTGCGCTGGTGGTAGATGATTCTCGGGTTGCCCGCATGATGTTATGCAAATTGCTGCAAACGGCCGGATTTGTGGTGGTTGAACAAGGCAGTGCTGACGAGGCTTTGGCATGGCTGGATACCGCCGAACAGTTACCGATGATCATCTTTATGGATTTGATGATGCCGGGAATGGATGGACTGACGGCTACCCGCCAAATCAAAAAAACGGCACGCTGGCAAGCTGTCCCAGTGGTTATATGTACCAGTAATGACAGTGAAGCAGATAAATTGTCTGCTCATGAAAGTGGTGTATTGGCCTTGTTATCCAAGCCACCTGAAGCCCAACAATTACAAACGATTATCAATAATCTCTTCGCGATTAAAGAAGAGACAGAAAAGCGTGAGCCTTTAGTTGAACAATTGCCTGTTTCTGAAATTTCCGTGGCACCGAGTATTGATGAGATTCTTGCTCAGGTAGAGCAGCAGTTATTGCCAAACTGGCTGCAACAAACGCAGAATGCGTCTGAACAAATCAGTCAGCGCATGGCTGAAGAAGCTGTCTCACAAGAAATAGATGCCAAACTGGATGAATTAACGCAGCGTATTACTGCCCGTTTGACAGAGCAAGTCAGCACAAGTGTTCAAGACAAGGTTGAACAACAACTGGCAACGCAATCCTTACAAATGCAGACGGTACTCTCCGAAAAAGCTGCTGATGCTGCCGAGACGGCCATGCAAAACCTGAATCATTCAGCCTTTTGGCAACAGCAGGTCAGCTCGCAGACAGAAGATTGGTTAGCCCTTCAACAACAGCAGATTCAGCAGCAGTTGATGACAGCATTAGCTCCGAAGATTGAGAGCGCAATTGCAGAACAACTTGCTGCTGTTCCAAATTCAGTTGACCCAATAATAGAAACGCTTCAAGAAGAATTTGCACAATTACAGTTAATGCAAAAGCAATTAATTAAACGTCAACGGATGAACAGCGCATTGCTAATGATCACTCTGGCGGCAACTGTATTTGCCTTGTTACAAATTAATTTATTTTGACATGATGGCGTGGTAAACAATGACCATTGAGGAGGCTTTGCAGTGGGCCAAAACTCAGTTGGCTGCAAGCCCAACAGCCCGCATGGATAGTGAGGTTTTGTTATGTCATGTTCTGCAATGTCAGCCATTACGTTTTATCACCCATCCGCAACAAAAACTCACATTACAGCAACAACAGCAATTCAGCATATTGCTTGAACAGCGTCAGCAAGGTCTACCCGTCGCCCATTTAACCGGGGTTCGGGGCTTTTGGACATTAGATCTTGCAGTGAACCAGCATACCTTGATTCCTCGCCCGGATACGGAGTTATTGGTATCGTTGGCTTTGGACAAACTTCAGCCGGGTATGCGGGTAGCTGATCTGGGTACTGGCAGTGGAGCCATTGCGTTGGCGATTAAATCTGACTGCCCGGATATCTGGATGTTGGCCACCGATTATTCAGAAAATGCTTTGAAAATGGCAAAACACAATGCTGATAAAAATCACTTATCAGTGCATTTTGTTCGAGGCCAATGGTTGACAGCGATTCAGCAACAAAGTCTGGATATTATAGTCTCCAACCCGCCATACATACGTGCCGATGATCCGCATTTAACGCAGGGTGATTTGCGGTTTGAACCGCTGTCAGCTCTGGCATCAGGAGCTGATGGACTGGAAGATATACGTCAGTTGGTTCAACAATCTGCAGAGATATTAAAATCTCATGGTTGGTTAATGGTTGAACATGGATATGATCAGTCGTCAGCGGTTCAAGCGATATTTCAGCAAAATGGATTTACAGATATTCAAGCCCATCGCGATTACGGTCAGCAAGATCGTGTGGTGATTGGCAAGCGGGCGTGACGTTCGATAAGCAGCTATTTCAGGTAAGATACTGCAAATGAATGATGAACAATTGCTACGCTACAGTCGACATATTCTTTTGCCGAGTTTTGATATTACTGGTCAACAGCGCGTGCTGGAAAGTCGTGTTCTGGTGATCGGGTTGGGAGGTTTGGGCTCTCCTGTCGCATTATATCTGGCTGCTGCAGGAGTTGGTCATCTGGTGCTGGTGGATGATGATATTGTAGAGTTAACCAATCTGCAGCGGCAAATCGTGCACCGACAAACCACTATAGGCAAAACCAAAACCAATTCTGCCGCAACCACTTTACAAACTTTGAACGACACCATTAAGGTTGAGACGATTGACCATCGACTGAGCGATGACGAACTAACCGAGCAAGCCCGACTGGCGGATGTCATTGTCGATTGTACGGATAATTTCATTAGTCGCTTTCAACTTAACCGAATTAGTAAAAAAACCGAAACACCCCTGGTATCAGCCGCCGCAATACGCTGGGAAGGACAGATTTCGGTATATGATGCTAGACAAGCTGACGCGCCGTGTTATCGTTGCTTATACGACGACAATGGCGGAGATATTCAACAAAGTTGTGCCGAGAGCGGGGTGCTCTCACCATTGCTGGGTATGATGGGCTCTATACAGGCAATTGAAACCCTCAAATTACTCGCCAACACAGGCGTTTCATTGAATGGTAGGTTGCTGATAGTCGATGCTTTGTCAATGCAGATTCGGGAAATAAACTTAAAACAGGATCCGGCTTGCCCGGTATGTCACGATAAAGAGAATAACTAAATGACAGTTACAACGACTATACGTTTACCGCGTACGTTAGTGAATGATCTGTTACATCAGGCTCAACTTTCACCTAATCAACAAATTTCCGGATTAATCGGCCGCCATGGGCAGCGGTGTGTCTGTTATCCGGTGGACAGTGTGAAAACGGATGCGAGCGTTTTATTCGCATTGAGCGCCAGCGAGCAGTTGGCAGCATTGAAAGAAATGAAAGAACGGAATCAGGAATTATTTGCTATTTATCATTCACATCCCGATGCGCCGGCTTTGCCTTCGGTGGTTGACGAAGATATGGCGGATTACCCGGAGGCCCTGTATCTCATCATTTCATTGAATACACGCGGCGTATTAGAAATGCGTGGTTTTCAAAAGCATGAAGAGAATATCGAAGAGGTAAATTTGATCATATGAGTAAACTGGACGCATCAATACTTCAAAATGCAGCACAGCAAGCGCTGGATGCTGCCAAAAAACTGGGTGCGACCGCTGCTGAAGTCGGTATCAGTCAAAGTCTTGGCTTATCGGTAAATGTCCGTCAGGCTGAAATAGAAACGCTGGAACATAACAAGGATACCGGACTCGGTGTCACGGTTTATCTGGGGCAAAGTAAGGCCTCTGCCAGTACATCCGATTTGCGACCTGAAGCCATCCACGAAACGGTAGCAATGGCTTGTAGCATTGCCAAACACACCCAGGAAGATAAATTTGCCGGTTTAGCCGATGCTGAATTAATGGCGACATCATTTCCCGACTTGCAATTGTATTACCCATGGTCCTTGTCGCCCGAGGAGGCCATTGCATTAGCCATGGAGTGTGAACAGGCCGGTCGGGATTTTGATTCGCTGATCAGCAACTCTGAAGGGGCTAGTGTTTCTTCACATGAGGGGCAACGAATCTATGCAAATAGCCATGGTTTTATTGGGCAGACGCAGTCCACTCGACACAGCTTATCCTGCACATTAATTGCCCGCGACGACATGGGTATGCAGCGGGACTATTGGTATGATGTGGCCCGTGATAGTCAGGACCTGGTTTCGGCAGTTTCAGTGGGGCGCAAAGCTGCAGAACAGACTTTAAAAAGGTTGAATGCAAGAGAAATTGAAACCGGCCATTATCCCGTCATTTTTGCAGCGGAAATCGCTTCTTCATTGTTTGGTCAATTGGTCGCTGGTATTCGCGGTAGTGCCTTGTATCGTAAATCCAGTTTTCTGCTGGATAAACTCGGTGAGCAGATTTTCCCGGAATTTATGCATATTCATGAGCAACCCCATCTTTTTAAAGCGCTGGGCAGTGCTGTCTTTGATTCAGAAGGTGTCGCAACACAAAACCGGGATATCATACGAGACGGTGTATTGCAGGGCTATGTGCTGGACAGTTATTCGGCCCGGCGTCTGGGTATGACAACCACTGCCAATGCAGGTGGAGTACATAACCTGACGGTTGACAGTAATGACTTGTCGTTTAAAGACATGCTCAAAGCCATGGATAAAGGGGTCATCGTCACCGAAACCATGGGCATGGGTGTCAACATTGTGAACGGGGATTATTCGCAAGGCGCAGCTGGATTCTGGGTAGAAAATGGCGAAATTCAATATGCTATCGACGAATTTACCATTGCCGGTCAGCTGCAGGATATGTTCAAAGGTATCCAGGCAGTCGCCAATGATGTGGACTTACGCAGCAATATTCGTAGTGGTTCGGTCTGGATAGATAAAATGATGGTGGCAGCGTAACTTACGAGTTGAAACTATCGCGAATCAAACCCGTAATATCCGTCAAATAGGCTACTGCAAATATCGAAAATAACATCTGCCGCAGGTTTTTTATCCGGTGAGGGCTGTGACTGCGTAAAGCGTTGATCTGGCGAATCAAATCCTGCTCATCCTGCAGCCAGTCTGTTTTGCTATTGACCAGCTGGCAGTGGAAGACATAGTGACTTTCTGATTTAAACAGACGGTGTAATAACAGATTTTTGGCTTCGCTGGATTGCAGTTCATGTTCACAGATAATTTGCCAGGGCTGTTGATTTGAACGATAGCAGTATAGCCCCATGCCATGTGTGACGAGATTATCTGTCGTCACGGTTTTCAACTGCAAGGTAATGCGTGGAATCGCATTAGAAATAGCCTGCCATAACCGGTTATCGATCTGATCCAATATCTGAGAATGTCCCGCTACTGCTTGTAGTATACGTTTTTGCTGGTTACCCAACCCAAAGAATAATGCCGTGTTTAGAGGGGCATGACTCAACAGATCGAGGTATACCCGGCTGAACTGCATTTGTAATAAATCATCTTCTCTTCTTGCCAGTGATTGTTGGTTATTACTGATGGCTTTTTCAAAGAATTGATTCAGTGCCAGTGGACATTGTGTGACCAGCCGTTGTAAGCCGAGCTCGGTTTGCTCGGCAAACTTCTGTACCCGTTTTACTTCATAGGGCACGCTACGTAAATTTAATAGCGGACGGTGAGCCTGCCAACGGGTAAAGTGCAGTGTCACCCGACTACCTATGCGCACCGGTAAGTCGGCGTTTACCGAGAGTGATAATCCGTTAACCGAAACCTCGTTAGTCTGCGAAGCGTATTCCTGACTGTTTAAAAATAAATTGACGGGGGTCAGTACGGTATATCGGCTTTGTTGACGTCGGATAAAGGCTTTTAAAGAACTGACCGGGGGCAAATCGAAAGTTGCTGCCTTATTATCAATTACCACATCGGCATCAGTCTGCGCTTCATCGCGACTGGTCTGCTGTAAACAGGCCGTAATATCAGTGATTTCAACCAGTTTTTTTAAATTGGAAATTTTGCGAGAGAAGTCATCAGCAATCCGTGGATCGACCTGGGCCATTATGTCGAAATGTGGGTGATATAACGTTTCATCAATATTCAGTGCGGTCGTGCTGAAATACCATAAACGGATATGATTCTGCCAAGGCCAAAACTTCTGAAGACGCTGAGCGTCATTGCCATCTATGACCATTATGCCATCTGGATGAAGAGCCACAAATCCACGAGCTGATTTACTCTGTTCGATATGGGTGAGTACTCTTTTTGTGGTCGACAGTAAATTGGGCGTATCGATAAAGATCTGATCACAAGTCGAACTACTATGTATGGCCGTAACAGTTGGGGTAAGTAACTCACCCATCCAGCAGAGAATGCTGGGAAAATGCTGGCTATATAAACGTAATAGGCAGTTTTGGGTTAAGTTGAGAATTTCGTTATTGAGTTCAGTCTGGCTGTGTTGGTTTTGATTGCTTAACCAGTTTTGCCATGCCTGACGAATATCATCACCCACCGAATCATTAAAACGCATGACAGCCGTGGTTCGTTGTTCTTCATGATCCAGACGGGTAATATCAAAAGCAATCTGGGTTGGCTCAGCATTATGTCCATCTGGAAAATGTTCAAAACTCACACTGACGGTTTCATTTTTTT
>NZ_JAJAEO010000030.1 GCF_020447225.1 Methylophaga pinxianii | reverse complement strand
TATATAAAAGCCTGGCAGTTATTCACATGGATGTGATGTATGCCGATAACGCAGGAGCAGTTATCGGTGACCTACTTTGACTGGGCACTTCCTGTGCCCAGCCCTTCGGGCGCCACTGGCGTCCATTTTTGCTCCCGGCAAAAATGTCACATGGGGTGGCCTGTTCAGAAAACGCCATCCCAAACCTTGAGACAAAAAAATACCCGGGCCTCTGTGAGGACCGGGTATTGTTTTATATAAAAGCCTGGCAGTGACCTACTTTCACATGGGAACTCCCACACTATCATCGGCGCTGAGCTGTTTCACTTCTGTGTTCGGGATGGGAACAG
>NZ_JAJAEO010000071.1 GCF_020447225.1 Methylophaga pinxianii | reverse complement strand
CGATAGTTCTGTTCTGCACCATCACTCACAGCATTACCCGCTGAAATTAGAAATGCTGCCTTAGAGTTGTTCAACCTAGGTATAAATTGCTTTTGAAAAATACTGGAAGAGTTATTGATATTGCCAACCACAACAAACTGAAATTCCATTTTATCTCTTAGGACTTGTTGTATGGCCTGAATTTTTGATAAGTGCAAGGAAGCATAGTGGGTTTCAGAAAGGTTCAAGTACACCTGATAGCCGATCAGTAAAGCAATCAAAGCAGTATTTAAGATATAAAAAATCTTTAGCTTGGTTTTTCTAAGCATTTAATTTACGTCAGGATTTGGGTATTTGAATATCGTAGCGATCTAATTACAGAATAACAGTATGAAGTGTAAATGCCTTGAATTGATTTTATTTGAGCATGCAATATCGTTGAAAATCTCAGAACCAAAAGCGTTGAGCGACAGATAGCGATTTTCGACACTAATATTGTGGTTTAGCAGACCTTTCTGGAATGATAAAAAGCAATTATTAAAGTAATTGCAGCTGCGATTGGATGATGGAAGACAAGGTTTATATTTTCTTGATATTTATTCGATGAAAAACTTATCTTTACTAAGGCATACTGGGAAGATAAATAATTATCTTGGCTTAAGTTATCAAATGAGCATTGACTTATCCCCTGTAAGTACACGCCTAGAACGAGCAACAATGACGTCTTTTTTCTAATTATTAGCAGACAAATCATCAAGCCATGAATATCTCCTCTCTTGCTATATTAATTGTGGAAGACCAAGTTGCACTTGCTGAGAATCTATTCGAGTTTTTTGAGGATACTCACTATGAACTCGATTTTGCAGCT
>NZ_JAJAEO010000053.1 GCF_020447225.1 Methylophaga pinxianii | reverse complement strand
GTGTCAGTCAGATCCATCCGGCTCGGCATTGGTGTTTGCTTTTTTACCCAACAAGCTGCTGGAAACGAAAAGTAAGGCACCGAGGACAATTGCAATATCAGCCAGGTTGAAGGCCGGCCAATGCCAGTCTCGCCAATAGAAATCAAAGGAATCCACAACATAGCCGCGAAAGACCCGGTCAATCAGGTTGCCCATGGCGCCACCGAGGATAAGACTGTAAGCGATGGCTTCTCCTTTATGACGATTTTCAAGGATCAGCTTGATCAGAAAAATCGAGACCACTACCGCGATTCCGATAAATAAGTAGCGCTGCCAGCCTCCACCATTCGCAAAAAGACTGAATGCGGCACCGGTGTTCCATAGGTGCACCCAGTTAAAGAACGGGGTCACCGAAACATACTCGCCATAGGCCATTGATTGCTGCACCAGCCACTTTACAGCCTGATCAGACGCTGCCAGCAGGCCCGATATG
>NZ_JAJAEO010000176.1 GCF_020447225.1 Methylophaga pinxianii | reverse complement strand
AAAAAAAACAGTAGCATCACCGGTGCATCAAAAGCCCGATAGTTCGCTTCCCATTGTTTCTGTTGAGCAAGCTTGTCTTTACGATCGATTTCTAGACTTTGATAAAGCTGTAAACCACAGGCACGGCGCCGATCGATATAAGGCGACCGCCATGTTTCAGGGTAATACACATAATCTGCTGTTGGTTTAAGACCCTGTTGATATGCCATGACTAAACTGTCACTAATACGTTGCTTGGTTTTACCGGTAACGATGGCAACCTGCCAAGGTTGAGTATTCGCTCCCGAGGGGGCGTAGCGAGCAATTTCGAGAATTTCTTGAATAAGCTCTTCGTTTACCGGCTGTTGCAGAAAAGCACGGGTGCTGTGTCGTTGTTTTATAAGCTCATCAATCTTCATATTTTGGCTCAGCCTCTTTTAATTTCAGCACAAACCCTATCATTAAGGCGGCTAATGCCAACAGCAGCAATTGCAATTCAATATGTCCCCATAACAAGGTGATTGAAAAGCTAAAGGCTATGACAAGCATAATGAGTGCCTGGATTTTTGTCCGGCGTCTTACCGTTTTAGTTTGGTCCCACTGTTTAAGCGGTCCACCGATCCATCGATTATTTAACAACATCGCATGGAACCGGGGTGAAGTTTCAGCAAAACAGCCCAATGCAAGGATCATAAACGGTGTCGTTGGCATAACAGGCAAAAATGCGCCAATTATTCCCAAAGTGACGCATAACCAGCCACAACAAAAAATTAAAAAATGTTTGATTCTTTTTTTCATATGAAAAAAAGCAGCCTATAGTTCAAAGTGGATGAATAGGATCCGTTTATCTGTTGCTAAAGACGAATCTCGCTAGAGTACGGCAGGTTAGCTACGAAAAGATAAACAGACACTAAAAGGGTGTTATTTTCGACAACAAAAATGTTTAATGTCATTATCAAACCGTGATTATACGTGCTAGCAAGCCATTCTGAGATTCAATTACACCAAAAGCTGAAAAACAAGGCTTGTTTCTAGGAAAGTGTTCATTATGTGTGACAAGCTTGAGTTAGCAATTATCTGTTTGTTGATGATTTAATTCGCCAAAGAGGGCCAGCATGGAGCAGCAAGATAAACTATTTCAGCTACCAATCCGAATAGCAGTGGTTATCGGGTTCATGCTTTCCAGCTTACTGGTAGCTGTAGTTGCCATCACCGCACAATATTATGTCAATAAGCATCTGGCAGAAAACACTCTCACCTCTCGCTATCAGCAAACTATGGCAAGTATCCATGAGTATCTGCAATCGGTTGATAGCCGGGCAAAAAAGGAAATAAATGAATTAAAGCAGTTACCCAGGCTGCTCGAAGAACCACAGATCACTGGTGAAACAAGACAGTTGTTGATCGCCGTACTGCAACGTAATCCCTTATTTCAATCGGTATATCTTGGTCAGCAAAATGGCGAGGTTGAACAATTAATCAATTTGCAATCCTCACCAGCATTACGCCAGAAATTACGAGCAGAGGCGGCTGATCGTTGGCTATTGATTAAAATCTTCAATGAAAATGGTCAGCAACAACGGCGTCTGGAATACTATGATCGTAATTTCACGCTTCGCCATGCCTGGCAACATCAAAGTGATATAGATATCACGACACAATCTTGGTTTGCAGAAGCCGATACAGTTGAAGTACGTAACTTCCAATCCTATCTGCTCGCTGAGATCCATTCCCCAACCCAGGCCTATTCCATCAAGCTGCCTGACAGTAGTGCGGTATTGGCCATAACGGTTGAGTTATCCAACTTATCCGCTTTATTGGAAAATCGCCATTCCGGTAAAGATACACAACTCTATTTTTATCCAAAAACGGGTGGTGTGATCGCATCAAATCAACCAGAAGTGGAAATAACACCCTTGCCCGAAGCCCCGCGATTAGAGCTGAGCAATGCACAACTGGCGATGATTGAGCAAAATCCAATATTACGGGTCAGCAGTGAAACAGATTGGCCGCCATTAAACTTTTCTAATAATGGTGTGCCCAGTGGTTATGCTGTGGATGTGCTGAATTATATTTCCCGCATGACCGGATTGGAGATGCACTTTATTACCGGGGCCAACTGGCAGCAACTGGCTACCCAGTTTGTGGACGGTGAACTGGAAATTATGCAACCGGTTTTCTACAGCGAATTTCGTAATTTTATGGGCGAAATGACAATTCCTTTTGTTGATGTGCCCTACGGTATTATTACCGCGTCGGAATCCCCTATTAATCGCATTACTGAACTGAATGGTCAAACAGTTGCCATTCCCGAAGGCTGGTCATTAACCGGCAGATTGCAAGCGGATTTTCCGGATATCAATATTCTGGAAGTCGAAACAACACGCGAAGTTTTTGAAGCCGTGATGAATGGCGATGCTGATGCTGGTATGGATACGGCTATTACTTTGCAATATATCAGTGCACAGGAATACCAGGATGAAATAACTGTGCATCAAGGCGTCGATTTTTCTCCGGCCCAATTGCCTACCGGATTACATTTTATGGTGAACCGACAACGCACCGGTCTTGCGGATATCTTTAATCAGGCCCTGGAAAATTTATCTGATACCCATCATCAGGCGTTAGTCGATAAGTGGTTTAACGCTATTGATACAATAGATAATCCCCAAACTTTCCGTATAGAACGTTTTAAAAATGAAGCCCTGGATATCTCAAATCAATTGCAAACAATAATGCTGAATGGGCAGAAATATTTTGTCTATCATCAGGCCGTTGCAATGAATAATGAGGTTGATAACTACTACCTCACCATACTCTCACCACAAAATAGTGTGATGGGTTCTGTGTGGAGTAAAACACAAAATGCAATGCTGGTGGCCGGCTTGATGTTATTACTGTTATTACCAGTGAGCTGGTGGTTTGCTTCGGCAATTCTGGCTGCAGTAAAAAAAATGCAGACGAATGTACACCGTATACAACAACGTCAGTTTTCAGAGGTGGACCTCCCCCGACACCGTTTACTGGAGTTTGCTGAGTTGGCTGAAAACCTGCAAAAAATGGCCCAGACAACCCATGCTTATCAACAAGCCCAGCAGCAATGGACCGATGCTTTAATTGAGTCAGTAGCAAAGGCGATTGATGCTAAATCGGCATATCCAACCCGTCACTGTGCTCTGGTACCTGAATTGTCGGTGTTATTGGCGGATGCAGCAAGTAAGTCTAACCAACAGGGTTTTAAAGACTTCCGGCTGGATGATGATGCCAAACGTCGTGAGTTCCGTCTGGCAGCCTGGTTACATAGTTTTGGCAAAATCACCACCCCTGAATATCTGGTGGATAAACGCACCAAACTTGAAATGCTCTATAACCGGATCCATGAGATTCGTATGCGCTTTGAGGTGCTATGGCGGGATGCTGAAATCCAGTTCTGGCAACAAACCATGCAACGACCCGAGAATCGTCGGATGTATGAAGATGCGTTAAAGGTCAAACAAAGCCAGCTTGCAGATGACTTTGCTTTTGTCGCCCAATGTAATATCGGCACCGAATTTATGGATCAAAATACCAACGACAGGTTAAAACGTTTAGCAAAAATAACCTGGGAGCGGCACTTTGATGATCAATTAGGTTTATCTCCGGTTGAACTGGATCAGCGGTCTTCTACATCCCGCCGTCTTCCTGTAACAGAACCACTGCTGGCAGATAAGCCGGAACATATCATTGCACATAACCGTAAAGCGATTGAAGACGCCAAGGCCGGTAAGAATTTGAATCAGCCGGAGTATGGCTTTAATCATGGCGAACTTTACAACCTGACTATTGAGTCCGGTACTTTGACGAAAGAAGAGCGTTTCCGAATTAATGAACATATTTTAACCACCATCAAAATGCTGGATTCGCTTCCTGCTGTTGATGAATTGTCCAATATTCCACGTTATGCCACCACACATCTGGAAACCATGAACGGCACAGGTTATCCACGCGGCTTAACCGCCAAAGGCTTATCGATTCCAGAGCGAATTATTATGCTGGCAAATGTCTTTGAAGCATTGACTGCTGCCGATCGGCCATACAAAAAAGCTAAAACGTTGAGTGTGGCCATTTTTATTTTGCATCAGTTGGTTGAGCAGGAATTAATGGATCGCGAGGTGTTTGAATTATTTCTTACCAGTGGTGTTTACAGACAATATGCTGAACGCTTTATGACGACTGAACAAATTGATGACGTCGATATCAGTCAATTTCTCCGAGAAGAGGAACGTTATATTTAGCGCTTAAGCGTTATAATGAACAAACCAATTCTGGTGTTTGTAGTGAGTTCTTAATGGCAATTCAGTGGTTTCCCGGACATATGCACAAAGCCGGGCTGGAGATGAAAAAAATCCTGCCGCAGATGGATTTGATTATCGAAGTGTTGGATGCCCGACTTCCGTATAGCAGCTCCAACCCGATGCTGGCAGCCATTAGGGGGAATAAACCTTGCCTCAAGGTATTAAACAAGGCAGATCTCGCAGATCCGCGATTGACCGAAATCTGGCAAAACTATCTTGAGCAGGAGCAGGGCATTAAAACATTGGCTCTCTCTGCTAACGAGACCTCACGCGGTAAAGAATTAATTGCGATGTGTCAGAAACTTGTTCCTCAAAAAGCCACAAGCATCAAAAAGGTTCAGGCATTGATCATGGGCATTCCCAATGTGGGTAAATCAACATTAATTAATGCGCTGGCGGGGCGGCTGATTGCCAAAACGGGAAATGAGCCCGCTGTGACCAAGGTTCAGCAACGTATTATCGTAGATGATGTGGTGGTCTTACACGATACACCAGGTGTGTTATGGCCCAATCTGGAAAACCATGACAGTGGTTATCGTCTGGCAATAACCCACGCCATTAAAGAAACGGCATTTGAAAATCATGATATTGCTTTGTATGCCGTCAGGTATCTGATGCAGCAATATCCTGAAGCCTTACAAAGTCGATTTCATGTTGAGGGTATGGCCGATAATGAGCAAGTTATGTTGGAAAATATGGCTAAAAAACGGGGCTGTATTAAAGCCGGCGGGATGATAGATATTGAGCGTATCAGTAAAATTCTGTTGACTGAGCTTCGTAACGGACAATTGGGAAGACTCACGCTGGAAACGCCTGAAATGACAGAACAGGAGTGGTTACAAGTTATTCAGAGACGTGAAGAGAAAGCCGCCAAAAAGGCGGCACGTAAAAATAAACGCTGAACATCCAAAAAAGAAGTATTGTGTCAGTTAACATTTGCCGTCTGAGTTTGTCTATAGAACACCGGTCCCTGGAGAATGTTGTCATGCGATTTTTAACTGTGCTACTGATGTTTACACTGACTGCTTGTGCAGCCACAAAACCGAGTATCCATGCCAAATCCAATCATGAACTAACCTATGAACAGGTTGTTTCAAATATTGAAACATACCAACAGCAAACGGTTCGCTGGGGTGGAATCATTGCTGCAGTCGCCAATTATGAAAACTTTTCGGAATTGACTATCGTGCAATTTCCACTGACGCGGTACGGTGTTCCGATTACCACGGAAAAAAGTGCTGGCCGCTTTATTGTCCGCAGTGATGATTTTCTCGATCCGATTATTTATTCTCCTGAAAAACGAGTCACTTTTCTCGGTACTGTCCAGTCATTGCAACTACAAAAAGTGGATCAAAAAATGTTATCACTACCGTTGATAACTCTCGATGAAAGCCATGTCTGGCCACAGAAGGATCCTGAGTCCTCTCGTCCATATAACCCCAAACATGATGCGCCGTTTTTAGGCTATGGCTACTATGGTACGGGCTCCTATTCGCCCTAGACCGGTAAGTTACTTCTCTCTTAATCTAAATAATAATTATTTGCATTTAGATTAATCTGTCCTTATACTGCATTTAACCTTATCAATCATGTTGAGGTATGAGATGCAGTCATCCAAAAATTATTTTCCAAAACCAAATGCAATACATGTGGCGTTTAGTCCTGATCGGCTGGAAGCTTTAATCAGTCAGGGGAAATTACACGCTGCTGACTTTAACTGTCTCGATAAAAAGTCCAAACGAACTGTATGGAGCATGCTGCTCGCCGCCGCAGCTCACAGATTGAGTTAATCATGAATGTAAATAAAGCAGAAAGAGCAGAAACCTGGTGTGAAGCTGTGATTTTAGCCGCCAATGAGCAACTGGAATTTATGTATCGCCAACATGCATCAGCTTGTCTGGCCCTACAGATTTCCCGAAATTACCGCTTACTACTGACCCACAACGAACATCCACTCAAAAAACAGCACTGGCGCGCCTTATCACAGCGCTGGTTACTCAGTTATCAACTTCATCGAGGCCAACAACGCGGATTATCCGATATGTTGGAAAGTCTCTGAATCGTCAAATTCAAAATAAGGATCTTCATCATGGCTTCAAATTCCTGCCAACCTGAAAATGTTTTTTCATCCAGTACCTGCGATATTCAATTTTGCCCAGATTGTCAGATGGTGCACGTCAATATGGGGGCTATCACCATTCGCATGAGCGAGCAGCATTTTGCGACTTATGCGATTGATATCAGTAAAGCATTGTTTCATATGCGACAACGTGAGATTCATCAGGCTGATATGCGTGTCATGATGTAATTGTTCGATTGCGTCTATCACTTCGAAACCATCACCAAAGTTAGTGGTTTATCGGAAGTGAGCAAAGTGAAAAAAGGGAGCCAGGCTCCCTTTTTTTCTGCTGAATATCGTCAAGTTGAAACCCGACAGCTGTTTTCAGCTATGCTTGTAAGCTAGTGATAAAGCTGTTGAGGAAAAGGGTGAATGCTGAAGGGGATCAAAGTCACAGTTTGCGTATTTATTTCGCTTTTAATATTGGTTTGGCTGGTTTGTGGTTTATTACTTAATCACGCCAAAGAGTTGAAGTTAGCACAACACACGCTGACTCATCCCTGGTTGATGGAACATTATCAGGTCACGGATATCCCCGTTGATCATGGCTGGTTACTGGCCGATCAGTTTTTTATCGAAATTGACGCACAATTATATGTGAACGCCCAACCTAAACTGCGTCTTAATCGTCCATTATTAGGCGGAATTCTTTTGGACGATATGATCGTTCTGGCTTCTGATGATAATCTGATTCTGTTTGATACCCAAGGGCAATATATCAGTGTGCTGGGCGCTGCAGAGCTTATTCCGGCAGAGATTCAGAATATTGGCTTACATCATGGTCTTCCCGTACTGCAAACTCGAACAGGAATGTGGTTGGGAAATCCGATATTGGATGATTGGGAATTAATATCGTTACAAGGAGTTTCATGGAGTGAATCGGTTCCTATTCCAGCATCAACGATGGATGAACTGAGACAGCAATTTGCAGCATATGGCGTTAAGCTGGATACCCTGGTAGCAGATTTACATAACGGCCGATTTTTTGGTGAACAGGGGCGTTGGTTGATAGATGCTTTATTATTATTAATAGTGATGCTGGCTGCCCATGGTATTTATGCAATAACCATCAAGTCCTAATCGCTGGGCATAACAATAAAAATATTCATTATCAGGAGATAAGTTTTTGAGACAGACCGGTTTTCCATTCCTGCCCAAAGACTTCATTGAAACGGAAGAGGGACTGATATTTGCTGTAGTGAGTTATCACTCTCATGATCAGAAAGTAGGCTGTTTTTTACGCTACGTGCAAGATGAAAAAGGCTGGCATAAGGTGGATACTGAACAAGCAAATCGCTTGTTGGAACGCCATCATCCAGAGTTTCTCTATTATTCAAACCAGTTTGACGCCGCATTTCACGCTGTCCCGGTAGAGAAGATTTTTTGCCATCATCAACCAGAAGTAAAATTACAACAATTACTTCAACAACCGGCAAAAGATCTATTACAGCATAAATTACATAAATTGATAGCCCTTTTACGTCAATATTCTGTAGATATTCATTCGGTTGGGCTGACTGGCTCGATGTTGATTAATCAGCAAAAAGACACCTCTGATATCGATTTGGTGATATACGGCCGTGAAGCATTTCATCAATGCAGGCATGCTGTTCAACAGGCAATTGCTGATAATTTGCTACAAAAACTGGATCTTGCGCAGATGCAGGAGAACTATCAACGGCGTGAGAGTGAGCTGAATTTTGACAATTTCAGTTGGCATGAATACCGTAAATATAACAAAGCGATGATTGACGGCAGTAAATTCGATATTGGCATGGTCTGTTTAAAAGACGAGTTGGATATTGAACATCGACACTTTCTTAAACGAGGCATTAAAACTATTCAATGTTACGTGACTGATGACAGTCGTGCCTTTGATTTTCCAGCGCGATACCGAGTTGATAATGCACTGACGCCTGAAATTATTTCCTTTACTCATACCTATGTCGGTCAAGTAGTGAAGGGAGAGTTTATTGAGGTCTGTGGTGCATTGGAATGTGATGCTTCCGGAACTTGCCGAATTGTGGTGGGTTCCACACGTGAAGCCCGAGGCGAATACATAAAGGTGGTAGAGTCAAAATGAGTGAATTAATTCAAAATACCAAAGCAGATATTGGGGTAGTGGGACTGGCCGTTATGGGACAGAACCTGGTACTGAATATGAACGATAAAGGCTTTAAAGTAGCCGTTTACAATCGTACAACTTCCAAGGTAGACGAATTTCTCAACGGTCCAGCCAAAGGGACTCAGATTATTGGTTGTCACGATTTGAAGAAGTTTGTCGAAAGCCTGCAAATTCCACGGCGAGTAATGTTAATGGTGAAAGCCGGTCCGGTGGTGGATGCTTTTATAGAACAACTGGTGACTTATCTGGATAAAGGCGACATTATTATTGATGGGGGTAACTCCCTGTTTAACGACAGTGACAGACGTACTCATGAACTGCATAAAAAAGGCATCTTATTTGTCGGCAGCGGGGTTTCCGGTGGGGAAGAAGGGGCAAGATTCGGACCTTCTTTAATGCCAGGTGGAAATTTTGCTGCATGGCCAGCTATCAAAGACATCTTCCAATCAATCGCCGCCCAAGTTGATGGGGAGGCATGTTGTGACTGGGTAGGCAATGATGGCGCTGGCCATTATGTGAAAATGGTGCACAACGGCATTGAATACGGTGATATGCAATTAATTTGTGAAGCCTATCAGATGATGCGAGAGGGATTAGGCATGTCAGGTGATGAAATTCAGCAGGTATTTGCTGAATGGAATGAAGGCGTGCTGGACTCGTATCTGATAGAAATTACTCGGGATATTCTGACGGTCAAAGAGCCGGATGGCAGCTTGCTGATTGATCATATATTGGATACAGCAGGTCAAAAAGGGACGGGTAAGTGGACGGGTATCAATGCATTGGAATTGGGGATTCCATTAACACTGATTGGTGAAGCCGTATTTTCCCGCTGTTTATCTGCGCTGAAAGATGAACGGGTGACGGCATCTAATGTATTGCCTGCCCGAGCAGCGGAATTTTCCGGCGATAAAGCCGACATGGTGAATGCTATTCGGGATGCCTTGTATGCCTCAAAGATTATTTCCTATGCTCAGGGTTATATGTTGATGCGTGAAGCAGCCAAGACCTATGGCTGGGAACTGAATTATGGCGGCATTGCTTTGATGTGGCGAGGCGGTTGCATTATTCGCAGCCGGTTCCTCGGCAATATCCGGGATGCTTTTGATCGTAATGCCAAATTAGAAAACCTGTTGTTGGATGACTTTTTCATTGAGGCTATCACTGAAACCTTGCCGGGGTGGCGTAAAGCAGTGGGATGTGCCATCAGTCTGGGGGTTCCTGTTCCGGCCTTTAGCAGCGCCTTGTCTTTCTATGATGGTTATCGCAGTGAACGCTTACCCGCCAATTTATTGCAAGCTCAACGCGACTATTTTGGCGCGCATACCTACGAACGCCTGGATAAACCCCGTGGTGAATACTTTCATACCAACTGGACGGGCAGGGGCGGCAATGTTTCCGCTTCCACTTATGAAGCGTGACATCAGGCCAGGCACTTGGAATATAAAAAAGGGCGGGTGGTTTACCGCCCTTTTTTTTGCTGCTGTATATCGGTTCAAAGTGGTGGTGTTCTTGTCAGAATAAGTAATTGGTTCGGTTCACCAACAATATAGATATTACCCTGCGTGTCCACCGCCACCCCTTCAGGTTGCTGCATTTTGGGCCAAAGACGATAAGGGCCGCTGCCTAATCGTATTTTTGAGATTTCACGTCCCAGCAAATCAATAATATGCAGACTATTTGAGTCATCACTCAATACCAGCAACTCTTCTGTTTGGCCGGGTAACCATGCCAGACCTGAAAAATCTCCCACATTCAGGCGCAGTTTTTTCATCATTTCAAATTGGCTGTTTTTTGCTGAGTTTTCCAATGCAAAATGCAATATACGGGCGGGCTTTTCTTGTGCGTAAAACACACCGTGTTGTGATGAATAAGCAATACCTTCAATGCCGGTGTTCGCTTTTTCAGGAGGAAGTAAGGCAAGCGTTTTTACATCACGATAGTGAATTTGTTTTGTTGACTCGTCGATTTCAACAAAACTGATAGTTTGTTGGCGTTCTTCACTGACAATAAATTGATTTGCACCGACATAATCAATACTTTCGGTATCTGAAAAACCAATCAGCTCAATTTTCCGTAATAGCTCACCGGTTTTACTCAGCACCACAATTTGTTCAGGGTTATTAACTATGCCGAGGAGATTTCCGGATTCAGGATGATAGGTCAGTCCAGATAAATTATTCTTGATTCCAGCAATCGTCAGTGTTTTGCTGAACTGATACTGTTGCAAATCCCATATTTCATCCTGCGTGATTCTGGCGGAGCTGACACTGCTAAACCAAAGACAACCACTTAAAATCGTGCTGGCAAGCAATGTAACAAACAGTAATCTCGATTTGCTTTTCTTTGAGAAAAAAGCCATGGGTAAGCATCCTTCAACTAAGTTAAATACCAATGTCGTGCATTGGTATAAGGTTCAGATGAAGATAATGCTTACGGCTTAACTCAAACTGAAAAGTCGTTTTGGTGTTAGGTGTTTGACGACGTTATTTGCAATCACTAGATTGATCATTCATCAACATCATCCATATCGGCTTGCCCGGACAGGCGTCGACGAATGTGGGACCATGACATACCCACTGCCAGCACGGCAGCAATTAGGAATAAGATGATGTAAGTAAAGGCCGCGTGATGACGAAGTTCCAAAATACCCAAATCAAATAGCCACCAGATAATAATGGCGAAAAAAGCAAAGGCGAGAATGAGACCAAAACCACCTAAAGAGCGGAAGGTGGCTCTCAGATAAACCGTCCAGCCTATCAGAATAATAACGGTGGCCATGGCAAAAGGTGGTGTGATATTCATACCGCTGCTGCCAAACAAGGCTGCAGTGGCCCAATGATAATAACTGTAACCGCTGGGGTTATAACTAATGTAAACCAACAACACGGCAAACAACAATCGTAATAAAAAGCCTTTACTGTTAAAGCGTTGTGCCATGGCTGTCTCCTTCGTTATTTATCCGCTAGCGAATATCGAATTGGCTAAATTCACCAGTAGCTGTTTGTTCAGTCAATTGAATATCGGTTACTTTTGCAAATTCCGGTCCCTGCCACGCCCATTCGAGCAACTGGCTGAGTTGACTGGTATCGCCTTCAGCCAGCATTTCAACTTGCCCATTAGGCAGGTTACGTACCCAGCCAGTGACGCCCGTTTTCTGTGCTGATAATTGTGCCGACATGCGATAACCGACACCTTGAACGCGACCTTCAATCAAAAAATGATAACGTGTTATTCCCATTCAATCGTAGCTGGTGGCTTGCCTGAGATATCGTAAACGACTCGTGAGATACCATTGATTTCATTAATAATCCGACGTGACACCAGATCCAGAAACTCATAGGGTAAGTGTGCCCAGCGTGCCGTCATAAAATCGATGGTTTCAACTGCACGTAATGCGACCACATAGTCATAACGACGACCATCACCCATTACACCGACGGACTTCACTGGTAAAAATACGGCAAAGGCCTGACTGGTTTTGTCATATAGATTATGAGCGCGCAGTTCTTCGATAAAAATGTTATCGGCTTTACGCAATAAATCGGCATATTCTTTTCTGACTTCACCAAGAATGCGAACCCCCAAACCCGGGCCCGGGAAAGGATGGCGATAAACCATATCACTAGGCAGGCCTAGCTCTACCCCTAATTTGCGAACTTCATCTTTGAACAGTTCGCGTAAAGGCTCAATTAACTTGAGTTTCATATGCTCAGGTAGGCCGCCCACATTATGATGGGTTTTAATCACATGAGCTTTACCGGTTTTAGAAGCAGCTGATTCGATAACATCAGGATAAATCGTGCCTTGAGCCAGCCATTGCACATTGGTCAGTTTTGATGCTTCTTCATCAAAGACTTCAACAAATTCACGGCCGATAATTTTGCGTTTGATTTCGGGATCATTTTCTCCCGCCAACGCGGACAGGAAACGATCTTCGGCATCAACACGAATGACCCTTATTCCCATATGCTTGGCAAACATGGCCATGACCTGATCGCCTTCGTTTTCCCTCAGCAGACCATTGTTTACAAATACACAGATCAGTTGATCGCCAATCGCACGGTGCAATAAAGCAGCCACTACAGAGGAATCGACACCACCTGATAAACCCAGCAACACTTCATCTTTGCCAACTTGCTGGCGGATGGTTTCAATGCTGTCTTCGATGATATTGGCTGAAGTCCACAAGGTTTCACAGCCACAGATTTCGGTGATAAAGCGCGAAATCATCCGTTGGCCCTGTGTGGTATGGGTCACTTCAGGATGGAATTGCACACCATAGAACTGACGCGCTTCATCAGCCATACCAGCGATCGGTGCACTGTCGGTGCTGGCAATGATTTTAAATCCATCAGGCAATTGGCTAACCCGATCACCGTGGCTCATCCACACATCCAGCATGCCAAATCCTTCAGGCGTGGTGTGATCTTCAATATCTTTCAAAAAAGCAGAATGACCATGGGCACGAATTTTGGCGTAACCAAATTCACGATGTGATGAAGATTCAACCTGCCCACCCAGCTGGGTAGCCATCGTTTGCATCCCGTAACAAATGCCCAGCACAGGCACATTCATCTCAAATACACAGCGAGGCGCTGCAGGGGCTGACTCACCAATGGTTGAATCTGGACCACCGGAAAGGATAATGCCTTTGGGAGCAAAATCACGAATCTCGCTTTCACTGATATCGGGGTTGCGTAACTCACAATAAACGCCGGCTTCACGTACACGGCGCGCTATAAGCTGAGTGTATTGTGAACCAAAATCAAGGATCAGAATGCGGTGGTCGTGAATATGGCTGCTCATGAATTTCTCTTACAATCAGATAAGTAAATACCGACCCTTGAGAAAGAGCCGGTATTCAAAATTAATTAACCCGGTAATTCGGTGCTTCTTTAGTAATGGTCACATCGTGCACATGGCTTTCATTCATGCCAGCAGAAGTGACGCGGACAAACTCCGGTTTGGTACGCATTTCTTCAATAGTGCGGCTTCCGGTATACCCCATCGATGCACGTACACCGCCCATTAGTTGATGAATGACCGGGCTCAGGTTACCTTTGAATGGCACACGACCCTCGATGCCTTCAGGAACTAATTTGTCGGCTTCACTGGATTCCTGAAAATACCGATCGCTGGAACCCTGCTTCTGCTGCATCGCACCCATGGAACCCATACCGCGATAGGATTTGTAGGCACGACCCTGGAATAATTCCACTTCACCTGGCGCTTCTTCCGTTCCGGCAAACATACCACCGACCATAATTGCGTGAGCACCAGCTACAATTGCTTTAGCGATATCTCCAGAATAACGCACGCCGCCATCAGCAATCAGGGGGATGCCGGTACCAGCTAATGCTGCGGCGACATTACTGATAGCGCTGATTTGCGGTACACCCACTCCAGCGACGATACGAGTAGTACAGATAGACCCCGGGCCGATACCGACTTTCACTGCGTCTGCACCCGCTTCAGCCAGGGCTTTGGCTGCTGCGGCGGTAGCAATATTGCCACCAATGACCTGAACTTGCGGGTAGTTTTGTTTTACCCAGCGAACTTGATCTAAAACACCCTGTGAATGCCCGTGGGCCGTATCAACAACAATGACATCGACTCCGGCAGCAACCAGTGCATCGACGCGGGCTTCACTCTCTGAACCGATACCAACTGCAGCACCAACACGTAAACGTTCCTGCGCATCTTTTGAAGCCAGCGGGTTGTCGGTTTGTTTTTGAATATCCTTAACGGTAATCATGCCTTGCAGATGAAATTTTTCATCAACGACCAGTACTTTTTCAATGCGGTTGGTGTGCAATAAATGCAGAACTTCTTCACGGCTGGCATCTTCTCCCACCGTCACCAGTTTATCCTTGCCGGTCATGATAGAAGAAACCGGATTGTCGAAATGTTTTTCAAAGCGTAAATCGCGGCTGGTGACAATCCCGACCAAATCATCTCCATCAACCACGGGAACACCCGAAATGTTATGGGCGCGGGTCAGTTCAACCACGGCGCCGATAGAGGTGTTTGGACTGACAGTGATAGGATCGCGTACAACGCCGCTTTCGAATTTTTTTACCTTACGGACTTCGTCCGCTTGTTGTTCGATGGTCATATTTTTGTGCAAAATACCCAGACCACCTTCCTGCGCCATGGCAATGGCCAGACGACTTTCGGTGACAGTATCCATGGCAGCGGATAACAATGGGATGTTAATGGTGATATCACGTGTCAGTTGTGTCGTCAGACTGACATCGCGCGGCAGAACATTTGAATAGGCGGGGACGAGTAAAACGTCATCAAATGTCAGGGCTTCTTGCGCAATTCTCATGAGGCGGGTTCCCGAATTTACTGTAATATGATCGACAAATTATATCAGGAACTTAGTGGTTTATGGCATCACTTATGACATCGGATTCGCAAGTAAAACTCGCTGCCCGTGCTGTCAAGGATGTATATCCGGTATCGCGATTGGTCAGAGAAGTCCGGCTGATGCTGGATGGTTCGTTTCCGCTTTTATGGGTGGAAGGGGAAATCTCCAATTTAGCAATGCCGGCTTCAGGGCACATTTATTTCACGTTAAAAGACTCGGCTGCGCAAGTGCGCTGTGCCATGTTCCGTGGTCGTAACCAACAATTACGTTTTACTCCGGAAAATGGCATGCAGGTATTACTGCGCGTCAAGGTAACGTTGTATGAAGGCCGCGGTGAGTTTCAGCTGGTTGTTGAACACATGGAAGAGGCCGGTAGTGGCGCTTTACAGCGGGCTTATGAAGCTTTAAAAGCTCGTTTGGGACAAGAGGGGTTGTTTGATACGGCACATAAAAAAACATTACCGGTTTTGCCGCAAACCATCGGTATTGTCTCATCACCGGATGGCGCTGCTGTGCATGATATTTTGCATGTATTGAAGCGTCGTTTTCCAGCCATAAAAGTAATTTTGTATCCGGTTGCGGTTCAAGGGGAAGCGGCTCCACGGCAAATAGCTGCGGCTATCCAGACTGCCGATCAACGACAGGAATGTGATTTGTTGATTGTGGGGCGGGGTGGCGGTTCATTGGAAGATCTCTGGAGCTTCAATGATGAGCTGGTTGCCAGAGCATTGTTTGCCTGTCAGATACCGACCATCAGTGCTGTGGGACATGAGATAGATTTTACCATCGCGGACTTTGTAGCGGATGTAAGAGCGCCTACGCCATCTGCCGCTGCAGAATTGGCCGTGCCGGAAGCACGCCAATTAGCATTGAATTTACGTAATTTGTTGCAAAACCTGAGTAGCCGAATTCAACAAAAACTCGCAAACGAACAGCGACATATTCGTTATCTGTCACAACGCCTGCCACGACCACAACAACAGTTAACCCTTCAGCAACAACAGCTGAAACGGTTAAAAACACAGCTGGATTACAGTATTCAGCGGCATTTACAGGGCAAGCAACAGCAGCTGGATTATCTGTCAGTAAGATTACCGCATCCACAGCTGCGAATCAGCTGGCGGCAAACCCGGTTGCAGGACTTAACCCAGCGTTTTGAAAAAGCTTTCTCAGTACAGCAACATCAATTCAGATTACAAAGTCAGAATTTGCATGATCGATTCAAACGCTTGTTACCGGTTACCCGATTAAAGCAACAGCAGCAGCGTGTGGAAGCACTTTCTGCACAATTAAACCGTTTGACCAGACAACAAATCACTGATCATCAAAAACAACTCACTCAATTGATGCGGACCTTAGCTGTAGTCAGCCCATTAAATACACTTGAACGTGGTTATAGCATAACTAGTGATACCCAGACCGGTAATGTCATTTATCGTTCAGATGAAGTGGTAATCGGACAATCCGTGCAGATTCGTCTATTTGAGGGACAATTAGACTGCGAAGTACGACGTAAGAAATGAAGTACATATTTAGCGTGATTTATTGGTTGATGCTTTTCGTCTGCTCAACTGCCTGGGCATTACCACAACAATTGCCTGTACCTGGCGGCGTGGTTGTATTGCCGTTAGATAGCAATGCGAATGTGCCACCAGAAGTTACCTATGATGCGCAACGGGTGCTGGTGGTAAGGCAGGATGCACAATGGTTGGCCATTGTTGGGATTCCTCTTGCCAGTAAACCGGGAACACATAAAATTCTGGTAAATAATCAGGGGACGATAAATAGCGTTTTGTTTGAAATAAAAGACAAATCGTATCCCACGCAACATATCACCGTAACAGATGATCGCAAGGTCAATCCTTATGCTAATGACATGAAACGGATTGAAGCCGAAACAGCAAAGATAAACAGCGCCTTACGGCATTGGCGTGTCAGTGACAGCGTCCCTTTGAATTTTGTCTGGCCAATTGAAGGTCGGGTAAGCGGACTGTTTGGCCGTCGCAGAGTGTTTAACGGGGAAGAGCGTAATCCCCACAGTGGGATAGATATTGCAGCCGCCACTGGTACCAAAATTATGGCGCCTGCCGATGGTGTTGTGTCGGATACAGGGAATTATTTTTTTAATGGTAATACCGTAATGGTAGATCATGGTCAGGGATTGGTGACTATGTTTTGCCATCTGGATCGGGTTGATGTCAAAGCAGGGCAAAAAATTCAACAGGGCGAGATTATCGGCACTGTTGGTGCCACTGGCCGTGTTACCGGTCCACACCTGCACTTGGGGGTGAGTTTGAATAATGCCCGTGTTGAGCCCTTATTATTTTTTCCAGAGCGGGAAGGTTATCCTTCAGTTGAATGAACCTCTGGCTTACTGTATTGATTTAATAATTCCGTCAGCAGGATAAAATTGACCGGTTTGGTGAGATAGGCGGTAAACAAACCTTCGGCTTGTTGTAAATCATAAGGCATCGCCGCCGCCGTTACTGCAATAACGGGGATATGCTGCAATCTGGGGTTGGCCATGATTTGTTCAGTGGCCTGTAAGCCACTGATTCCCGGAAGGTTGATATCCATCAAAATGACTGCCGGAATATTATGTTCCAACCATTCCAACCCGGCTTCAGCGGTTTTGCAGGTTTGTAGCTGGTACTGAGGTAATCGATCAAAAAAGGCTTCCATCAATTTTATATTGGCCGGATTATCCTCGATATGCAAAATGAGGGTAGAGGAATCGGCTAGAAAGGGATTATCGGCTGTAGACACAGGCCCTTGATGATTTAAGCTTTCGCTATGGCTTGCTTGGTTCGTTATCGGTAACTCTACCCAAAAGCGACTGCCTTTATTTTCAGTACTTTCAAAACCAATATGGCCACTCATCGCCTTAATCAGCCTTTGTGTCACAATTAAGCCGACACCTGTGCCTTCAATGCCAGAATTTTCCTGTCCCAACCGATCAAAAGCGGTAAACAGATAAGCTTGTTTGTCCTGAGGGATTCCCATCCCATTATCTTGCACCGTAATACGCAATCTGTTGATAGGCGACATGATTTCCCCGGTGACCAGCACTTCCCCTTTGGGTTGATTGTATTTAATGGCATTACTGATCAAATTAATCAGTACCTGTTTGAGTTTGGTTAAATCAGCAAGTACTAACTGTTGTGGGATCTCGCCGGTGCGAATCGTGACCTGATAGCGATCCGCCAGATTATTCAACATGGGTAAACAATATTGAATGGCATTGCTGATACTCACCGGCTCAATGGAAACTTCGACTGAGCCGGTTTCGATTTTTGCCAGTTCCAATACATCATTGATTAGCTTAAGCAAATGTTCACCACTTTGAATAATCAGTTTTAAACTATCTTGTTGAGTATCGGTAAGCGGATCTTGTTTATCACTTTGCAAGAGCTGAGCAAACCCTAAAATAGCATTCAGTGGGGTGCGTAATTCATGGCTCATTACCGAAAGAAATTCCGATTTTGCCTGGTTGGCTTTTTCGGCTTCTTCCTTGGCGGCTATCAAAGCTAAATGTTCTGCTTTTTGTAAAGAAATGTCTCGGACAATACCGGTGAAAAAATACTGATCTTCCCATTTAAAAGCGCTTAACGTCAGTTCAATCGGAATGATTTGCCCGCTTTTATGCAAAGCTTCCAACTCAACGGGCTGGCCGATAATGGAAGATTGCTCCGTGCGAAGAAAACGGCTCATGCCGTTTTCATGGTGATGTCGATGTTGAGCAGGCATCAGTCGAGTAATATTTTGGCCAATAATTTCGTCAGGTTGATAGCCAAATAGCCTGACAGAAGCTGCGTTAAAATTTTGAATCAAGCCTGATTCATCAATAGTAATAACGCCTTCCAAGGTGTGATTTAATAATGTTTGTAAACGTTCACTTTCGCGCTTGGCTTTATTTTCAAGGACTTTTCCCTTTTCTAATTCCGCTTCAAGTGCAGCTGTTTGCAAAGCAATTTGTTCACTTAAAATTTTGGCATGATGGCGTTTAATAAAATAGCCAATCAGCGTCAACACAATCAAAGCGATAAGTGAATAGACCAGCCACTTAAGCCAGATTGATACGCGAGGTGAAGGGTCGTAAATAAAACCGTCAAGCCGGTCATCATTACTCACCAAGCCCAATTGCTGATAGTGTTCAGCAATTTTTTGCCAACGTTCGATTGTCATATGTCCTAACGACACCGTAGGATATAAACTGAGTTCACTGAGCTTTTGGGCTTCAAATTCCAGATGTGGCCGTGTTTTATTTTGTGTATTGTAATCTTTTAAAATCAAATCAATGATTTCGTGGGGATGTTCCAGTGCATATTGCCAGCCACGGAGCGTGGCCAACGTAAACGCGTCGACAATTTCAGGCTCACGTTTTAGAAAAGCTTCTGAGGTAAAAACAATATCACTGTAAAAATTGATGTTGAATTCATGTGGAGACAATGTGCGGTAGTCTACTTCGCGGCTCATCATCAAGAACGGTTCGTTAGAAACATAGGCTGTAAGTGCGTCCACTTTGCCCGCAATAAGATTGTCAATATCCGCTCGCGTTGGCTCAACAATATTCAGCTGTGACGGGGTAATATTGAATTTCAGTAACATGGCTGATAAGTCATCAGCATAGGACTGACGAGTCACGGTTTTGCCGATGAAATCTGTGGGATGCTTTATTTCGGAATCTGCTCTGACCAGCCACGTGTAGGGACTGCTCTGAAAGATGGCTGCCAGCGCAATAAAGGGACGTCCCTTTAATCTTTCAACGACCAAGCCCGCGCCAGAGACGCCAAAGTCGACAACACCGGTCTCTACTTCATAGAAAGGGGCTTGCTGTCCATTGAGAATAGTAACGTCTAACTCAGCTTCCCGGTAAAACCCTTTTTCTACTGCGGCATATATGCCTGCGAACTGAAACTGATTTTGCCAGTGAAGTTTGATGGTTACGGGAGTCAGCTTCTGATTTGAATCATCAGCTAGCGATGAGCTACCAAATAACAACAAGGCAAGCACGAGCATTCGACACATAAAAAGTACTCAAACAGAGTTCAATTCATCTTACTCTAGAGGTATGCGAAATAGCCAGAAGCTTGTTGTGAAAAAATCCTATAAAGTTACAAACGAAAGTCCCGTCCCAGATACACGCTGAGTACACGCTTATCTTTAAGAATTTCATCGGGTGTACCTTTGGCTATCACCTCACCTTCATTAAAGATATAAGCCCGTTCGCACACGCTCAGGGTTTCACGAACATTATGATCGGTAATTAAAATCCCAATGCCTCGCGCCGCCAGCGCTTTAATAATTCCCTGAATGTCGAGAACCGAAATCGGATCAACACCGGCAAAAGGTTCATCAAGCAAAATAAACTGGGGATCCATCGCCAATGCCCGGGCGATCTCAACCCGGCGTCTTTCACCACCGGATAGCGCCATACCTAATGATTTGCGAATATGACCAATATGAAATTCTTCCAGTAAACGTTCCAGCAAATCTTGCTTGGCATTCAGAGTGAGATTTTTTCGAGTTTCAATAATGGCATAGAGATTATCTTCGACCGATAATTTACGAAAAACCGAGGCTTCCTGAGGCAGATAACCGATTCCTAGGCGAGCACGATTATGAATCGGTTCATGGGTGAGCTCTTGCTGATCAAGAAATATACTGCCGTGATCCACTGGAATGAGGCCGACAATCATATAAAAGCTGGTAGTTTTTCCCGCGCCATTGGGACCCAGCAAGCCAACAATTTCACCACCGTTTACTTCAAGTGAAATATTTTTAACAACCTGCCGATCGCCAAATTGCTTGGCGAGCGACATTGCAGAAAGCTGACTCATTTATATTCCGTGCTTTATTCAGGGTTCATTTGCAGATAACGAGAACTGACCCAACCAATAATAGCTTTATCACCACTCATTCCCCGAACCTGTGACCACTCGGGCTGACGTGTTAATACAATCACTTCGGTATTTTCGACAAAGGCACCAATTCGTTCATATTGTGTGCCGGGACCGGTTCTGACATTTAATGTCGTTTGAGTGACAGCTGTTGGATAACTCATGTCAGATTGTTGTTCGGGTGCTTCTGTGACAGGTTTGGGAGCTTGTTCTGCCGACGGCGTTGCTTTGGTTTTGTTTTTTTCACGCTGACCTGGTGGTTGGATCGTGATATGAACTCGGCCGCTGGATTGCTGCTGACCATCGACTTCGACTGGTCTGGAGTTGGCGATCACAATATTTTTGTCGATATCGTATTCGATATGATTGCCTCGAAATTCATCCCCCGACTGCCAGACATAACCTTGACCTACTAAATAAATACGTTGTTTGCTGGCATGGTATTCCATCTGTAATGCTTTGGCTTTGACCGGTTTGTCGCCTTCTTTATGAACCTGCTCATAGGTAGCGAGATTGCCTTCCGCTATCGCTTTTTCCAATTCACGGTTTTCATCATAAAAGAAGGTAATCACATCACCTTCAATTCGCAGTGTTCCCTGAGTAAGTATGGCATCGCCCTTGTATTGCGTGACGCCGCTTTCATCATCCAACTGCGCGTGATCTGCTTCGATATTGATGGGCTGCTCTCTATCGCTGGGCAAGGCGAGAGCAAGCGATGGCATTATCGTCAGAACCCAAAGCAGATTAATTAACCGGTGGCGCATTGTATTGTCCTCTCACCCTAGAGTGCAGATTGATGGTTTCTTCTTGTAAAGCCGCATGAAACCCGACTGAATGGGTATCGCCATGCGGCGATTTCATTGTAACGGGTTGATCGGTGTAAGCTGTGTTATGAACCGTATCCAGATTAAGAACTTCCGTTAATAACTGAATTTCAGGTTGATCTTTGTTGGTAATAATAACATTGCCGGAGAGAAGAATGTTTTCGCCTTCTCCTTGTGTTTCAGCATGATCCGACTCAATGATCCAATCATTATTTTCCGGCACAATAAACAAGGTATTGGGATTAAATATTTCAGTACGGTCATTTTCCGGGTAATGGTAGAGCGTTTCACCGGTAATGACCCGAGATGGCTTACCATTGATGTCCATGACCGTCAGTTTGAAGTCAGTCATGCCAAAATCAATATTGTAATGTACAGCAGCCTCCGTTTTAGGCGGAGTCGGTTTATCAAACAGCATCCACAAACTGATTACTGCAAGCAGCAGCAAGCCAATTTTGAGATAGCTAGGAATATTAAAGATGGCGTTCAATTTGGTCCTGCAGGGTTCCCTGTCCTTCCATAATTAATTCACACACATCGCGTGCTGCACCTTTACCGCCTCGAGAGGGAGTAATCCAGTGAGCATGCTTTTTCACCACAGCATCCGCATCTTGAACTGCAATGGCTAATCCCACTCGGCTCATGATGGATAAATCCACCCAATCATCACCCACATACGCACATTGTTCCGGTTTCAATTTAAGCGTTTTTAACAATTCTTCAAATGCAGGCAATTTTACTTTTTGTCCCTGATAGACAAGATTAATGCCCAGGCTTTGCATACGATGTTCGACAACTCTGGAAGTGCGGCCAGTAATAATAGCAATATCGACACCAGTGTACTGCAGCAGTTTCATGCCGTGTCCATCACGCGAATGGAATGCTTTGTATTCTTCGCCATCATCACCGATGATAATGCTGCCGTCAGTCAGTACGCCGTCGACATCAAAAATCACCAGTTTAATTTGTTTGGCGCGAGCCGTTATATCTTGCATTTTTTTTCCTAAAAATCAGACTACGCCAGCACGCAATAAATCGTGCATATTGAGCGCGCCAGTTAAGTTATGGTTTTTATCAGTAATCAACAAGCCGCTAATTTTATATTGCTGCATCATTTGTAATGCTTCAGCAGCCAGCATCTCTGCTCGACCCGTTTTGCAATCTCGGGTCATATGTTCTTTAAGATGAGCGGTCAGAATATTGACTTCCTGAGCCAGCACGCGACGTAAGTCACCATCAGTGAAAATACCTACCAGTTTGCCATCATTATCTACTACAGCCGTCATGCCCAGACTTTTGTTAGACATTTCGATCAGAGCGTCACGCAATAAAGCCTGTTCATTCACCTGAGGGATCGCGGTTCCGCTATGCATAATATCACTGACTCGCAGCAATAAACGTCGCCCCAGATTGCCACCGGGATGCGATAGTGCAAAGTCTTCCGCAGTAAATCCGCGTGTTTCCAACAATGCAATAGCCAATGCATCTCCCATGACTAATGCCACCGTGGTGCTGGAAGTGGGGGCTAATCCAAGTGGACAAGCTTCTTTGAAGACACTGACATTAATCACAGCGTCGGCACAAGATGCAAGCGTTGAGTCCATCCGGCCGCTCATGGTAATCAGTGGAACACCAAGCCGTTTAATCAAAGGCAAAATGGTCAGGATTTCGGCGGTTTCACCTGAATTGGATAATGCCAGTACCACATCTTTATCGGTAATCATGCCCAAGTCACCATGACTGGCTTCACCGGGATGCACAAAAAAAGCCGGGCTCCCCGTGCTTGCTAATGTTGCCGCAATTTTACTACCGATATGGCCGGATTTTCCCATACCAATCACCACAATACGGCCCTGACATTGTAATAAATATTCGCATGCACGAACAAAATCATCATCAATGCGATCACGCAGCAGGGTTACCGATTCCAGCTCGGTATCGATGACGGCGAGTGCCAGTTTTTTTAATTTATCCGAATCAATTTTCATATACCGTTATGCACACCTTGATAGGCCAGCAAACTCATGTAGCCTGCATAAACCAGAAGTAGTAATAATCCTACCGGACGTCCCAATCGACCTTTTAAACAAAAGCGTGCAAACCAATACAACACGATTGTCAGCCCAATCATAAAACTAAAATCGCGGGTTAGCAGCAGCGTATCCACTTTTGAAGGTTGAATCAGTCCTGGCATGGCCAGAACGGCAAGCAAATTAAAAATATTTGAACCCAGAATATTACCCACCGCAATATCATGTTCGTTTTTTAATGCTGAGGAGATGCATGCGGCCAGTTCCGGCAAGCTGGTTCCGATAGCGACCACCGTTAAGCCGATCACTAAGTCGCTTATGCCCATAAGTTGAGCGATACCCGCCGCACCCCAGACTAAGAGTTTAGATCCCCCCAGCAGACCGGCTAATCCGGTAAAAAACAACAGGGTAGATTTTTTTAGAGAGAGTTTTGGCTGATCATATTGCTGGGTAAATTCAATTTTCAGCGGGTCATCCTGCGCACTTTTCATTGCCAGCCACGCCATTCCCGCCAAAGTCATTATGAAGCCGGAAAACAGGAAAACGCCATCAATGCGGTCCAGTTCCATATCCCAAAGTAGCAATAGCAGCGCGAGGAACATGATGAAAACCAGTAGCGGGAATTCTCTTCTTAAGGTAACTGAGTGAACCACCAATGGCGTAATAAGAATTGTCATACCCAGCACCAGACCAATATTGGTGATATTTGAACCAATAGCGTTACCGATACCTAACGCCGGCGCACCGTCAAAAGCCGCCAATGCAGAGACCATCATTTCCGGGGCAGACGTGCCAAACCCGACGATAGTCAATCCAACAATCAATGGGGCTACACCAAGATTTGATGCAATACCTGCTGCGCCATCAATAAATTTATCCGCACCCCAAATCAGTAGTGCAAAACCACTGACAATAGCGATGATAAAAACAATTGAAGTCATTTAAAAACCGATGATGGAACGTTAAAAATAAAAAAGAGCCGGAATAAATCCGGCTCTTTGCATTATAACGATGAGAAAACGTTATGTCCCTAAGGGCTGTTAATCTTTCATGTCACCATCGTGGTCGTAATGAAAGCCCAACCGTTCTTTACTTATTCATCATCAAACAAATCATAATCATCTTCATCTGGTGGATTGCCATCGTAAACCAGATATTGACGACGTTGCAGATAGGCATTTCTGACGTATGCATACTCGTCATCCGTTGCCTCATCCAACACACGCTCAGATTTCAACAGGTTGGCACGTGCATCAATTACACGGGTTGCGGTAAATGCATTACGTGCTCCTGGACCCTCTACATACATGACCGGATCGGTAAACATATCGCCAACCAGACCAAATGAATCACGTACTGTCCGTGGACCAAAAAACGGCAATACAACATATGCACCGGGTTCAGCACCCCACGTGCCGAGCGTTTGACCGAAGTCTTCGTTACGCTTACGGTTACCGGCATGGCCTGCCACATCAAAAATACCCGCGACACCCACTGTACTGTTTAACAGGAAACGGCCTGTATCATCGGCTGCCTGACTAAACTTGCCCTGCAGCAGACTGTTAATGGCAACTGTAATGTCATTGAGGTTGCTGAAAAAGTTACTGACGCCCCAGCTGATGGCATCAGGAACCACAACATCGTAACCTTGGGCAACAGGTTTGATTACCGCACGGTCAACGGTATCGTTAAATTTATACATTGCGCGGTTATAACTTTCGAACGGATCGCGTTCGTCAGGATTCTGTACAGTGGCGCAACCGGTAAACAGAACAACCATACTAACCAGGCTGAGTCTGAATAAACTTTTGAGATCGAACATTGTGGCATTCCCTGAAACAAATTTAATGGGAATAATCGCATGGCAGTTCCAGGCTAATCAAGTGATCTGTTGTACCAATACCAAGAAAGTATGACGGTGTTGTCACTATACAACATGCGAATGAGAGCGTTTTAACTTTTCTCACCAAGTATTTGCGTAGCTTTCACCTGACTTGTTGCATGATTGTCATGCATAAATCCGGCGAATACTTCACTGCATTTTTGCCAGCTATTTTCTCGAGCATAAGCGATACAATCCGTTTTTTTGAGATTCAGCGCATTTAAAGCAGCTTTTTGCAGATCCCAGTCGAGCACACCCGTTTTGCCTGGAACAAGAATATCTTTCGGGCCGGTCACGGGATAAGCAGCAACGGGAAGTCCACTGGCCATTGCTTCTAATATCACTAAACCAAACGTATCAGTCTGACTGGGAAAGACGAATACATCACCGCCAGCGAGATAGGCAGCCAGATCTTCAGCAAACCTGGCACCGGTAAACAGCACGCCGGGATAACGCTTTTGCAACATTTCCAAGTCTGGACCATCGCCAATCACTACTTTGCTGCCGGGTAATTTCAAGTCCAAAAATGCTTCAATATTTTTTTCCACCGCCACCCGGCCCATATTGATGAAGATGGGACGAGGCAAGTCATATTCTTTGGCATGATCGGGCGTAAATATCTGTGTATCAACTCCCCGACCCCACACATAAACATCCCGAAAACCATGTTGCTGCAAGCGTTGCTGTTGTGAAATGGTGGGCACCAGGGTACGCGCAGCTGGTCGATGAAAACGTCTTAGCCAGGCATAACTCCAACTGAGCGGGATTGGTAATCGTAAGCGTAAATACTCGGGGAATTGGGTATGAAAGGAAGTGGTAAATTGGATCTGATGACGTAAGCACCATCGCCGGGCTGCCATCCCCAGGGGGCCTTCCGTCGCAATATGTACCGCATTGGCCTGAAGATTATCCAGCATATTGGCAAGTTTGCGATAAGGCAGCAAGGCAAGACGAATAGAAGGATAGGTCGGACAGGGAATGGTTTTAAAATTCAATGGGGTGATCATGATCACTTCATACCCCATTTGCTGAAGATGTTCGCGCGTTTTCCCTAATGTACGCACGACCCCGTTAACCTGGGGTTCCCAGGCATCCGTGACAATCACCAGTTTCATTAAGCGGCTTTGGCGAGTAAGACTTGTTGATTCAATAATTCTGCCCAGGGAATGATTTCCATCTGGCCATCTGGATGCTCTACCAGTGCGGTGCAGCTTTCTACCCAGTCACCACAGTTGTAATAATCAATGTCGTGTATGCGGGTGATTTCAGCCCGGTGAATATGACCACAAACCACACCATCCACCCCTTGTTTAGAGGCTTCATGCGCCACGGCTTCTTCAAAGTTACTGATGTATTGCACGGCATTTTTGACTTTGTGTTTTAAAAACGCCGCCAAGGACCAGTAAGAAAATCCCAGCTTACGACGGAAATAATTGACCCAGCGATTGGCGCGCAGTAAAAACTCGTACAACCGGCTGCCGATTTTTGCCAGCATCGGTGATATTTTCACCACACTGTCAAATTGATCGCCATGGATAATCAATAATTTACGTTTATCTGCAGTGGTGTGAATAATTTCATTATGAATCTGCACATTGCCGAACACCGCCCCATCGTAATCCCGCAAAATCTCGTCATGATTACCTGGGACAAATATAACCTTGGTGTTGTGTTTGGCTTTACCGAGAAGAGTACGGACAACGTTGTTATGAAGCTGAGGCCAGTACATGCGTTTTTTCATTTCCCAGACGTCGATAATGTCACCGACCAGGTAGAGATACTCGCATTCCACATTATGTAAGAAGTTAAGGAGGAGCTCAGCACTGCAACCCCGGAACCCCAAATGGATATCCGAAATGAATACTGTGCGAACTTTCAGCTTTTGCTTGTGACTTAGTTGTGTTTGCATAAGGCACTCTTTCACTTAAAATTCTGAGCGAACCTTAGCTAATGCATATTGCAGTGTGATGACTGTTTTGTTGCGTTACCATGACAATACCTTCATACGTCGCAATGCGGGCGATACCGAACTTAATCAGGACAAAATTATGAGTAACCCACTATTGGAAAATCACCGTTTACCGCCATTTTCCGCAATAAAAGCAGAGCATGTTGAGCCTGCGATTGATCATGCATTAAGCACGGCGCGCAATAAAATTGACACCATTCTCAGCACGTTGACAGAGCCCACCTGGGATAACTTGGTACAACCAATGGAAGATATGGACGCATTGATTGACAGTGTCTGGTCACCGGTCAGCCATATGAACTCAGTGGTCAATTCTGAAGCATTACGTCAGGCCTACAATGCATGTTTGCCAAAGCTCAGCGAATTTTCTACTGAGCTGGGCCAGAATGAAACCTTGTATCAATCCTATAAAGCCATTGCCGAAGGCGCGGAATATCAGAAGCTCGATACTGCGCAGAAAAAGGTGATTGATAACGCGGTTCGAGATTTTCGTTTGTCCGGGGTGGAGCTGGAGCAGCAGCAACGTGATGAATTCAAAAAGCTGTCACAGCAAATGACCGAACGCACCGCCAAGTTTGAAGAAAATTTGCTGGATGCCACTCATGCCTGGCGCAAGCTGATTACCGACGAATCTTTGTTGTCTGGTCTGCCACCATCAACCATTGAGATGGCACAACAAATGGCCAAACGTGAAGGAGAAGAAGGCTGGTTATTTACGCTCGACTTTCCTTCTTATATGCCGGTTATGTCCTATGCCGATAACCGTGAGTTACGCGAAGAAATGTATACCGCCTTTGCTACCAAAGCATCGGATCAAGGCCCAAATGCCGGTAAATGGGATAACACTGAAGTGATGCTGGATATTCTTAATCTGCGTCATAAACTGGCCAACCTGCTAGGTTTTGCCAATCATGCCGAACGTTCGCTGGCCACCAAAATGGCGCAATCACCACAGCAGGTGTTGGACTTTTTGCAGGATCTGGCCAAGCGCTCAAAACCGATTGCGGAAAAGGAATACGCCGAATTACGTGCTTTTGCCAAGGAGACTGCCAATCAGGATCAACTGGAAGCCTGGGATGTGACGTATTTTGCTGAAAAGCTGCGTCAGCAGCGTTATTCAATTTCACAGGAAGAATTAAAACCGTATTTCCCTGAAGACAAAGTAGTGAATGGCCTGTTTGCCGTGGTCAATCGTTTATACGGGCTTGATATCCGTGAACGTAAGGACGTGGATGTCTGGCACAAAGATGTCCGCTTTTTTGAGATTGTTGCTGAAGATGGCAGCATACGTGCCCAGTTTTATCTGGACTTATATGCCCGGCAACACAAACGGGGTGGAGCATGGATGGATGAATGCAAGGCGCGCCGTCGAACTGCTGAAGGCATCGAAATCCCTGTTGCGTTTTTAACCTGTAATTTCTCTGAACCGGTCGGTGATAAACCGGCACTGTTTACCCATGATGAAGTTACTACTTTATTTCATGAATTCGGTCATGGTCTGCATCATATGCTGACCAAAATTGAATATGCCGGGGTGTCCGGTATCAATGGGGTGGCATGGGATGCGGTCGAGCTGCCCAGCCAGTTTATGGAAAACTGGTGCTGGGAACGTGAAGCCTTGGATTTGATTTCTGGACATTATCAGACGGGTGAAAAATTACCTGATGATCTGTTTGACAAAATGATTGCTGCTCGAAATTTCCAGTCAGCAATGATGATGTTACGTCAGCTCGAATTCTCGTTGTTTGATTTCCGTCTGCATCTGGAATTCAACCCGAATGAACCGAATCAGGTCGAAAAAATTCTGGAACAGGTGCGCAATGAAGTGACTGTGGTGAAACCACCGAAATTCAATCGGTTTGCGCACAGCTTTGCCCACATTTTTGCTGGTGGTTATGCTGCTGGTTATTACAGCTATAAATGGGCAGAAGTACTCTCCGCTGATGCCTTCTCCAAGTTTGAAGAAAATGGCATCTTCGATCGGCAAACCGGTCTGGAGTTTCTTCAAGCAATTCTGGAGCAGGGTGGTTCACGTGAGCCGATGGAATTGTTTATTGAGTTTCGTGGCCGCGAACCGCAGATTGATGCGTTATTAAGACACACTGGTATTGCGGCTTAATCAGTCGAAAAGAAATAGAAAAGGGGCGAAAGCCCCTTTTTTGTGTTGAACATTAAACAACTTAACGTAACTGGCTATCTTTACTGCCACGGCGATTAAACAGATTGAAAGCCTTGTTTTCCTTATCTACGATTTCCTGACATTTCACGCAAAGACGAACACCTGGAATCGCTTCCCGGCGTGCTTGTGGAATCTCTTTCTCACACTCTTCACAATGTGTCAGGCTCTCACCTTTCGGTAATCGGGATCGCACCTGTTGCACACCATCTTCAACACTTGCATCAATCTGATCCTGAACCGCGCCATCACGAGACCAACCTCCAGCCATAACAACCTCCAACCGATTGTATTAACAGCTTTATTTAACCACACAAAGCTTATAATAAGTAAGACTTGTTATTCGGCCAATAGATTCATTTAAATAAAGAGTGAAGCAGAAAAAATTGCGCAAAAATGCAGCAGCCTATTGAGTCAAAATTCAACTGCTGTGTTGGTCTAATGGGAGAGTCCAGAGTAACAGTGACAACAAAGTGGCGTGAACACTCGTCCAGCACTATATATGTTTTATTTTGCATAATTTAAGCGCTCATAAACCAGTGAGGAATTATTTCCTGATCAAAGAGTCATTATTGATATATAGCGGCTTTAGTTATTATAATTTAACTAAATCGCAATGATCAGAAATATGTTAAATATTGCATATTTAGCAATACCCAATGGCATTATTCGGCCTAATCTGATCTCACAAATACAATAATCAGCGAAAAAACTCAGTGGCGTGCCAGAAGAAATGTGGTTTTAGCATTTGATTGGTTCGCGGCGAACTATACATTTTTCTCGGAGAAAAACTTTGAGTCATTATAAACCCTACAATGGTCCAGCAGCAGGTTGGGGCGCTTTAGTCAGCGTGACCAAAAATTGGCTAGGCAGTAAAAATGCCATGCACAACATTCGTGCGATGCTGAAAACCAATCAGGATCACGGACTGGACTGTCCCGGATGTGCCTGGGGTGAAACGCCTGAAAAAGGCATGATTAAATTTTGCGAGAATGGCGCTAAAGCTGTTAACTGGGAAGCCACCAGTCGTCGAGTCGATCCGGCTTTTTTTGCTAAACACACCGTTACTGAATTGCTGCAACAAAACGACCATTGGCTGGAATCACAAGGTCGTATTACCCATCCCATGCGTTACAACGCAGAAACAGACCACTATGAACCAACCACTTGGCCACAGGCCTTTGAACTGGTCGCCCAGCATCTAAAAAACATGGATTCACCACACCAGGCCGAGTTTTACACTTCGGGTCGTGCCAGTAATGAAGCCGCATTTTTATATCAACTGTTTGTTCGTACTCTGGGTACCAACAATTTCCCTGATTGTTCAAACATGTGCCACGAAGCCAGCGGTATCGCCATGTCTGAAACTTTAGGTGTCGGTAAAGGCACTGTTGAGTTTGAAGACTTTGAACATGCAGATGCCATTTTTGTTATCGGACAAAACCCCGGGACAAACCATCCCCGTATGCTGGAACCTTTACGTGAAGCGGTAAAACGTGGCGCACAGGTTATTTGTTTTAACCCGTTAAAAGAACGTGGTCTGGAACGCTTTCAGCATCCGCAAAATCCATTTGAAATGCTTAAAAACGATTCAGAGCCCACCAATACGGCCTATTTCAGACCGGCACTCGGCGGTGATATGGCGGCTATTCGTGGTATGGCTAAATTCCTTTGGGAATGGGAAAAACAAGCGCTGGCCAATGATGGTGCTGCCGTCTTTGATCGCGAGTTTATCGCCGAGCACACCAGTGGCGTAGATGAGTACCTGGCTGAGCTGGACAATACCAGCTGGCAGCATATTGAAGCCCAATCAGGCCTGAGTCTGGCAGAGATTGAAATGGCTGCCAATATGTATCGCAAAGCCAATCGGGTCATCATGTGTTGGGCCATGGGGATCACCCAGCACGTGCATTCGGTATCCACCATTCATGAAATTGTCAGTCTGCAGTTATTACGAGGCAACGTGGGCAAACCTGGTGCGGGTCTGTCACCTGTCCGTGGTCACAGTAATGTGCAGGGCGATCGCACCATGGGCATTGATGAACAGCCACCTGAGTGGTTACTCGATGCACTGGAAAACCGCTTCAAAATTAAAATGCCTCGTGAGCATGGTCATACGACGGTCAAAGCCATTGCCGCAATGGAACAAGGGGATATCAAGGTCTTCTTTGGACTGGGTGGTAACTTTGTGCAAGCCGCGCCAGATACTCCACGTACGCACGCCGCGATGAAAAATTGTGACCTGACAGTCCAGATTTCCACTAAATTAAACAGAAGCCATTTAGTCACCGGTAAGGATGCTTTGATGCTGCCTTGTCTGGGACGGACGGAAATTGATTATCAGATGAGTGGTAAACAGGGTATTACCGTAGAAGACACCTTCAGCATGGTGCATATTTCTTATGGTCAATTGAAACCTTTTTCCCCATTAATGAAATCAGAGTCGGCGATCATTGCAGGTATTGCCGAAGCGACTTTAGGCAAACATCCGGTGGACTGGAAATGGTTGGTTGAAGATTATGATCGGATTCGTGATCTGATCGATGACGTGATTCCAGGATTTAAAAACTTTAATGAGCGTATTGCCAAACCAGGCGGCTTCTATCTGGGTAACCCAGCCGCTGAACGTCAATGGCAAACGACCACGGGCAAAGCACGTTTTATGGCGAATGCTCTGCCAGAATCGCTGATTCACCAACAGATTTCAGATACCGGTGAAAAACCAGATTTGATTCTGCAGACCATGCGTTCACATGATCAGTACAACACGACCATTTACAGCATGAATGATCGTTATCGTGGGGTATATGGCATGCGTGATGTGATCTTTGTCAACAAAGCAGATATTCAACGTCTGGGACTGGAACATGGCCAAAAAGTGGATATTTATTCCTTGTGGGATGACGGCAAAGAGCGTCGCGTCAGCGATTTCACCATTTTGAGTTTTGATGTGCCACAAGGTCAGGCGGCGGCCTATTATCCGGAAACCAATCCATTAGTACCGCTGGATAGTTATGGTGACCATACCTTTACTCCAACATCCAAGTTTGTTGCGATTAAGATTACGCCTAGCAAGGCATTGAATGCGGCTTAAGCCTTGAATTGATTAGATGAGTAGTGGCGGAAGCAGGCTTATATCCAGGGTAGATTGGGTAGAGCTTGCGAAGCCCAACAATTAGTACACTTTTCAGTTTCGACTTAATGTCGAGTCAGGGGAATGCGTGCCCATTCCCCTAACAACCCCAAGGCACCCCTTGTGTTGGCCTGCGGCTCCACTGCGTTGCGTTTTTTGTCAGGGAGACTCACCAAACTCGCTTCGCTCAAACAGGTAAGTCTCTAATCCTGACAAAAAGCCGCTACTCGTCAACACAAAAGGGGAATTCAGCTCCGACCTGAAAATTTATCCCTTGATTGCCCTTATACGAAGCCGAGCATCGCATAGCTTCTCGGATCAGCATGAGAAGCGCAGGGGAACCCGCAGGGCGAGTATGGGCTGGCCTTTTTTGGTTCGTTTTTTGGCCACGCAAAAAATGAACAGCGGGCTTTAGTTCGCAATTAAAAATCAAGTTTTATGGAATTTAACGATGATCGGATGCTTGTTGTGTGCTCACTATGATCATGGGGGGAAGGGCAGAAAACTATAGAAAAATATTGCTTTAATAGTCGAAATTTTCAGTCTCTCAATGGCGAATTAAAAATAATTCAATAGAGATTGCTGCTAAGCCAAATCATGTCTGAAGCTGGTAAGCTACACCATCCTGGTAAAAACAAACAACAATCCATGAAATACACCGACCTAAGAGACTTCATCACCAACCTGGAAAAACAGGGCGAGTTAAAACGCATTACCACTGAGGTAGATCCCCATCTGGAAATGACGGAGATTTGTGATCGGGTATTGCGTGCTGGTGGTCCGGCGATTCTGTTTGAGAATCCCAAGGGCAGCAAGATTCCGGTATTGGCCAATTTGTTTGGTACACCTAAACGTGTTGCATTGGGCATGGGGGAGGATTCGGTTGAGGCGTTACGTGAAGTCGGTAAGTTGCTGGCATTTCTGAAAGAGCCGGAACCGCCTAAGGGTATGAAAGATGCCTGGGATAAGTTGCCGATCTTTCGTCAGGTGTTGAATATGGGCCCGAAGGTGGTGAAAAAAGCACCTTGTCAGGAGCAAATAATTGAAGGCGATGCAATTGATTTGGCTGAGTATCCGATTCAACTCTGCTGGCCGGAAGATGCTGCACCATTAATTACCTGGGGTTTGGTGGTCACTAAAGGTCCGCACAAAACCCGGCAGAATTTAGGAATTTATCGTCAGCAGGTGATCGGTAAAAACCGGGTGATTATGCGCTGGTTATCACATCGCGGCGGGGCGCTGGATTTTAAGGAATGGCAGCAAACCCATCCTGGCGAACCGTTTCCGATTGCTGTAGTGCTGGGGTGTGATCCGGCGACTATTCTAGGTGCGGTGACGCCTGTTCCCGACACGCTTTCCGAATATGCCTTTGCGGGTCTGCTACGTGGCAGTAAAACTGAGCTGGTCAAATGTATCGGCAGTGATTTGCAGGTGCCTGCTCAGGCGGAGATTGTGTTGGAAGGTTTTATCTACCCCGATGATATGGCACCGGAAGGACCATATGGTGATCACACAGGGTATTACAATGAAGTGGATAGCTTTCCGGTGTTTACCATTGAACGCATAACCCAGCGTAAAAATCCGATTTATCACAGCACCTACACTGGTCGTCCACCGGATGAGCCGGCCATTTTGGGTGTGGCACTTAATGAAGTATTTGTGCCGATATTGCAGAAGCAGTTTCCGGAGATTGTCGATTTTTATCTGCCACCTGAAGGCTGCTCATATCGGATGGCAGTGGTCAGCATGAAAAAACAATATGCCGGTCATGCCAAACGGGTGATGATGGGGGTGTGGTCGTTTTTACGACAGTTTATGTATACAAAATTCGTCATCGTCGTTGATGATGATGTGAACGTCCGCGATTGGCAGGATGTGATATGGGCGATTACTACAAGAATGGACCCGGCGCGCGATACTGTTTTGGTCGAGAATACGCCGATAGATTATCTGGATTTTGCCTCACCAGTTTCGGGGTTGGGCTCCAAGATGGGAATGGATGCCACCAATAAATTGCCTGGTGAAACCAACCGTGAATGGGGCAGACCGATCGAGAAAGACCCGGCAATTGTCGCTCGGGTTGATGCCTTGTGGTCTGAGTTGGGATTAGATAATGAAACTGATTCAGCTGGCTAACTGAAATCCGGCAAAAGCAAACAGATTCAAAACCGCCATAATGATCAGTAACCACAATGTCATTTGCATGCCTATGATTCGACGACTGATAATAGCTTTGCTGACTCCGTAGGCGTGAATCAATCTGCCGATAATAAACATGCTGCCCAGTAGGTGGAGCAACCAGATAGGGCCTTGATTGAGTTCGAATATCAATAACAGCAGCAAACCAATTGGCAGGTACTCCACCGCATTGGCATGGGCCCGAATCGCTGCCAGTAAATCGCCATTGCCACCATCGCCCAGCGCGACTTTATATTGCCGACGCAAACGTATGACGTTTCGCGCTAATCCCACAATCAATAATGCTGCCAGGGCGGCATAAATTCCACTAATCATGACCGGTACCTCAATGCTTTAGCTGTGTTGAGCAGCTTTTGTCGCGTTATTCGTTTTGTTTTCAAAAAACGATGCTAGAAATCATCACTGTAATTATTTCGCTTGTAAAGTTACCTGCTTGATCTGTTCACTAGGCAATTTATCCAACATCATCGCTGATAATACGGCCGTTTTTAATTGTCAGGACATGCTGACCAAATATCGCGACATCTTCCGGATCATGAGTAATCATGATTATGGGAACCTGCAATTGCTGTTGTAATTGATCCAGCTCCTTGCGCATTACATGGCGTAAATCGGCGTCGAGCGCAGTAAAAGGTTCATCCAGTAATAATGCCTGGGGTTTAGCTACCAATGCACGAGCCAAGGCTGTCCGCTGACGTTGACCGCCGGAAAGCTGATCAGGAAGTTGATCTGCTAATGTTTCCAGCTCAAATGCTTCAAGCCAGTAATTCACTGCTGCAAATGGTTTTTTTGGGGCAGGATTTAACCAGCCTTTAGTTAAACCGAAGCTGATATTTTGTCTTACCGTCAGGTGTGGAAAAAGTGCGTAGTCCTGAAACAAGTACGCTAAATTGCGTTGTTGTGGGGTGAGAGAGATTTTTTTATTTCTGTCGGTCAAGACTCTGGAGTCCAGACGGATATGTCCTTGATCAATTTTTATCAAACCGGCAATTGCTTTCAACGTGAGACTTTTACCAGAACCCGAAGGGCCAAAGATAACGATTCGCTGGCTATCGGATTGAAACCGTACATTTAATTCAAAATGACGATTGGCCGAGCTAAAGGTTTTTTGTATGTCTACATCAAGATACATTGTGGGTTCAGCCTCGATAAGCAATGCGACCCGGAGCGAGGTAGCTGGCTGATAATAAAACGACGATACAAATGAAAGAGGTAATCAGCACAAATAGTGTGGCCAAATCATCCTGACCAGCCTGCACTGCTTCATAAATCGCAATGGAGAGAGTTTGAGTTTTGCCGGGAATGCTACCGGCAATCATCAGGGTTGCGCCGAACTCACCCATTGCTCGTGCAAAAGCGAGCAACAGGCCAGCCATAATACCGCGCCAGGCCAGTGGTAGGGTTACCCGGAAAAACAGGCTTATTTCAGATAAGCCCAATACGCGAGCAGCTTGTTCTAATTGTCCATCGACGCTTTCAAACGCTGCTCTGGCAGGTTTGAACACCAGTGGAAACGAAACAATGGTGGCAGCGATAACGGCACCTTGCCAGGTAAATATTAATGAAATTCCATAGCCTTGCAGCCAGAAGCCAATAGCTCCTTCACGACCCAGCAGAACCAGCAGGTAATAACCCAAAACCGTGGGAGGAAGAACCATTGGTAAAGTTAAAAAGCTGTCTACCAGATCACGGCCTCTAAAATTCACTCTAGCCAGAAAATACCCCACACTGACGCCCAGAATCAGGGTGAAAAAAGTAGCCCAGCCGGCCACTTTCATTGACAGAAAAAAAGCCGGCCATACCGGGTCGAGTGACAACATCATCTATTGCTGCTCAAGGTGCGTTAAATCCGTACTGAGCGAGGATTTTCTGTCCAGCAGCCGATAATACGTAGCGGATAAAGTTTGCTGCTTCAATTTTATTTGTCCCATTACGGGTTATCGCGATTGGATAATGGACATTCTCCTGCATATCGACAGTAAGGGCGATCTGAACCTGGTCTGGAGTGAGCATAGCGTCCGTACGATAGACAAAACCTGCATCGACTTCTTTTCGGGCAACATAATCGAGTGAGTGACGAACATTTTGTGTGCGGATGGTTTTCTCCTGCAATACCTCCCACAACAGATTTTTCTGCAAGGCAATTTTTGAATAATGGCCCACGGGCACACTGTCCGGGTTGCTGATGGCAATACGTTTAATAGCTGGTTGCTGTAGATCGGACAGATCGGACAACCTTATTTTAGAGTCAATAGGGGTAATGACGACCAATTGGTTTTTGGCGAAGAGCTGCAGTGAATCATTTTGAATGAATTGCTGTTGAACCAGCAGATCCATAGTCTTTTCATCTGCTGAGGCGAAAATATCAACGGGTGCGCCATGAGCGATTTGCTGTTGTAACACACCTGATGCCGCAAAGTTCAAAAATACTTTAGAGGCTGGATTTTCTGTTTGATATTGCTCGGCGATATCTCTAAAAGCATTGGTCAGGCTGCTGGCCGCCGACACAGTTATTTCATTTGCCCACACATTGCTGGAGATCAGAATGAGCAGTATGAAAACTTTTGGAAAACAGCGCGACATATTTCACATTACCCCAGAGGACCGATATATTCTGTTAAATATTACGTTAGCCAAGTGTAATTATCAAAACTAATCACTACTGTTTAGTGAAGCCGTTGAAGACTGATAACGTGCTAAAAATCAAGGTATAAATGATAAATAAGCCGAGAAAGAAAACACATATCCTTTTACGCAAAAGATGAATACGTAACTCAAAGCAACGTATTCATCAATTCGTTTTTTACGATAAAGCTTGATGAGCTAAAGGCTATTTTTTATCAGACAAAAAATCAGGGTGGCTGTTTTCCACGTGGTGTTTGGGGTGCACCGGACGCATCAGCCAGTTACTGATTAAGGCCACAATCAATAAGCCAGCCATCATGTACATGGTGGTGTTATAAAGACTAGGCGTAGGATCCATCGTACCGGGAGGAACAATTTCCATCATCGATGTAATGGAAACTGTGCTGGTTTGAATCAATGTATCCAGCTCAGATAAAGGGGCGCCAAAGCGATTCATGAATACCTCAGGGTCTACCATGCTTGCGAGGTTATGAATGGCTTTGTAAATAGATTGTTCGCGTAATTGCGTGAGTAATACCGGCCCTAAAATACCGGCAGCACTCCAGGCTGTCAGCAGACGACCATGAATACCACCGACATGCAATGTGCCAAAAATATCGGCCAGATAGGCAGGAATCGTGGCAAAACCACCGCCATACATGGTGAAAATCAGCATGGTAACGCCATAGAACATCACTAACCACATAATGGCCGGATTCACGCTGGCCTGCATCGCGATTATCGGGATGGAAATATACAACAAGGCGCCGAGCATAAAGAAAATATTGTAAGTGGTTTTGCGACCAATATAATCTGACATTGAAGACCAGAAAAAACGTCCTCCCATATTGAAAACACTAATCATCAATACGTAAGTCGCAGCGAAACTGGCATCTACGATCCCCGGCAAACTCGGGCCGAAGATATCGCTCACCATGGTTTTTGCTACACCAATCACACCGATACCTGCCGTGACATTGAAGCAAAGCATTAACCATAACTGGTAGAACTGAGGTGTTTTTAATGCCTGATCGATATGTACATGATTTTCAGAGATCAGTGAACGAGCCGTTTTTTTCGATTTGTCAGGCTCCCAACCTTCTGGTTTCCAGTCAGCTGGCGGGACGCGGAAACTGAAGGCAGCAATAACCATCACCACAAAATATACGATGCCGAGCGTCAAAAATACGGAGGTTGCGCCCGTGCTTCCAGAGCCAACAACATAAACACCTTCGGGCCCTACAGTCGGCATTGCTGCCATATCTTTGGCGGTAGCGACCACCACTTCTACTTTATTCCCGGCCATTTCGACAAAACGTCGGCCATTTTCAGTAATTAACGCAAGGTCAGTGGCTTTTCCCAGATAAGTCGGCGCTTCATAAAAAAGTGATAAAAGGTAGCCTTTTAATGGCGCACCGATTATGGCACCACCACCAAAGCCCATAATGGCAATACCCGTCGCCATGCCTCGTCGATCAGGGAACCATCGAATCAAGGTACTGACCGGCGTGACATAGGCCAGACCAAGACCGCAGCCACCAATGACACCATATCCGAGATAAATCAACCATAACTCATGGAAATAAAGCCCCAGGCTGCTGATAATAAAACCACCACCCCAAAGACAGGCGGCAAGAAAACCTGTGGCCCTGGGACCCACTTCTTCCAGCCATTTACCACCAATTGCAGCGGCAAGACCGAGAAATACAATGGCGGTGGAGAAAATCCACACAACTGAAGAAAATTGCCAATCATCAGCGGCACTGGCCACCACACCCAACTGCTTAACCAAAGGGGGATTGAACATGCTCCATGCGTAGACTGAACCGATACAAAGATGAATAAAAACTGAAGCCGGGGCTATCCACCAACGATTAAACCCGGGTTTGGCAACGATATGACGTTTATGAAGGTGGGCCAGCATGTTGTTTTATCCTTCTTACACATGATTTAGCCGTTAGTCAGCGGGTTGACTAACAGTTATTATTATTTGAATTAAGCGGTTTGTTGAATGTTCTGGTTGTTTTGAAGCAGATTAATCGCGTTACGTGCCAATGGCGAAATATCTCGTTCAGTTGTCGCCGCAGCGATCAGATCCTGGCGCATTTTGGGTGTCCAAAAACGTGTGAGATGTTGAGCAATCCGTTCGGAAGCTTCAGCGGGCGCATAAGCACTCAGGTTAGCCGCTATTTGATTGACCATTTTGATCAGGGTAGCGGTTTGATTATTGTGTTCACTCATGTGTTACTTCTCTTAAATCGCGTGGCTAAGGGGGTCAGAAGCGAAAGGGTCGTTATAGATAACATGCTTGTTTGAACGAGCAAAACCAACTAATAACAGCCCGGCCTGTTTTGCCTGCTCTATTGCTAAACTGGTAGGAGCTGAAATGGCCACCAGACAGCCGATACCAGCCATGCAGGTTTTCTGAACCATTTCGTAACTGGCTCGGCTGGTTACCAGCACAAAACCAGTTTTTGGGTCAGCTTTTTGTGTAGTGAGAGCACCGATTAGTTTATCCAATGCGTTGTGCCGACCCACATCTTCGCGGACCAGTTGTATGTCACCTTCAAGTGAACACCAGGCAGCAGCATGGGTTGCACCGGTTAAATGATTGATTGCCTGTTTCTCGCGAATCGCTTCAAGTGCTTGTTCGATGGCCTGATGGCCAACAGAGGGAGCTTGAACAGCGGGAATAGGACGGATAGCTTGCTTAAGGGTTTCTGTTCCACACAGCCCACATCCCGTTCGCCCGATCATGTTGCGCCGTTTGGATTTCAGTTCTTCAAAATCTTCGTCGGCAATTTGCATCCGAATGGTGACCCCTTCAGGACCTGGCGTAGCATGGACTGAATAAATGTTTTCCCGTTTACTGACGATTTCTTCTGTCAGACTAAAGCCGATAGCAAAGTCTTCCAGATCAATCGGAGTAGCCATCATCACGGCATGTGACAAGCAGTTATAACGCAACGCCACCGGCACCTCGACTGCCACCTCATCCTGAGACAAGGTGGTTTGTCGAGTATGACTGTCATATTTTTCAACAGTACATTTCTGTGTGGTAGCTTGCGATTCAAACATTAGGCATTCCCAACAGAATTTTCCTGACCCGCATTCAGCAGTTTCAGTTGAAGTGCGTCAAAACTCTGAAAGTTCTGCTGCCACTCAGATGGTTGTGAAACTCGTTCCACCTGCACCGCTGTCACTTTATATTCAGGACAGTTAGTCGCCCAATCCGAATTATCTGTGGTAATCACGTTTGCACCACTACCCGGATGATGGAAAGTGGTGTAAACCACACCGGGCAGTACCTTATCCGTAATGCGGGCCCGTAAGACTGTCTGACCGGCACGGCTGGTAATACCTACCCAGTCATTTTCCTTGATGCCACGAACTTCAGCATCATGCGGGTGAAGATCCAAACGATCCTCATCGTGCCAGACCTGGTTTTGAGTACGACGTGTTTGCGCACCAACATTATATTGAGACAGAATACGACCAGTGGTCAGTAATAATGGGAAACGGCTGGTAGTCCGTTCATCAGTTGCCACGAACTCGGTCACACTGAAGCGACCTTTACCGATTGGGAAATCGTCAACATGCATGGTTGGTGTACCAATTGGATAATCATCATTACATGGCCATTGGATACTACCCAACTCATCAATGCGTTTGAAGCTGACTCCGGTAAAGGTTGGTGTTAATTGCGCAATTTCATCCATAATTTCTGAGGGATGGTTGTAATGCATTGGGTAACCCATCGCATTGGCCAGATCCATAGTGACTTCCCAGTCTTCCTTACCTGCCAAGGCGGGCATCACTTTGCGAACGCGATTGATCCGACGCTCTGCGTTGGTGAAAGTGCCATCTTTCTCCAGGAAAGAAGAGCCAGGCAATAAAACATGCGCAAATTTTGCGGTTTCATTGAGGAAAAGATCCTGCACAATCAGACATTCCAGTGAACGCAGGGCACTTTCAACGTGTTGCGTACCCGGATCAGACTGAGCAATATCTTCACCCTGCACATACAAACCTTTGAATTCGCCAGAAATGGCGGAATCAAACATATTTGGAATGCGCAGACCCGGTTCATTATCCAGCTGCACACCCCATACCTGTTCAAACCGGCCACGAGACACATTATCTGAAACGTGTTGATAGCCTGGCAGTTCATGCGGGAAAGAGCCCATATCACATGAACCCTGCACGTTATTCTGACCACGTAACGGGTTTACCCCTACGCCCTCCCGACCAATATTACCGGTCGCCATGGCTAAGTTGGCAATCCCCATAACCATGGTGGAACCTTGGCTGTGTTCGGTAACACCCAGACCGTAATAGATGGCACCGTTGGGTGCATTGGCATAGGTTCTGGCGGCTTGACGAATAGCTTCTGCCGAGACACCGGTGATTTCTTCCAATGCTTCAGGAGAATGACGAGGATCTTTAATAAATTCGCGCCACTTGTTGTAGCTTTCCATATCACAGCGTTTTTCGACAAACGCCATGTCTTCCAGTCCTTCTGTGACTACAACATGTGCCAGCGAATTGATCAGTGCCACGTTGGTGCCAGGTTTCAAGGGTAAATGCTGTGCTGACTTGAGATGCGGTGTTGCCAGCAGATCAATATGTCTTGGATCGGCAACGATCAGTTTGGCACCTTCCCGTAAACGACGACGCATTAATGAACCAAATACCGGATGGGCATCGGTTGGATTGGCACCAATCACTAAAATCACATCGGCTTTCATCACCGAATCAAAGGTCTGTGTACCTGCTGATTCACCCATTGTCATCTTCAGGCCATAACCTGTAGGGGAATGACAGACACGTGCACAGGTGTCGGTATTGTTGTTACCAAATGCGGCACGAACCAGTTTCTGAACCAGATAGGTTTCTTCATTGGTACAACGTGAAGAGGTAATTCCGCCAATGCTGTTGCGGCCATATTTTTGCTGAATTCCTTTCAGTTTATCGGCAGCAAACTGAATGGCTTCTTCCCAGCTGACTTCCTGCCAGGCATCCGTGATTGATTCACGAATCATCGGTGCTTTAATGCGATCTTTGTGTGTGGCATAACCAAAGGCAAAACGCCCTTTCACACAGGAATGACCATGATTGGCATCGCCACCTTTATAAGGCACCATGCGAATAACCTGATCGCCTTTCATTTCAGCTTTAAATGAACATCCCACCCCGCAATAGGCACATGTGGTCACCACACTGTGTTCCGGTTGGCCCCATTCGACAATGCTTTTTTCCATCAAGGTCGAAGTTGGGCAGGCCTGGACACAGGCACCACAGGATACACATTCAGAATCCATGAAGTCCTGATTCTGACTGGGTGAGACTTTGGATTCAAAACCACGACCTTGTATGGTTAATGCAAAAGTACCCTGGACTTCTTCACAGGCACGTACGCAACGTGAACAAACAATACATTTGCTGGGATCGAAATCAAAGTAGGGATTGGAATGATCGGTGACGGCATCAAGGTGATTTTCACCGGCATAACCATAACGTACATCGCGCAGTCCCACTGCGCCAGCCATGTCCTGTAGTTCACAGTTGCCATTGGCAGGACAGGTCAAGCAATCAAGCGGATGGTCAGAAATATACAATTCCATGATGTTGCGTCGCAGGTCAGCCAGCTTTTTATTCTGGGTGGTGACCTTCATGCCCGCTTCAACGACAGTAGTACATGAGGCTGGATAGCCGCGTCGTCCTTCTATCTGCACCGCACAGAGACGGCAAGAACCAAAGGATTCCAGGTTATCTGTGGCACAAAGCTTAGGAATATTGATATCCAGAAGTGATGCGGCTCGCATTACTGAAGTGCCTTCCGGAACGGTGATTTCCACACCATCAATTTCTAACGCTACCAATTTCTCGGATAACCGAGCAGGGGTACCATAATCTTTATTGGGATTAAAACGTTCAACTTTCATGTCTTCACTCCTGACGCGCGCTGCGCAGTTCGTCGGGGAAAAATTTCATTACACTCTGAACGGGGAATGGTGTCATCCCGCCCATTGCACATAGCGATCCATCAACCATCGTGTCGCATAAATCTTCCAGTAATTCCCAGTTTTTATCCTGGTTTTCACCAGCACGGATTCGGTCGATCACTTCAACGCCGCGGGTCGAGCCGATACGACATGGGGTACATTTACCGCAGGATTCAAAAGTACAGAACTCCATGGCAAACCGGGCCTGCTCACCCATGTCGACCGTGTCGTCAAACATCACAACACCACCATGGCCCAATACCGCTTTCTCAGCTGAGAAACCTTCGTAATCAATCAATGTATCCCATTGGCTTTCAGGCAAGTAGGCGCCTAATGGGCCTCCCACCTGAACGGCTTTTAATGGTCTGCCGCTACGCGTACCACCACCAAAATCATTCATTAGTTCGTTGAGAGGAATACCAAAAGCCAGTTCGACCAGGCCACCATATTTCACGTTGCCAGCAAGTTGAATAGGCATGGTACCTCTGGAGCGGCCAATACCATATTCTGCATAAGCCTCTCCACCATGATGGAGGATGTAAGGTATGGCTGCGAGAGAAAGTACATTATTAACCACGGTAGGCTTACCAAATAAACCCACGATGGCAGGTAAGGGCGGTTTGGCACGGACCAGGCCACGTTTCCCTTCCAGACTGTCCAGCAGCGAGGTTTCCTCACCGCAGATATATGCTCCGGCGCCCAAACGCACTTCTAAATCAAATTGACGCCCGCTTCCCAGAATGTCTTTGCCCAGATAGCCATTTTCGTATGCCGAGGCAATAGCTTGATTCATGATGTCAAAAGCAATGGGATATTCAGAACGCAAGTAGATATAGCCCTGATTGGCATTGACGGCTAGGCCAGCGATAGTCATTCCTTCAATCAGCATAAACGGGTCACATTCCATGACCAATCGATCAGCAAATGTGCCTGAGTCACCTTCGTCAGCGTTACAAACAATGTATTTTTGTTCACCGCTGGCATCAAGTACTGTCTGCCATTTGATACCAGTTGGAAATGCAGCACCCCCACGACCACGCAAACCTGAAGTCTTCACTTCATCAACGATTTGCTGCCCAGAAAGGTTTAATGCATTTTCCAGACCTTTGTAGCCATCATGAGCCTTATAGTCGGCCAATGAAACAGGATCTGTAATACCCGAGCGGGCAAAGGTGAGACGTTGTTGTTTTTTCAAATAAGGAATTTCTTCCACCAAACCAAGGCAGCTAGGGTGGGTTTGATTGCCGTGATAAAAGTGTTCATTAAATAAAGCAGAGACGTCTGATTCTGTGACGGGGCCAAAACCAATCCGCCCCTCGCTGGTTTCCACTTCGATTAAGGGTTCGAGCCAAAACAGACCGCGAGTGCCATTACGCACGATCTCTATATCCAGACCTCTGCTGGCCGCTTCTGCCTGGATCAACGTGGCAATCAGATCGGCACCCAATGAAATCGCTGTTGTATCACGTGGTACAAAAATTCGGGTCGTCATTAACCTGCCTCCTGCATCGTATCTCGGCAGTCAGCCATTAATTCATCAAATCGATCTTCACTGACTCGGCCGTAGATGCTGTCATCTATTCTGACTGATGGTCCGGTGGCACAGTTCCCTAAACAATAAACTGGTTCAAGAGTGACGCTGCCACAAGAGGTAGTTTGCTCGAAGTCGATACCTAATGTGGCTTTAGCATGCTTTTCAAGGGCTCGGGCGCCGACTGACTGGCAAGCTTCTGCACGACAGATTTCGACAACATGACGACCGGTCTTGTGAGAACGGAAATGATGATAGAAACTAATCACTCCATGGACTTCTGCCCGGGTAAGCAACATTTCTTTCGCCACGACGGGCACGATAGAATCAGGTAGATAGCCGATATAATCTTGTATGGCATGCAAGACAGGAAGTAACGCACCTGGCTTATGTTTGAGTTCCTGGATAATTGCTCTGACATCATCCATTCGCCAATCGCTATGTTTTGTCATCTTCATAAAATTCTCTCTCGCTTATATGCATAAGCTTTCATATTAGATGGTTTTGTAACCACTTAACCGGACAATATCACAGGGAATTCATGAATCAAAATATGAATAAAATATCCTATTTGTTCACTATGTGCTCATGGATGGCGGATCGACCGCAAGGGATATATTTCCCGCTTTTATGCTGATGTTTTCACGATATGCTTTTTTGAATGTTATTCAGGCGCTCAGGAAAGATTGCGCAATATTGGCTAAGATACAATCACTGTTTGTGGCATCAGGAGAATCAGATTACCTCAATGATACTTTGAGTGCCCTTTGAAGCAGGTCATTTCATTTCTTGAAAAAAATACTCTCGAAATCGACCGCCTCACCGCAGCGATCCATTTCATATCCCTCCAAGCCTGCAAGCTCTTCAAGATAAGCAGGACTTTTCAAACACTCCAACAGGGTCTGCATATTGGGTTCAAAATATTTTTCACTATTTACCGCTAAACAATAGTGCTCCCATTGCAGAGGAATAAAGTCCAAGCCAAACTTCCTCGCTGCAGCGGCCAGACCAAAACCACAATCAAAGGCATTACTGGCGACCATTGCGGCCACCGCCATATGGGTGTATTCCACTTGATCAAAACCGGTGATCTGGTTGCTGTCGATCTGATGATGTTCAAGTAACTTATCCAGCAACACCCGTGTAGCAGATTGATTTTGCCGATTGATAAAACGACAACCAGACGAAACAAGGTCGGATAAAGAATGAATCGATAACGGGTTACCTTTGGCCACCATCAGGCCCTGTAGCCGGCGCACGAGGTAAATCAGACGATGCTGGTGTGGATTCAAATAACTTTGATACGCGATAGCGAGTTGTTGTCCGACTTCCCCCTCCGGCAAGTGAAAGCCTGCTATATCACATTCATTAGCATGTAATGCCCGCAGGCTTTGCAAACTGCCATGGAAGTGCAATTCCACCGGCAACTCTTGAAGACGGTTCAGATTATCTCGAAGCGCACTGACAGCCAGACCATGACTGGTAAAGAATTTCAGCTGATTATTGTCGTGTTGTCTGAGCTGGGTAAGTTCATGAGTCAGATCGGTTGCATGATTGGCTAATTGGGGAGCATAACGGGCATGTAATTGCTGATGGGCTTGAACCAGCTTTTCACCGAGGGGAGTCAATTGAGCACCCCGGCCACGTTGCTTACTTAACAGGGGGGAGCCGAGCAGATTTTGCCATTTTTCCATCAGACCCCAGGCATGCCGATAGGAGGTTTTGCATTGAAGCGCAGCTTGTTGCAATGAACCTAATGATTCAATAGCCACAAGTAATTCAAATAATAACGGTTCAATGCTGACGCTTTCATCGTTTAAATTGATTTTCCATAGAAAATTTATCTGGATATTCACTGCAACAGAAGCTCCACTAAACGATGACTATTTTCGGCAAGACTAACGACTGATTTATAAACCATCAGTGTTTGAAACTACCCAGCGTTCTCCCTGGCCGGAGCTTTCCTTTTTCCAGAAAGGGGCTTTGTATTTGAGCTCTTCAATTAGCCAGTTGCATGCATCAAGAGCGGCCCGGCGGTGAGCCGACCAGCAGCCGATTAACACAATTGCTTCACCGGGAAAAATCTTACCCACACGATGCACTATCAGGCAATCATTCAGCGGCCAGTCTGTTTTAGCTTGTGTTGCTAATTTTTCAAGGTAGCGCAAGGTCATGGCGGGATAATGCTCCAGAGTCATGCTTCTGACCGTAGCATCTTCATTATAGTCACGCATGGTTCCGATAAAGCTGGCCGAGGCACCATCTCTGCCAGCTGGCATTTGCTGGGCAAACTCACTGAGCCACTGATAGGGTTGAAAATCCTCGTCAAGAATATGCGTAGCCATTTGTATTTATCCTCCGGTGACCGGTGGAAAAAAGGCGACTTCATCACCTTCTTTCACTGGACTCTGCAAGGTAGCGTAATCAAGATTGACAGCTACCAGCAGATTGTTTGGTGGGGTTGCCGACTGGGTTGCCATGTCCCAAACCTCAGCCACAGTGACAGCGTCTTCTACTGTGGTCTCACTCTGTCCCAGAGTTTCTCTGAGACTGGCAAAAAATTTGACTTGAATAGACATCTGGTTGATCGTTTCCTAATTCAAAGTATAAGGATAACACCCAAAATGGCAGAGTTGACGCATTTTAACCAGGCCGGCGAAGCACACATGGTTGACGTGGGTAATAAAGCGGTGACCCAGCGTAAGGCGATTGCCAGTGGTCGAATTATTATGTTGCCGGAAACCTTGAAGTTGATTGAGCAGGGCAATCATAAAAAAGGCGATGTACTGGGGATTGCTCGCATTGCCGGCATAATGGCGGCTAAACGTACCGCCGACTTGATTCCTCTTTGTCATCCATTAGCGCTCAGCAAAGTAACAGTTGAATTTGAACTGGATACCGCCAATCACGCAGTAAATTGTCAGGTCGAAGTGGCCACCGCAGGGCAAACCGGAGTTGAAATGGAAGCACTCACTGCAGTTCAAGTGACGTTACTGACCATTTACGATATGTGCAAAGCGGTGGATCGTGGCATGGTTATGAGCGATGTTTGTCTGCAGGAAAAAGCCGGTGGTAAATCGGGCCATTGGCAACGTTCTCTATAGATTTTCTTCTGTGTAAGCTACTTTAATTTCTTAAATTAAGTTTGAATTCAGTAAAGGTTGCCTAAACTGCGTAGGAGATTTTCCTACACATCGGGATGAGTTTTTTCCCAATCCTGCAACTTAACGCTGAGTTTTTTAATGTCCCAATTTATTCCAAAACTGCTTTGTGTGTTATTTCTCGGCTTGCCATTGGTAAGTCACGCTTCAGAATTACGTTTGTTAATTGATATGTTGCATGAAAATGACATGATCAGTGAGCAGCAATATGACCGACTATTGGCTGAGTTGGAACAGAATCAACAGCACGCAGCAAAAGAAAAACAGCAAATTGTCGAAAAGCTTGAATTAGCTACTCAGCCGTCGGAAGTAGAAGTTTCCGCGAAAGGTGGATTGCGGATCAGTTCTACTGATGGAGAGTTTGAAACCCGGATACGTGGCCGTTTAATGATTGATGCGGCAGATTATGATGGCGCGCCGCAAATTGCTGATGGTACGAATATTCGTCGTGCCCGTCTTGCCTGGTCGGGACGAATTTATCGGGATTGGCTATTTAAGCTGGATTACGATTTTTCCGATGGCGGTGAATTAAAAGACTCTTATATCGGTTACAGCGGTTTTTCTCAAGCTCGTCTAAGAATGGGGTTGATGGAAATTCCGTTAGGCCTGCAGTATCGCAGCAGTTCGGCCAATTCACAGTTGATTGAACGCAGTTTATTAGGCGCTTTCGGTGGCGATCGCTATATCGGCGTGATGGCGGATACCAAACGTCAGCATTGGAGTGCAGCAGCTGGGGTTTTTGGTGATGATGCCAATGAACAACGCGAAAGAAACGATGAGGGCTGGGGAGTCGGTGCACGCGTCACGATGGCACCGTTCAACCATAACAATAACGTGTTGCATTTTGGACTGGCTTCTTTTTACCGGCATTTGAATGATCAGGCGACATTACGCTTCGATGAGCAACCTGAAGCACGGGTTGCCGGCTTTGATATTGTCGATACCGGTATTATTCCCGGAGCACGAACCTATACCAGAACCGGTCTAGAGTGGGCCGTTGTCCATAACCGTTGGTCGGCACAAGCAGAATATATGCTGTCTGATGTAAGTCGAGAAACCGGACAAGATATTACGTTTTCAGGCGGCCACTTTCAAAGCGGCTTTTTCCTCACAGCAGATTCATTAAATTATGAAAATGGCGACTTCGGCAGTCCTCAACCGAATCAACCTCTTGGGGAGGGAGGTATAGGTGCCTGGGAATTGGTGGCCCGTTACAGCTCACTGGATCTAACTGACAAAGATGTGACTGGTGGCGAAATAGACAGCCTGACTTTTGGACTGAACTGGTATCCCGTCCCCATGCTCCGGTTTTCTGCCAATTACGTTAATGTTTTGAATGTTGATGGCGGACCAAACGCTGGACAAGAGCCGCGTATTTTTCTAGTGCGAAGTCAATGGGCCTTTTAACAGAAATATTACAATTGAAATTGTTGCACCAAGTGAATAGTTAGTTTTCGATAAATTAAATCAATAATTTTGGAGTAACTTTATTAAGGAATAAATAAAGTTTTAACCAAATCTAAAAAAACTGCCTGGTTTGTCAGGGCTCAAGATTGTTTATTGAACTTTTTTTCTAGATTTGGACTGTTTCACAATAGAAAAAACTTACTGTTTTTTTCGCAAAAAATATTAATGCTGGTTTCAAATGTGTCGATATTATTACAGAAATTTATTGACCTTTAAAAAGGAACACAGTTATGCGATTCAAAAAACATCTTCTGACAGCTGTCATCGGCTTGACGCTCAGCTTTTCCACGAATGCATCCGAATTGGAAACACTAATTAATATGCTGCATGAAAACGGTATGGTGACCGACGAACAATATGGTCGGTTAATGGAAGAACTGGCAGAAAATAAAGCAAGCAATGAACAACAAAAAGCTGAGTTAGATGAAAAACTGGCTGAGGCGACCAAACCCTCTGCTGTAGAAATATCAACAAATGGCGGCCTAACCCTGGAAACTCGTGACGGCCAGTTTTCGACCAAAATCGGTGGTCGTCTACAAGTCGATGCTGCAGCCTATGGTGGTTCCCCTGATATGGGGGACGGTACCGATATTCGTCGTGCTCGTTTATATCTCGCTGGGACGCTATATCGTGACTGGGGATACAAGCTGGAATACGAATTTGATAATAGTTCGATTACCGATGCTTTTATCTCGTATGACGGATTTAAAAATTATCAAATCATGGCAGGGCATTTCAAAGATCCATTCAGTCTGGATTATATGATTAGCGCGAGTAACACCATGTTTATGGAACGCGCTTTACCGACAGCTTTTAATGCTGGTCGGCATGTCGGTGTCATGGGCGCTCGTAATAGTAAACATTGGACTTTGGCTGCAGCTTTGATGGGTGACACTGCTAGCAGTACCCGAGAAGCCGATGAAGATGAAGGTTGGGGCTGGAGTACCCGTGGAACGCTGGCACCGATTAATGAGTCCGGTAAGTTACTGCATCTTGGCTTAGGCTTTAATTACCGGGATTTACAACCCAGCAATACGGTTCGTTTTAGCCAGGCGCCTGAAACGAATGTGTCAGGTGTACGCATTGTGGATACTGATATGTTGGATAATGCCGACACAATGTTGAAATCTGGACTGGAACTGGCCACGGTGGTCGGACCTTTCACAGCACAGGCTGAATATATCCGCACCTCTGTCAAGCGTGACAATATCAGCGATGCCGATTTTGATGGCTGGTACCTGCAAAGCAGTTATTCGCTTACTGGCGAATCCAGACCATATAAAGACGGGGTATTTGGAGGAATAAAACCAAATCGTCAGGTTGGTGATGGTGGTATCGGGGCATGGGAAATGGCGATTCGTTACAGTTCACTGGATCTGAATGATGGCGCTATTGAGGGCGGAGAGGCAGACTCTATGACGTTGGGATTGAACTGGTATCCGATTTCGATGTTACGTTTTTCTGCAAACTATGTTCATGTTCTGGATGTCGACGGCGGTACCTACGATGGCCAGGAAGCCGATGTGTTCCAAGTTCGCAGTCAGTGGGCTTTTTAATCCGGAACTTGATCATACGCTTCTATCAGAAATTGCCCTGCCAAGTTAGGCAGGGCAGTTGAACAGGCTAAAATCGATTTAGCTAAAAGTGGCCTTGCCTGAAAGCAGAAGTTTCTTAGCGAAGGTTAATAAGAGAACTAATTTTTTGATTCAGAAAAGGACGCTTTCAACTGCTCCGAAAGGCTGTGAAGTTGTTGCTCTACTGCTCGTTCAGCATCATATTGGGCTTGACGATACTGCGTTAAAATCAGTTTTCCCAATTCAGTCACTTCAGCTCCACCACCATGACTGCCGCCTTTAGCGGTTATGACCACCGGCTGGGTAAAACATTCGTTCATGGTGTTGACCAGATCCCAGGCACGCTTATAAGACATTCCCATGGCTCGGCCCGCAGCTGAAATAGATCCATGCTGTACGATAGCATCAAGTAAATCCGCTTTCCCCGGACCCAACGCGACTTTATCATTGAGATAAAGCCGAATTTTGACAGAGGATTTGTATCGCATAGGCGACTGACCCGTTTGAATATTAAAGGCTGATCTTAACCTTGCTCAAGCAAACGCCGCAGGTCAATCATTGCTGCATTAGCTCGCGATACATATGACGCCATTACCAGTGAGTGATTGGCAAACAACCCAAATCCACTGCCATTCAAAATGATAGGGCTCCAGACTGTCGCTTGCGTGGCTTCAAGTTCGCGAATAATCTGACGAAGACTGATAAGCGCGTTTTTCTTCTGTAATACGTCAGCAAAATCGTGTTCAGCGGCTTTAAGCAAATGAATCATTGCCCAGATCGATCCTCGCGCTTCATAAAAAACATCATCAATTTCCAACCATGGTGTTTTGGTCACTTTTTCCAGCTGGGCAAATGTGGATTGATGTGCTGATGGATCGCCTGCCAGATCTGTATTAACCCGAACCTGACCCACGCTGGCACTAAGACGTTGTGAAAGACTACCTAAGCGTTTTTCTGCAATTCCCAACCAGGCAGCAAGATTATCGGCTCTGGCATAAAACTGGGCTTCATCACGCTGTTCATCCGTGAGACGTGTCAGATAACTTTCCAGCGCTTTAATACCTTTCCGGTACTCACTTTCAGTTGGTGGAAATAACCATGAGTCGGAATTAAAATTAAACTGCGGCTCGGCAATGATTAAATCTTTATCTTCTGCAGATTGTGATTGGGAACGGCTAATATCATTACGCAATGCGCGTGAGTAATCGCGAATTTGCACCAGCACACCGAACTCCCAATTGGGCATATTGTCCATCCATACCGAAGGCGGCATGACATCATTGGTGAGATAACCTCCGGGTTTATCCAGCAATGTGTTGGCCAGTGTGATTAAGGTTGCGGTGGAGGTGTAGCCGACCACGAGATCCTGCTGTTTTTCTGCGGCCATGTCGCGGGCTTTATTTTGAGGGTCAAATGCGCTTGGGGGTGAACTCCACCAAAGCATGATCAGCAAAAAAATAAGCAGGATGATGGCAATAGCCAGAATTAAAGCTTTGGATATTTGTCTACGGCTGTCAGGGTCTCGAAAGGAATCGATAATATCCCACCACAACTGTCGGCTGCGCTGAACAAATGAATTTGTGGCCATAAAGTATCCAAAGAAAGTAATTGTAAAATTTCACCATAGCGTATTTTGGACTGCAAAAAAATATTTAGAGCCTGTTTATCATTCATACCACTTCGGTTATGAGTAAAAAATAGCATTGTTAGGCGCTGACAATGAAGTTTATTCAATGTTTTATATCTATATCGCTGCTTGGGGCCGGAGTCCAGATCCAGAAGCGGCAGCAGGCAAATAGCTCAGTGTGATATCAGGCATCTGCTTGACACAGATATTTTATAGCTATTCGAGATATTGAGTGCGTCGTATCAGGAAATATTGTCTGATGTCCAATGAAGTCGACGCAGTTGAGGCGTATGAGTTGGAAATGATGTAATCACTATCGCATCATTTCAGCCTTGTTCAGCTCAATAATCGTCTTGTGTTGGCTGGGAGTTATAGGAAAAAGAACGCCGAATGCCCGTCGGGAGTGCTTTCCTGTAAATATGCGGGATATTTTCCTGAAAACTTTGCAGTATTAAGCTTGACGTAATAGCGAATGGGGCTGAATAATGCCCGGTTTGAAAATGCTTTTGATGAAGCGGGGGACGCTTTAAGTATGACACTCAGAGTTGAGATTGAAGATCTGGCTAAGCATTTTGGCGAGATTAGAGCTGTAGATGGTGTGACATTCTTGGTAAGTAAAGGCGAAGTACTTGGTTTTCTTGGCCCGAACGGCGCCGGTAAATCCACGACGATGAAAATGATAACCGGCTTTTTGGCTCCGACCCGAGGTACTGTTCGAGTCTGTGGTTATGACGTTTCCACCGATCCCATTTCCGTAAAAGCGAACCTTGGATATCTACCCGAAGGCGCACCAGCTTATGCGGATATGACACCAGACAGCTTCCTGAAATTTATTGCGGATATTCGCGGTCTATCCGGCGCAGCTAAGAAACGTGCTGTAGCCTCTGCCGCTGAACGGGCGCGCATACTGAATGTGATGTATCAACCTATTGAAACATTATCTAAAGGTTATAAACGTCGAGTTGGTCTGGCCCAGGCTATCTTGCATAACCCTCCGGTTCTGATTATGGATGAGCCGACAGATGGTCTGGATCCCAATCAGAAACATGAGGTTCGTACCTTAATAAATGAAATGGCGGAAGACAAAGCCATCATCATTTCGACGCACATTCTGGAAGAAGTAAACGCCTTATGTACCCGCAATGTCGTCATTGCCAGCGGTAAAGTGGTATTTGATGGAACCCCTGCAGAACTGGAAGCGAAATCGCGTTACCACAATGCCGTGGTATTAACAGTCAATGCGATTGATAACGGTAAGCTGCTGCAATATGTGACTTCACTGGAATTTGTTACCGACGCAGAACCTTTAACGTCAGCCAATGGTATCCGTGTCTTCCCGAAAGACGGTCAACATATCACTATTCCATTATCAGAAAAAATTCGTGAGCAAGGGTGGGAAATTGCATCACTCTATGCTGAAAGTGGTCGTTTGGATGAAGTTTTCCGCAGCATCACGTTGCCAAGAACTGCAGGAGTCAAATGATGAATATGCTCAATATCTGGTTCATCATGAAACGTGAGTTTGGTGGCTACTTTGCTACCCCCGTTGCATATGTTTTTATTATTATCTTTTTACTGTTAGCAGGTTTCTCGACCTTTTATGTGGGAAATTTCTTTTCCCGTGGCGAAGCGGATTTATATCCGTTTTTCTCATTGCATCCCTGGTTATACATTTTATTAATCCCGGCGATTTCGATGCGCTTGTGGGCAGAAGAGCGTAAAAGCGGATCGATTGAATTGCTTATGACCTTACCGGTATCGGTTTTTGAAGCGGTAGTGGGTAAATTCTTTGCGGCCTGGGCATTTACCGGGCTGGCACTCATCCTGAATTTTCCGTTGTGGATCACCGTAAATTATCTGGGTAACCCGGACAATGGGGTGATATTCACTGGTTTCATTGGCAGTTTCTTAATGGCGGGTGGCTTTTTGGCCATTGGTTCGTGTATTTCTGCAGTGACCAAAAATCAGGTAATTGCGTTTGTACTCAGTCTTATTGTCAGTTTGATTTTTGTTCTGGCAGGTTATGGCATCGTACTGGATTTCTTTAGCAGCTGGGCTCCACAACCACTGGTTGATGCCATTAGTTCGTTTAGTTTTCTGACCCACTTTGATGCGATTTCCAAAGGGGTGATTGATTTACGTGACATGTTGTATTTCGCAGCGCTCATCGCTATCTGGTTGTTTGCCAACGCCTTGATAGTGAATGCACGTAAAGCCGATTAGGAGTACGAGTCAGCAATGAATAAACAATTATTATCCAAAACCGGTCTGATTCTGGCCATCATACTGTTTATCGCATTTATTATAGTGGTCAACGGGAATTTCAAATCGGCCCGTGTCGATTTAACAGAAGACAAACTTTATACGCTGTCAGAAGGCTCGTTGAATATCTTGTCTTCATTACAGCAACCCATCACCTTGCGGTTTTATTATTCCGAGCAGGTGGCTCAGGCATTGCCATCATTGAAGGCTTATGCTCAAAGGGTGCAGGAGCTGCTGATGGAATATCAGCGTGCTTCAGACGGCATGATTCAAGTCAAAATCATCGACCCAAAACCTTTTACGGATCATGAACAGCGCGCTAAACAATATGGTTTGCAATCCATACCTATTGAAGGTGAAACCGATCCGTTATTTTTTGGGGTAGCGGGTACCAATATACTGGATGGTCTGGAACGTATTCGTTTCTTTCAGCCTGAAATGGAAGATGTGCTGGAATATGATCTGACCCGGATGATTTATCAATTGTCAGATGCTGAACGTAAAAATGTTGCCGTGATGAGTTCGTTGCCGATCGATGGCGAAGGTTATGATCCGCTTAAAGGTCAGCTGGATACTGAGGGTGGCGCAAAACCCTGGGCGGTGATGGGCAAATTGCGTGAGATGTTTAATGTTTCTGTATTGCCGGAAGATATTCGCCGTATCCCCTCTTCGGTGGATGTATTGATGGTGGTGCATCCCAAGGAGCTACCGCAGCAAACATTGTATGCGATTGATCAGTACGTATTGCGAGGTGGCAAATTAATTACTTTTGTCGATCCTTTTGCAGAAGTGGATGTCCCGGAAAAAGATCCTGATAACCCAATGGCGGCAATGGTCGCCAACCGTAGCTCCAATATGCCGGAGCTGTTGAGTAACTGGGGCGTGGAACGTGATGCGTCAGATGTAGTTGCCGATCGCAAAACCGCCCGTCAGGTAGATTTTGGGGCTCGCAGCAATAATCAACCGATTGAGTATGTGTTGTGGAATGCGCTCAATGAAGAAAATATGAATCAAGAGCAGCGCATTACCTCTAAATTACGCAAAATCAATGTCGCGACCGCCGGTTATTTTAAAATTTTAGAAGATGCGACAACCGACGTGACCCCACTTTTGAGTTCCAGTAATGAGGCGATGCTGGTAGATAAGCGTGTTGTGCAGTTTCGAAATGATCCAGTTGCACTGTTAACCAAATATGAGAGTGGCACTATCAGCTATCCGTTAGCTGTACGTATCACTGGTAAAGCAGATTCAGCTTTTCCAGAAGGTGCTAAAAGTGATGGTGGTGCGATGGTGAAAATGCCGGATCATATTGACCAGGCTGAAAATGGTATTGATGTCGTGGCGATTGCGGATGTGGATCTGCTGGATGATCGTTTCTGGGTCATTATGCAGGATTTTTATGGGCGGGACCTGGCATTCAATACCTCAAATAATATCGACTTTGTGCATAACGCGATTGAAGAATTAACCGGGGCGGAAGGCTTGATCAGTGTGCGTTCACGCACAGGTTTTACTCGTCCATTTGTCCGGGTTGAAGCATTGCAACGCGAAGCCGAGAGACTTTATCGGGCAAAAGAGCGTGAGCTGGAAAATAAATTGCAGCAGACACGGCAACGTATTGCCCGCATGCAAGTTGAACAACGTGGTGATGGCGAAGCAATAACAACGCCGGAACAGCAAAAAGAAATCGCGGAATTCAGAGCCATTGCCGATCGTACAGAACTCGAACTACGCGCTGTAAAAGGTAATCTGCGTAAGGATATCGATCAGCTGGAAACAGTGGTGAAATTCATCAATATCGGTTTGATCCCGATTATTGTGGCGATATTGGCATTGATCACAGGATGGTTAAGGTTACGTAAACGTTCACGTGGTCGTTTCCAATCGTAAATTCTGCATGCGTCAGATGACGTTGCCCAACTGAACAGACAGGTTCTACAGATGCTGAAAAAACTAAATAGTCTCTCCATTCTCGCTATCCTAACTGCAGTGATGGTGGTCTGGATGTTGATCACAATCTATCAGACAGAGGACACCAGCGATGACTTTTCGTTGTTGTTTCCTGAGCTATTTGAACAACTCGATGATGTGGACAGAATCACTTTCAAAAGTGAGCAGGATGAGTTTACGCTCAACAACGACGGTAACAGCTGGGTGATTGCTGATTATTATAATTATTCTGCTGATGAATCATTGATCAGAAGAATGTTAGTGGATATGGCGGATGCTCGGATACTTGAGCAAAAAACCGATGATCCCGAGCTATATCCCGTGTTGGGTGTTGAGGGAACTGAGGTTGAGGGCAGTTCATCATTTGAAATTAAACTGTTTAATGACGAGCAAGTGATCGCCGGATTAATTCTGGGACAAGCGCGTGATTTAAGTTCTGAGTCAGCGGGACCGCAACAATATTATATTCGCCGAATAGGTGATGAGCGCAGCTATCTGGCAGAGGGCTATTTCCAATTGAGTCCTATGATGCTGAACTGGATTGATGGGCAAATCATGGATATCGCACGTGAAAGGATCGCCCGCGTGGATATTATCCAGCCTTCAGGCGAAACCGCCACCTTGGTTAATCTTGGCCAGAAGGATAAATTTGGTACGCCGGAAGATCGCGAAAAAACCATCTTTCGTTATGAACAGCTTGGCTATGATATTGCCGGGTCATTATTCCAATTGCGATTGGAAGATGTTCAGCCGGTAGATGATTTTTCTCGCGGCGATGCAGAAGTGGTTCGTGCGGAATTTCTTACCTATGATGGGTTAAGAGTAATCGCTGAAACGTCATTTAATGATGGTTTTTACTTTTCGACTTTCCAGGCTGAGTTTGCCCCCGACGCAGTCACTCAAGTACCAGAGGCGATTGCCAGTTTGGATGTTTTAAAAACGCCTGAGCAGGTACAGGCTGAAGTCGACGAAATTAATCAACAGGTGAAACCCTGGGTTTATCGTCTGGGTGGTTTTGTTGGTAATAACTTGATGCGTGCCAAAGCGGACATGGTTACGGAACAGGATCAGGTTATTCCAATGCCAAGCGGTTTTGGTCCATAAAATATTATGGTGGGCTGAAGTGATCCGCTTCAGCCCCTAAAATCTGTTTTTATATCTGGGCTTTTGCTTAGAATCGATATGGTTCAGGCAAGCCACTAGGTAGAGTTGCTTTCTTGGGTTTGCCGGTGCTGTGCAATAATCTCCTTTGCCAGCTCTCCGATGGGTTGCCGGCGCTCCATCGCCTGTTGTCGCATTGCCGAATAAGCGTTTTCCAGACTGATGCCTTGAGACTGGCTCAGGCACTGTTTCGCTTTTTCAATATGTTCACTGGCACTGAGCTTTAACTCCAGATTGCGGATGGTTTTCAGCATTGATCGGGTTTGTTTGTATTCTTGTAAGCTCAATAATAAGTTGCTCATGACCCCCATTGGGTGAAAGGGTAAACCAATGATGGCCTGAGCATTTAAGCTGAGCGAATACTGTAAAACCAGCGGATTTTCATAATCCACTACCAGTACCAAAGCGGCTGGAGGGTGGCTGACATCCCAGTGGAAGGCATGTTTTAGCTGAAGACAGCATTGGTTTGCAGCAGAGTTGGATAGTTTTGCGTGAGCAATTATTCGGCACTATGCCATTACCCAGACGAAAATAACCCTCACATTATCAAAGTAAATTCAGCGGTTTAAAACTGCATCGATTAAGTGAGATAGAAATAACCGCTAACTTTTTTTGTTGAACAGCTGTGATTACGACAGTTGTTCTGCTTTTTCACGCCATTCTTCTAATAAAGCTTGCACAGTAATCGCAAGATCATCCGGGGCAAACTTGGCGATAAATTTATCAGCGCCTACTTTTTCCACCAATGCATTATTGAATGTTCCACTCATGGAGGTATGCAGCAGGATGCGGATATTTTTCAGGTTTGGATCCTGACGGATAGCAGTCGTCAGGGTATAACCATCCATTTCGGGCATTTCAATATCGGAGATCAGCATGGCAATATGTTTGCTGACATCAATGCCTTCAGCTGCCCATGCTTTTAATTTGTCTAGCGCCTGCTTGCCATCATTCACAATAGTACAACTGACACCAATTTGTTCCATTGTTCGACGAATCTGGTTGCGTGCAACGCTGGAGTCATCCGCGACCAGGATATGATGTTGGTGCTCAGCATTGGCTGCTGCGAATTGCGAAACTAACTCATCTGAGACCTTATCTTCGATGCCAAGCACTTCGGACATGACTTTTTCAACATCGATTATCTGGATCAGCTCATCATCAATCTTTGTGACAGCCGTCATGTAATGGTTTGAACCTGAGGCAGAGGGCGGCGGTAAGATATCTTTCCAGCTTATATTGACTATTCGATCCACTTGACTGACCAGAAATCCCTGCACATTACGGTTATATTCAGTAATGATGACAAAATGTTCCTGAGGATTAACCACCGGCCGTTTGCCAATCCCTTGAGATAAATCAAAAATGCTGATGGTTTTATCCCTGATACGTGCAGCCCCGCGTACCACAGGATGTGCATGAGGCATTTGTGTCAACGCCGGGCAAGCAATGGCCTCTCGAACTTTAAACACATTAATTCCATAGCGTTGTGTACCGCCCAACTTGAACAGTAAAAGCTCTAACCGGTTCTGACCTGCAAGTTGCGTGCGTTGGTCAATGCCATCAATCATGCTTGCCATAAAAGCTCTCCAAATAATTACCTGCAGTATAACGGCAGCCCGATAAAATTCTGAACTCTAATTATCGGAATGAAATTTGCTAATGATAATGATGTTTATTGCTATACCGCGCTAATGCCGGAGGGGAACAATGTATAAATTTGTCATGAATTTTCTATTGATATTAAGTGTCAATTTATTGACGGTTTCGGCTTACGCCACCAATCTACAGTCCCTGGCGGAGGTCGAACATACAGCCTACACCTTTACTTTGGCTCAGGCACAAGCACGGTTTAATAACCCGGAAATTACCTTAACCCCCATGGATAAACGCTTAAGACTGCAACATTGTGAAAGTGGGCTGGAAGCATTTTCAAACCGGGCTATAACCAAAGCTGGCAATGTCACTGTTGGGGTTCGCTGTCATCAGCCCGTCGCTTGGACTGTGTACCTACCTCTGCAAATCAAGGTAATGAAGCCGATGGTAGTGGTAGCGAGACCTGTCTCCGCCGACCATGTTTTAACTGAACAGGATCTGCGAATTGAACATCGTGATATTGGAAGTCTTCGGCAAGGCTATATGGCAAATATTGCCGCCGCAGTTGGACAACAGACCAAATATTCATTGGGTATGGGCACGGTGATTCAAAGCAATCATTTGCGACCTCTCAATGTGGTTAAGCGGGGTGAATCTATTGTCTTGGTAGCCAGTGCGGGAACTATGGAAGTACGCATGCAAGGTACGGCGATGTCGGATGCCAGCCTGGGCGACCGTGTACGCGTGAAAAACCTTTCTTCTGAGCGGGTGGTGGAAGGGATCGTCGACGCGCCAGGGGTCGTGCGGGTTACAATGTAAATAAAATATAGATCGAGTCACATTTTATTCAAGTTTATTGAACTCGGTCCGATAACTTATATAGAAACAATATGGAGACATTTTTATGTCGGATATTAATAATATAAAACCCCCTTTCCAGGGCGGTGTGAGCGCGACACGAAACGTTAGTATTGAAGAAAAGCGTTCAGATGCGACTCCCAGCCAGGTTAAGTCAGGTGGAGATGCCGCGACCGATAAAATCAGCTTGACCGCGACGGCAACACAATTGCAATCGTTACAACAAGAAATTGCCGCTTTACCGGTGGTCGACGAACAGAAAGTGGCTGCTTTACGTGCGGCGATTGAAGATGGAAGCTATCAGGTAGATAGTCAAAAGTTGGCACGAAACATGATTGATTTTGAAGGTAACCTATAATTATAAGGAACCTTCATCATGGCTATGTCACCCGGGCAACAACTCCGTAGTGTTTTACAATCTGAATTAAATGTTGCCAGTCAATTAGCCGAATTATTAGCCGCTGAACGGGAAGCCCTCGCTTTATCGGCACTTGATACCATCAACGAAATAAATACCAAAAAACAACCTTTGATCATGAAGCTGGAACATCACGGCCGTCAGCGTGATGCTTTATTGATGTCATCGGGCTTTCCATCCGGCAAACAAGGTCTGGAAGCTTTTATAGATAATCAAAGTGAAGAAGAGGCAATAGGCCTTAATCAGTTGATTACAAACTTAAAAGTAGTGGCTAAAAACTGCCAGCAGCGTAATCAGGTAAATGGCGGTATTGTCAGTATCAACCGTCAATATCTGCAACGAGCTATCTCAGTGCTTCGTGGAAGAGATCCTGAATCCAGTGCCTATGGACCGGGTGGTGAATATACCAGTGCCGTGGTGCGTCAACCGCTTATTGGACGCGTCTAGTTCAAGATGCTTCGCACCACTGGGCTAACAGATCGACCCAGACAGGATCATCATTCAGGCAGGGGATCAATGTTAACGAACGTCCCCCTGCTTCGATAAACACCTCTTCAGCCCTGATAGCAATTTCTTCCAGAGTTTCCAGACAATCAGTCACAAAAGCCGGGCACATGACCAGTACATTCTTTGTGCCATTCTGTGCCAGTTCAATCAACCTGTCTTCGGTATTGGGCCCAAGCCATTTTGCTCGACCCAAGCGTGACTGGAAAGCGACAGAGTAGGACTCTGGATTCAGCTGTGCTTTTTTGGCAAATGCTGCTGTTGTGGCCATCACCTGATGACGGTAACAGGTCGCATGCGCCGCATGTGGTCGGGTACAGCAATCGGGTTGTTTCAAACAATGTTGGCCACTGGGATCGCGTTTTAAAATATGCGATTCGGGAAGGCCATGGTAACTAAATAATAAATGATCATGTTCTTCCATTAAATAAGGACGTGTCTGCTCTATCAGAGCATTGATGTAACCGGCCTCTTGATAAAAAGGTGGTTTTACCGTTAAAGAAATATCCAAATGATGTTGTGAGATAACCTGCTTGGCCATTTCGATACAGGTCGTCACCGTGCTATCGGCAAAATGAGGATAAAGTGGAATAAATAAAACTTCTTTAATACCTTCTATCTTTGCCAGTTTTAATAAACCTGCTTCAATGCTGGGATTGCCATACCGCATGGCTAACTCGACTGGCATATCCAGCTGTTTTTGAACAGCTTTATGCAGATTTTCAGATAATGCAATTAGCGGTGAACCGTCTTCTGTCCAAACACTTTGATAAGCCTCAGCGGATGCCTTTGGACGTGTCGGCAACACAAAAAGGCTCACGATCATTCGGCGTATAAGCCAAGGCAATTGAATCACGTAGGGATCCATCAAGAACTGGTTTAAATATCGTCTGACAGCGGGAACATCAGGATGATCCGGGGAGCCAAGGTTGACTAATAAAATGGCACGTTGATTCATGATAATAATTATTTTGAGTTAGAAGAGTTAATAACATCGCTTAGCGCACTATGGATGTCAGTATAGAGAAATTCAAAGCCAGCAGCCTGGGCTTTTTCTGGGATCGCCCGCTGTCCACCGAGTAGTAAATCAGCCATTTCACCCATTGATAATTTTAAAACGCATGCTGGAACACGAAAAAAAGCCGGTCGATGCACTGTTTTAGCTAGGGCTTCACTGAAATGCTGATTAGTTACAGGTTGAGGTGCTGAACCATTAAAAACGCCATTAAGTGAACGGTTCTCCGCCAAAAATAAAAACAAGCGACAGATATCATCCAGATGAATCCATGGCATATATTGTTGACCATCACTAATAGCACCGCCTAAACCCAGTTTAAAAGGCAGGATCATTTTGCCAAGAAAACCACCTTTCGGAGCGACAACAAGACCGGTACGTATTATCGCCACACGTATTCCCAGTGACTCTGCTGTTAAAGCGGCATCTTCCCATTGTTGACACAATTCATGACTGAATTCGGGCTTAAAAGAGCTGTCTTCAGTCAGTATGGTCTCGCCCTGATCGCCGTACCATCCCACTGCAGAACCACTGATTAAACTGTGCGGTAAGCTGGAACGTTTAGCCAGCTGTTGGATTAAATCTCGTGTATAAATGGCCCGACTTTCAAGAAGCTTTTGTTTGCGTTCTGCCGTCCAGCGTTTATCGGCAATCGGTGCACCGGCCAGGTTAATCACGACATCAATATGGCGTTCTGCCGGTAACGCATTGACGGATTCAACACATTGCACTTGTGAACCCAGAATATTTGTTGCTTTTTGACAGTCACGGCTTAATGCAAAGACTGTTTCACCATTATTTAAAAGTCGTTGACACAGCGCTTTTCCGATGAGTCCTGTTGCACCGGTGATGAGATAAGCCGCCATGATAAATCCCCTGAATAATTATGATTATTGCTTGTATAGAGTCTTAACTGCTGGCAAAGTTTACCGAAAGCTTAGATAAAACCTTTTATGATTGATTTAACGAGTGATTGATGGGAATTAAAGTCGGAATCAGCAGTTGTCTTTTAGGGGAAAATGTTCGTTTTGATGGCGGACATAAACATCTGCGGTTATGTACGGAAAGTCTGTCGCGCTTTTTTGATTTTGTACCAGAGTGCCCTGAAGTTGGCATCGGCATGGGAATTCCTCGCAAGCCCATTCGTCTGGTGGGAGATGTTGCCTCACCACAAGCCGTGGCCGTGCATGATTACCGTTTGAACTACACCGAGAAACTCACAGCTTTTGGCCAGCAAAAAGCCCATGAACATAGCGATTTATGCGGCTATATTTTTATGAAGAATTCACCAAGTTGTGGTTTATTCCGGGTTAAGGTGTATCAGGAAAATGGTTATCCCGCCGCTGAGGCGGGAAGAGGTCTTTACGCAGATGCATTAAAAAAAGCCCATCCATTAATGCCAATGGAAGAGTCTGGCAGGTTGAATGATCCTTTATTACGCGAAAACTTTATCAGCAGGGTGTTTGCTTATTATGACTGGCAGCAGCTGGTCAAAAGTGGTTTAAGTCATCACAAGCTGATTAATTTTCATACCCGATATAAATATACGCTCATGGCACATTCACCCAAGGATTATGGTGAACTTGGCAGGATGCTGGCGGATGCAGGAAATCATGAGGTTGAAGCCATAGCAGAACGTTATTTTGCTGCGTTAATGGCCGTTTTATCGACCATTGCTTCTCGGAAAACCCATACAAATGTATTGATGCATATACAAGGTTATTTGAAGAAGAAACTTTCCAGTGCGGAAAAACAGGAACTTGCTGACATCATCGATCGTTATAGAACTGCTGAGCTGCCACTGATTGTGCCGATTACCTTACTGAAACATCATTTTAATAATCACCCAGACCCTTACATTGCTAAACAGGCTTATTTACAACCGTACCCTGATGCATTAAGCCTGAGAAACACGATATAAAAATGCATCAGCTAATCGGCTAGATTGCTGAAAAGGTATCAATAGTCATTGTGAATAAACGTGATTTAGCGCGTTTGTTTTTTTACGAAAAGGGCTGAAAAGCATAATTGAAATAACGATTTTGAAATACCCTGTATGTGGGTTATTTTATTTTAAAATCGAATAGATGGAAGCCGGTTCGGGATATCAGATATGCAGCGTAGGGATTTATTGAAACTTGGTTTACTGGGTGCTGTGAGCACTAAGGCTTCAGCAATGGAGCAAACGGCTTTAACAGGACTGGTGCTGGATCCCGGCTTTGCTGAACATCATATTATGCCTCAGCATCCTGAGTCTCCAGCCCGGTATGAACGGCTACGGGATGAGATCGAAGTCAGTGAATTATTGTCCAAGGTCACGTTGTTAACGCCGAAAAGGGATATTGAATCAGAGTTATTACTGGTACATTCGGCCACCCATATTGCGTCAATAAAGCGTCACGACCCTGCTGCACATCAGGCAGCTGTTTTAGCTACCGGAGGAGTATTGGTTGCTGTAGATAGTGTTTGTAACGGACTTTTGGATAATGCATTTTGTGCTTCAAGACCGCCTGGGCATCATGCAACAAATACTGGTAAAGAAGAAGGCTTCTGTTATTACAATCATATCGCTATAGCTGCCCGCTATGCCCAGAAACGATATGGACTGAAACGAATTCTGATAGTGGATTGGGACTATCATCATGGTAATGGCACAGAGTGGGCTTTTTATCATGATGCTTCGGTACTGTTTTTTTCCACCCATGATGCTGAAGCCTATCCAGGAACGGGGTCGCCCGAAAAAACCGGTACCGGAGAGGGCAGAGGCTTTAATATAAATGTCCATCTACCCTGTGGTTCCGGTGATAAAGACATTGTGGCGGCATTTGAAGACAAGCTTATTCCCGCCGTGGCCAGCTTTAAACCAGAGTTGATTTTGATTTCAGCCGGCTTTGACAGCCGTGAGGATGATCTGCTGGGATGCCATAAAATCACTGATCAGGGGTTTATCCAGCTGACAGAAATCATGCTGCGATTAGCCAAGCAATATTGTGATGGCAAACTGATTTCAGTATTGGAGGGGGGCTATAACCTGACCGGCAATGCGAAAGCGAGTGTGGCGCATTTAGCGACTTTGCTAAAAATAATCTGATTGTAGATTTCACGTTTATCATTAACGGCACACTTCGTGCTAAACCTTAATTGAATTCATATTTAGTGACAAATTTCAGTCACTTGTTGATTGGCAGCTCAAGCCCTTTTAAGGAGAAAATGATGAACGCTGTTGTGAAACTCAGAGACGAGAACGAAGCTGGACTAGACCAGAATCAGGCGAAGCAATATCAACATCTGAATACTTATTATGATCCGACCTATAAGATTGGCTGGTTCATGATGGATGCGGCCCCCCGGCCTTGTTTTACCCCAACCCTATTAAACGAATTATCAGACTATCTGGCGAACATTAAAGCCGAAATGCAACAAACCAATCAAGAAAAATATGATTACTTGGTTGTCGGTTCAAGTGTAGATGGAGTGTTTAATCTGGGTGGGGATTTGAATCTTTTTACCTCCCTGATTGAGAAACGGGATCGTCAAGCATTATTGGCCTATGCCATCCATTGTGTGGATATCCTCTACGATAATATGTTCCATTTTAATTGTGATTTGACCACGGTCAGTCTGATTCAGGGCGATGCGCTGGGTGGCGGGTTTGAAGCTGCCTTGTCGAGCAATATTATTATTGCTGAACGTGGGGTTAAGTTGGGTTTACCTGAAGTATTGTTTAACTTGTTTCCAGGAATGGGGGCTTATACGCTGCTATCTCGAAAAGTCGGTGCAGCCAACGCAGAAAAAATGATTCTGTCTGGCGCGCTTTATACAGCAGAAGAGCTGTATGAAATGGGCGCTATCGATATTCTGGCTGAAAAGGGAGAAGGCGAACTGGCTTTGTACAAATATATTAAAGCCGCTAAAAAATCACCCAACAGTTATAAAGCCATGTCTCGCATTAAAGATCTCTGCAACACGGTCAGTTATGAAGAGCTGGTCGCGATCGCAAATATTTGGGCTGATGCCGCGTTAAATCTGACGAGTAAAGATATTCGAATGATGACTCGTTTGGTGAATCGTCAAACAGCGAAATCAAACATCGACGGTTGATTTCCAAGTGGTTAAGGCGGATTGGAGTTAGTGATCCGCTTTTTGTGATGGCATTTGAGCTTTAAGGGCTGATTCTAACTCTTTCAATGTCTGCAAGAAGGCATGTTCCAGTTTTTCGGTAAGTCGCAGTAACTGAATTGAGCCAATATCGAAGGGTTTATACGCTTCTCCCTGACGACAAAGCTCGGCAACGCTATTAGCACCTAATTCAGATGATGATCCTTTCAATGCGTGCAAGCTTTCGCGATAGGTCAGGTAGTCATTGTGGGCTGCTTGACGAATCAACTGGAGATGCTTGGTACCATCTTCTTTATACCCATTGAATAAAAGCTTGAGAAACGCTTCGCCACCACCCAACTGAGATAATTCAATCAGAATTTGGGGATCACACCATTGGTGAGAAGCAGTCGAAGATTGATGTGCCGGCTTACGTGTTTTGGCATTATCCTGAGTATTCTGTGCCAAACGGGCAATCGACTCAAGTAATGAGCGGGAATCAATAGGTTTGGTGAGAAACTCATTTGCTCCGGCTTCAATACAGCGTTGTTTGGCTTGTGGAGTTGCGTCTGCTGTCAGGATAATAATCGGGATATCATGACCGGTATCCATATAGCGCATGGCACGAATGACTTCAGGACCACTGTAATCAGGCATGTTCATATCCAAAATCAACATTTCAATACTGTCAATTTGTTGACTCAGAAGATCCAGGGCCTGCTCGCCACTGCTGGCAAGTAGTACATTATGTCCAGCATGACGCAGGATGCCTTCCAGTACTTGCTGATTTACCAAATTATCTTCAGCAATCAAGATGTTTAATGACTTGGCATAGGATTGAGACGCATAGTGCTGAGCGAGGGGGATGACTTTTTCATCTTGAATCGCATGGTTACTTTGCGCTGCATGAATAGCATTAAACAAAACGGGTTTAATCTGAACATCCTGCACAATCGAAATGAAATGGTGACGTAACCGTGGATCTTGTTTACTGAAATCTGAAGGATTTAAGAGTATTAATGCAGTATTAGCGAGCAGCGGTTCACCATGGATCATATTGGCAAACTGAATGGGATCGATGTCATGCATGCAATCCTGATCAATCATCACTGTCTGGAAAGGAGTTTGACTTTCAGCGGCTCGGATCAAAGCCGAAAAAGCTTTGGCTGTGCTGTCGACATGTTGGTAATTCACTGACCAGCCATTGATAACAGGCTTGAGTAGGTCATGCAGTGAATCGGTGCTTAAAATCAGCATAGGGCTCTCAGATAAAGTTAATTCATTTGGTTCATTCGTGGTGAAGGGTAACTCGAACCAAAAAAGCGTGCCTTCTCCCACTTCGCTTGATACGCCAATTTCCCCCCCC
>NZ_JAJAEO010000145.1 GCF_020447225.1 Methylophaga pinxianii | reverse complement strand
TTTTTTTTGGCTGCAGAAATGCAAACCGGTTCATTTCTGGATCTGGGAATGTTTATCCAAAATCTGATGTTAGCCGCCCAGGAAAAAGGTTTGGCAACCTGTCCCCAGGCTGCATTGGCAGAATATCCCGAGCCGGTTAAAAAGATCCTGGGTTATCCTGCTGACACTGTTCTGGTCTGTGGAATGGCTTTAGGCTATGAAGATAAAGATGCCGCTGTCAATCAATACCGTACCGCTCGTGAACAGGTTAATGCATTTACCCGCTTTTTTTATTGATTTGGAGTTTTACTATGGATTTAGCAACATTTCTCAGCACATTGAATGACAATCCCTCCGCACTGGATTTCGAAGATACAATTGCTGTGATTGATGCCAATTACCAGTTCACCCCTACCGCATTTCATAACGGTGAGTTACATAATGATGCTGGACAGAATAATGGCTCATGCAAGATTCTGTTTTTTGGCTTGTTACATGAATTGGGTGAGTCACAGACCCTCGCCTGCTTTGGCCGTTATTATCGGACCGATGTATTGCTCAATCCCAAAGGTGAGGATCACCAGAATATTCGTAATTTTCTGCGTTATGGCTGGGATCGTGTCAGTTTCAACGGTGAAGCATTAACGCCTCTGCATTAATACCCGTCTATAAAAAAAATCCCGAACGCAGAAGTCTGCGTCCGGGATCTTCCTATTTATTAGAGCAGTACTCGCTCAATACCACCGGCTTTCACATTATCAATAAACTGTGTATGCCATTTTTCACCTAAAACGTGTTTGGCCACTTCCACCACAATATAATCGGTCTCAATACCGGTATCTTCATTGTAGCGTGATAACCCTTGTTGGCAGGCCGGGCATGAAGTCAGCATTTTCACATTGCCTTTGACCGCTTTGTCCTGGCCGGTCAATTCCTTGATGCCCTTGGTGATCTCTTCTTCCTTACGGAATCGAACCTGCGTGGCAATATCCGGACGCGCCACAGCAAATGAACCCGCCTCACCACAGCAGCGATCATTCAACGCCACATCCTGGCCCAGCAAACTGGCGGCTACAGAAGTAGGCTTATAGGTTTTCATCGGTGTATGACACGGATCGTGATACATATACTGAACACCATCAACACCCTGCATTTTCACGCCTTTTTCCATCAGATATTCATGAATATCCAATAAACGACAACCCGGGAAGATGGCTTCAAATTCATATTTGAGCAGCTGGTCCATACAGGTTCCGCAAGACACAATAACGGTCTTGATATCCATATAGTTCAGCGTATTGGCGACGCGATGGAATAACACCCGGTTACTGGTAGAAATCGCTGTGGCTTTATCATCATCACCGGTAGAAGCCTGCGGATAACCACAACACAAATAACCTGGCGGTAATACCGTTTCGGTACCGACTTCATAAAGCATGGCCAGTGTTGCCAGCCCTACCTGACTAAACAGTCGTTCCGAACCACAGCCGGGGAAATAGAACACGGCATCAGAGTCTTCAGTGACCTTGGAAGGATCACGCAGGATGGGGACCATCTTGTCATCTTCCAGCCCCAGCATGCCTCGTGTAGTTCGGGTTGGCAGGTTACCGGGCATCGGCTTTTTAACAAAATGAACCACCTGCTCACGCAATGGCGTTTTACCGGTCGTCGGTAAAGGTCGTTTTTTCTTGCTATTGGCCAGAAGCCCAAGATATTTTGCCGCAGAATGCGCCAGGCGCTGTGCTTTAAAGCCCAATTGAATCATGGTTTTATGCATGATTTTCACTGTTAGCGGATCGGTGGCATTCAAGTATGCCATTGAAGACCAGGTGCCCAGATTCACGTGTCGCTTACCCTGTTTCTTCAACACAGAACGTAACTTCATTGAAACATCACCAAAGTCGATGTTCACCGGGCATGGATTTAAACAGCGATGACAAACCGTGCAGTGATCAGCCACATCATTCATTTCTTCAAAATGACGTACTGAAATTCCGCGGCGGGTTTGCTCCTCATAGAGAAACGCTTCCATAATCAAACCGGTACCCAGAATCTTGTCGCGTGGAGAATAATACAAATTGGCACGCGGCACATGGGTGGTACATTCCGGTTTACATTTACCGCAACGCAGACAGTCCTTGATATCGTTATTAATCTCACCAAGATCGCTGGCTTCCAGAATCAATGCTTCCTGCTGCAGTAATCTCAAGGATGGCGTGTAAGCGTTTTCCAAGCCAGAGCCAGCCAGCAATTTACCCGCATTGAAACGGCCCAGTGGATCTACTTTCTGTTTATAACCGGCAAACGCATCAATGGTCGCTTTATCCAGATACTGCATTTTGGTCAGACCAATTCCATGCTCACCGGAAATAACACCACCCAGATCACCCGCCAGTTTCATCACCTGATCGACGATCAATTCTGCCTCATGCATCATCTGATAATCGTTGGAATTGACCGGAATATTGGTGTGAACATTGCCATCACCGGCATGCATATGCGTCGCGACGAACAAACGGCTTGAACGATGCTCTTTGTGGATCGCATCCAGCTTATTACGTAAAGCTTCCAGAGATTGCCCCTGAAACAATTCCTTCAGTGGTTTTTCAACTTCTTTACGATAAGAGATGCGTAAATCACGCCGTTGCAACAAATTAAATATGGTGTCGCCTTCGCGAACCGTCGCCAATACCTCAGCAGGTAGCATATCTCGTAATTTTTCAGCTGAATCATCCAGACTGGCCAGGATGGTTTTCCAGCGAGCAATCACAATGTGCAGATGTTTACATGCTGCATCCAGTTTCGCCTGCAAGATCGCGTCGTTCTCAGCGCTGTCATCCATTTTCTTGGATGTCTGCTTCAGCTCTTTAGTGATGCTATTAATATATTGCACCACACCATCGGATCTCGAAGGCACGTTAATGTCAATCTCAGCACTGTTTTCTGAATGCTTTGTTTCGCGTAACTCAACTGGCTGGCTCTCGAGGTATTGCAGGGCAGCATCCGCCTGGGTAACAGGCTCATTTGGATTGTCGCTCTGCTCATCCACGTCAGCGTGCCGAGTCAGCATTTTTAACACTGACTCTGCGGTTTGCAGTTTATTACGCGTTGATTGAATAATATTGATCCGCTCGATACCGTCGTTATACTCAGACAATCGTTCAAGTGGAATCACAACATCTTCGTTAATTTTGAACGCATTGGTGTGTCTGGCAATAGCAGCAGTACGTGCCCGGTCTGCCCAGAAACGTAAACGTGCTTCCGGACTCACCGCAATAAAGCCCTCACCTTCCCGGGCATTCGATAATCGAACAACCTCGGAACTGGCTTCAGCCACTGCATTTTCATCATCGCCTACGATATCAATAAGCAATACCATTTTTGGCAATTCTGAACGTGGTGCCTTGGTGCTGTAATCAACGGCTTTTACATATCGCTCGTCGAGATGCTCCATACCGGCGAGCAGGACTTTTTTGTTGTTATCAAGAAAGTTTTTAGTTTCTACTATTGCTGGTACAGCTTTCGTCAGATCGTTACCGAAAAATTCCAGACAGACTGTCCGGATAAACTGCGGCATACGATGTAAAACAAATACTGCCGAGGTAATCAAACCATCACAGCCTTCTTTCTGGATACCCGGCAGTCCACCCAAAAACTTGTTGGTCACATCCTTACCCAGACCAAGCTTGCGCAATTGCTGGGCAGGTATGGCAATGTCTTCCGGCTCTTCCAGCAGGGTTTTGCCATCAGCTTGATAACGACTGATTCGGAATGTCGCCATCTCGATATCATGGATTTTGCCCATGTTATGATTGAGTCGCTCCACCTCCATCCAGGTCGCATCCGGTGTCACCATTCTCCAGGAAACCAGATTATCTAGAGCTGTTCCCCACATAACGGCTTTTTTACCGCCGGCGTTCATCGCCACATTACCGCCAATGGTTGAGGCATCTTGTGAAGTTGGATCGACCGCAAACACCAGACCATGTTTACCGGCCAAGTCAGATAATCGCCGCGTCACAACACCAGCTTCCGCCCGTACAGTGGCCACTTCATCATCTCGTCCTGGAAGCTTGCGATAGACAACTGCACCGAGACCTTCCAGTTTTTCGGTATTGATAACCACACTATCCGCTGTCAAAGGAATCGCACCACCGGTATATCCGGTACCACCGCCACGAGGAATAACGGTTAAGCCCAGTTCGATACTGGCAGCAATTATCGCTGCCATTTCTTCTTCGGTGTCAGGCTTGATAACGGCAAGTGGATACTCCACGCGCCAGTCAGTTGCGTCGGTTACATGAGATACGCGAGATAAACCATCAAAACAGATATTGTGTTTTTTGGTGACACGGCTCAGACGACGCATAACCACTTTACGACGATCCGCCGTTGCCAGCAGCTCGCGCTCAAACTTTTCTACCGCTTTACGAGCAGATTGCTCCAGCTGCAATGCCAGTTGGTTATCATTTTCTGTAGCACGATCACGAATCTGATCTAAACGATGGTGCAAAGCGTGACGTAGAGATTCCCAACGTTTACGATTTTCGATTAAATCATCCTGAATATAGGGGTTACGGGAGATCACCCACATATCACCCAGTACTTCAAACAACATTTTTGCGCTGCGTCCAGTTTTGCGTTGTTCACGCAACTGTTGCAGAATCTCCCACATCGGTTCACCCAGATAGCGGATAACAATTTCACGATCTGAGAAAGAAGTATAGTTGTAGGGAATTTCTCTTATACGAGTTGACATAATGGTCAGCTAATCCTGATTGAGAAGTGATATTTAATCGCGAATTTTAACACGAAGCCGGCTATTATAAGACCCATTAATAATGAGCCTTTTGCCAGAAATGGCTATTCATGAGAAAAATATGGAAATTATACAAATTATTGCACTCGCTCTATTGCAGGGCCTGACTGAATTCCTTCCCATTTCCAGCTCCGCTCATCTCATTTTGCTGCCGATTATCGCCGGATGGGAAGATCAGGGATTAGCTTTTGATGTTGCGGTACATGTCGGCACCTTGGCGGCCGTTATCTTTTACTTTCGCGCAACGATCCGGCAACTCTTCTTTGATTGGTTACGTTCAATTCAACAAAGACAAATTGTGGGAGAAAGCAAATTAGCCTGGGCCGTGATTGTGGGAACGATCCCTGTTGGACTCGCCGGCCTGTTTTTAGGTGATTTTGTTGAAGTATTTTTACGCAGTCCCGTTGTCATTGCGATTACCACCATTGTATTTGGTCTCCTATTAGGCTGGGCAGACTGGAAAGGCAAACGCAACCGTGATGAACAACAATTGAACTGGAAGGATATTTTAATTATCGGTGTGGCACAGGCAATAGCATTAATTCCCGGTACATCTCGATCAGGCATTACCATGACTGCCGCATTAATGTTAGGCTTAAGCCGTGAAGCTGCTGCTCGATTCTCATTTTTACTTTCCATACCGGTTATTTTCCTAGCAGGTAGTCTGGAAACAGTGAAGTTAGTTAAAGCCGAGCAAGCAACGGATTGGTTCGCCTTAACTGCTGGTGCAGTTTTCTCAGCCATTAGCGCTTACATCTGTATCTTTTTGTTTCTGAAACTACTCGAACGGATAGGAATGTGGCCTTTTGTCATTTATCGCCTGGTACTGGGTGGCATACTGCTGTTTATATTTAGTTAATTGCAGTTGACATACTTTGCTTGAATCCGTAACATTCTCCCTCTTTATTTGACCGCATGCGTATATTTTCAGGAGCACCCCGCGGAATGAAAACCTTAAGTGCAAAACCAGCAGAAGTTCGTCGCGACTGGTTCGTAATTGATGCTGATGGCAAAACTCTGGGCCGTATGGCTACAGAAATCGCTCGCCGTCTGCGCGGCAAACACAAAGCTATCTATACACCTCATGTTGATACCGGCGATTACATTGTTGTTGTAAACGCTGAGAAACTGCGTGTTTCCGGTAACAAAATGAAAGATAAGATTTATTATCACCACACTGGTCACATCGGTGGTATCAAATCTATCTCACTGGAAAAACAACTGGACAAAGCACCTGAGCGTGTCATCCAGACAGCAGTGAAAGGCATGTTGCCTAAAAACCCTCTGGGCCGTGCTATGTTCAGCAAACTGAAAGTTTATGCTGGTACTGAACATCCACACACAGCTCAACAACCTAAAATGCTGGAAATTTAATCGGATATCGTCATGGCAGATTCTTACTACGCTACAGGCCGCCGCAAAAGCTCAACCGCTCGTGTATTCATGAAGCCCGGCAGCGGCAACATCACCATCAACACTCGCAGCCTTGAAGATTACTTCGGTCGTGAAACGTCTCGTATGGTTGTTCGTCAGCCACTTGAACTGGTTGAAATGCTTGACAAAGTTGACTTGAAAATCACCGTACGCGGTGGGGGTAACAACGGCCAGGCAGGTGCTATTCGTCACGGTATCAGTCGCGCATTAGTTGAATACAACAGCGAACTGAAAACGGACTTGCGTAGCGCAGGGTTTATTACTCGTGATGCACGTGCCGTTGAACGTAAGAAAATTGGTCTGCATAAAGCACGTAAGAAACCACAGTTCTCAAAACGTTAATACAACGTTCATCGAACACAAAAAAAACCACCTTCGGGTGGTTTTTTTGTTTTTAAACTTCTCAAATTGCTTGAATCATGTTATCTAATAACCTGATTTTGATAAGTTTAGAAAGGATAAAAAAATGAAAAAACAGGGCATTGTCGGACTCGTAGGACTGCTGGCCTGCTTTAGCGTTGAAGCACAATCTCCGGAAGTGGCTATCTCTGCAGGGAGTTTTGAAGTTTTTGAGAGTGATAATTCGCTGGAGCTGGGTGCTGAATATCGTTTTGCCTCGCAGGAATCTCTATTTAATCTCATTCCAGCCGTTGGGGTGAGTGCCAATTCTGATGGCGGCTACTGGATACATGCCGGAGCACGCTATGATATAAACATGGGTGAGAAATGGGTATTAACCCCCCAGTTAGCCGGTGTAGCTTATCAAGATGGCGACGGCCCAGACTTGGGAAGTGGCTTTTTATTCCGCTCAGGCATTGAACTGGGTTATCGAATTGGCCCGTCTTCACGGTTAGCATTAACCCTCTATCATATGTCTAATGCTGATTTGGCAAAAAATAATCCTGGTTCAGAAACATTAATGGTCAGCTACAGTTTCTCACCATTCAATCGTTAGGACCGGTGTTTTTTATAAAATAATCCTTTGCCTTCCGGCTGGGTTTTAAATCGCCGATGCACCCACAAATACTGCGCCGGCGATTTTCTTATCTCAGATTCCACCCAATTATTGACTCTTTGAGCATCTGCCACGTCATCACCTGTCGGGTAATTTTCCCAGGCAGGTCCGATATCAATGGAATAATTGCCGTTGGCTAATCGCCTTGGTACATACGGTACAATACTGGTTCCGCTCATCTTTGCCAGACGCGCAGTTGCCGGAATAGTTGCTGCATTGATACCAAAGAATTTGGCAAAAACGCTGGTTCTGCGACCAAAATCCTGATCTGGTGCGTACCACACTACTTTATTCTTTTTTAATGCCCTTAACATGCCCCGCATATCGGCCTGTAATATCGTGCCTTCACTATGATGCTGACGTTGACGCAGCATCACTGCGTTAAATAACGGACTTTTGAGCTCGCGGAACATAACATAACAGGGTTGTTTCAACATGATTAAGCGGCCACCTAATTCCATACTGGTAAAGTGCCCGGTAAGCAATAAAACCCCTTTCCCTTTGGCCAGCGCATTCTGAATATGTTCAAGCCCATGGTATTCGACCCGTTTTTCGAGACTTTTGTCGCTGGCCCACCAACTTATCGCTGTCTCGATCGGCATCATGCCCATGGTCAACATATTTTCGCTCAGCAAATCTTTACGTGCCTGAGGGCTCATTTCAGGAAAACATAACTCAAGGTTCCGCCTGGCGACCCGCTCGCGATCCTTCATAAACAACCGCATCAGATGTCCCAAAGTATGACCCGCAAACAATTGCCAGGATTTTGGCAAATAAATTGAGATACGCATTAAACCCAAGCCAAGCCAATTAGGCCAAAACCGAGGATGAAGGAATTTTTTACTGAGAATTTTCATCTGTGTAATAACAATACAAAACAGCGTCTATGCTATCATCCCAACTCAATTTAAGCTTAAAAAACTGCCTCCAGTGAGTCCAATTTGAAAGTCTTATACTCAACATTATTTTATCTGGCATTGCCCCTCATATTGATGAGACTGATTTGGCGAGGCTTTAAAGCACCCGATTACTTCAAACGCTGGAATGAGCGTTTTGGACATATCTCCCTCCGTACTTCCAAGCAAAAACTGATCTGGGTGCATGCTGTTTCGGTGGGGGAGGCCGAAGCCTGCAGACCTTTAATCAAGGGGTTGCAGCAACGCTACCCTGAACATCAAATCCTGATCACCACTATGACGCCGACCGGCAGTACACGGGTGAAAAGTTTGTTCGCTGATAGTGTTCTGCATGTTTATCTGCCTTACGATCTGCCGTTTGCGATTAAACGTTTCTTAAAAGCCATGCGTCCTGAATTTGGCATCATTATGGAAACAGAACTGTGGCCAAATCTGATTCTGATCTGCGCAGAACAATCCATCCCCGTCGTTATTGCTAATGCAAGATTATCGGCTCGAAGTGCACGTGGCTATCAGAAAGTCAGCAAATTAACTCAACAGATGTTACAAAGCATTCCTCTCATCGCCGCCCAGACACAGAGCGATCGGGAGCGCTTTATTCAATTGGGAGCTGATAAAGCAAAAGTACACGCCGTCGGAAACCTGAAATATGAAATCAGCTTACCGGCGAGTGTTATTGAACGTGCCGAATCCATACGTGCACTTTGGGGTAATCGTCCCGTATTCATTGCCGCCAGTACCCATGAAGGTGAAGAAGAACAAATCATTGATGCTGCTCGCAAAATCCGCGGCCAATTTCGTGATTTATTGCTCGTCATGGTCCCTCGCCACCCAGAACGCTTTGATCGTGTCGCCGCTTTATGTCGTCGTGCGGGATTAAATACACTGCGTCGAAGCGAGGGCAAACCCTGCAGCAGTCAGGTTCAGGCTTTGGTGGTCGATACAATGGGTGAGCTATCCATTTTTTATGGCACCGCGGATGTTGCATTTGTTGGCGGTAGCCTTATCGCGCATGGAGGCCATAACTTGCTTGAACCCGCTGCGCTCTCGAGACCAGTCATCACCGGACCGCATTATTTCAACTTTCTCGAGGTCACTCAGCGGTTTCTCGAACACCACGCTGCAATTGAGGTAAAAAATCCCGAACAATTAGCTGATACCGTCATCGAATTATTAAAAGCGCCTCAACGTCGCGCTGAAATGGGTGATGCCGGCAAACTGTTAATCGAACAAAGTAAGGGTGCCAGCCAACGTTTGCTCAACCTGATCGATATTCATATCCGTCATGCCAAACGATGATTATTGGATGCGTCAAGCATTAATGCTGGCGCAACAAGCGGAACAGAACGGTGAAGTGCCGGTTGGAGCAGTCATTGTATTAAATGATCAACTCATAGGTTCTGGCTGGAATCAGCCTATCCGTCAACACGATCCCACAGCACATGCCGAAATTGTCGCTTTACGTGCCGCTTGCACGCACCAACAAAATTATCGGCTGCCTCAAGCTACGATGTATATCACTCTGGAGCCCTGCATTATGTGTGCTGGCGCGATTGTGCATGCCAGAATTGAGCGTGTGGTATTTGCTGCTACAGAGCCGAAAACAGGGGCTGCAGGAAGTTGCATTGATATATTTAACACCAGTCAGCTGAATCATCGGGTTCAGTATGAACAAGGTCTGCTAGCTGATGAGAGTAGTCAAATGTTAAGAACTTTTTTCCGTTCGAAGCGATAAACATCACACTTTACAGTCTTTGATGGTGAGTTTTGGCAAATAATATGTGCAAAGCTATCCTGATGTTGCATAATTTCCTGCCCGATTGTCAGAGTGAAGTTTTGAAAAAGCTGATTTTTCTCATTTTCATGCTCTGCGTGTTAAACGCTTGCGATACTCCCAGCAATCAGCTTGAGCAGATTCTGGAACGTGGCGAACTTCGCGTAGTAAGCCGTTACGGTTTGACCAGTTATTACAATAATGGCGGTGAACTGGCAGGTTTTGAATTCGAGTTGGCACAAGGTTTTGCTGATTATCTAGGCGTCGATCTTAAAGTGACAGTTCCAGATAACCTCAGTAAAACTCTTAATATGATTGATAACGGTCAGGCTGATATCGCTGCCGCCGGGCTAACGATTACCCGCTCTAGACAAAATCGATTACGTTTCGGCCCGATTTACCATGAAGTCACCCAGCAATTGATTTACCGTCATGGCAGTACCCCCCCTCGAGATATCACTGAAATTAATAGTGGCCAGCTGGAGATTGTTGCCAACAGCAGTCATGCCGAACAGCTCGCCATATTACAACAGGAAATTCCATTACTCTCCTGGACCGAAAATACTTCTATAGATACCAGTGGTTTGTTAGAACTGGTGCAACTTGAATTAATCGATTACACCATTGTTGACTCTAATGAAATGGCCGCTAGTCATAGCCTTTATCCCGAATTACGTGTTGCTTTTGATATATCTGATCCACAACCGCTTGCCTGGGGTATGCGGCGCAGTGATGATATGAGTCTTCAACTTGCGGTCAATGCTTTCTTTGAAGACATCGAAAACTCGGGGTATCTGGATCAGTTGATTGAAAAGTATTTTGGTCATATCAGGCGCTTTGATTATGTAGACTCCCGCGCCATACACCGGCGTATACAAACACATTTACCAAAATATGAGTCCACTCTCAAAGCCGCTGCATTGGCATATGATTATGATTGGCGATTATTGGCAGCTATTGCCTATCAGGAGTCACACTGGAATCCTGAAGCTGTTTCAAGTACTGGTGTGCGTGGCTTGATGATGCTGACACAGGCTACTGCAGATGAAATGGGAGTCATTGATCGCGAGGATCCTGAGCAAAGTATCTTTGCTGGAACGGCCTATCTGACGATCATGAAAAACCGCTTACCCGAGCGCATTACTGAACCGGATCGAACCTGGCTGGCACTGGCAGCCTATAATATTGGTCTGGGCCATCTAGAAGACGCGAGAGTGCTTACTGAAAAAAATGGTGGTAATCCTGACCGCTGGGCAGATGTTCGCGAAAACCTACCCTTACTGGCAAAAAAACAGTGGTTCAGCCAGACACGCTACGGATATGCCCGCGGAGGGGAACCCGTGCGCTATGTTGGAAATATCCGACGCTACTACGATATTATGCTGCATCATGATGAGATAAATCGTGAATCGACCACGCCACCGCCCTCACAAGTGAATGAGACACTTCCGGCTGCTCTATAAAAAAGGCCGGTTGCTTACGCTAACCGGCCTTGATAGATGCATCATAGCTTATTTTTCAGCTTCAACTTTTTCAATCAAATGCTCAGCCACGTTAAGCATTTCAGTCATCCCACCTGCCAGGGGTGCATCCGTAAAATAACGTCCATCGACGATAATGACTGGAACGCCCTGAACACCAGATGTTTGGCTGATGATCAATGCTTTTTTAACGTTGGTTTTGACAGTAAACGAATTCATCGTTTCCAGGAATTTGTCACGATCAATGCCCTGCTCTTCAACAAAGTCGAGCAAACGATCTTCGGTATCGAGACGACGCTTATCAATATGAATCGCATTAAACAATGCTTTATGCAATTTTTCCGAATCACCCGTTACTTGTGCAGCATAAAACACTCTTCCCAACTGCAACCAGCTGTCACGGAAAATAGCCGGAACCTGAGTAAATTTCACATTTTCAGGCAAGGTTTCTTTCCATTGCATGATTTGTGAGTCCAAAGTAAAGCAATGCGGGCAGGAGTAAGAGAACAACTCGATGACTTCAATTTGTTCATTTGAAGTATTTTTAGCCATACGCTCAGTGGTTGGCTTGTAGTGATCACCCTCTTTGTAGCTTACTGAATCAGCTGACACAGAAAATGGCATTAGCAATGCCGCTGTGGTGAGTAACAAAGCACGAATTGATCTTGTCATTTCAATATCCTTAAATTTTATTTACAAAGTGCCGTAAGAATGCAGTCCGGACAGAAACATATTGACACCTAAAAAGGCAAATAAGGTCACAAATAATCCAACAATCGCCCACCATGCCATAGGTGCACCACTCCAACCTTTTGTCATTCGCATATGTAACCAGGCAGCGTAATTTAACCAAACAATCAAAGCCCAGGTTTCTTTCGGATCCCATGACCAGTAGCCACCCCATGCTTCAGCCGCCCACAAAGCGCCGAGAATAGTAGCCACAGTAAAAAAGGCAAAGCCCAAGGCGATGCTTTTATACATTAAGTCATCCATCATCGTCAGCGGTGGCATGGCTTTCACCATTCCGCTATTTGGGCTCTTTTCCATGCGCCAGTTAACCAATAAGTAAGCTATACCGATCATGGCTGCCATGGCAAAAGCACCATAACCGATGAAATTGGCTGGCACATGGATCTTCATCCAGTAGCTTTGTAATGCAGGAACCAAGGGTTGGATTTCGTGGGCGTTACGTTCAAATGCATACCAAAGTTGAAAGATAACAGCCGCTGAAATAACCAATAAAACAAAGCCGCCCAGACTCCGCACTTGATAGCGACGTTCATAGAATAAATAGATTAATGCTGTGACCACAGCAAACAGAATAAACACTTCGTACAGGTTACTGACCGGGATATAGCCGATATCAGCTCCCATCATATGGGTTTCACGCCAGCGTACCATCAGTCCTGTCATACCAAATGTGGTCGCTATCCAGGTAAATGCACTCCCCACCTTCTCGGTATAGTCAGAACGGAATATCAAACCACCAAAATAAGTAAACGTCGCTGCAATAAAAAACACACTCATCCACATTATTGCTGACTGGCTGGCCAGCATGTATTTGAGCAAGCCGTTGGTTTCCGCAGCGCCGAGATCTGTTCCGTATAACTGAAGAGCGATTAAACTGAGTATCGCAACAGCAACCGCATGAGCGCGAAAACCTGGCCAATGATTTCCTACTAAGCCCATGCTGATGGCTGTGAAGATCAATATGGATACTTCGTAAACATCAAGCACATCTTGATATATCGTGAGTATCCCAATGGTGGCCAGCAATAAAAGTCCATACCACCACCAGGTATGTGCAGCTGGCCTTGTCATTATTTCAGTATTTGTTGTCATAGGTTTCTCATACTCTTAAACACTTTTATAAGAACTTGGCTACAAGTTGGAGTTCCCCGTTTTACGGGCTAATTCGGTTTGTTGTTCCATGAAAAACATATCAAACTCTCGTGCATTCCGATTGGTCGATCCCGCCAAAATAATTTCCGTTTGTTCCGTGGTTTTTTCTACCCATGCCCAAAGCCGTCTTTGCGGAAGATAGAACAACAGAAACACACCAATAATCAATAAAGCACAACCGAAATACACTACATTTTTACCTGGTGCTCTGGCGATTTGCAGTCCAGTCGACTGTATGTGTTCAAAATCGGTCAGATGTAAAAATACAGGGGAACCATAACGCGACAATGTGCCGATCGCATCCACAGTGTCTTGTAAAAACAGCAACTGATCATTTGTTACTGTTTGCGGATCCACCCCATCCATACTGAAATAAATTCGCGCTAGCATTTCCCGTAACATACCTAAATAGGCAGGTGCCAAATTATCACGCTCCGCATCCGGTAGATTGTTGTCAATAAAGTTTCTCACTTCATCAAATCCACCTCGCACAAACATTTTTATCAATGTTTCCAATGTCTGCTGCAAGCTAACTTCAAGTGTTTCATCTCGCTCCGGCATCACCGCAAGGGCTTCTTTCATCATTGAATTAGCCACGCCGGAAACCAGCTCCTCGTCACGAAGTAAAGCTGAATATTGTAAAAACTGCTTCAAACTACCTTGTTCATCGACCGGTAGATACAAATAAGCAAATGGCTCTGCCGGGCTATTGCGGACACCGCTTAAAAAGTACTCGCGGCCATCACGCTCGACAGGAAACATATAATTTTCATATTCCCTTGCTTCACCAGTCTCTGTGCGTAATTTAAAAGTAAAGTTCGGACCGAAATCACGCAGGTTTCGCGAATCCTCTTCGGTGGGATCTGGATTGATATTAAAAGGTCGGAAATTTGTCATTTCCAATTGCATGGTTTCCTGGCCCCACAGCATTTGGCGATTTTCAAAAACTTTGGTTTGAATAGCTACCGGTTCCGTTCCCGCCCGGCTATCCAGTGGCCAGGCATCCATAGTTAAAATGGAACCACCATCACTGAAGCTGGCCTGGTAAATAGCATGTCCCCGGTAAATCAACGGATGATTCACCGAGATAGTCTCTTCCAGTGGTGCATCCAGTTCATCATCATGAATCACCAGATCAGATTCAAAGGATTTCGGTTGTCCATTGGCATAATGCTCAATTCGGAAATCTTTCACTTCGATACGGAAAGGTAATTCCTGCAATAAATAACCATCGCGGACAGGTAAGAAAACAACTTCCGAAGCTTTTCCTTCAGGAATACTGACCGTACCTCGAAAACCTTGGCCACCTACCGCAAGACGGCTCTCAGCAGGGATTTCCCGAATAGAAAGATCTCGGGTTTCAATTTTGATATCCCCCCGCCATTCCGCCAGTTTTAAAGGCATATTACTGTCAAATAATCCGCCAACACAGATGACGACAATTGCAATATGTGTAAATAAATAGCCTAAGCGGTTCATCCCACCACGCATAGCGGAAATTAAAATGGCATCATCTTGTTTTACAGTTTGTCGGCTGCGGAAACCAAGCTTTTTGAATTCTTGCTGTAGATTATCAGCAACAGTTTCTATGGGATCACTGGATTGCCATTGGGCGCTGTGATGCATGGCGCGTAATGATTTTTTCTGCACATTTGTCCGCAATTGCCACATCTCTTTCAGCATGGCCGGAAAATGGCGAATTACGCAGACAGAGGTTGAGATGACCAATAATGCCAGGATGGCGATAAACCATAAGGCACTATAAACATCATAGAGTCCCAATTTATCAAATACTTCAAACCAGAAAGGGCCGAATTTAATCACGTAATCAGCGTAAGGCTGATTTTGTTGCAGAACAGTACCGATTACCGAAGCAACAGCTAATGTCAATAATAAAGTAATTGCCAGCTCCATAGAGCCGATAAATAAGAATAAACGGCGTGAAAAGCTGTGGTTCGAATGACCTTTAGTTGTTGCTTCAGACATTAAATTGCTCAAACATGAGCCGACTTTACTCCGGCGCAATCATCAAAATTGTCACCGGAGTATTATCAGCAATTAGTGCAGACCGGATACATAGGCGGAAACCGCTTTAATCTCTTCATCTGTCAGCTTAGAGGCAATATCACGCATCATTCCATTGGGGTCGTTATGACGCTCACCCTTTGCAAAAGCATGTAATTGCGCTTCAGTATAGGCACGATATTGAGCAGATAGTTTCGGCCATTTCGCTGCGGGCATACCACTACCATTAGGACCATGGCAGGCCATACATGCAGGCACACCAGACTGGCTATTGCCTCCGCGATAGATCTGTTTGCCCTGTTCTAACAAATCTTCACTTACTGCACCGGGGCTGGTTTTTTGGCTGGAAAAATACGCCGCTAAATCGGCCATATCCTCTTCAGATAAATTCGCTGCCATTGGTGCCATAATCGCATTTTCACGTTCGCCGCTTTTAAATTCGACCAACTGTTTATAAATATAGCTGGCATGTTGGCCCGCCAGTTTTGGATACATATCGGATGGGCTGTTTCCATCTGCACCATGACAAGCTGCACAGACGGCTGATTTTGCTTTACCGGCTGAAATATCACCCGCGGCAAAAGTAAGTGGTGAATTGGTTGCTACCAAACCCAACACCACTGCAAAAATAAATTTTTTCATTGTAGTTCCTAGACACTAACTTTCGGATACAAAACTTCCGGTATGCTACTCTTATTGGCACTTTTTTGCACCTGGAAAGACTGACATGTCAGAGTTATACCGTAGCGCGCATTATACTGTCAGCGCGACACAATTGTCCCAATTGCCACCCGACTCAGGATATGAAGTTGCCTTTGCCGGTCGCTCAAATGCTGGAAAATCCAGTGCTATCAACACTATTACCGGAATTAAAGCTTTAGCACGAATCAGTAAGACACCAGGTAGAACACAAATGATTAATTTTTTTCACCTGGACGATGAAAGAGCACTGGTAGATCTTCCCGGTTATGGTTATGCCAAAGTCCCGGAGAAAATGAAGCTAAAATGGCAGGCAACATTAAGCAAATATCTTGAAACGCGCCAATCATTACGTGGATTAATGCTGATGATGGATATCCGGCACCCATTAAAAAACTTTGATTTACAAATGTTAGGATGGGCTCAGCAAGCTGAGTTGCCTATTCACATTCTGCTGACAAAATCAGATAAGCTTGGTCGGGGAGCTGGGGGGAACGCTCTGCAGCAAGTTCGTAAAACATTAAAAGAAGCGGAACTGGAAGCTTCGGTACAGTTATTTTCATCTTTAAACCATCAAGGCCGTGATGAGGCGATACAGGTTCTCGATGCGTGGTTTGAACTTTCCAGCCCGTCAGAGGGATAGACGTTACAATTTCATTCAAACCGTAAAAAATTATGCTTCAGGTGATGGCAGATGTCGTCACTCTCTGCTAACGTTATCTGCAATGGGTGAGGTCTGACCAAACCATCTTCAGTTAAGTGCTGAAAGCCGTTTAATGGCAACGCAGCCAAAGCCATTCACCCACACCTGCTTTTTTTCCATAACGATATGCCCATTCAAGGATTGCCGCTATGACGCCAAGATATACCGCAATTACCACCCCTTTGCCTGAACTTTATCAGACGTCAAAACTGGGAATGAACACGCTCGCCTTAACCGAAGATTTTAAACGTTACTTCGGTATTTATCTGGGACAGGACAAAGGCTGTGCTTCAGGCCATTACCTGTATTCTGCCATGGCCCACACCTTACGTGACCGTTTGTTTGAAAGAATGAAAAACACCAAACATACGTATGCCGAGACACGTTGCAAACAAGCTTATTACCTATCAATGGAATTTTTGATGGGTAGAGCTACCGGCAATGCCGCATTAAATTTAGGCATTGAAGACTCATTGAAAAAAGCGCTGGTTAATCTGGGGCTTGAGTATGAGGAACTAGCCGAATTTGAACATGATGCCGGTCTGGGTAATGGCGGGCTTGGCCGTCTGGCAGCCTGCTTCATTGATAGCTGTGCCACATTACAACTGCCGGTGACAGGTTATGGCTTGCGGTACGAATATGGCATGTTCCAGCAGAAAATTGAAAATGGTCGTCAACAGGAAATGCCCGATCATTGGTTACGTGATGGTAATCCTTGGGAGCTTGAACGCCCAGAATACACCCAACGTGTGAAGTTTGGTGGTCATACTGAGTTGCGCCGTAATACTAACGGACAAATGGAAATCCGATGGGTCAATACCAATGATGTATTGGCGGTCCCGTATGATTTGCCCGTGCCCGGCTATCAAAACGGGACTGTCAACCGATTACGTTTATGGAAAGCCGCCGCTACCGATGAATTTAATCTCGAAGACTTTAATGCAGGCTCTTACACCGAAGCCGTCGCAGCCAAAAATGAAGCTGAAAATATCAGCATGGTGCTTTATCCAAACGACGCGAGTGAAAACGGTAAAGAGTTACGGTTACGGCAACAATATTTTCTGGCATCTGCCAGTTTGCAAGATATTCTGGATTATTGGGTCACCACTCATGGCGAAGACTTTGAAACATTTGCGGAGAAGAATGTCTTTCAGCTCAATGATACTCATCCAACCGTAGCCGTAGCTGAGTTAATGCGTCTGCTGATGGATGAACATTATTTAGGTTGGGATAAAGCATGGCAAATCACCACCAGAACCATGGCTTATACCAACCATACATTGCTACCGGAAGCGTTGGAACGTTGGCCCGCTAATTTGTTTGGTCGTTTACTGCCCCGTATTCTGGAAATAATTTACGAAATTAATGCACGTTTCTTAAGAGAAGTTGCCAACCATTGGCCTGGCGATAAACAACGTTTAGCACGCATGTCCATCATCGAAGAAGGCGCTCAACAACAAGTTCGTATGGCGCATTTAGCTATCATAGGCAGCTTTTCTGTAAACGGGGTTGCCGCTTTACACTCTGAGTTATTGAAAAAAGGGCTATTCGTAGATTTTTATCAGTTATGGCCGGAGAAATTTAACAACAAAACCAACGGTGTCACCCAACGCCGCTGGATGGCCTGGTGTAATCCAATATTAAGTCAGCTGATTACTGAAACCATTGGTGATAAATGGATCACGCGCCTGACAGAGCTGGAAAAGCTTGCTCCGCTGGCCCACGATAAAGACTTCCAGAAATCGTGGCACGAAGCCAAATATGAAAATAAAAAACGTTTGGCCGCACTGGTTGAAAAACAATGTGGCGTAACGTTTAATCCTGAAGCCATGTTTGATATTCAGGTGAAACGCATCCACGAATATAAACGTCAACTGCTCAATGTATTACACGTGATTCATTTATATGATCAGATCAAACGCGGTCATACTGATGGTCTGCCCAAACGCTGTGTCTTATTTGGTGGTAAAGCCGCGCCAGGCTATGTGATGGCCAAACAAATCATCAAACTTATTAATAATGTCGCCGATGTGGTGAATAATGACCCTGATATAAAAGATTGGCTTAAAGTCGTCTTTTTCCCCAATTATCAAGTATCTGCTATGGAAGTTATTTGCCCTGCTGCAGATTTATCTGAACAAATTTCAACCGCGGGTAAAGAAGCCTCCGGAACCGGAAACATGAAGTTTATGATGAACGGCGCGATTACCATCGGTACATTGGATGGAGCAAACATTGAAATTCGTGAAGAGGTCGGCGATGACAACTTTTTCCTGTTTGGCTTATCTGAAGATGAAGTGGTTGAAAAACGAGCTCACTATAATCCCCAGTCGATCATTGAGAACGATGCTGACCTGAAACGCGTAGTTGAACTACTAACCGGTGGACATTTCAACCAGTTTGAGCCGGGTTGTTTTGATAGCATTATTCATGCATTTACCAATCCACACGACCCTTGGATGACTGTTGCAGACTTTCGCAGTTATATTGATGCACAGCATCAAGCAGGTTTGGCCTATCAGGATAAAGAACGCTGGACGGCCATGAGCATCATAAATTCCGCCAGAAGCGGTAAGTTTTCGACTGACCGGACCATGGACGAATACAATCAGGGTATATGGAAACTTGAAAAAATAGCCCCAAAACCGGACAGTTAAGTTGGAGTAACGTCACATTGTTGTCAGTCCAGTTTTATCTGGGCTGACAATGAGTTTATCTATTTTCGGTGGTTTACGGCTATTAAAGTCCGTATAATTCGCGCTACCATTATTAAGTAAAGCGCCTGTAGCTCAGTTGGATAGAGTATCGGTTTCCGAAGCCGCCACTCATCACTATTTAAGGCACGAAGGCTGGGGTTCAAAACAACTTAAAATTTTTCTCATGCGCCCGTAGCTCAGTTGGATAGAGTATCGGTTTCCGAAACCGAGGGTCACAGGTTCAATTCCTGTCGGGCGCACCATTTTGAATTTTTTTGAGTGTTCGTTACAAATTGTCACTTACTTAAAAAATAACCTCGTGACAAAACTGTGCCAATCCTGTGTCAATTATATTTTACTCCCTTTGACGAACTCCAAAAATTGGACCTTCGGCCATAATTTGTCACTGGTTATTACATTGCAAAAAGCATTTATACATATGCTTAGTGAATTATGTGTTTCAGCGCATATGCATGCTCTGGATAGAAACATGCGCCCAACTTCAACTCTACTTTTTTTGATGTCAGATTGACTGAGGTTTAGATATGGTAATACGTTCATCTTTGGTTGAAATTTCCAATCGCGGTTGCATTTCACCATCAACAAAATCATAAACAATTATTTCAGGTTGATGGGAATCAAAGGATTGCCCTACAAATACACAGGCAGCATTAGACGCGCATATCAGCAAATGTAAGCGCTTGACAGAATATTTATCTTTTAGGCGTTGCAATAATCTCTGTATGTCAGCTTTCAGTCTATTACCATTCTCCGGGTGAGGAATAGCTGCATTACCCATCTCAGTAGCGACTATCTTGATTTGGGGAAATCCTAGTTCTTCAGCTTTTTGCTTCATACTCTGTGGATACGCGGTCAGAGCAATAGATAAGATAACTTCAGTAGATGCTGGCATCTCCACGTCATAATCCATGTTATATGGCGTCTCGACAGGATTATCTTGAGGCCACATCCAGCAATTTCCATCTCTGTAACGCAGCATCGGTGTAATTTCATTTTTATTACCCAATAAAGCACCTAGCCCTATAAGTGCAGGCATAGGCCCAAATGCAAAGAGAGCAGCTTTATAATTATTCTGCCGACTCAAGCTAAGAATTTCATCAGCCGCATCCTTTACAAAAACATCTATATCCCTCACAAACCTCTCAGGTCTTTTCATCAAAGAGTGATCATTTTGTACGATATCCATTCTGCCATTTTTACTCCTAGCCCTTATACGGGATAGAGATTCTGCAATTTCACGTAATGCTGGAGGTGAAGATGGGTAACTACCAACAGGCCATAGAACTGAAAAGACTGGTACAGGCTCATAGCTTAGGCCTTCGAGAAGTTTTTGTACGTTATCAATGAATTCATCACGCATTCTAGACAATTTAGATGCGTTATAGTCAGCGAGGGCGACCTTATCGATTAAGCGGTGATGTTTATCACACAAAAGCAGTATGTTGCTTGAAACATCAGACAGTAATTCAGAAATAAACAGTATTCCTCTTGGTCCATTTTGAGAGGAACCAACATTGTGAGCGTTGTAACCGAAGTTTCCACTACGTCCAGTTAGCCAATCATGATTAAGTCGTTCTCCACAACCTTCGAACATACAATGACCGTGACTATCTTGCATGACTTGATTGAGAGTTTTAGCTGAGGGAGGCTGGTTACGGCCTTTTTCGAGATGATTCTCATTAATTTTAGAGAGTAAATCATTAAATTCAGTCAGGTTTAGCTCGCATGATTGACCATTGCATTTTTTCCAAACTGAAATCAATGTATCAATAGTTGCTAGATTTTCTTGAGTAATGTTTTCTCCTTGTAAATGACGGTGTATAACCTTTTCGTTAATCATGTATTGCTCAACGGCTTGCTGGCACTCAATCTCTGGCAAGTTGAGCCTGAGACTAGCATTGGAGTCATTTGACATAAGTAAGAAAACTTGGTTTTTGTATCCCTCGTCTGTTAGAAAACCAAGCTGGTTCCATACAAAGTGTGGCTTTATTTGCTCTAAAAATTCATTTAATTTTTCCAGAGACTCAATCGGGTAGAAACATGCCTGATGCAAAAAGGAAGCTCCATCATTCACAATTCACCCCCCATATTCATACGTATAAATTTATTATCAACTTTCATAAATGCTCTAGTTTGTGCTGTACCAACTATGAAGAAAAATAAGAATCTGTCGGGATTTCGAACTGAGCATTCCAACCAATCATTAATATCAATTGACGAAGGAATAGGATCAGGCTCAGGATGTGTGTGCCATGTGCCGATATATCCCCATAGTCCATTAGTTGCATGGAATGAAGTCTCAACCTCGTGTTGGTGAAAACTATCTCTCATTACAAATCCAGTTCGAGTCGCTCTATCTTGAGGTCGCGGAGTTGTGCAGGACTCGATCCAGAAAGTTTTGTTAGCTTCATCTCGTGAACCTATTAGGGCGCCGAAAGATTCATTATGATAATTTTTAGTTTGTTTATACTTTTCCCATATTCCAATAACCTCATCTTGAACAATGACCAAATAATTATTCAGAAAAAAACGCACATGATTATTCATTGCAGATATCACAGTCTTCATCCAGCAATGGAAGTCGCTTAAAAGAATTATCGAAATGATAATAACGATGAGTTAGACGGATCTTTTCTAAAGATGCCTCATGATCATCACCTTTCCAACTGACCTTACAAGATTCCGAGATTCTGTTTTCTAAAAATTTAATGGCAAGGTCTGTTGCTAATAATGCTGTCTGAGCAGAGCAAACTGCACTGTAACTAATATATTGCTCTCCACACCCACCGATGTTTTTCGAGATGTTCTGATTCTGTTCAATAAAATTCAGATTGGAACTTAACCCACGCATGCCAGACTCTTGACACACATATGAGCACAGTAAGCATCCTTTTGAGCCTGGGATATCGAGAACAGCATGTCCACCTAAACCAAAACCTTCAAGCCAACAATTTATTACTGGCACTTCAATTTCATGATCCAGTAAATTTTTCTTAAACAACAGCTCGTGTGTTGGTCTACCTATAGCAATGATGATAAGGTCAAAACCAATTAGTTCTCGCTCGCTAATCTGGAGCAACTCTTCAGTTGAAAATTTAACATTTGTCCAAGGAAATTGGTTATGCAACATATAGCAGAGAGCCTCAGACTTTCTACAACCAACAAAGTACTCTGGCAAAACATGTCGGTATAAATTGTCGATTGAATAGATATCATTATCGAAAATAGTTAGCTCACTTATCCCTGCGGAGGACAGCTTATGTGCAATTTCCCCACCAACTGAACCAGCACCAACTAACGCTATTCGCTTGTTGAAAAGATTAGTGTTTCCACCTCCTCGCCTGACAACATTGTCGTGACTGAACATCCTGACAGCCTGTGCTTTGAGCTTCCAGCGCTCAAAACTTCCTCTTTTAACGGGAAGCGACTTTTTAGCTTTGGAAGTGAGTTTTACTGCAAACCAAGTTCTCTCAGTTAACACCGTCTCTGCTGTAAAAACTACCCAATACTGCTTTTCGCGCCATTGTCCGAATTTACGTTCTAATGTATTTCTTGTTTTTATAGGCAATTGTTCTATTGTCTTTATGTACCATTCTCGTATAGATTCAATGTCATTAGGTGCTGGCTTAAGATCCTCTATTGGCACAACAACTGCTCGACCGGCTAATGAACGTCGAACATTAGTGGCTGACCACTTAAGTCCATTAAGTGGTGATAATGAGTTATCTGCCGGCTCTACAAGGTAATGACAATTTAATCCCGACTTTGCGTCGGGTTGTGGAGAATAAACTGCTAGGCTTTGGAGAACAGGATCAGAACATGCAACCAGTAAGGGTCTCTCATGATCTAAGTCACAGATTTGAAGCCAATTGCTATAGAATTCTCTGAGCAGTTCCCGCTGATTCCATTCATGATCAGTAATGGCTTTTTTCAAAAGAATGATATGACGTTTAAGTGACTCTTCAACCGCTAACTCTGGCCTAGCAAAATTAATTGAGACAGAGTCACGATCATTAACACAAATCGCGCCGACGATTGTCCCATCAAACTCTACAAACATGACATGAGCCAACTTAGAGTAACTCTCTGGTTTCAATAAAACGAATTTGGGCATTGCAGTGAAGGGCTTATTTTCAATCAATACTAAAATTAGCTCTTGCCCCTCGATTTCAATTTTGATGTTAAGCCGCTCAGCACCTAGAACAACATCTAGAACACACTCAAATCCTTTATTACAAAGATGCTTTTGAACTAGAATACTCAAGTATCAAGCTCCCTGTGAGGTACCAACAGCACCAGCAGAGATGTAGGCTGACCTGTTAGCTGAGTTAGCTTGCTCATCCTCTACATCAAAGTCGTTTCCAAATAGGTCACGCATAATTTCACACTGTTTCTTAAGTGAGGTCTCTTCTATAGCCTTATCAAGTTTACTTCTCATTGAAATAAGCTTATTCCTAAATTGGGTGGCTGTATTCGCACTACTTCCTTCGAAAATATCTCTGTAAGGTAGGGTGGGAAGCTTAACAGTCACTTGATATTCCCCATCTAAAATTGATTGAAAATAGCCATCGTTTATAATCGCATCAATCGTATCTCTTAACGCCTGTAAATCACTCGCTTTACCCTCAGCACTAAAAAAAGGTTTAAAATTCTCTTTAAACATAACGGAAATTCCGATTGAAAAGATTTTCTTACGTACCTCTAGGCTAAATTTCTCATCGCGCCAACGCTTCATATAACGTACTAATCGTTTATATTGCGAAAGCTTATCTTCAGCAGAACCATAGTAACTATCCTTGGAATTAATCCAACAAATTAGTTCTTTCGGAGCAGAGTCTGACCATTGTTTTTTATTTTCATTTGAATTTGCCTTGCCTACTGCGAGTTGGTAGTGGTTACCATCCTTTCTGTAAACGGTAATATCAATATGAAGATTCAAACTACTATAATCAGCTGTAACGCATGGTTTCTTGATTTTTGCGTTCTTAAAGCCCCGGTTTTCAAGTACCTTCAAAACTAGCTTTTTTACTTCAACAGGATCATCGGGAGCGTCATTTGCATTAATAATAAGAGCTCTGTCGATGTCGAAATCTTCGCTGGGGTGTGTAATAGCCGTGTGCATTGACAATGAGCCTTGATAAAACGAATCTATTACAGGATAACCAGCATTCCTAAAAGCTACCTTGAGCTCTTCTAAAATACTTTGATCCTTCTCTTTGGCATCTTTATATGCATTATCTTCACGTCCTAGTTTGATTTTGTTGTGGAACTTAATAAATTGTGTTTGAAGTGACATTTGACATACCCTTTGTTGTTTCAATATTTATCCAGATGTCAAAATCATCCGGGTTATTAATTAAGACGGGAAAAATTTAAAAACTGGACATGTCCAGAAAAAAAAA
>NZ_JAJAEO010000017.1 GCF_020447225.1 Methylophaga pinxianii | reverse complement strand
CGCATGGTGATTCATGTGTTAGATCCCCATCTAAATTTAAATGGGGATCTAAACAAGTGTCGTTCAATTCCGGTAGGGTGTGCTCAGTGGACGCTTACGATGTTTTAGGCTGTTTGGAACGAAGATTTTATCCTCAGGAAACTCTATTGAGGAGAATAGATGGAGTGGGTTTCCCACAATTTAACGGACACTTTTCATAAGCAAAAGGAAAAGTAGAAGATGAATCAAATGGGAACACGCAGAAAATACACCGATGAATTTAA
>NZ_JAJAEO010000147.1 GCF_020447225.1 Methylophaga pinxianii | reverse complement strand
GCCGAACCCGCTGTGACGGAATGGCAAGTGAATCAGCTTGCTTGCCATGTTGACTGTGATCCATTGCCATTTCACCGTGATTCATTTCTGAATGGTTCATATTGCCGTTTGCCGAATCATGCCCCATTTCCCCCATCATATCGGTCATGGTGAGCCACTGAACCGGATCAAGTTCAGGTATATCTCCGGTCAGTCCTTCCCTGATAGCAAGCGTGCCCACCGCATAACCAGTGCGTTCCATACTCTGAGCGAAGACGGTATATACATCATTTTGTGGTTCAACAATGACGTCATATGTTTCTCCGGGACCAAAACGAAACTCATCCACGCTAACGGGTTGTACGTTCTGACCATCAACCTGAATTACTGTCATTTTCAGGCCGGGGATACGCACATCATAAAATGTATTACTAGCGCCGTTAATGAATCGTAACCTTATCCTTTCCCCCGGCTGAAAAAGCCCTGTCCAGTTACCAGCAGGTGTTGTCCCATTCATAAGATAAGTTAATGTTGCCGAGGATAAATCGGCAAGATCGGTCGGGTTCATTCGCATCTGGTTCCACATTTGTCGCTTTTCAAATGCGCCTTTGATTCCCAGTTTTGAGACATCACTAAAAAATGACGGCACCGTCGGCTGATTATAGTTATATACATCCCCTTGAACTTTCAGCTTAGAGAATACGGACATCGGATCTTCATCAGTCCAATCAGAAAGCAACATTACGTAGTCACGATCTGCCGATACATGGGCTTTTGCCGAATCAGATTGAAATTCACGGGGCTCAATAATCAGTGCACCGTACATGCCGGTCATTTCCTGAAAACCACTGTGAGAGTGATACCAGTATGTGCCACTTTGCTTAAGTTTGAATTGGTAGACGAAAGTTTCGCCGGGTTCTATGCCGCCAAAGCTGATGCCGGGAACACCATCCATCTGATATGGCAAGATAATGCCATGCCAGTGAATGGATGTTGGTACTTTCAGCCGGTTAGTTACTCGGATAGTGACGTCATCTCCCTCTCGTAAACGGAGAGTTGGCGCTGGAATGGATCCATTAATAGTTGTCGCTATACGTGTTACGCCAGTGAAATTAACCATTGATTCAGAAACAGTTAAATCAATAACTTGCCCCGTCAACACGGGTGCCGTGCCTCGGTATGCTTGTTCGATGGGATGGCTTCCGGCGTGTAACAGCATTGGGAAGGTGGCCAGCACACCACCAGCAGCGATACCCTGCACAAATTGACGACGCTTCGGATTAAAATTAAGGACAGATTGAATTGGTAACTTCAATGTTAGCACTCCGATTAAAACTTTTATTAAAGAGTAATCCGCAGACTCTGTCATCTGGATGACCCGAACATTACAAAAATGTAATCTTTATGTAATTCTACGGTGCTTGTTGGTCTTTTAACCTTAGAAGCTAATTAACGGAGAACCCGCCCATGCGATTACTGCTGGTTGAGGATGAGATCAAAACAGGCAACTACTTACAGAAGGGGCTAACTGAAGCAGGATTTCAGGTCAACCTCATTCGAAATGGCCTAGATGGTCATCATTTGGCAATGACAGAAGCATTCGATTTAATCGTTCTGGATGTTATGTTGCCGGATGTTGACGGTTGGCGTATTTTGCAGTCATTACGTGAGGCCGAGCACCACACGCCAGTGCTGTTCCTCACGGCACGTGATTCTGTGGATGATCGTGTAAAAGGTCTGGAATTAGGTGCTGATGATTATTTGGTTAAGCCTTTTGCTTTTGCCGAACTGCTAGCCCGGATTCGAACATTATTGCGCCGAGGCAGTGTTCCAACCTTTACTGAGCTTCTAAAAGTAGCAGATCTGACTTTAGATTTACCTAAGCATCGAGTTACGCGAGCAGGTAAAAAAATAAATCTTAGCCACAAAGAGTTTTGTCTTTTAGAGTTATTGGCACGTCGCCAAGGTGAGGTTCTACCACGCTCTTTGATTGCCTCTCAGGTATGGGACATGAATTTTGACTCTGACACCAACGTGATAGATGTGGCAATACGCCGCCTGCGAGCAAAAGTTGATGACGATTTTGAACCGAAACTTATCCATACGGTTCGCGGTATGGGTTACAAACTTGACGTAGAGCCCGTTGATGAAGCCTTATAATCAAAAACCTCTTTCGCTCGCTGCAAGGGTAATGTTTTTCGTTGGCGCATCTGTAGGTTTAAGCTTACTTTTAATTGGCATCCTTGTACTGAATGCGGTCGAACGCCATTTTGCTGAACAGGATGCAGAAGAAGTTGCCGTTATTAATAAGGCTGTCATAGACGTATTGCGAAATAATAACGACAGCAATTTACAACTTAGTAAAGCGCTGTTCGGTGCTGTCTCTGGACATCATGGCGTCTATTATCAAGTACGTAATCAACAAGATAAGGTGGTTTTCGAAAGTGCCGGCGCAAACCTTTCAATAGTGAAGGACAGCCTTCGCCACGTTACAGAAATTAGTGCCGGTAACCTACAAGTCTGGCATGCGGACGATAAGACATTTCGGGGTGCCCTCACGCACAATGCGATAGCGGGTCATAACTACTTGGTTATTACTGCCATCGATATTGGCTTTCACCTTCAATTTCTCCATAAATTTCGTCTAACGCTATGGTTAATAATGGTCCTTACTTGGGCCGTTACCCTGTTGGCTGCTTGGTATGGCGTGCACAAAGCGCATGCACCAATAAGAAGACTTTCGAACAAAATGGGTGACATACAAGCAGATCGTCTAGATATGCGACTTGCCCCATCTTTTGTCCCATCGGAATTACAGGACTTGGTGTCTTCATTCAACCACATGATAGGTCGACTAGAGGATAGCTTTAATCAGCTATCACATTTTTCAGCCGATATTGCACATGAGCTACGAACGCCTCTGACTAATCTCATCATCCAGACACAGGTAGGCTTAGGCAAATCCAGAACACTCGAAGAATACCGTGAATTATTGTACTCAAATTTGGAAGAACAAGAACGTTTGGCAAAGATGATTAATGATATGTTGTGGTTAGCAAAAAGTGAACACGGTTTAATTAAACTTGAGCAAACACCGCTGGATTTATCCGATGAAGTCAGTAAATTATTTGGCTTTTTTGAAGCTTTAGCAGAGGACAAAAATATAGTACTAAGCTTGGAAGGCCAGGTGCAGCAAATTCAAGGCGATAAAGCCATGTTACGCAGAGCAATTTCTAATCTACTTTCCAACGCCATTCGTTATACGAAATCTGGGGGATCAGTACTAGTTCGACTGAAAAATTTCTCAGACAACGAGGTTTCCCTGACAGTTGAGAATCCTGGGCCTGAAATTCCAGTTGAACATTTGCCATATCTCTTTGACCGTTTTTATCGAGCAAATCCTTCTAGGTCAAGACAAGGTGAAGGTGCCGGTCTTGGTCTCGCCATTGCTCGTTCGATTATTGATGCCCATGGTGGGCGGGTAGAAGTCACATCTAAAAGTGATAAGACTGCATTCATCATCTATTTACCCACGACGATTAAAGCTATTCAATGATGGTTGGGATATGTCGGTGGTTATTCCTATCAGCGACATTAAATATAATGTGATTAACAATTTCAGATACTAGATAAAGCTTCACGCAGCTTCAACACTTTTACTTATTGGAGTGGCATTTTTTTACCGTTTGTAGAGCATACGAACTATATTCTGCCCTACCTGCCTTTGTTAATTATTCTTTTGTGTTCACGATTTCCTTTGCTTATTACAAGGATTATGGAAGCCTCAGGCAGAATGTTCATCCTGTTTAACTATAGAGGACGTCCAACAAAGGGGCTTTAAGCAGGCTGGTAAAGATTGCAATAACGGTCACTAATCAAACTAAACACCTATGATTTAAAGTTAACCGTTGGACATTAATATAACGTTTTCCGACAGAGGAGAATCAATGAAAAAAATCGATAGTTCTCAAGAGCAGACAAGATCACAACGGCTAAACCATCACTGTACCTGCGTTACTCTAGATTGGTCAGCGATTATTCGCGATCTCAACAACCAATTGGGTGATAACGCTGAAGGCATCCTGTCTACTTCGGGCATGCGCCAATTCTTCTCAAATGCCGCGATTTTTGTTCCAAGTTCTGATCTTGAACAAATGCAGGCGATTGTTAAGGCAATCGAATCCGCTGCTTCACTTGCAGAATATCAGCAACAGATCATGTCTTGGGCACCTGAGAGTGCACGGCATAATCCCGGTCCAGTAGGCGCTTTTATGGGCTATGATTTCCACCTCAGTGAGGATGGTCCTCGTCTTATCGAAATCAATACCAATGCCGGTGGCGCTTTTCTTAATGCCATCCTGACTCGCGCCCAACTAAAATGTTGTAGCGGCAATACACAGGCGTCTTGGGCAAAAGATTTCGATGAAGCAGTCATTGCGCAATTTATAAGTGAATGGCGGGCCCAGAGAGGTAGCGGACAACCTGAGCGAATTGCAATCATCGACGATGCACCGGAAGAACAACATCTCTATCCGGAGTTCAAACTCGCGCAACAGCTATTCATCCAACATGGCATTGATGCCGTCATACTTTCACCAACGGATCTCAAATACGAATCAGGAGTCTTGTATGGTGATAACCAGAAAATCGATTTGGTTTACAACCGTCTGGTCGACTTTGGACTAGATGCACCTGAACATGCTGCTTTGCGTTTTGCTTGGTTAGAATGTGGAGCAGTTATCACCCCGAATCCTTATACACACGCCCTATTTGCTGATAAGCGAAACTTGGCCTTAATGTCAGATCAGCAGACTCTACTAGATTGGGGGTTAAGTACTGAAAATGCTGAACTTTTAAAAAAGGGTATTCCCCACACCATTCAGGTTACCGCCCATGATGAGCAATCACTCTGGCAACAACGGCGGCAGTGGTTTTTTAAACCGGTGGCAGGTCATGGCAGCAAAGGTGTCTATCGCGGCAGCAAGCTGACCAAAAGCACATTTGCACGTATTCTTGAAAGTGATTATGTTGCACAGGCCTATGTGCCACCCTCAGAACGTGTTGTGATGGTTGATAACGAACGTGAAATGCTTAAGGTTGATGTGCGATTGTATACTTACCGAGGGGAATTATTACTTGCTGCAGCAAGACTTTATCGAGGTCAAGCTACCAACTTACGTACACCGGGTGGTGGATTTGCACCTCTACTTTTGCAGCAAAGTTAGAAGAATGTGAATCAACATCTCGGCGTAATTGTTTATCGAGCCGCATCACCAGCCGGAAGAGTTTATCGCCCTCATAAATCAGCCCCAGATCCTGACCGCCAATGACCATTTGCTAGGCATTTTGTAAGGTTGCAATGTCCAGTCCCAGCAGGGTCAGATGTTCTCGCTGCGGATTAATTGATAACATCGGCAAACTGGTCACTTGTTCCATGCGCACATCTTTAGCGCCACTAATCTGTGCAACTGCTGCGGATGAAACGTACTCAGAGTCAGAACTATCTAGGAGGCAGACTCCGCCAGATAAAATATTTAAGTTAATAGTCGTTTTTATATGTGGTTTTTGTTTATTAGGATATACAGGTGGTATTTGTGTATTCCCCAACACCGAAGTACTAGTCCTCACACATTAAATTCTTATTAAATTTATGACTGTGTCTGTTGAGCTAAGCGACGGAGCTTTCATGCAAGTAATAATTTACTTCGGGACTGTGTTAAATCAGGTATTGCTATGTTTGTGATTTAATGGCTCAATATGAAGTAGAGATTCGGGATGTTGAAAAACTGAGCTGTAAAGCAGCCTCTGAGTCTTCGGGTTTTGTCTGTGACGTAAAAGTAACATCATTTTCTGAGTTCACTGGAGAGCAATCAGCAGCCTCCAGCATTCGACTTGTTGAGAGTGATGACGGTTGGGAAATCATTCAATAATAAAAAGCAAAACCTAAAAGAAGTACTCACCAGCGCAGTAATGGTTTCGATTCTTTTTTTGTTATTCCCAGCGACAGTAAGCTTTCCTAATACACTTATTATTCACAAAGCCATCTCAACCGACACATTCAGAGTATGCCTGTACGGTTGGGTGAGCGGTAATGACTTGAGGGTAAATCTTCGTAAGAAAAAGCTCATACTAGATCTACCCTCAAATCATTAAGGTTCAATTAGTTTTATATACGTCCCTCTTTGATTCTCTATAACCGTTGAATCAGCGAAGTCTGAGCAATCGTTTCATCAGCGTCCATGTCGTACAGCTGGCCATTCAAAATAATGAATTCTGGCAGGAAGAACATAAACTCTCTGAGCATGCTCAATGCATCATGGACAGTTGCTGGCGGTTTTTCGGGTAAGTATCGAAGATATGTGTGAGAGTAAGTCCCATGAAAGTCATCCATGAGTTGCGACTCTTCCATCAGCTCTTTGAGTGGCACTCCCCGGTCCTCATCAATAAGATTGATGTAATGCTGATAGAGACGTTTCTCGCAGACAAGCTCACCTAGTCCATCTTCGACAAAGCGATTCTTACTATCATGGAGGCTTTCTGCATCTTTTCTGTCATATATTGCGATAAAGCCGTGCTTCAGGCTCGATTCCAATGCAAGGAAAGGTTGGTTTGCTTCACAGACTTCATGCCAGGAGCTAAAGCCAGTTTCGTTGGCAATAATCTCTAAGGCTTCGTGATGTGGAATGCTGGTGGAGGTTTTGAGGCGCTTAGCACGTTTTTTAAGAATGCTGACGTTTTGAGAATTTATCAGTTTTGTGGTCATTTTATTTACTCCAATGCTATGAAATAAGTGCCCACTGCCTATTAAGCATTAAAGAAAAATAGGGTATACGGATTTAATGGTTGATGGGGCACCTTTACCCCACCAACCTGATACCGCCCTCAGATGGTTGACAGATCGACCCCGTAGTTGAGTTCCTCTGCGAAGTCCGGCAGTCCGTAACCGATGGTTTTCTTGTAGAACGGAGAGACCTTCGCAGTCGGGGCCTTCTTCTTGTGCTTCGTGGTATAGAGCATTCGTGCCCGCATCACCTCGAAGGAGTAACCACGCCCTTCACGGTTCTTGTCCTTGGCCAGTCGGTTGATGGACTCCGTGTAAGCGTTGGTGACGGGCATGTCCGTCTCGAAGTAGGTCATGATCTCTTCGCGCCAGTTGCCCACCGCCCTGACCAGATCGCACCAGACTTCCTTCTGGCCCTTCGGGATGGTGGCTATCCAGTCGTCCAGGGCGGCTTCTGCCTGGGGCCGAGTGGTGGCGTCCCAGATGCCGTAGAAGCGTTCCTTGTGCTCGTAGGCGGCCAGCAGTTGCGAGAATGCGCCTGTCCAGGTCTCCATGATGAGGCGCTCCCGGTCTGAGACTTCGTTAGCGCGTTTCAGCAGGATTTTCCGGTCTCCCTTGAGGGTTCGGCTTTGGGAAGGTTTCAGCTCTTTTCTGAGGCCCTTGCGCACCTTCTCCAGGGCATCGTTGGCCATACGCACCACATGGAACTTATCGACTACGATGCGGGCCTGTGGCAGCACAGTCTTGACCGCCGTCCGGTAAGGGTTCCACATGTCCATGCTGACGATCTTGACCTTCTGCCGGTCTTTCAGCTTCATCAGGTAGTTGGTCACCACGTCCTGACGGCGTGTGGCCAGCAGGTCAAGCAGGGTTCGCTCCTCGATGTTGGTCAGAATGCAGCGGTAACGCTTGTTCAGGTACAGCTCGTCGATGCCCAGAATGCGGGGCGTCTCGAAGCGGTGCCAGCACCCTAGGAACTCGGCGCGGGCGTTGAAGATGTCGCGTACCGTCTTCTCGTCCAGGCCGGTCTGTGCCGCCACGAAGGTGTAGGGGTGGTTGAAGGATTCCTTTTCCACGTATTCATGCAGCCGCAGCGTCATGCGGAAGCCGTCCACCATCTCCGGTAGCTGAGGCCTGAAGGTGGTCTTGCAGGCCCGGCAGGTGTACCGGCGGCGGACCACCCAGAGGATGACCCGCTTGCCGTGGATGGCAGATCACGATAGGGAACATCACGCTTGCCGAACCGCACGAACTCACCCTGCACGCCGCATTTCTCACAGGCGACGGGATCGGGCGCTTCCACTTGGAAGTGCATTTCGTCGTCGGTGGATTTGAAGCCCAGCACCTGGTGCTCAGGCAGGTGCAGGATATTGTCGGGCATTTCGGTCATGCGACCCACTCCTTACGGCTGCCGAGTGCCACATTGGCAAGCTTCATTTACCTCTCCTCTCTTGCAAACAAAGATACTACCCCCTAGTATATGAAAATACTGTCCGCCAGTATAGTTCAAGCTACTTAGAGAGACAGCCGCATGCATACGATCAAAGACAAAGCCAAGCTATTAGCCCGCGTTCGTCGCATTCAGGGGCAGGCAGCGGCACTGGAAAAGCAGCTTGACGAGGAAGGCGATTGCACGGCTGTGCTGCAACAAATCGCCGCGATTCGTGGGGCGGTGAATGGACTGATGGCAGCCATCATTGAGGGGCACTTGACTGATCACGTCGTCAGGGAACCCGAGTTGGAGCAGCGGCAACAAGACTTGGAAGCGGTGCTGCAGGTCATCAAGTCCTACCTCAAGTAGAACATCACGAGCTACAGCGTGGGTACCCTAGCTGTAAGAGGCGAACTTTGGCAGTGATTTAATATCCGCGCCCCTGAAGTTCTTGCGGAACCGGAGCTGTTAGCAGGGCTTCGCCATCAATCGCCACCACTTTCATTGGTCTTGCTGACCATAATTTTTATCAACTCGGAGTATTACAGTATGCATGGTCACAGGCTCGAAGAATGGCAACACAATCATGTTTTTGGTCAAGATCGTAAAAAATCCGGTGAAATACGCTCACTGATCGTCGTCGCTCTAACTGTCGTCATGATGGTTTGGGAAATTCTGGCCGGTGTCTTATACGGTTCGATGGCCCTCCTGGCCGATGGCCTTCATATGGGCTCTCATGCTGTCGCTCTGGGTATTGCAGCCTTCGCCTATGCATACGCTCGCCGCAACGCAGGCAATACACAGTTCTCATTTGGCACCGGGAAGGTCAATGCGCTAGGCGGGTTCACCGGCGCGGTCCTACTGGCAGGCTTCGCCCTGTATATGGTGATCGAAAGCATCGACCGCTTCATCCACCCGGTCGAAATTTCGTTCAATGGAGCTATTTTCGTCGCCGTCATCGGCTTGATCGTCAATGGAGTATCGGCCTGGATACTGGGCGGGGAAGACCACGACCACGACCACGACCACGGGCATGGGCATGGGCATGGGCATGGGCATCATGATCATAACCGTCGAGCTGCCTACTTCCACGTACTCGCCGATGCCTTAACTTCTGTATTGGCGATTGCTGCCTTGCTGGCCGGAAAGTATGCGGGCTGGTACTGGATGGACCCAATCATGGGTATCGTCGGTGCGTTACTTATTACCCGCTGGTCATGGCATCTATTGAAGGACACTTCCCGCGTGCTACTTGATAAACAGCGCAGCGACTTGGAGCACGACGTCAGGCAATCCATCGAGAATGACGATGCCCGAATTAGCGATCTGCACCTCTGGGCCATTGGTCCAAATATTCACGCCGCCATTGTCTCGATCGTTTCGCATGCTCCCGAGTCACCTGCCGTTTATAGGCAACGTATACAGGCTAGGTGCCCGTCATTAGTGCACGTTACTGTTGAGCCACAGCGTTGTATTAATGAAACGAAGAATACCAGCGCCGGATAAAGAGATTTCGAGGCTCCAGCCCATTGTGGAGCCTCGAAAAATAAACTTACAGATGACCGTATAAAATCCATGCGCCCACTGCAATCAGCGTTAGTCCACCAAAAATTTCTGCTCTGTGTCCCATGACCGACCCTATAGCGCGCCCTAGCATTATGCCAATAGTCACCATGAGGGTCGTTGCAAGCCCAATCAAAGCTGAAGCTATCCATATGTTGACATTAATGAAGGCCAGACTAACACCCACCGCCATAGCATCAATACTGGTACTAAATGCCGTTAGACAGGTCCGGATCAAAGACATTTTTTGGGCTTTATGCTCCTCACTACCCTCATCAGGCCTTGTACCCTCATAAATCATGTGAAGACCCAGGACCGTCAGGAGTGAAAAAGCAATCCAGTGATCCCAGGCCTCCACATAGCTTGCTGCTGATTTTCCAATTAGCCAGCCTACAAGCGGCGTAATTGCTTCGATAGAACCAAAGATGATTCCTATTCTGAAAGCTTCTGTTAGGCGTGGTTTTTTAAGGATTGCGCCTTTGCCAATCGCAGCAGCGAAAGCATCTGTGGACATGGCAAAGGCAAGCAAAAGAAGGGCTATTGGGTTCATCTAACTGACTCCGGTCGGGCATATCGAGTCCACGATATATCCACACGCCCGACCTTAGGCATGGATATATCGATGGTCTCGCCAACCGAGAGGTGTTCGCACCATGGCATCTGGCCAATTATGTTGACACGAACTCTTCCGAGTTTCGGAAGCAGGCTACTCCCCAAAGAGGATGCAATATAACAACTATCCTGAACGATCACAAATGTTTGATGGTTGACGGGTATATTCTCTGATCTATAAAGCGCCCTAGGGTGATGCCACGTTTACCGGAATACGCAAACGTCCCAGCCATGATTAAATCCGCATCCATCAATCCAGGAAAGCGTCAATTCCCAAGTTGACAGACAGCTTAATCGTATCGGAGCACATCAACCAATAAATCCGATGAGATGGGGTATTGCGACCTCCCCGCCAAACCTAGAGATCAACCAGATTTTCCGGTTACCCCATTTAGTGAAGAGGAACCTCATCGATTTGAGGTTAAGAGTTTCAGATTAATGAACGAAGCGAAACCTGTTTTCAACCACACGTGGAAATGATATTAAAACCCGATGTCGATTCATGCATGTTTTTTACTTAATAAAGTTTTTTGATTCAGGAACTACAGAGCTTGTATTCACGTTCAGTAAATTGAGAATGAGGCTGAATAAAACATCATGGCTAATTGTCTTGTTACTGTTCGATTTAAATTTATCTAAGCTAATATCATTTTGCTGAACAAAACTATCAGACATCCAAACTAGCATCGGAACATGTTTTTGACTATCCGGAGCAAACCGATACGGGAGACCATGAAGAAAAATACCATTTTCGCCTAATGATTCTCCATGGTCAGAAACATAAATCAGGCCGATGTTGTACTGTGAATCATACTCTTTCAACCACAATATTGTTTTCGCAACTAACTCGTCAGTAGCCACGATGCTATTATCATAGGCATTAATTATTTCCTGAGTGGTACACTTTTGTAACTGATTTGTCTGGCATTCGGGAAAAAAAAGCTTTTGGCTAGTTTTACTCCGTTTAAAATATTCAGGCCCATGACTACCTAGTTGATGCAGAACGACAAAAGTATCTTTTGTAAGCTGTGAGGTTTGAATTTTATCTTTTAAGGCGTCCAAAAGGTGAAGATCATTACACTCAGATTCAGAACAAATGATTTTTTCCGTAGGAATTCGATTACACATACCCTTGCAGCCTGAATTATTATCTAACCAAAATAGGTTGACACCTGCATACTGCAGTGCATCTAATAAGTTATCGCTATTTTTGGCCAGATTTTCATCATAATTATTACGTGGTAAGTAAGAAAACATACAAGGCAAAGACACCGCCGTTGCAGTACCACAGGAAAAGACATTATTGAAATTTATAAAGTTTGCAGGGTATTTCATTGCTAATGCAGCAAGCTGTGGTGTGGTATTTCTTACATATCCATTTAGAGCAAAATGATCTGCCCTTGCCGTCTCACCCACTATCATGACAAATAGATTTGGTTTATTTTTCAGCGGATGAGGATTTAATCTTGCATCAGCTGCAACATGGTTAAATTGTTGCGGAATACTGGTTGCTAAAAGTTTATTAGCAACTGAAATGCTAGCTGAAATAGCATTCAATGGGACAGCTAGATGTTTTACTTCACGGTGATTACGGAAAAAAGAAGACATTTCTTTATAATTAAAGTGAAGCAGGCCAAACAACAATACAAATCCTATCACTAACATTCCTGCCCAACTTGTGAATTGAACACCTGTACTTGGCCATTTGATATTTAATTTGATGGTGACTATAGCAGGTATCAAAAGAAACAAAACCAGATGTAGAAACATTCCACTACTTATTAAACCTCTAGTTTCATTCCAATCAGTTTCAAGAACATTTTGCAACATATTCTTGTCAATCAAAACGCCATAGCTTTGCATAAAATAGCTACTGAAAGCTGAGATAATAATTAAGAGTATAAGCCAGGTCTTTAACAGTTTTTTAAAAGGAAATAATGAAACAATTAAAAAGTTAATAATAAACGCAAGAAAAACCATTTTTAGTGTAAACAAAATATTAGGCTGTTGTGCATTATCAATTAAAAAATAAATTAAAGTAGAGTTATACAAAATTGTAAGAAAAATTGCGCTACATAATACATACCAAAACAGAGGAACTGCTCGTGGTAAGTATTTAAAAAAATTATAGTTTTCTTTAAGATTTTTACTACAAGGTGAATTATGGTTTATTTTATGCGATGAAAATAACATACGATTTCACTATATAAGTTAAGTATCATAACTCTATATAGTGAAGCTTAAAAAATGCTTAAGTTAATTATTTATATTTACTGGAAATAAAATTTCAACTCGAAATATTGAGTTTTTTTGAGTAAACCATATCTCTCCCTGATGTAGCTGAATAATTAAATTTACTATAGATAATCCCAGACCAGAACCATTGATATGCTGGTGCTGACCATGACGGTAAAAACGCTCACCCAATCTATTCGCTTCCACTTGAATGATGCTTTTATTTTCGATAGTTATCGAAATGTCCCCTTCATTATTATTCTTCACTTCAATATTCACTGATGAGTTTTCTTCGGCATATTTCGCTGCATTATCGAGCAGATTACGAAATACAATTTGAAGCAATGATGAATCTCCATATAGATAAGCTTCTTTTTCAATACTGGTATGCCAATTCACTTTCTCTAGCATATCTATATGAAGTTGAGACATGCTTTTCTCTACTAGTTCTTGAATATTTATTCTATTTTTTTCTGGCAAAGTTGACTGTTCAACCCTTGCCAAAGCAAGCAATTGATTAACCAAATGCACCATCCTTTTACTTCCAGCCCCGACCGCTTCAATCGCTTGCTTTCTGTCTGACTCCGAAAGACTTGATTCTAGGTTTTGAGCATGTAACTGCAGGATACTGAGGGGTGTTCTTAATTCATGAGATGCATCAATGATGAATCTTTTTTCTTTCTCTATATAATTTCGGATCTTATTCAATAATCTATTTATTGATACTTGTATTGGTAATAATTCGTGTGGCAAACTCGTAGAAACTTCAGTTAACATCTCAGGTTGCTTAACGTTCAATTGACGACTTAACTCACTAAGTGGTCTAAGTGCAAATGCAATAAGAAAATAAATTATTATACTTAAGGGGATGATTAATAATAGTAATGGACGTAATTGTGTTTCCGCCATATGTCCACTCATTTCAGCTCTAATATCTTCTCGTTGAGAGGTATGAACCCATACTGAAGTTTCACGATCAAATAAACTATACGTTATCCATTTATAATTATTAGCTGTATATTCCTGAAAACCTTCTGTTTGATTCATTACTGGAAAAGTTTCTGCATTTTCAGAAAGCATCATTAATTTTTTATTTTTCCATAATTGAAAAGCTATTTTGCTTTCATATTTATGCTCGAAAAATGTTCGCTCCTCAGCTGAACTGAGATGTTCACCATTATCTATCCTCTGAGGCACTGGAATAATAATCTTTTCTTCAGGATAACTTGTACGATGATTACTATATAACGTCATGAGTAATCGCGCGGTTTGAGCGAGCTGAGCGTCATACATCTCATCTAACTCATGAAGGGTATTATGGTAGGAGATCGAAGCTGTCATTCCTAAAATGACTATCATTAATATATTGATGCTCACCAGCAACCATAATTTAATTGAGTTAAACGTCATAACGCTCAATCAGCATATAGCCCACCCCTCTAACAGTCCTAATCAAATCATTTGATAGTTTTTTTCGAAGATGATGTATATGCACTTCGGTAGCATTACTATCCATATCCCCATCCCAGCCAAAGCTTAATTCATCAAGGTATTGTCGACTCAGTATACGGTTTGGATTCAACATAAATTCTTTTAGTAGAAGCAGTTCTCGTTTAGTTAATATGATTTTATTTCCTTTGTATTGACAATCATGACTTTGTAAATCCAGTCGTAAGTCAGAAACAAACAAAATATCATCTTTGATTTCAGAGTTACGTCTGACCAAGACCCTTATCCTAGCTTCTAATTCGCGTACATCTGTTGGTTTCACTAAATAATCATCAGCACCATTATTTAAAGCGGCTAACTTAATTTCTAATTGATCTTGCGCCGTTAAGACCAATATAGGAATGTTGTTTCCTTTATTCCTGATAGTGGTGATTAGAGAAACTGCTGAACCATCTGGCAATCCTAAATCAAGTATCATTAAAGCAAACTCCCCATTTAGAAGTGCTTGTTTAGCCTGCAAACCCGTTGTGCAATGCTCCAATCTATATCCCATACGCTTTAGGGCTGTGATAATGCCCAAAGCTAATAACTTATCATCTTCGATTAGTAAAATTCGCATTAGATTCTATTCCACAACCAAACGTATTGATCAACTTGCATATTGCTTTCCATAAAATAGTTTAAAGATCGCATGACTGGAGATGAGACAAATGAATAAAGTGGTTAGATCATGCGATACAAAATGTGCACCTCTTAACTGTTGGCTAATGCCAAAAAGCAAACCCAACCCCAATCCGAGACAAAGACCGAAATAGCGCCATTGGGGTTTAACAACTCTAAGCATAAAATATAACGATACCCATGCATAACCTATGCTTGCATGTCCAGCAGGAAAACAATGTGCTAACGGGAGGTCATCTGATCTGTCAGAAAAAAATGTCAGATATGGCTGGTTACCACCAAACAGAGCCAGACTCCAAGGGCAATCAATATTCGTTAAGGTTTTTAGATAACTAACCGTGACAAATGACACGAATAGCGAAAGTGACAATGCTTGCCAAGCTCGAGCTCGATCTGGTTTGCTTTGCTTAGTAAAACTATAAACAACTGTAATCACTAAAACGCAAATCACAGCAATGTAATTTAACCATCGACCACCGGTATGAAGGACATCAGTTGTGAACCAATGTTTTCTCAATAACCATTGATTTCCCTCTAAGGAGTAAAGATACCCAGCAATTTTTAGATCCAGACTGCCGTAATCCAACAAGATCATCATGAACAAATAAATGATCAGTAACAGCCAAAATCTGTAGGAAGAGGATCGACTCAGCTTTAGCATAAGATAATTGTCCAAATTAAAATTGCATTTAATAAACTGACGAATACCGCTGCAGATCCTATATCTTTGGCTTTACCGCTCATTGTATTAAATTCGCTCCCTATCCTATCCACAGTAGTCTCAAGTGCAGTATTAAGTAATTCAACAATTAGAATAAAAACCAGACTAAATATCAGTAGCACCTGTTCAGTTGATGAAATATCTAGAAAAAATGTAATCGGTAACAAAAAACTCGCAAGAATGATCTCCTGGCGAATAGCAGCTTCGCTTTCCCAACTGGCTACCAGCCCTTTGATAGAATAATGCGCTGCATAAATCAATCTTTTTAACCCTACGTAATTAGATTTCATTTTTCACCTGATCTTATTTCCCAAGCGAATAATAAATTTAATTTCTTAAGCAAGCCTTAAGTATTGATATTTATATTATCCCTATTAAATCTGGCTATATCAGCTGAGTTAGTCCTGGGAAGGCGGCTAACGTTTTACTGACACTTGGAAAAATAAATTTAATGAACAGAAACTGGCCGATGCTTGGACCTTATCAATTGTTTCTCAAAGTAATGTTAATTGGTTTAGCCATTCTTTCTCTGTCTCGAATGGGATTGGTTGTATGGCAATGGGAAAGGGTATCTGCAGTAACCGACATCTGGACAATGTTCAGTCAAGGGATAAGAGCTGATTTAATTATCATTGCATTACTTATGAGTCCAATCGTGCTATTGGCACCTATTTTGATAAATAGATGGGTCTGGGATTACACCAAATGGATATTACTGATTTGGACCGTACTGATTTTGACGATCTTAATATTTATGGAAGTCTCAACCCCTGCTTTTATCATGCAATATGATTTAAGACCTAACAGGCTTTTCGTTGAGTATTTGAAATATCCCCGTGAAGTTTCCGCCATGCTTTGGAATGGTTTTAGAACTGAAGTCATCCTGGGGACAATGTTCACAATGTTTTCGACATGGGGACTGATATGTTTTCTTAAGCCTAAATTCTGTGACTATCAACTTGAATGGCCTGAGTGGAAAGTCTGGTTAATGTGGCCACTGATGATAATAATTTTAGTATTGATGATTCGCTCTTCATTTGGCCATCGGCCGGCCAATCCCGCATTATTTGCTAGAACATCTGATGCCCTTGTAAACAGTATGTTCATTAATTCCACGTGGTCAGTGTATTTCGCTATATATAGTATGAAAGATGAAGAAAAATCATCCGAACTCTATGGAAAGCTATCTAATAAAGATATTCTAACGACGTTGAACAAGCTTTATCCATGGGTACCAACTGATGAGCATGCGAAAAACCCAACGATGCACTTCCAGTCAGCCTCCCGCCAAAGAGAAAAACCGCTCAACCTAGTGATTATTCTGGAAGAGAGCATGGGCGCAAGTTATGTTGAATCGCTCGGCGGACTTCCTGTTACACCTAATCTTGATAAATTGAAAGATGAGGGTTGGTGGTTTGAAAAACTTTATGCCACAGGTACCCGTTCCGTTAGAGGTATCGAGGCGGTTGTGAGTGGCTATTTACCAACGCCTGCCCGCAGTGTCGTCAAATTAACTCTTTCTCAGCAGAACTTTTTTACGCTAGGAGGCTTATTGAAAGAGCAAGGTTATTTTACTGAGTTCATTTACGGTGGCGAATCCCACTTTGATAATATGGCTAGCTTTTTTATTGGTAATGGTTTCGAGTCGGTTATTGATCAACGAGATTATTTTAATCCTGCTTTTTTAGGCAGTTGGGGTGTCTCGGATGAAGATTTATTCAACAAAACCCATGAACGCATTTCGGAGATGAATAAGCACAATCAGCCTTTTTTAAGTTTTGTGTTTACCTCAAGTAATCACACGCCTTATGAATATCCTGAAGACCGCATCACACCATACGAAGAACCTAAACAAACGGACAACAACACCGTTAAATATGCAGATTATGCATTAGGACAGTTTATTGAAAGGGCTAAAAAAAGTGATTACTGGGAAAACACTCTATTTCTCGTAGTGGCAGACCATACTAATCGAGTTTATGGCGATGATCTGGTTCCTATCTCAGGTTTTCATATTCCAGCCCTCATCTTAGGTGCAGATATTGAAGCAAGAAAGATACAAACCGTTTCAAGTCAGATTGATCTGGCCCCCACACTACTATCTTTGATGGGTATTTCTGCCCACCATCCGATGATTGGTCGGGATTTAACCATTGAATCCGAACAAAATGCACCTGGTCGAGCCATCATGCAATTTGCCGATTATTTTGCATTAATGAAAGACAATGAAGTGACCATTTTAAGAGTAGATCAACCGGCTGTATCCGGTGAATATGATTTGAAGAAACGTCGCATGAATATAATCGGTAATGCCGACCAATCAGCACAACGTGAAGCTTTGGCTCACGTACTATTACCTTCTTGGTTATACAGAGAAAGACGCTACTCTATTTCTGACTAATGTAATTACAATATCTCCTAATGCGGTTGACCAAGTCCTACATCAAGTAGGACAGAAAGAAAACAAACACACATAAAATACTACATGGATAATATTAAAGAGCTTGGTTGCCACCCGCTAGAAGAAAACTTAAATGCTCCGGCATGACGATCACCAGTGACTGGGGGGTACGAAGACTGTGTTATGGGCTCCGGCTTCCTCGCTTTGCTTAAGCCACGGGAATCCGTCATTGCTTCTTGATGGTTACGTCAATCGAGTAGAGAAAGGCTTCGATGAAAATACATACAATATCTAAAGTTAAACAATGGGCTCGAACTATCAAACGGGATGTACACGCCGTCTGGCTTGCTGCTCGGGACCCTCGTACCCCATGGTTTGCTAAGATGTTAGCGCTGGTAGTCGCGGCTTATGCCGTCTCCCCCATTGATTTGATCCCAGACTTTATCCCTGTGTTAGGCTACATGGACGACATCATAATTGTGCCACTGGGGATATTTTTGGTAGTAAAGCTTATACCACCCGTAGTTATGAAAGAGCACCGAGCAACCGCTGACCAAGCCTCTGAACGCCCGATAAGCCGTATAGCTGCAGGCGTGTTTATCGGTATTTGGATCTTTTCCGCAGTCTTCTTGACAAGAATGCTTCTGCGAATATATCCAGCCGTAATGTAGCACATACTTACTGCTTTATATCAGTGTGGAAACATGTATCGACGAATGGCTTGATAGAGTTAGCAGGCCGCCAAGAGTCTTGATAGCCAATAAGGATGGAGGCATCAATTTCAGACCAAAATCATATCCATCGTATTCGTAATATCATAATGTCCATATTGGAATTCATCACAGATTTTGCAGCTGTTGAAGTTTTAGGTGGCAATAATAGATTATTGACCCGTCTTTTTATCTGGCGCAGGCCACATGTTTAACGATTCATTGACTTTAGGGATGAGGACCTTTGCTTGCTTGCCTAGACGCACATTAGCGAAGCCTTGCGAATGGGTATAATTTACGTATTTGTCGAAGTAACTCCGCCCCGGTCGGCCAAGCCACTTCGCAATTTATCGTGAACTGGGGCCATTGGATCGCCTTCACGCTACTGCTAATGCTCGGTTTGCAGATAATTTACTAAGGTTTCAAAGTGCCGGAGGAAAAAAGCCGAGTACATTAAATAGCATTCCTTGATTATCGGGATGCTTCACCGCCCTGCCACCTGTACCAATCTCCTGGTTGTGGATGTGAGTTTGGCATCTATTTAACATTCTTGTCGCTGCTCTAGTCTATTGGCTGGCCACCATAACCATCGAGCTGGCGGGGTTACCGGCTTGCTCGACGGGCATCGAGCGGAGATTTTAGGCGGCAATCTGTTAGTTTTTATCAGTGGAGCATTTATCTAAGCATTTAGCTTGATAAAGCAAGTAATAAACCTGCAATACTCATTAATGTGTTCGGTAAAACACTACGTATCAACGGGTGCTTTGGCTGTATTCTGGAGTAAACATGTTATTCGTTCTCATTCTGGTCTGTTTTGATACTCCAATGACTTGGCCCATTTCCTCTCTATATTTAGCCTGCTGATATAAATGGCCAATCTGGTCCTCATTAAATGACCTAATAGCCTGGCGAGATTGAGTGTACTGTAATTTCTATAACCAAAGGGATGTTGGGTATTCTGGGCATGAGACGCTTTCACTTAAAATAGGATTGGCTCACAGCGAAGTTGTAGCTTGCACATCTATCCCAAGTCCATCTGTTGATAGGCCATCTAAACCAAAAGCTCATTAATCTAGTAATTAGATGTGAAGAGCGTAGAAACCTTCTTGCGACAGATAAAAATAAATCTGATATTCCAGCTACGATAAGTTTGAAAGTTAAGCATTGCTTAAGAACTTATCATTAGCCTAGAGCCTTGTATTACTTTACTAAGGCCCTAGTTATGAGTAGTGAACTTTTTAAACCACCCTACAAATTATTGATGCCCCGACTCTGGCTTAGCTGGCTGGGCTTGGCTTTGATGAGGTTATCAATCTATCTCCCTCCCGCAAGCCGATCATTCATTGCAAGGTATATTGGTAAAGGTTTCGCCCGATTTGCACGTAAAAAATATCTTATCGCCAAGCGTAATATAGCCCTATGTTTTCCAGAATTATCGGCATCCGAGCAACAAAATTTATTGCAAAAAAATCTTCAAAATATTGGCATGATGCCAATGGAAACTGCACTGAGTTGGTGGGCATCAGATAAAACGCTAGCGAAAACCGTTGATTTCGAAGGGCTTGAGCATTTGCAATCGGCACTCGATAAAGGTCGTGGGGTAATTTTATTAACCGGTCATTTCACCAGTATGGAACTGGGTGGCCGTTTGATGATGCTGCAGCACCCCTTACATGTGATGTTTCATAACCTGAAAAACCCGTTAATGAATCAGGTTATGCTTCACTATCGAAAAAAACACAGCGAAGGCAGCATTTTACAGGCAGATATTCGCGGTTTATTTCGTGCACTAAAAGCCAATAAAGTCGTTTGGTATGCTCCCGATCAGGATTTTGGCGGTAAAACTTCAGTATTTGCAAAATTTTTTGGCGTTACGGCAGCAACTATTATTGCATTGCCTCGACTGGCTGAACGATCTGGTGCAGCCGTTGTGCCATTTATGCCATGCCGTCAGCCTGATGGCCGTTATTTGCTGAAATTATTCCCGGCACTGAATAACTATCCAAGCGGTAACGACTTACACGATGCGCAGCGATTCAATGATTTGCTGGAAACACAGATCCGCCAATACCCGGAACAGTATCTTTGGGTGCACCGTAGATTTAAAACTCAACCCGACGGTCGTGGACTTCTCTATTCATGCCGGCCAAAGCAGCTTTCTAATCAACAAGAAATTATCGACGCAGAAAATACACATTTCACGTCTAAGCTCATGAACAGTAAATCATTCAACATTGTTCAAAAGTACTCTGATAAACAAATAATTCAACGTGATAATAGCCATCTAATAAGTAGTCTTGTTTCTGAACAGATTATTATATGGAGGTTGATTGATGGTAAACCTGGTCATGAAAACCAGTCATTGGGACTGGCCAAGGCATTGCAACGTATAAGGTCTTGTCGTGTAATTGATATTCCCGTTTCAGGAAAGATAAAACCGTTAGCACAGTGGTTATCTGGAGTCTGGCCAGCAGGACAGGGTTTACCGCTGCCAGATTTGATTCTGGGCGCCGGTCATCGGACGCATTTACCAATGTTGGCGGCAAGACGTGCTTATGGCGGTAAGGCGGTATTGATGATGCAACCCAGTCTTCCGGTCGGTTTATTTGATTTGTGTTTGATACCGAAACACGACCGATATAAGGGCGGTGGTTGTTATCTGGAAACTCGAGGAGTATTAAATTCGTTACATGGGATCGGTGACCATCACACCAACGCGTCATTGATTATGCTCGGTGGTCCCTCCAAACATTGTGGCTGGGATAATCATTCACTAATGCACAAAATTGCTAAATTAATGACTGATAATCCGCATATTCATTACATACTAACTACTTCCCGACGAACTCCGGCTGAGACGTTACATGCCGCTCAATTATTAAATGCGCCAAACCTGCAGGTGGTGCCATTTTCGGACACGTCCCCAGGCTGGATAGAGAAGCAACTGGCCAATGTTGGAAGCGCCTGGATTAGTGAAGACTCTGTATCAATGGTCTACGAAGCACTCTCCGCTAGAGTTGCGGTCGGTACTTTGCCAGTACCGATAAAGCGTCAAAACCGTGTAAGCAATGGTTTGCAACAACTATTATCGGAAGGACTTATTGTTCGTTTTGACTATCAACAGACATATCAAAAGGCTTTGCATCCGGTTCATGGATTTATCGAAGCCGATCGTTGTGCAGAATGGATTGAAGCCCATTGGCTGTCTCAACCTGTCCCCAGCACTACTGCAATTGTCAGTCTTTAGCGATTGGAGTTTATTTTGAAAAAACTCATCGTAGTTCAGGTATTACCAGCACTGTCATCCGGTGGTGTTGAACGGGGTACTCTGGAGGTCGGCCAGTTTTTAAGCCAACAAGGTTATCGCTCAATTGTGATTTCGGCAGGTGGCCGTTTGGTTAAAGCCCTTACAGAGCAAGGTAGCGAACACATTCAATGGCCTATTGGCCATAAATCATTGCTGACTTTAAAACTTATCCCCAAACTTCGGCGGTTTTTACTCAGCCAGCAGGTTGATATTGTTCATGCTCGTTCGCGCCTGCCGGCATGGATTTGTTATTTGACGCTGAAAACAATCCCACACAGTAAGCGGCCACATTTTATTACAACCGTACATGGCCGTTATTCGATTAACTTCTATAGTGGCATCATGACGAAAGGTGAAAAAGTTATCGTCATATCAGAGATGATTCGTGATTATGTGATGCATCATTACCGGGTAAATTATCAACGACTACAATTAAATTACAGGGGGGTTGATCGCGCAGAATTTCCATATGGTTATCAGCCGAGTGTCACCTGGCTGACCGACTGGTATCAACAATTCCCAGAAACCCGGGACAAAATACTGTTGTGTTTGCCAGCGCGAATTACCCGCTGGAAAGGCCAGCAGGATTTTATTGAACTGATTGCCAAACTAAGACACCGGCATCCCAATGTACATGGCCTGATTGTCGGTGAGACCAAGTCCGACAAAACCCATTATTTACAGGAGTTAACTGCTCACGCTGCTAAGCTGGGTGTGGAATCTCTAATAACCTTTACCGGTCATCGTAACGATCTGCGAGATATTATGGCGACATCTCATATCGTATTTTCTTTGTCTACGGAACCTGAAGCTTTTGGTCGCATCCCGATCGAAGCCATCAGTTTAGGTAAACCTGTCATTGCCTATGATCATGGCGGCGTCTCTGAACAACTTAACATCATGCTGCCAGATGGGCTGATTAAGGTGGGTGATAAAAGTGCGTTGGTCGACAAATGTTCACAATGGCTAAAAGCTGTGCCTGAGGTGCCGACAAATCATCCCTTTACCCTGCAGCGAATGCTGGAAAACACATTAAAGATTTATCAGTCCGTGATGGTGCCGCAACTATAATCATGAAAATTGCCCAAATAATCTGTAGTCAAGGCAACGGTGGCCTGGAAAAACATGTACGTGAACTGAGTCTTGCGCTTGATCAGTACGGCCATGACATCACCGTCATTGCCGATCCATTGTTTAATAAGAGTTTGCCACCACAGATCAAAAGCATTGCCATGCCCTGCCATTTGAGCCGACATGATCCTCGATTTTTGTGGTCACTAGGCCGGGCGTTACGAGCCGGACAGTTCGACATTATTCATGCGCAGGCCAATAAAGCGGCGTCAATAGTCAACACGTTGCGGCCTTTTTACTCCGGCCGGCGGGTGGCAACGCTGCACAATATCAAACGCCAACTGAGCGCTTTTAAGCATTTTCATCAAGTCATTACCGTCAGTAAACAACTTGCACTCCCATTTGCAGCAAATAAAGTAACTGTTATCTATAATGGTATTGAATTCCTCCCAACCGCCATGCACGTCAGCAAAACGCAAACACCAGTCAGGCTGCTCGCCGTGGGCAGATTAGTCAAAGCAAAAGGCTTTGATGTGCTGATAAAGGCCGTTGCTGATCTGCCTGTGACTTTGTGGATTGCGGGTGACGGCCCAGATAAAACCAAATTGCAAAAACTGATCGACAACCATGTTACGGCCGCCAATATCCAATTATTGGGTGCCCGACAGGATATTTTTCAGCTAATGCAACAAGCTGATGCGCTGATAATCGCCTCGCGGCGGGAAGGCTTTTCCTATGTTCTTAACGAAGCCCTGCTGACACATTGCCGGGTGCTGGCTACCAATGTACCTGTGGCCAATGAAATATTACCCGACAGATTAGTCGTGCCCACCGACGATCCGCTGGCGCTGCGAGAACGTTTGCAAACCCTGTTAGCGGATATGGATGCCTGGTCAGCATTAATGGAAAAGCCCTATGATTTTGCCAGAAAAAAAATGACTTTACCGGCCATGACCCAGCAAACGCTTTCGGTGTATCAAAAACTGCTGACAGCATGAGCAAAAAAAATATTCTGCTGATAAAACACGGAGCTTTTGGCGATTTGTTGCAGGCAGACGGTGTGATATGGGCTATTCGGACCCATTATCATGATGCCCGAATCAGTTTACTGACCGCCCCCGCCTATCAGTCACTGATGCAACGCAGTCCCCATATTGATGCGGTGATTAGCGATAATCGCCCACCATTGTGGCAAATTCCGGCGTTTCTGGCGCTCAGAAAAACCTTAACTAATGCTGACGTTGATCTGGTCATTGATTTACAAAACTCCCAGCGCAGTCGGCTCTATCGCAAGCTAATATTGCCGCATTTACCCTGGTTGCAACGCACTACAAAAACGGCGCCTGTCAGTGGTTTACAGGGGCTGATTGAGTTATTGGAACAGGCTGGCATACCTGCTGAATATGCCAGGCAGGCAGATCTAAGCTGGATGGCCGATGATATGTGCGACTGGCTGGCTTCGCAGAAAATTAAGCCAGGCTTTATTTTACTGTTGCCCGGATGTTCGGCCAGACGCCCGGAAAAACGCTGGCCGTTTTATCCACAACTTGCAGAGAAATTAACGGCAAAAGGCAAAAATGTGCTGACCATTCTTGGCCCGGAAGAAGGTTCGTTAGCATCACAGTTTTCTGGCACCGTATTAACGGATCTGAACTGGTTTCAACTGGCCGGCGTTATCCGGCAAGCGCGTTTTGTTATTGGCAATGATTCTGGGCCCAGCCATCTGGCAGCACACCTTGGTCAGGCGGGCGTGGCAATTTTTGGTCCCTATAGCTGTGCTAAACGTGCCGAAATTGAACGTGCTAAATTTAAAACCATGAGTGTTAAGGACTTAGCGAAACTTAACGTCGATGACGTTATTGAGTATTTGGATCAGCGTGGTGTTACCGTCGGCTGATGGTTTGCCATCAGCAATGTCCAGCCAACCCCCAGCCAAACCAGCGCTGCAACCCAATTATTCAAAATACTGATGCCACCAATTAATGGCCAGAAGCTGATTAATAGGATTGCCGCACTGATGCTCATTAATAACCAACTTTTTTGCTTCCAGAGCGGAGCTAGAGCCTGATAGAAAATACTCAATACAAGCAGGCTAAATAACCCTAAACCGATAAGGCCAGTTTCGGCACCTATCTGCAAATACAGATTATGCGGATGACTACAATTACTCAGCGTACCTAATTCCCTACAAACCATCTGATAACTATGCAGCCCATTGCCAACCCAAGGGGATTGCTTCCAAACTTCAATTGCGCCGCGAAACACTTGACCATAATCCGAATCGCGGAAATTTTGCAGTTTATCAAGCGTGCTGATTATCATTCGCTGAGCAGTTTCTGGCAACCAAAATGATAGGGCGATGATTACCATCGCCAGCATTAAACCGCCAAGCATGATTAGCTTGCGCTTAAACGGATATTGCAATGCTAAACCGAGCATTACTAACAAGCTGGCTGCTAGGCACAAAATAAATGCCATGCGCTCGCCGGTAATAAAAATAAGTAGTAAGAAAGCCAGCAAAATACTAGCAATATAGAGCGTTTGACGGGTCGCAGATTGTAGGCTGGCAAATAACACAACCGCAAACAATAAGATAAATTCCACCCGCACCATCATAATGCCGGGAACCGGATTGCGAAACGGTCCGGTCAGACGGTTCTCTGGTGTTGCCGGAATGCCAAACCAGTCAACACCTGTAATATATTGCCAACCAGTATCGAGGCCAATAAACAACGTTGTTGCTAATAGTGCGAGTAGAAAATGCCGTTGTCGATCACTGCTCAGCAATAACCAGCAACTTAAAGCTGCCGCAAATAATGGCCAGCGTATAAATGTAACCGCGTAGAGCAGGCTATCAAAAGGATCAACGCTGAAAGGGACGTTAATTAGCAGTAAATAGGCCCAAAAGATGAGACTACAACGAAACCAAAGCTGTTTGGCCCATTGCCAATTTTGCTGTTGAAACGACCACATTAAAAATAAAATACCGCTCAGCAACACAGTAAAGTCGGCAATCAACCTAGAAAATAACAATAGTGCTGGTAATAACCAAGGTAGTACTGATTGTGGATATTGAAGCCAATGGGTTGGGCGAAAAGCAATCACTAAATTAATTTCCGTGTTTATTTATTGGGCGAATTTTTTATGTAAGTCATTTCGCTATAGATTAAATATTGATAATACATATTCAACATTACGAGTTAGTCGTTGCTTACTTATGTGAAGTGAAACAGTTGTAAAACAACCCCGCAATTTAGCATTACCAGCTCTGATTTTGATTGAAAAAAGTATCAGCGTTAGTCTGTGTTTTTTTCCAGTGCTTTAGAAAGAAAGAGGCCAAAGCGGATCAAATGGTCTAGTATATTAATCTTTTAAGACTTGCTTTTCATAGAATAGATTGTTTTTTCGTATTCCAATGTGCATGCAGTTTGTGATTTATGGATCAGTAGATAGATCACTGGTATTACCAACATCGACAACAGCGGTGCCGTCACCATGCCGCCTACCATTGGCGCCGCAATGCGCTGCATCACTTCACTACCAGTGCCGCCACCAAACATTATCGGTAACAGGCCGGCCAAGATAACGGTCGCTGTCATGGCCTTGGGTCTAACCCTGAGTACTGCGCCCTCACTTATGGCATCAAGCAGATCAGCTTCCGTTCCTTTTTGTTCATCCAACCGTTTTTGCCAGGCTTGCTTAAGATAGAGCAGCATGATGACGCCAAACTCGGC
>NZ_JAJAEO010000059.1 GCF_020447225.1 Methylophaga pinxianii | reverse complement strand
TGCCATTTGGCAGCATTTTGTTTGTTTTGTGAGGAGCTGCTTTTGGTGCGAATAATATCAATCAGTTTTTCATTGGTCATTGAGGCACTGCTATCCACCAGAATAGCAATTTTGGGGCCTTCAACCTTGAGGCCTAACAGGTAGTTTTCTTCGTTAATACGGGGCGCTTCGACCAGATCAGCTTGCTGTTTAGGGATTTCGATAGAGGTAATACTGGACTTCAGTTCCTCTAACTCATTTTCCGAACGTTGAACTTCCTGGCTTTGGCTGGCAAGCGTCGACTGCTTCTCATCCAGTTGCTTTTTTAATGCCTGATAACGGGCATTTTCACTCGCCAACTGCTCTCGTATTTGACCTAATGTTGTTTCGGCATCGTCTCTTACTTGTTCCAGCTGACTGATATCTTGTTTAAGGTTATCAATTTCAACCGGGGTTTCATCAATTTTGTGCTTGACCAGCATAAACACAAGAATAACGGCCCCAAGACCACAAGACATGATATCCAGAAATGCCAGATTTGATCCTTCGGCTTTTT
>NZ_JAJAEO010000044.1 GCF_020447225.1 Methylophaga pinxianii | reverse complement strand
GTGTCTTTGATACCAACGATTTCTAACTCGTCGCCAACTTTAACAATACCGCGCTCTACACGACCAGTTACAACCGTACCACGGCCAGAAATAGAGAACACGTCTTCAATAGGCATTAAGAATGCGCCATCAACCGCACGTTTCGGCTCTGGGAAGTACTCATCCATCGCTTGCGTTAAACGGTGAATAGATGGGGCACCAATTTCGCTGGTATCACCTTCCAATGCTTTCAGGGCTGAACCAACAATGATTGGCGTGTCGTCACCTGGGAAATCATATTTGTCCAATAACTCACGAACTTCCATCTCGACCAGTTCAATCAGCTCAGCATCATCAACCATGTCGGCTTTGTTCAAGTAAACAATGATATAGGG
>NZ_JAJAEO010000158.1 GCF_020447225.1 Methylophaga pinxianii | reverse complement strand
TCCATAATCCTCGCATGAGAAGACGAGTCGCAAGAAGCGATATGACGTTTTCAACCGTTTTTAAACCGTCCGTAGAAACGGGGTAGAACCCTTCCACAGTTTTGAATTGCTAGCAACTGCTGAGACGTTTAGTAGGTTGGCCCATCAGCTTGGAGCCAAGTGACTTGTCAACATGGCTGTTTGAATCAACTCCAAAGTGAAGATTTGGCATAGGCAATATCTTACGAATATTTGATATCGATCGAATATAGAATTAGTGTTGTCTGATGTCGAATAGTTATCACTTAAAATACGATCTACGACAGCTACGCACATTTATGGCTATAGCTGAACGCCTCAGTTTTCGTCAGGCAGCCGAAGATTTACATATCGCTCAACCTGCCCTTTCGCGTCAAATAGCTCAATTGGAAGCAGCATTTGGCTGTGAGTTATTTAATCGTGACAAACAGCGGATCCGTCTGACACCCGCGGGGGAATATCTATATAAGCAATTACCGTCAGCCCTTAACAATCTGCAAACCACTATCGATCAAACACTGAAAGTAGCCAGCGGTCACGTGGTGTCATTACGGTTGGGCTATGCTGGCGCGGCGATGTCGAGCTTCCTGCCCGAGATCATCCGGCAAATCCGGCAACAACTCCCGGGGTGTGGTTTTGAGTTCGCTGAGGACACCTCAGACAAAACGATTGAGAGCGTTATATCTGGGCGTTTGGATATCGGCTTTATTCTGTATTGTCCGGATAATCCCTTACTAACCACATTACCGATTTGCTGTGAACCCATTGGCCTGATATTGCCAGATGACCATCCACTGGCACGTCACGAGCAGCTATCTTTGGAAGATCTGAAAAATGAAACTCTGATTTTATTTCCACGCAGCATGAATCCATCGCTGTATGACGAAATCATCTTTGCTTGCCAAAAGGCAGGCTTCAGCCCGCCTTCAATTCGTGAAGTGGCACCGCGCTCGATGGCTGTTGGCTTGGTGGCTGCAGGTGAAGGTGTGGCGACAATTGCTTCATCCCAGCAACATATGTGCGTTAAGGGAACCTGTTACCGACCACTGATATCGCCAACGCCGCAGATACGTTTCAGTTGCATCACCCGGGCGGATCAAACGGGTGAATGGCTGGATATGCTAAATAGCATTATCCACAGTGAGTTTAACGTCTGAAATCGTTTTCGTTATTTGCAATAACAAGTTGGAGCTATCAATCCTTTCAGGGCAGACGCATGTTAATGCTAAACCAGACATGGTCGTCCAGTTCCAATCCATTCTGCCGCTCGCCACCAATCGAGTAATGAAGCCCAAAATCCACTGGCAAACTGGGGATGGCACGCTCAATACTCAATGTGGCATCGCGAAAGGCAAATGATTGCGTCTTCTCAAAAGCGACTCTGCCATCGCTAAAGACCGCATCATCATTAAAATAATACGCCCCCGCGCTGGCAGCAAAGCGAAAGTCGGCTGGCAAAGGTTGTACAAAGCCGATCTTGGTATAAACATCACCTGCTGAAGTCCAACTCGAATCGTTAAGCGGACTTAACACGATAAAATGCATGTTTCCGAGAGAACCCGAAAAAAAACTTCGAAGGACACCGGCATCCTCATCGGTGGGGCTATCGCCAGTAAAACCATGCCTGACTAGGCCTGTTTCATAATTAAGCCGACCGAACGAACCGCTGTATCCGGCTTTAACATCAATTTGGTTATTACCAAGATGGCTGAAATCCAGTGTTGAAAACATCCCACCAACAAACAGACCGTTTTCAGCAGTGTATTTGAGGTTACCCTGCACGACAGCACCATCACCCATCAATACGCCGCCCCAAATATACTTCGATTTCAGGATGGTGTTGGCTTGAATTTGTGCCAGAGCCATTCCGGGCACGCTTATCATAATAATGAGCAGGCAAAGCCCCCTCACCAGGCCGTATTTTTTAATCAATTTCATATCCGCTTAATTTTGTAACGAGTAGAAGTGAGCTTCACTTTAAAAAATCAGCTCAGCAAACTCTGTATTATCCGCAACCAACTGATATATTTCTAATATCAAATAGTCATTAACTGATGCTGTTAAAGCATCACTTGATACTGCTTATAAGTATGCTTAGCGATCAGGTAACATCGGTTCTGGTTTTAGAAAGGGTGCAGGATCAACCGGCCCGCCTGAGTAAATTCCGAAATGAAGATGGGGTGGCGTGGTAATAGCGTTGCCGGTGTTGCCCATATATCCAAGGATCTCGCCTTTTTTCACCTTATCGCCGGACTCCACTTCGAATGCATCCAGATGGGCGTAATAATAACGGGCGCTGCCAAGACCAATCATGCTGCCGGATAGCCAAACATGTTTACCACCTCTGTCACTTGTACCGGTCCGAGCATGACCATCAATTACTGCTGTAACTGGCGTCCCCCTTTCTGCAAATATATCCACACCATGATGTTTACGTGCCCCGCCATCACGATCCACACCAAAGACGCTGCCAATATCACGCTGCGTTGCACCTTCCACGGGGAACGGTAATGAACCGCCATTGGCCATTGCCAGTGAGTATTCTGCATTGGCAAATAACTCCGGTTGCAGAACAATACGGTAATCGCCCGCTTTGGAGATAACCTGACTGTGAGTTAATTCATCTGCATCCAGATCCGTGACAGTTGACCACTCTCGATCATTTTTTTCGCGCCGCTCCAGGCTGGCATAAAGTCGACTATCAGCAGTATCCAGACGTGAGAATTGCCATATCAGCTTTTCGCCTCTCTCAAGCGATACCTGATAAATATGTGCCTCAACCTCGTCACTGGCAAAAGTTTCTGTTGTGGAATACTGACCACTAGCTTGTACCGGCTGCTCACCCGCTCGATCTACAGCCTCTGCCCAACGTTGCCCCAGTGGACTATCTAATAATCCTGCCACTCGCAAACGCCAGATAAAAAGATCTCTTGGTGACCAGCCCAACATATCAAAGGCAACGTATCGGACAGCATTCTCGCTGCTTTTAGCCGTGTTTTGCCTCAGGTCATCACGCACAGTCAGAAGAACAACTAATAAAGCTAACAAACCAAAAAGTAACCACGGTCGTATGATTCGTTTCTTTGGATTTATTGGAGACTGATCAACGCTCTCGTCTTCCGTCTGGACTATGCCAGGATCGGACGTTTGCCCGCTATCAGTTTGTTTGGACGGGTCACTCATACCAACGTTCATCTCTTTAATAGATTATTGATATGACAGACTCTAAGGTGGAATGGTCGTAGGCGAAATGATTGAGGTTAAAACGTAACGATTGTATTGGCTTGAATTGTTCAGTCACTTGGATAACGATATACCGATTACGGATTTTTATGATGTCGTCATGCATAAGAAAACTCGCGTCTGCCTTTGAGAACATTTTGATACGTTTATTTCTGAACAAATCAAAAGTGGACGATACAGCTCAACTAGCGAGGTTGTCTGTTCAGGACTACGCCTGCTTGAGGAGTATGAGACACGACTGACCACGCTTCGGATATTGCTACAGGAAGGCATAGATAGTGGTTTTGAAGATTATTCGTATGACGACTTTATGGGTGAACTTGATAATGAATTAAAGTAATTCACTTACATTTAGCCTCTGTTTGCGAGGTCTTCCCGGATCACCTCCGGGTGACGAAATGCAATATCAATCAACGCCTTTGCTGGTCCCGAAGGTTTACGACGCCCCTGCTCCCACTCCTGCAAGGTCCTTGGAGAAATGTGAAGGACCTCCGCAAACTCTAACTGTGTCAGGCCCGTTTTACTACGCGCCTCTGCCACTTCATTGGGCTCAACACGACTGACCCTCGCGGCTTTTCCCGCTTTCATTTCTTTGACTGATTGGAGCAGCTTGTTACCAAGCTCTTCAGCACTCAATGTTTCGTTACTCATTTTCCAGTACCTCACGAATGGATTTCAGGATATGTGCGGGGATGTTCTCCTTGACGGCTTTTTTGTAGATCACTAATAACCAGATCTCTCCATTTGCCAACCTGGTGAAGTAAATGACTCGCACTCCACCTCGCTTCCCTGAACCCGCAACCGACCAACGAACCTTTCTACATCCACCGCTACCAGGAATGGGATCACCAATCTCTGGATTGGCAGCCAGCCATGCAAAGAAAGCATTACGCTCCTCTTCAGTCCATATTTTATTAGCGTCCGCTTCAAATGTAGGAGTTTCAATGATCGTATACATAACGGAAAATATACGTCATTGACGGAGTTTTGCAAGAAGGAAAATTTAGTGAAAAATATTTGGTCTGAAACCGCTTGGTGAAATAGGCGGATTACGAATCCCATCCAGATAAGGTTAGTCTCCCCTTTTTCTCTCCAGAATTTTGGCATCAAAAAAACTTTTCGCTTATTCTGTGTCTAACCAAACGTAATTTATTGGTAATTAGTTGATGACAAAACCACAGTCTCTTTTTCATTATTTGCTTATCGGCTTGTTTATGCTGTCGATGCTGATGCCGGCTGCGCATGCAGCAAATAATGATATGGCTGTACATCATGAGATGAGCCAGCAACAGCATGATTGTCATTCCGATGCTGAATCTCAACCCGAACAAGCTACTAATTCCCATTGCGACAGTGGCCATTGCCAGTGTGCAGCAGCGAACTGCCATGCATCTGGTGTGTTAGGTTTTCAACCGGTTTTTATGGCTTCTCTCTATTCACAAAGCCGCTTGGCCGTCGCTGCCGAGCAGCTTGTGAGTCAAAACCCTCCCCAATTCGAACGTCCGCCGCGAAGCTAATCCTCTGGTTCAGACCGGTATCCACTGATACCCAATCGAAACACTCTGAGGATAGATCTCATGAAACAATTTAGTCGCTGGCTGATCGCTATTTCAGCCGCATTACTGCACTTCTCCGCGATAGCGGATGTGACCGAATATACTTTGATCATTGACCGTGAACCGGTCAATATTACTGGCAAAACTGTTGAACGCATTACCATTAACGGTGGCATTCCCGGCCCGATAATGGAATTCACCGAAGGTGATGAAGCGGTTATCCATGTGGTTAACAAACTGGATGAACCGACTTCTGTGCACTGGCACGGATTACTCCTGCCACCTGAAATGGACGGTGTGCCCGGTCTGGGTGGTTATGAAGCCATCAAAGCCGGTGAAACCTTTACTTATCGTTTTACCGTTCGTCAAAACGGTACTTATTGGTATCACGCGCACAGTGCTTTACAGGAACAGGATGGGCATTATGGCGCATTGATTATTCACCCCAAAGATGAACCGGTGGTTCAAGCCGATCGGGATTATGTGGTGCTGCTGTCGGATTTTAGTAATGAAACCGGTCAGCAGATTCTTAGCAATATCAAAAAGAGTCCCCATTACTACAATTATTCACAACGTACTGTTGGGGATTTTTTTAGTGAAGTACGTGAGCACGGTTTAGCTTCCGCCTGGCAGGATGTCCGCCCTTGGGGTCAGATGCGAATGTCACCTACCGATTTGGCCGATGTTCGGTACGACGCGTTTCTGATCAATGGTCAAACCAATGAGCAGAACTGGACCGGAATCTTCAAGCCCGGCGAACGCGTAAGATTACGTTTTATCAATGCCTCGGCCATGTCGATGTATGACGTGCGGATTCCTGGATTGCCAATGACCGTGATTCAGGCCGATGGGCAATATGTCGAGCCGGTCACCGTGGATGAATTCCGTTTTGCAGTGGCCGAAACCTATGATGTGATAGTCACGCCACAGGCTGATCAGGCTTACACCATTGCTGCTGAATCTATTGATCGGACTGGCTTTGCTTTGGGCACTCTGGCTCCTCGAGAAGGCATGAAAGGTCCGGTTCCAGACCATAGACCTCGTTCGTTATTAACCATGGCCGATATGGGGCATGGTATGGATCACAATGATCATCAGATGAGCCAGGATGATTCGATGGATCATAGTGGACACGATATGCATGGCGATAATCATCAGGCCATGCCGCAAGATGAACCCGCTGACATGCAAAGTGGCTGGGCCGATGCCAGTACGCCTGAAGGTCATAAAGCACTGCAATACAGTGATTTACGAGCTTTGGGTACTCAAACAGATTTACGTCCTGCCGAACGGGAAATTGTGGTGACCTTGGGCGGCACGATGGAACGGTTTATCTGGACGTTAAACGGTCATAAGTTCGGCGATCCGGGCTTCGAGCCCATCAAACTCAATTATGGTGAACGGGTCAGGCTGATCTTTAAAAATGAAACCATGATGGCGCATCCGATGCATTTACATGGCATGTTTGTGCAACTGGAAAATGGTCAACCGGTTGAAAAGCTGCCCAACAAACACACGGTCAATGTCGCGCCAGGCACCGAATATTCTGTACTACTGACTGCTGATGAGCCCGGCGAATGGGCGTTTCACTGTCATCTGTTGTTTCACATGTCAGCCGGCATGATGTCTACCGTAGTGGTTGCTGAGTATGACGAAGCCGGTTCGCCAGCCATTAAACCAGCACAACACGATATGGGAGGTCATCATGATCATCACTAAATCTAATCTGATTTTATCCATCGTGTTGAGCCTGTTTATCTCCAGCAGCCATGCCGATGAACATTATGATGGTCATGGACACGAGCATGAATCACAACTCTTCCATGCCTTATGGTTTGAAGCCCAGCACGGTGGTGGTAGTGAAGGTGATAAAACACATATTGAATGGGATGGCTGGATCGGTGGGGACTATCACAAACTCTGGCTCAAAGGTGAGCTGGAAGGTCACAAAGGCAAGCTGGAGCAAAGTGAAGTCTGGGCGTTGTACAGCCGGAATGTGCATGATTTCTGGGATGCTCAACTGGGGCTGCGTGTTGATACCCAACCTGAATCCACTCGCTATTTAACGCTGGGTTTTAATGGACTGGCACCGTATCTGTTTGAAACCCAGGCGCATCTGTTTATCAGTGATTATGGTGATGTCAGCGCCCGATTGAAACAGAAAAATCATCTGCTGTTCACCCAGCGGTTTGGCTTTGAACCCTACTACCAACTCGATTTTACTGCTCAGAACGTTGAGCGGCAGGAATTAGGCAGGGGCTTAAGTGAAGGCGAAATTGGCGTCAAACTGTTTTATGAAATCACCCGTAAAGTTGTGCCTTATCTGGATCTGAAATACGAACGCAAATTCGGCCGTACAGCGTCTATCGCCAGAAATGCCGATGAAAGCGAAGAAGACTGGATTGCTTCAGTAGGCATCAAACTGCTTTTCTAAAATAGCTCTGTTACTCACAAACCTCGTTCCCCTGCTCCGCATGGGAACGCCGGTTTATCAGGCCTTATCTTCAATTATTCAAAAGTGCGTGATTTCACTTATACCAGTCCTAAATCCCACATTTTTTATGCTGATATATTGCTTATTCTGCGTTTAACTTGTTAAACCGGAATAACCGCACCATGAAAAAACCTCTTTCTCCATTGGCCCTGATGATTTTGACCGGGCTGGCAAACAGCCCGCTATATGCCGCCCACGAGCATGATGATGAAATGCTGGACAGAGTGACGGTGACAGCCGCTTCTGTCCCGACGGTAGAGAGCACTACATTAAGCGAAAAAGACATTAACAGCCAACGGGCATATAAAAGTGATACTGCTGCATTTTTAAATGATGTCGCTGGCATAGCGATGTATTCGGGTGGAGGTGTGGCCGGACTGCCATTTATGCGGGGCTTTGCTGACGATCGCCTGCATATCAAGGTTGATGGCATGGACTTGATTTCAGCCTGTGCCAATCATATGAATCCGCCTCTTTCCTACCTTACTCCATCGCGTGTTTCAGAGATTCAGGTTTATTCGGGTATTGCCCCTGTCAGCCTGGGTGGGGACAGTATCGGCAGCACTATTATCGCCAAGTCCAAACAACCGGAATTTGCAGCGCAAGATGAAACCATTACCAAAGGTGAAATCGGCAGTTACTATCGCAGCAATGGTGACGCGCGTGGCGGCCATGTTTCAACGACCTTGGCATCAGAAGACTTCAGTATCACTTATACTGGCTCCACTGCCAAAGCGAATAATTATGATGCCGGTGGCAGTTTCAAACCGGCGGGAAATACGGCGACCGACCGCGGTTCATTAGATGCAGATGAAGTCGGATCCTCCGCTTATGAAAGCCGTAATCATGCGATTGATTTTGCTTATAAACTGGATAACCACCAGCTGCAGCTCAAATTTGCCCATCAGGACATTCCCTATCAAGGCTGGCCCAATCAGCGTATGGATATGACGGAAAACCGCAGTAATCAAATTAATCTGATCTATAACGGCATGTTCGATTGGGGTTCACTGGAAACCTCGCTGTACCGAGAAAAAACCCACCACAAAATGCAGTTTGGTGATGATAAACAGTTTCTTTATGGTTCTGGAATGATGACCGCGGACGGTATGCCAATGGAAACCGAAGGCGATAACCGTGGGCTATCGGTTAAAGCCGAAATCAATGCAAACCAACGCGATATGTTCCGTGTTGGTGCTGACCTGCAACGTTATCGATTGGATGATTTCTGGGAAGCATCAGGTGGCATGATGATGGCACCCAACACTTTTTGGAATATCAATAATGGCGAGCGGGATCGTTATGGTGTGTTCGCTGAATGGGAAGCTGCATGGAGCAGTCAGTGGACTACGGTCGCGGGTATTCGCCATGAAACGGTCAAGATGAATACCGGTGATGTGCAAGGTTATAACACCAATATGATGATGTATCAGGCGGCGGCAGATGCGTTTAATGCCAGTGACCGTGATATTACGGATCATAATATTGATGCGACCTTGCTGGCGCGATTCAAACCTGCAGCTACCCATGATTATGAATTTGGTTATGCCCAGAAAACCCGTTCGCCAAACTTATATGAACGTTTTGCCTGGTCAACCAATGGCATGGCGATGCGGATGGTCAATCTGGTCGGTGATGGCAATGGCTATGTCGGCAATGTTGATCTGAATCCGGAAATCGCTCATACCTTGAGCTTTACCGCCAACTTGCACGATGCCAAACAACACGACTGGCATGTGTCACTGACACAGTATATTTCTTATGTCGATGACTTTATTGATGCCGAACGCTGTAGCACTGGCGGTGGCGCTTGTACGACAGCCAATCTGACCACTGATAATGATTTTGTTTATCTGCAATATCAGAATGTCTCGGCCAAACTCTATGGTATGGATGTATCGGGTATCAAAACCTTATATCAATCCGAAAAATGGGGACAACTTACCGGTACTGCCACACTCAGTTATGTGCGAGGTAAAAACCGCGATACCGGTGATGATCTGTATAACATCATGCCACTCAATTCCACGCTGTCGCTGGAGCACAGTAAAAACGGCTGGCGTAATACTGTTGAATGGGTGCTGGTCGCCGGTAAAAACAAGGTTAATAACGAACGCAATGAAATCGCAACTGCTGGATACGGTTTGGTGAATCTGCGTACCAGTTATCAATGGAAACAGGCGCGTGTCGATTTTGGTATGGAAAACGTCTTTGACCGTCTCTACAGCCATCCCCTTTCCGGTGCGTATGTCGGTCAAGGCGCCACCATGGGTACTGACATTCCCTGGGGTGTCACTGTACCAGGCATGGGCAGATCGGTTTATGCGGGTTTAACATTAAAATTCTGAGTTTATCTGGCCCAAAGCAGGATGAAAGAATCCAAAAGTGTGACCTGTTAAACAGATATTTTTCGCCATCAATCAGGGGGCAATCACTGCCCCCTTTTAGTTATTCGCTTTACTTTTCACGTTGCTCAGCTTTTAAACCTCGTGCCTATAACTTATCTTGCAGATGTTCATTTTTTCTTAATGATTTATCGCTAAATTTACTTGTCCTCTTCACTGAATTTCGGGTTTGGGCAACGCATTTTTCTCATGCACTATCATAAAAGGAGTTCAACATGGCAACACCATATGTACGTTTAGATAGAAATAATGCAGCTGTTTTACTGGTCGATCATCAAACCGGCTTGTTATCTCTGGTCAGGGACATTGATCCAGATAGATTCAAAAACAATGTGTTGGCATTGGCTGATATGGCAAAGTATTTCAATCTCCCCACCATTCTCACCACCAGTTTTGAAGAAGGCCCGAATGGCCCATTGGTACCGGAATTAATAGAACTGTTTCCCGATGCACCTTATATTGCCCGTCCCGGACAGATTAATGCCTGGGATAACGAAGACTTTGTGAACGCGGTAAAAGCCACCGGCAAAAAACAGTTGATCATTGCTGGTGTGGTAACTGAAGTCTGTGTGGCTTTCCCAGCTCTATCAGCACTTGAAGAAGGTTTTGAGGTATTTGTGATCACCGATGCTTCGGGCACATTTAATGAACTCACCAGAGACTCAGCCTGGGATCGCATGTCCAAAGCCGGTGCACAGTTAATGACCTGGTTTGGCGCAGCCTGTGAATTACATCGCGACTGGCGCAATGATATCGAGGGACTTGGCCAGTTGTTCTCCAACCATATTCCCGATTATCGCAATCTGATTAACAGTTACGTCAAACTCACCGAAAATAAGTAATTAATTGGATTAAGGAAGCAGTTGAAATGCGCTGCTCCCATATTTTTAGTATCAGTCTTACTCGTTCCCACGCTCAGCGTGGGAACGCATATTCATCCTCTACCGTGAATCCACCTCTAGAAATCAATCAAAATTAGAAACAGGTTGACAGGGAACGTCAGCGCTTTGACTGATACTTCCGTCAGATAACGACGCCAATATCCAACCGGCCTGACCCTGAAATATTTGGCGTATAAATCTTTGTTAGCGATTCCATGCCTCTAATCTCAGCTACGAAGCCAGAATTTGACGGTTTTTTTATCGAGTTTTAAAGCAAAGATGAAACGGTTCGCGAGACCTCTTCAGCTCCTTGCAGAATTTCCGTCATCACATCCGAAACAGCGTTCAGTTGCTCATTATTGTTAATCACACCCGACTTCACATTTTGCATCTTCTGTGTCACGTTTTGGGTGAGTTGATGATTCTGCTTCACGACTTCTCTAATTTCCTGTGTAGAAATACTGGTCCGGGTGGCCAGTTTTCTCACTTCATCAGCAACAACGGCGAATCCCCGCCCTTGATCGCCCGCCCTGGCTGCCTCAATGGCAGCATTTAATGCCAAAAGATTCGTTTGCTCGGCAATATCACTGATCGTCGATACAATTTTTTCGATGTTTTTTGACTCTTGATTCAACTGCTCCAGAAAGCCGTAAGTATCTGATACATCTTGTAGAATGACACCTGACGTCTTTACAGAAGAACGAAGCATCTGAACACCATTTTCGGTGATTTGTGTAGTCTCTTCAGAGGTCGCAGCCCATATTTCTGCAGCATGTAGCACGTTTTCTCGATGCTTTATTCTCTCGGTAATATCGCTGGCAAACTTAATGACTTTCACAACCTGATTGTTTTCATCAAACACTGGGTTATAAGACGCTTCCAGCCAAATTGCCTGACCTGAAGCATTCTTGCGCTCAAATTGACCGGTAAAAAATTGTCCGCCACTAATTTCAGCCCAGAAGTTGGGGTTTTCCTGATAAAAACGATCAAAACAAAAGAGACGATGATGTTGCCCTTTGATCTCATCAAACGAATAACCCACTGCCGACAAAAAATTATCATTCGCATTGAGAATTGTGCCATCAGGTTCAAACTCGATAATGGCCATCGAACGATTTAATGCGCCATAAGCGGCCTCAAGATCACGAATGCGTTGTTGGTCTTTAGAAACATCTGCAGCGATTTTGAAAACGCCGGTGACCATCCCGTCTGCATTTTTTATTGGAAAATAGCTGGCTTCTAGCCAAATGACTTTGCCATGTTTGGTGATGCGCTTAAATGTGCCTGTTTTACTGTTTCCCGCACGTAAGGCTTCCCAAAAGACTTTGTATTCAGCTGTTTTAACATATTTCGGGTCACAAAATATTCTATGATGTTTTTCTAAAACTTCTTCCTTGCTATAACCAACCATACTCAGAAAGAGCTCGTTTACATCTTTGACATTTCCTTCGGGATCAAAACGAATCGTTGCAACATTCATGTTAATCGAATTGATTAATGCGTCTAGTGCTTCACACCTATAACTGAGTTCATTAATTTTATTTTTTAATGACTTGTCGAACATTTCCGCTCCTTGCAGTTGATTGTTGAGCCATATCCGACCGTCCCCTTATACTCATTAAATCTTGAAAATAGGGATTAAATTTGAAATTTGTTATATAGAGTTATAAGGAATTATTACTGACAGTTTTACGCTTAGATTAAGAAATTTTCTATATTTCTTTTTGTTATATGGCTGAAAGAATCACAAAATTCTCATAAAAAAAGGGCCAAGACATGGCCTTGGCCCCATTTTCGTAATGATCTGTTTCCATAACCTGCGCAGAAAACTTACAAAAAAACTATTGAGTACTGAAGGCTGAGAAATAAACAGACTCGCTCAACCAACCACGCGGTTGCGTCCTTGCTTCTTGGCAAGATACAGGTTGTCATCACTGCGTTTCATCCAGTCACGCCAATGTTCTTTTGGTTGCAATGTCGCGACCCCCAGGCTGGTCGTCACACGCCTATCTGGCAGTAAGGGCATTGATTCAATCGTCTTACGCAGTTCTTCCGCCACCAGCCTGCTTTGAGCTGCATCGGTATCGTATAGCAAAATCAGAAACTCTTCGCCGCCGAGACGAAACACTTTATCCGATCGGCGAATCCGCTTTTGAAGTAAATTGCCTACCCCACGCAACACTTCATCACCGGCATCATGACCCAATGTATCGTTAATAAATTTGAAATTATCCAAATCCAGTGCGATTAAACTCATCGGCACCTGACGACGATCATGTTGCTGCACAGCTTGTTCCAGTGAGTCATGTAACTGTACCCCGTTCGCCAGACCAGTTAAGGAGTCGGTCATAGCCAGTTCATGTAATTCATGTTGCTGCGCATTGATCACCCGAACAAAAATAATGGCAAAAGCGCTGACGCAAAGTAATGTGGCGGTAGCCCTGGCCGCCAGAGCAATGTCTAAAAACTGCCATGACATAGGCAGTGCCATCACCAGTAAAATAATATTTGCTCCCCAGGCATAACGTTCCGGCAGCATAAAATAAAAACAAATTACCGCCGGATAGCACCATAACAAGCCAATCAGTCCCTGCTGATAGATGGTGAAGCCGAGGAATACAACACTGATTGGCGCCAACCCAAATAAAATCATTAAGGGATAATAACGACCGTACCAACAGTTCCAGGCATTGATCGCCATGAGCAGGACTACGGATAACGAGCCCACACCCAAAATATATCGTTCAAGGAAAAAGTTATAGATTGAAAAAGGCATGAGAAACACAAAGACTACAAACGCTACCCCGACAATGGTCTTCACTCGAACCGGTGATTCTCGTAATACAGCTTTTGAATATGTGGTCACTTAACCTAACTCAACATATTTCGTTGCCCACTCAAGACAAAATATTTCTGCTTACACATCAGCATCTGCTCCTCTTAAAAGCCGGAATTCTGTATGTCACACTATGAGCTTATGCTTTTAAAGATAAAAAGTATGGAAATACCTCTCTTCTAAATATTAGTGGACGTTTCTAAGTGACGAGGCCAGCAAACCACGAATCTATTTTGAATATGCTGCAGTATTAGCTATCTCGCGATAACGACGATACTGCAAAGCACTAAAGCGCTTTGAGAGATGACAGGATTTAAGATTAACTTAAATAGGGGCATGGGTCCGTCAGTTATTAAACAGCCAACTCACCCATTTTTAAGTCTGACCCACGGTGTATAAGCTAAGTTCTTTATATGCTTATTGTCTGAAGACTTAGTGAATGACTAACCTTTTGTTCTATGATTCGGCTGACGGTAATGTCTTCAAGAACGACCAGAACCATACCGACATTACCGTTACCGCGATTATCATAAATCCACAAAGCGGCATAATACCAATTAGCGTAAATGCTAATGGTGGTAAAAACAAATAAAAGTAACTAACATTTCTTCCGCTAAACAGAAAGTAAGAGGCAATCCCCCAAATAAAAATATGCGTTGGAGATAGCAAGATAAACCTTTTCCCCATGCATCAGGGATATCTTTTGCCGTTATGGATTTTGAAAGTTGCTCCATATCATTTATAAAAACTGATTGTTTTTTCTATTAATTTCAGATATCGCAGCAATGCCACACCCTGATATTTCCTCCTGAATAACTGACTTCAAGGCTGATTTCCTTTTCATTCTGTCCCTACTTAAATTGTAGAGAGGAAAGTTCGGAGACTCTCTTTGGTTATTCCATCCAAACGTTAGCAAACAGCATCTAACGCTTGTTGTGCTCTTTGTTGACGACCACGTCTAAACCATAACACCAGAAGAAGTCCCAAGATAGCAGTACCCGCACCAGCCAGTGGTACCGAGGTCAAACCCAAACCGGTATTGATCACGACAGCCCCTAGCATTGCACCTAACGCATTCCCCAGATTAAACGCACCAATATTCATTGCTGACGCTAAATTGGGAGCTTCTTTAGCCTCTTGAACCACTAAAGATTGCAATGGCGGTACCAGGGCGAAACTGGCGATTCCCCATAAAAAGATTAATGGCGCCACAATTAATTCAGACGATATCACTGCAGTAAAAATAACCAATAAAACGATGACTGACATTAACGAGACAATTAGGGTTAAATCCAGAGATCGGTCGGCATAACGACCACCAAGATAGTTGCCGACTGCCAGACCTACGCCATATAAAACCAGCATTGATGTCACAAAAACGGTCGAGGCATGCGTTTCATCCTGCAGGATGGGCACAATATAGGTAAACACCGTGAACATCGCACTGGAACTGACCACCGTTAATAACAATGCGGCTAAAACTGGCCCTTTGCTCAACACCCGAAGCTCATCACGGACATTCGCTTTTTGCTCATTAACCAAGGGCGGCAATGACAGTCTTAAAGCAATCATCGTGATAACGCCAATCACTGCCATCACATAAAAAGCAGGCCGCCAGCCGATTAATTCACCGATATAAGCCGCCAACGGTACACCACCAATGGTGGCAATCGTCAGCCCTGAAAACATGGCTGCTACCGCTCCAGCACGTTTTTCTACCGGCACGATACTCATGGCGACAATAGCCCCCACGCCAAAAAATGCCCCATGATTAAATGAAGTGACAATTCGCCCGAACAGCAACATGTTGTAACTCTCCGCCATGGCTGAGATTAAGTTACCTCCCGTAAAAATCGCCATTGATAAAAGCAACAAATTGCGCCGACTCATATTGGCAAAGACCAATGTCATAAATGGTGCCCCTATAAGTACACCAAATGCATAGGCGCTAATCAGCATGCCGGCGGTTGGAATAGAAACGGCAAGATCATTGGCAATGATCGGCAACATTCCCATCGGGGAAAATTCGGTGACACCGATACCAAAAGCCCCGAAGGCCAAGGCAAGTAAGGGAATATTGATTTTCATGCAATATCTCGTTAATTTGTGATGCAAAAGAATATACGCACTTATAAAATGCTTAAAAAGACGTTTCAGGTACATTCAGCTTTGCATTGGAATCACAAATGAAATTTGGAAAAACTGATCGAACTGCCGAAATGGAAACCTTTTTGTCCGTTGCACAAGCAGGAAGTTTGAGCGCCGCTGCCCGAGAACTGGAACTCACGCCTTCTGCAGTGAGCCGCATCATGACCCGTATCGAAAAGCGTCTTGGTGTCAGGTTGATTGTTCGCAGCACACGTAGCCTTCGTTTAACCAGCGAAGGTGAGTCTTATGCGCTGGCAGCTCGACGTATTTTAAAGGATTTGGACGACACCGAAACCACCATTGCCAATCGCGGCAGCCCGAGTGGCAATATCAAAGTCAGCACCGCTACAGCCCATAGTCGCCTGACCATTGTTCCGTTATTAAAAGAATTTCTGCAACGCTATCCGGATATCACTATCGAAATAGATGTAACAGACCAGATTAGTGATGTCAGCGCAGGCCATGTTGATGTAGCGATTCGATTCGGACAACTACCTGATAGTGGCCTGCATGCCCGTCGTCTGGGTGAGACAGGTCGAGTGGTGATTGCCTCGCCGGAGTATTTAAAAAAAGCGGGCACGCCACAATCACCTGCCGATTTAAAAAAACACAATTGTCTGGATTTCAGCTTTCGACGTTTGGAACCAGGATGGCCATTTCGTGAGAATGGTCAGAGTTACCTGTTATCGGTGAGCGGTAATATCATCGCCAATAATGGTGAAACCCTTGTTGAACTGGCCCGGCAAGGTATGGGAATTACCCGTGTCGGTCGTTTTCATGTTGAGCAGGATTTGGAGAGCGGACTACTTGTGCCGTTACTGGAGGCCTACAATCCTCAAGATCGAGAGGCTATTCATGCGGTCTATATTGGCGGTAAAAATGTGCCCGCCAGAATACGCGTATTCGTTGATTATCTCGTTGAGAAGATGACAAATCAGACTGAAAATTTTAGTTATTCCTAATTACGCAGCAACCGGTTGCTGACGATAAAACTGGCATAACAAACCATAAACCTTTGGCATTTTTTCCTTCATGGTTTCCGGGGACTCAAAAAAGGCTTCACTGCATACGGCAAAGAATTCTGCCGGACTGGTTAACGCATAATCATCAAGTGGCAACGACCGATGATGTTGCATGTCATTTTTCAATCGATCCCACGCAGCGCTAAAAATATCGTGCCATTCGCCGGGTCGCATATCTGGATGCATGGGCGGCGCTCCGTTTGCCCCATCACGCAGCATATCAAGCTTATGTGCCAGCTCATGAATCACCACATTACTGGCTTTGCCATGGCGAGTGTTCGGTCCGCTTTCACATATCGCCTGCCAAGATAAAATCACCGGACCGCGTTGCCATGCTTCACCACTGAGACCGGGAGTTCTCGGATGCACCACGCCATCATCACTGCGATAGGGACGATTTGGCACAAAATCACCCTCGTAGAGAATGATGGTTTTCCAATGGTCATGCCAGTGAAGACCAAGATGCAGAATCGGTACACAGGCCATCGTGGCAAGCTTCAGACACATTGCATCGGTAAATTGAAACTCCGCACCTGAAAGTATGGTTTTCCGAGCAAGAAAACGAAAAGTCATCTCTCTAAGCTGATCGCGTTCAGCCCCTTGATAACGCTCCATCACCTGCCAACCAACAATCGCTGTCTCCCACTGTTCGGCGGTGAATCCCATCCTTTTAATTCGCCGAGCTTCCAGCCAGTCTTTTAATCGCTTAAACATGTTTATGCTTCCCCGTTAACTATCACCGATTACAAAGCATAAATTTGCTGCTGAAAAAAAGGCGAGTTCCTTTTATCTAAGACAGAATCGCTGAGATCTTTAAAAAGCCTTGAAAGAAAGTAACAGCAATAAAAATAAGCGCCCCTATGACCAGAAAAAAAACCAGCGCCCTTTGTAATTTCTCTTTTAACTTTTTATCTTTCACCGTTCTTTTGTTCCATAACAGTTAATTCATTACAAGTCAGCGGCATCTGCTTTGGCCATGATATTTTTTATTTTGAGAAACACGACATAGCTAAGGAAGATCAAGTTATCGCTTAGTGATTTGATAAGCGTTGTCTTGTTGTCGTGAGATGGTGGTTAAGAGATTCAAGCAAGTATTTGAATTCTGCTGAATGCTCATCTAACCGGGTGTTACTGATAACCTCGGCTAACACATCATCTTTTTTAAGACATTTCGCTAAAATAGCTTTTGTTGAATCAGCAGAAAATAATTGGGTAACTTTGCCGCCCAGTTGCTCCACCAATTCTCTATCAGAATCGGGGGCCTCTGGTAGTTCGCCCAGTAGTCTGACCACATCCCGAAATGACTCTATATAAGATTCGCGTTCTTTGGCAATGTCATACAGCTGGTGATGAACATTTTCTTCTGTTAATAACTCACCCATTGCCCGATAAAGGTCGGCTGTTTCGATAATTAATTTTAAAATATCCAGAGCATCAGCCTGCTCATCAGTGCGTATTATCGACATATCAATCTGTTCCTGAGGTGAATGTTGGAATATCGCCAACAATGGCTTCGATGGCTCTCGGGATCACTTCAAATTCGGCGGGTGTGGTGGTTTTAAATTCACCATCGGCTTCCAAATCTTTTGGTTTAGAAGTCTGAATACTAAATTTTTCAGAGGATTTACTAATGATACGGTCTGTTTTATGCAAAACGCCATTACGTAAACTCGGCCCAAGCAGCAAAAGTTGCCACCACCGTTGCGGCTTAATCAAAAACAAATAGAGCCGCCCATCCAATAATGTTGATCGTTGATCAACTATATTCCCACCACCATAAAACCGACCATTGCCTATCGCTAAATGAATCGCTTTGGTTGAGTATTTCCAGTCCTCGGTTTTAATGTGTACCCGAAAGCTTTTGTTACGTTTTAACGCTTTAAAAAATGCGCCAAGATAGGCAAACACACCAAAGAACTTTTTACTATCAGAGGTGAGTTCACGTGTGACATCAACCCCTAAGCCTAGATGTGCCACGTTGACAAAAAAATGTTCATTATTGATCTTCGCTAAACCGATGTGTTCACGCCTTCCATCCATAATAACCTGCGCCGCCGCGAGCAGATCATCTGGAACACCAAGTGAGCGTGCGAGATCATTTGCTGTTCCCATAGGGAAAATAGCCAAAGTGCGCTTACTGTTATGTAACGCTTCCAAAGCCGAACTAATAGTTCCATCACCACCGCCGATAATCACGATTCCGTCTTTCCGTTCATAATCATCAATCAGCGAAACCAAATGTGTTTCACTTTCAGACTCACAAACAGTGACCTCAAAGTCTGAAGCTTCCAGCATTCGCACGGCTTCTTCCAATGCCTCGGCTCGGCCATTCCGGCTGTGCGGATTAATAATTAACAATGCGTGTTGCAAGTATTTATTCCCTTGTGGGATAGCGTTATTACTCAAGAAACTTATGCGACACTGTTATAAAACTATAAGTACCTAATTCAACTACGTCGATAACACTAATCAAGTTAATGGATGTAACTAACAGCGTCGCAAAAACCTAATTAATTGACCAGATGATTTATTCTGACCAAACATACACTTCTTGTTTAATTTTTTCACCGTTACGAGTCCAATCTAGAAGTAAATATTTGGCCTTCCTGTGGTGGTAAATGTTCCGTTCGTGGTTAACCAAGAATCTCTGAGATTTTTAAAAAGCCATGATAGAAAGTCATGGCAATGACTAAAAGTGCACCGATTACCAGGCAAAAAATCATTGCTCTTTGGAACTGTTCATTCAGATTTTTTCTCTCTCCAAACAAATTAGCCATAAAGATTGGATAAACAGAGGCATAAATAAACATAATGGTTAAGCCTATTGCATTATATTGTGCTTGCGAGACAGGGCCTAAAAGTAATGATGCTATTAAGACACCATAAACTAGGGTTAAGACTGTTTTCTCATGATATGTGGGTGAACGTTCTCGAAAACGCCACCACAAAAAGTTAGTAGTAATTGCGGTAAACGATGCACTAGCAATGGAGATTGCGATTCCATAAGTCTTGAAAACAGCAACCATACAAAAAGTCGAGACAACGGCAATTATCGTCGCTAATAGCGCATACCTAATCATAAAAATCCTTTTTAGTAATAATCCTGGCTAAATCAGCAATTGATAAATACATCCAATATGTTGACTGTTTTGCCCTTTGAATTCGGAAGTCTCTTAAGCGGCATACCAAAGGATGGCAAAAAAATGACATGTTGTACCGCCAAGCACAAATAAATGCCAGATAAAGTGACCGTATTTCATTCTTGAATCCACAGAGAAAAAGACGACACCAAGTGTATAGGACAAACCACCCGCCACTAACCATATCCAACCCGCTGTGGGTAAGAGTTCCAGTAACGGCTTAATAGCAATCACAATAACCCACCCCATCAATAAATATAAACTCGTGCAAAAGATGCGATGCTGCTGTTTTTTAAATACTTTAAGAAAAATCCCAATAGCTGCCAGCGCCCAAATAATACCAAACAGCGTCCAGCCCCATGGTCCTTTGAGTACACCAAAAGTAAACGGAGTATACGTGCCAGCAATTAATAAAAAGATGGCAGAAAGCTCAACACGCAAAAAAATCCGCTTTGCGTTGCCTGCAGGTAAAGCGTGATAGACCGTGGAACCGAAATAAAGAATGATCATCGACACACAAAAAATGCTCACCCCGACGACAAAAGCCGTATCACTATGACGAACAGCTTCGTTAATTAAAATCGGTGTACCAATCACTGCACCAATAAATCCCAGAGCATGACTAATAGCATTGGCGGCTTCCTCCCCGCCAGACTGATCACGTTTGAGTCTGTTAAGCGATGGTTGCATACCCCCTCCTCGCTGAATTGATCTCAACTGCTGGTTTAACTATGCGTTTTAAACATTACCAAAATAATTTTCAAAGCGCAGAGACAAGAAAATCCGGGGAATTCATTAATCCAAGACGATGATTTAATTAGTTATTTGTCGGCATGACAACAGGTTTTAATTAGCCTGGGGCAAGCATTTCATTTCAATTAATGGATACCCTGCTGGCTGCTGGTTTAATCATCGCGATGTGAGCTATGCCATCTTCATCATACGGTTTCCCGGAAGCACGAAAGCCCAGTGATTCATAAAACGTTTGCAAGTAGACCTGTGCTGAGATTTTGATGTCATTTGCTGGAAATGTTTGTTCTGTGAAATATATGGCTTCTTCCATTAGTGAACGGCTAATATTTTGTCCTCTGAATTTTTTCAGCGTCATCACCCGACCAATGGAAGGCAGACTGTTTTTAATCCCTGGCCCAATCACTCTGGCATAAGCGGCCAGTTCACCATTTACCGAAGCCGTTAGATGCCAAGCGTGCAGATCCAAATCATCCGTTTCTTGATAGGCACAGTGTTGCTCCACAACAAAAACGGATTCGCGGGCCTTGATGATCTGGTAAAGCTCAAGCGCGGTATAAGACTCCAGTCTGGACCATTTAAACTCAAGCTGCATGTTATTTTTGTTCCTGTTTAAGCAATTGGTATTCAAAGCTCTTCAAAACCAAACCGATCAGTCCTATTGCCATTACACTGAATAGCAAAATAGCTGTTGGTGATCCCAATACCCATAGAGTTAAGCCAGAAAGCAGCAGCCAGAGCAAAGGAATGAGAGCAATAAGCCACAAAGCCCATCCTCTAAATATAATTAATGATAATCCTAACGTGGTGACTGCTGTGGGATCAGCATGAATACCAAACACTTCAGCCTGGGACCAGTTTCCACCGGTGAGCGGTCCCATAAATGGCAACCCGATTAACCCGACAAGGATGATGATAATCGCCATAACGGCAATTGGTCTTTTGCGTGGCCCGCTGTCGAGCCCAAATCCAGTCCAGGCTATCACTAATAATAGAAAGGCTTGAGCGAGAAATAAATAACCAATATAGCCACCTGCCCAGTTTAGTTCGGCATAACGCTGGATAAAAAAAGCAACTGCGATAAACGCCCAGACAGGTGCAATAAGCAAGCTGGCAAACCGATAATGGTTTTTGAAAGCCAGCCAGATTGCTACGACTGCCAACATCAGCGTCAGCAAATGTAACGGCCAGAAGGTTTCGCTCATACGTTCGATTAGGCGGAAATAGATATCCGCCGTAAACGGAATAAAATCCTGCAGTGCGTAGCTGGCCCAGTCGTTCATAAAGACTCGAAATATTTTGCCATCTTCTGTCGGGTGCTTGCTGATGGCATGGGGTTCATTCCAGCACGCATATTTTCACGTAAATGTTCGACTTGAGAAGTTGCAGGAATTGCACAGTTAATCGCTGGGTGACTGACGATAAACTTCAACAGAAATTCTGCCCAAGTAGTGCAGCCGCATTCTGCCTCAGCCCATTCTGGAAGGGGTTGGTCTCGGCGTTTTATGCCTTTAATTAGACTACCGCCATCAAAGGGACGGTTAGCGATCACGGCAATCCCCTTTTCTTCTGCTAGGGGTAATAATCGGTTTTCGACACCACGGTTAGTAATGTTGTAAGTCAGTTGAACGAAGTCGATATCCTCAGAAGCCATAATCTTTTCGAACTCTTGATGGCGACGACCGTGCGAGGTGGTAATACCAATATGACGGATTTTGCCTTCGGCTTTCATTTCCCGCAGAGCTTCCAGATGCTCACGCCAATCTGTCAGGTTGTGGACTTGTACTAAATCAAATTGCTCAACGTGCCAGCGTGATTGCAGATCCGCGACCTGCTGACGAGTTGATCCACCGGCTGGACTCCAGACTTTTTCCGCTGAAAACAGACTTTCTGGAATACCCAACTTTTGCAAAGCATACCCCATCACATCTGGCGCGGAACCGTACATGGGTGAAGAATCAATCAGCCCACCACCCAATTCAAAAAATGTCTTTACCACTTCGGTACGAGCGTCCAGCAATTTTGGATCGGTACCGACATTGAAAGTCCGCCATGTGCCCATACCAATTACTGGCAGCTTTTTATCACCTGAATAAGCTTTGTGAAGCAATTCACTGCTTGCCGCAATGATCGGCATCGATGGCAGCAGCGTCGCAGCCAGACTGCCACCGATCAGCTTGAGACTTTGTCTACGAGTGAAGCGATTGTTCATGGTCCGCGCTCCTTAGGATGGTTTCATTTCAGCACCTTGTCGGTATGCAATGGTTAGTGCTCAAAATTTAATCAAACCATACCAGCACAAACACCTCACTGACAATTCAATGGGGTTTGTCATTTTCAGACACATTTTCTACTTTGAATTACGTCACTAATCGCTATACAATGTGAATGTTAATAATTATCATTTAGCATTAAGCTCCATATGCATTTGGATAATAGAATATTGGTGATGCGTTTTTGTTTTTCAAACAGGTCAGTTTTCATGCCGAATTTTTCATCTCCTGCCTGGCCAATGGCCAGTCGGATTTTTGCCAGTCTTGTGGGTGGCTATCTGTTCACCTGGGGTTTGATTGCCATCGTTATCGCGGCGTTAATTCCATTGGGCGTGGAATTTCATGATGCCGAAATGGGCATGCTGATGCTGGGATTGCTGACCTATTTAAGCCTGTTTTTGTGGGGCATGGCCACTGATAAACTCATCCGCTTATGGCTGATTCTGTTTGGTGGTGGTGTGGCCATGACTATGCTGGCCAGTGTTGTTCAACAGTCATTTTTACAAGGAATTTAAATCATGTTCAGTAGTTTTCGACAGGCAATGGCTTGGCTGCATACATGGTTTGGCCTGACGCTCGGCTTTATTCTGATGGTGGTTTTCTTTTTTGGCAGCCTGTCAGTATTTGACCGTGAGATTGATCGCTGGTCAATTCCTGAAAGCCGGTTTGAACCACAGGTGATGCCTTCATTTGATGAGATGTTATTACCTATCCTGCGCTCAGTTGAACCCGATGAGCAGGATTACAATACCAATATGCCGCTGCTGCATGATTTGAGTCAGGGGCCAATGACACCCCGCACCGAATTACCTGCGGATGAATTCTGGGCTTACACAACGCATCGTGATCCGGTGTTAATCATGGGCGTGGGTTTCGGTATTCCTCAACCACTTGATCCAGAAGGGCATAACCATATTCATGGCGATATCACCATTGATCCTCGTACGGGTAAGGCATTGCCCGATGATCAATTGAAAATTGGCAGCCGATTTTTTTATCCAATGCACTACAGCCTGAACTGGAACTGGAATCAAATTGGCATCTATATCGTCGGCATCGCGGCCTTTATCATGATGGCAGCACTGGTTAGTGGCGTGATTATTCATCGTAAACGTTTTCGTGAATTCTTTACCTTCCGTCCCACTAAGCAAACCCAACGTAGCGTGCTGGATTTACATAATCTCACCGGCATGGTGGCGTTACCCTTCCATTTCTTTTTTACCTTTACCGGTTTGCTGATTTTTGCCAGTTTTTACTTTTTCCCGGTCACCCACACCCAGTTGGAACCGTTACACGATTATCATGAAATGGTCGAAGCCAGCGAGACGGGGCTGCCTCATGATGGCGCGGGTATCCCTGCTGAAATGGCTTCTGTGGATGCCATGGTCGCAAAGGCCAAACAACGCTGGACAGAAAAAGATATGCCAGGGGAAGTTGGCTTTTTGAAAATCACGCATGTGGATGTTGCCAACAGCTTTGTCAGTATTTATCGTGCTGGTAGTGACCGCGTTGCGTTAGTCGGTGAAGGCATGCATTTTAGTGGAACAACTGGAGAGCTCATCCGTGAAGAACCACCCCGCACAGCTGTTTCTGAAATTAACGAATTCTTGACTGGCCTGCATTTACAGCATTTCGAGCATTGGCTGCTACGTTGGTTGTATGTGTTTGGTGGTCTGGTCGGCGCTATCTGTATTGCCACCGGTTTTATCTTCTTTGTCGAAAAACGTAAACGTCAGCATACCTTGCAAGGCAGCTCGGGCAGCCAAATTGTTGATGCGCTGGCGGTCACTACGGTTACAGGCATGTTGGTAGCCACCGTGAGTATGCTGGTAGCAAACCGTTTACTACCAGCAGATATGATTGGTAAAGGCTATTGGGAACAGGTTGCTTTCTGGGCGAGCTGGGCTGTCATGTTATTACATGCCTTCTGGCGCAGTTCTGCCGTGCGTCATATGCGTATTTCTCCAGCATGGCGCGAACAGAGCATTTTATTCGCTGTGCTTGCCGTTGCAGCCGTTGTCCTTAACTGGATTACCACGGGCGATCATTTGCTTAAAACAGCGTTCCATTACTGGCCTGTAGCCGGAGTGGATCTAAGCTTGCTGGTCAGCAGTGCCATTGCGGTATACGCAGCGCGATACCTGAAAAAACGTGAGAACGTTGCTGTCAGTAAAGCTATTGAATTTTCGACACAGAAGCTGGAGACAAGTCGTGGTTGAAGTCATTTGTTGGATCGCCGCCATAGTCATCACCATGTTGGGTATGGCCTGTCTCTCACTTAGTTTGCCCAATCATTGGCGTCAGGTAACCGGCATCGAAACCAGTCTGCCCTCGCCTTCTGAACAGCTCAGCTTACGCATTATTGGCTACTTAAGTTTAGTCGCGTCTTTACTGCTTTGTCTGGCAGCGGATCACCCCTCTATGGCTGTACTGGTCTGGATCATGTTGCTCAGTCTAGCCGCCAAAGGTGTCGCCAGTATCCTCACCTGGCGACAGCACTGGTTTAAACCTTTATTATGCCTGGTTAGCCGTGGGGGCTCGGTCAGTCGTTCGGTTTAGTCATCCAGTTTAGTTTTTTTCTCAAGCAAATTGGTTTTGCAGTAATGGATAACGATGATAGATAACCCCAGCAACAGGATCGCCACCGTAATCCCCAGAATCCGCCAGGTATCAATATTTTTCATATCCAGAATCAGATAACGGGCCAGTGCCACAATCGCAATGTACAACGGGAACTTGATTGGTAGCTCACCCGACTGGTAATAAACCGCGATCATGGTCAACACTTCCAGATAGATAAACAGCAACAGTAAATCGGTTAATAAAACCGTGCCGTTTTCAAACATAAAATCAATTTCAATGCCTACGGCGACCAAAGTAGCAATTGCGACGATGATCAGCCCTATTTCCTGGGCAATAGCCAAAGAGTGGTTTACCAGATTTTTAATTTTCTGTGCCATGACCTATCCCGATAAATTGAGCAAAGCGAATGGTAACAGCGGGTTTTACAAATAAGGTTGCCTGCCATTCCAAAAGTGTCGGCAGTTGCTGGACTGAGGGTCAAGCTGGAACGACTAGTGCTGGATTGTCCAATTCGATAATAGAGGCCAGCCTTGTATTTCACTGCCCAGCGTCGTTAACCATTGCCCTACTGCCTGATTGGAGTTATACCGAAGACTGTAGGGTCTTGGATGAGGTACAAACTCCAGATCAAAATCGTAACGATATCGTTTAGCATGCTGATTTTGCTGATAAATAAGGTCGAGTTGGTGTTGTAGAGTATCCACCACAGAAGCTTCAGCTTTCAGTGAAACAGTATTAATAACCCCGATTTTGATTTGCTGATGCACATTGTCCAGCGTTGCCGGACCGGCAAGTTGTTTACGACCTAACGCCGCTTGAGTTGGGATAAACAATGCCCGAAACCCTGACCAGAAACCAGTTTTTCCTTCGGCATAATAACGCCAATCTCCATAGGAGTAGCGCGTTAAAGATCCGTGTTTATCTTCAAGGACCAAACTGGAATGCTGACCATGATCGAGTACAAACACTGCTCGTGGAGTTTCAGGAACCGGTGGCGGAATAATTCGGCCTGAGCAACCGCTTGATACCAAAATGGTAAAACCCATTACGATCAACCAGTCAGGTCTGAGACGGATTATTGGCATCAGATTATTTGATTTTGCTGATCCCGAAACAACGCAACAGACAGCGTTCGTATAAAGATTCTGGCAGGCCACGTTTCATACGGAACAGAAAGTATTTTTCAAAGGCGATTTTTGCCAACTGCACCCAACGGCCTTTTTTCATCCAGGCCAGGTTACGCGGTGGGATTTGTGGCAAAGCAACAAACGCCGCCCCGGTATGTCCCATATCTGCCAGGCAAACAGCATTGAGGCTGGCTCGTGTGGCTATAGGACGATCTTCAATTGTGGCTTTGATATTGGCCACTGCGGCTTTTGCCATGCTTTCAATCATATAACCGGTTTTTGGAACACCTACTGGCAATGCTGTGGCCTCAACCGGAGGTATGGCCACACAAACACCGACACCATAAATATTCGGGTAAGCCGGATTACGCTGGAACTCATCGATTTTAAGAAAACCACGAGGATTGACCAGGTCATCACCAAGGCTGGCAACACATTCGACCCCTTTGAATGCCGGAATTAACATGCTGTAATCAAAAGCCAGTTGATGGGTTTTGATGGTCTCTGCATTATCATTCACTTGTTCGACCAGCATTTTCCCCTTATTGATAGATTTGATCCGAGCATTAGTGATCCACTTGATATCATTTTTACGAAACTCAGACTCGAATAGCCCTTTTGAATCGCCTACCCCGCCTAATCCCATATGGCCAATATACGGTTCAGGTGTGACGAAGGTCATCGGGACCCGGTCACGTAGTTTAGCCTTGCGTAAGGCTCTGTTCATGATGAAAGCAAATTCATAGGCTGGTCCAAAGCAGGAAGCCCCTTGGACGGCACCCACGACAATCGGTCCAGGGTTTTTCAACAAGTCACGCCACGCATGATAGCTGTCTTCAGCATGGTCGACGGTACAAATCGAATGGGTATGGGCTTTTGGACCGAAGCCTTCAATTTCATCAAAAGCCAGTTTAGGACCGGTCGCGACGATCAGATAGTCATAGTTGAGGATGGTGTTATCACCCAGCAGGATCTGATTGGTTTCCGGTTTGATTTTGGTCGCACCGGAATCATAGAAATCGATATTTTTACTGGATAATACGGAAGCGAGTTCAAAGCTGATATCCGCTCGTTTCCGCCAACCTACCGCGATCCAGGGATTACTCGGGACAAAGTGAAAAATCGGTGTGTTAGATACCACACTGATATGGTGATTTTTGTCGAGGGCAGCCCGGCATTCATATGCAGCCGGTAAACCACCGGTACTCGCTCCGATAATGACAATATGCGCCATATTTATTCCAGCTTAATGCAAAGTGTTTGAATCATTCTGGATATTCAGCGGGTCACTGAACAGACCTGCGACATCCACCGGATCAAATTGATAATGCGTATTACAAAACTCACATGCCAGCTCAACAACGCCACGCTCGGCAATAATATCTTCAGCTTCCTGCCGACCCAGCAGTTTGATGGTATCAGCCACCCGCTGGCGTGAACAAGTACAGGCAAATTCCAATACGGTCGTACTCAATAGACGCACCATTTCTTCATTAAATAAACGATATAACAACGAGACCGCATCCAGGTTCAGCAGTTCTTCATCGGTGACAGTTTCAGCCAGAATATTGATTCGGGTCCAGTTCTCATCGTGTTGCTCTGGATCCTGTTCTGGCAGTTGCTGCAACATTAACCCCCCTGCAGTCTGCTCATCAGTCGATAACCAGATGCGGGTTTTTAATTGTTCGGATTGAGCAAAATACATTTCCAGCATTTCGGCAATTGTTTCGCCCTGTACGCTGACGACGCCTTGATAAGGTTGTTTGGCTTCGACATTTTCGATGGTGATCGCCAGATTGCCCTCGCCCAGCAATTCCTGCATGGTGGCATCGTTGGTAATTTCACCATTCCAGTTCGCTAATCCTCTTAAGGTATGGTCACTGGTACATTCCACCATCAGTAAAGAGACTGGTCCATCTGAGCGACATTGCAATACCAGGCGGCCGGACATTTTGACTGTTTCGGCCAGCAAAGCAGCTGCCGCCAGCATTTCACCCAGTAAATCAGCAACAGCCGGTGGATAGTCACGTTGCGCTTTAACTGTCTGCCAGGATTGTTTGAGTTGAACCCATTCACCGCGAATAGCGGCATTGTCGAAGATGAAACGTTGTAAATGATCTGCCTGAATGGCGTCGTCTTGCATGATGATTCCTCATTCTGCATCTAGCGAGTAATGATGTGGCAATTGAAAATGCCGGCTGATAAAGGCATTTTAACGTATCTGTTCACAAGTGGGGTTTCTGCTGGCGAAGATCAAGCCATAGTATTCAGTTAGTGTTTAGCCACTAAAAATTCCCTTAACGCAGCAGGTAAACAGGACTGAATGCGTTCACTGATTTTTTGTTCATGTTTTTGCCACAATACCCCCAGATAAATCAGTCCGAATCCGATGGCGCTTAGCGCAACTGGAAACAGTAAACTGTCCTCAAAAACAACATTGGCAAGATGCCCAAGATAAAACGCCACACCCAGTGCACCAAATATCACAAAGACTCTACGAGCAATCAGTACACCGATGCCAATCATCAACACATTGATAGTGAAATAAATGAACTTAGACAGCTCACTATCTGAGTATTGCGAAGTCATGCCGCCCCAGAAAGCAACGACACCGAACAGGTATAACCAAAATGCATAATCAACGGATTTATGCCCGCGCATATCGACCCAAAAGGCAAACAGTGTAATCAGCAGACCAAAGTATAGAGATACCAAGGCCCGTAATTCAAAGTGGGCATAATCCCCTACAAGCATTGCTGCGATATCCATCGACAAATACCACAGTGTCACGGCAATCGGCATCACCAAAAAAGGATAACGATAGCGATAAAAGATGCCGCCCCCAACTATCAGCGTACCCAATTCCATATACAACCAATGCCACTGAATATAGCGATGATAATCTCGATAAACGCTATCATCAGGCCACCAGCCCAATGCCTGCTGCAAACCATAAATTGCCAAAGGCGTCAGTGCCACAACAAACGTGGCACAAATGCCAGCCGGAATAACATAGCCTTTCGCCTGAAAACGATCGGTTAGTTTCAGCGCCACCCCAGCGTAGGCCAGACTGATAAAAAAGATTCCCCAACCACCAAAGCTTTCCCAGCCCAAGGTCATAAATAAAGTCATTGCACCAATGGCAATTAATCCGCCCATGTAATAAAGCACATGGGTAAAGTCAAAGCTGGGGCCAGTCGCTGATTGGGACTTGAAAAAAACGAACAGCTTATCTGCCTGTTCCTGCGAGATGAGATCTTGCTTTACAGCAGAATCAAGCTGTTTTTTAGTGAGGTGCATCAGCGTTGTCCCTCGCGAGGGTTAAAGTGATTTATATCGAGAGGTTGATTGTGAGTGGCTGATTGTTTTTTATCAAGAGGAATAAAAGCTTTATGGACCATATGCTGCTGTAAGACGCAGAGGTGGATGGTTGGGCATCATGCTTAACCCAAACTATCAGAGCCAATGTGCTCAGGATTCACGATTTAGGGTTTAGGATTAACTGGTCACGATAAGAAGACGATGAAATTGTCCATGACTCCTACAAAACGGAGTCATGGACTGGTTTCAAATCAGGCGCGTTGCAACAGCATTGCGTTGAGTTTTTTCACGAAGCTGGCAGGGTCATCCAGTTGTCCACCTTCTGCCAGTAAGGCCTGGTCAAACAGGATGGATGTCCAGTCAGCAAATTGATCATCGTTCTGTTCGTCTTTCAATTTGGCGACCATGGGATGTTCCGGATTGAGTTCCAGAATCGGTTTGCTGCCAGAAACCTGTTGTCCAGCGGCTTTAAGCATACGCTCCAGATTACCGCTCATATCGTAATGATCGGCAACCAGACAGGCTGGCGAATCGGTCAGACGATGTGTAATACGTACATCTTTGACTTTGTCATCCAGTGTTTTCTTGACCCGCTCAACCAGATCTTCAAAGTTTTTCTCAACTTCTTCGTGGGCTTTTTTCTCTTCCTCATCTTCCAGCTCACCCAGATCCAGATCCCCTTTGGCAACCGATTGCAGATGTTTGCCATCAAAGTCAGTCAGGGAATTGACCAGCCATTCATCAACGCGATCCGTCAGCAACAGGACTTCAATACCTTTCTTACGGAATACTTCCAGATGCGGGCTGTTTTTCGCCGCGGCATAGCTCTCGGCAGTGATGTAGTAGATTTTGTCCTGCTTGTCTTTCATCCGGCTGACATAATCTTCCAGTGAAACGGTTTGATCAGCATTACCGGTTTCAGTGCTGGCAAAACGCAGTAACTTCGCCAAGGCTTCTTTGTTAGCAAAATCTTCGCCTGGGCCTTCTTTGATTACCTGACCAAACTCTTTCCAGAATTCCGCATATTGCTCTGGTTCGTTATTGGCCATTTTGTTCAGTTCAGAGAGAATTTTCTTCACTGAAGCGGCACGGATGGTATCAATGACTTTACTGCTTTGCAGGATTTCACGTGATACATTTAATGGCAGATCGTTGGTATCAATGACACCGCGAATAAAGCGCAGGTAACGTGGCATCAGCTGTTCACTGTCTTCCATGATAAACACACGTTTTACATACAGTTTGATGCCGTGCATGCGATCGCGATCCCACAGATCAAACGGCGCTTTGGACGGGATATACAGCAAGGATGTGTATTCGGTATTACCTTCGACCTTGTTGTGGCTCCAGGTCAACGGATCCTGAAAGTCATGAGCAATCTGCTTGTAGAACTCTTTGTATTGTTCTTCAGTAATATCGTTTTTCGACAAGGTCCATAATGCCGTAGCTTTGTTAACGGTCTCTTCTTCGATGATACTTTCATCGATTTTGCCCTCTTCATCCGGCACAGGCTCTTTCAACATGATGATTGGCAAATTGATGTGATCGGAATATTTACGGATCACATTACGCAAACGCCAGCCATTTAAGAACTCGTCTTCACCTTCACGCAGGTGCAAAGTAACTTCGGTACCGCGTGTCGGTTTTTCGATGGTTTCAATATTGAACTCGCCTTCACCGGCAGATTCCCATAACACACCATGTTCTTTGGTGGTACCGGCCCGGCGGGTTTTTAACGTGACTTTATCGGCAACAATAAATGCGGAATAGAAGCCCACACCAAACTGACCGATGAGTTGAGAATCTTTAGCTTGATCTCCGGTTAATTGACCAAAGAACGCTTTGGTGCCGCTTCGGGCAATGGTACCGATATTCTCGATCACTTCCTGACGGGTCATGCCAATACCGTTATCGGTGATGGTGATGGTACGCGCATCCTTGTCAAAGGCGACGTGGATATTCAGCTCACCGTCTTCTTCGTAAAGTGCATCATCGGAAAGTGCTTCAAAGCGCAGTTTGTCTGCGGCATCGGCCGCGTTAGAAATCAGCTCACGCAGAAAAATCTCTTTGTTGCTGTAAAGCGAATGAATCATCAGATTAAGAAGTTGTTTAACTTCTGTCTGAAACCCCATGGTTTCCTTATGTGCATCAACGCCCATTTCTGTGTTGCCTCCATCTGGCTGTTTTAACGATGACTCACAGATGGGGTTGGTCAGATTGGATATCAAGAGTATTTGAGTTTAAAAAACGTAAAAATCTCATTAATCAGCTGTTTAACATCGATTAAGCTTGAATTAATAAACCTTGTGTTAGGGTCTATTTATCTTTATATCGCCACCAGCAGTGGTGGCGATATAAAGATAAATAGACCCATGGCCATGATGCCCACCCAATTCAAATAATTTAGAAAAGGATAGACACCATGCGTAAACTCACTTTGAGCTTGTTATTGGCTTTCAGCTTCGCAGCACATGCCAATGAAGACAAAATTGATATTGAAGAACAATCGGTTCTCGGTCATCAGGAAATCGTGACTTTATTTCCGGGCGACATCAAAACCAATGCTCGCATCGATACCGGAGCAGCAACCAATTCAATGTATGCCGTTGATACTGAAACCTTTGAGCAAGATGGTGAAAAAATGATCCGCTTCAAGTTTGTGGATCATGAAGATAATGAGCATGTCATTACCCGACCTTTGGTTGAAACGGTCACCGTGACCCAGGCCAGTGGTGAGCAAACACGCTATGTTGTCGAAATGGGACTGTGTGTGGGTGACTATTATGAAGAAACCCGGTTTACTCTGGCAGATCGTAGCAACATGACTTTCCCGATCCTGGTTGGTCGTAATTTTCTCGAAAACTCATTACTGGTGAGTTCAGCAGAGAAAATGATTGCCTCGCCAGAATGTGAAGTGAAATTAGCTAAGAAAGACCCGGAAGAACTTCCTGTCGTGAAACCTTAAATTGCTAAGCCCCGTCAAAACAATCTGGTTTAAAATGCCTGTTCAAAGATGAGCAGGCATTTTTTTACCATGGCTTAGTCGTATTTAACATGAGTGATACTCTCTGTCATAAAGAGATGTTACTGTATGACTTTCGCTTTTTTTCAGAGATGGAATGTCCAAACAATCACTTAGAATTCTGACATACAACCTGCATAAGGGCTTTAATACCGGCAATCGGCAGTTTATTTTGCATGAAATGCGTGAGGCACTTCGTGAAGCAGATGCCGATATTATGCTGTTGCAGGAAATCCAGGGTGAGCACTCGGGCCATCAGCAAAAACATCAGCATTGGCCGGATTGTCCACACTGTGATTTTATTGCGGAAGATATGTGGCCACACTTTGCTTACGCCAAAAATGCCGTTTACAGCGTGGGTCATCATGGTAATGCCATTCTCAGCAAATATGCTCTGCAGAGCTGGGAAAACATCAATGTATCACCCTATTCCTGGGCCAGCCGCAGTTTATTGCACGGCGTCATTCATATTCCAGACACTCAAAATGAATTACATATTATCTGTCTGCATCTTGGCTTGACCGGCACCGAGCGCAAACGCCAGTTGCAGACGCTTTGTGAGCGTATCGATGAACATGTACCACATGATGCCCCGCTGATTGTTGCCGGGGACTTTAATGACTGGAACGGACAGGCAGAAAAACACTTTACTCAACGGCTTGATTTAAAAGAAGCGTTTCGAACCCTGCATAAGCGTCATGCCCGCACCTGGCCGTCCTGGATGCCTATTTTCAAAATGGATAGAATTTACTACCGTGGTCTTGAACCGACATTTTGTGAATGCCCTCCCCATTCTTCATGGAAAATGCTATCGGATCACGCTCCTCTGATTGCCGCTTTTGAATTTTAAGCCGTCTCATTAAACAGAGATGCTGAGAAACCTATCTGCCCTGTTCTTCATCATGTTGATGTCAAACAGTTTTGCCAGTGATCAAAGTCAAATGCACGGCGCGTGGAAGCTGGTTTCCTATGAAGTCGAGGTTGAAAAAAACCGGTGAAATATTTCATCCAATGGGTAAAAAGCCAGCCGGCTATGTCATATTCACAGCAGAACAACGTGTCTGATTTGTTTTAACGGGTGAAGGCCGTAAGCCTGCAAAAAAGATAGAAGACAAGGCCCGCTTGTTGGATTCAATCATCTCCTATACCGGGAGATATCGCATTGAAGGTAACCAATGGGTCACTAGCGTTGAAGTAGCTTGCAACCCTCAATGGGTTGATACCGAGCAAGCTCGTGAATTCAAAATAACTGGTGATCGGCTACAAGTCTTTACGCCATGGGGTGTGATGACCAATTGGCCTGGGCAAGAGATGACTCGCAGTATGGTGACTTTTGAACGATCCAGGTAGGAATTTTGCACAAATTACATTAAAGTGCGCTGGCTTGGAAATGAGGACTCTATATGCCAGATATCGTTGTCATGTTTTTTATATTGGGTTTAGTCGGTGGATTAGTCAAATCTGATCTGGCCATCCCCAAAGCGGCTTACGATGTTTTAAGCCTGTTACTGATGCTGACAATCGGCCTTAAAGGCGGCATGGCATTACATGGCAATATGGGTTGGGGACTTTTACCCGAGCTATTATCAGTCGCCTTACTGGGATTCCTGATCCCGCTTATCCTGTTCCCGCTCTTGTTAAAAATCGTACGTTTGCCTTTGGCCGATAGCGCCAGCTTTGCGGCTCATTATGGTTCGGTGAGTGCAGGTACCTTTGCAGTAGCACTGGCTTATGCTGAAAGTCATCAAATGGTCGTTGGTGGTCAGGTGACACTTTATCTGGTGCTACTGGAGCTACCCGCCATTGTTATCGGTTTGATGCTTTACCGTCAATTTAGCGGGTTAAAACAGACCTCCTCAGGTGGGATATTCAGTATTTTGCATGAATCGTTAACCAACCGAGGGGTTATCCTGTTAATTGGTGGGGTCATTATTGGTTGGATGTATGGGCCGAGGCAAGGTGCCGGCGTGACCGATCTTTATATGGGTGCATTTATGGGCGTGCTGGCCTTGTTTCTTCTGGAAATGGGGCTGGTCGCAGCTGAAGCGTTAAGCAACATGTCTCGCGAGAAAATTCCCGTGGTGCTTTTTGCTGTGATTGCACCATCCATTCTGGCATTGGTTGGATTATTCACCGGTAAACTGCTTGGCTTACCTGAAGGTTCCATATTAATTTTGGCCAGTTTGACGGCAAGTGCTTCCTATATCGCTGCTCCTGTTGCCGTGCGGGCAGCCATTCCGCAAGCGGATATTGGCCTGGCGATGCTGGCTTCTTTGGGGCTGACTTTCCCCTTTAATGTGCTTGTCGGCATTCCGCTTTATCACAGTTTGATTGGTTAAACTGTCAGACTCTATTTTTTGAGCTGTTTCGCATTATTCACATCGTCGCTATATCGCTGACGCGATACGGTTCGACAATTGCATAGGACCTTGCATAAACCATTTCGGTCTCATCACTGGTAAGCTGTGATCACGCCCTGAACATTTATTTATGCGTGTTGAGCAACCGTTCAACTCTCAGCATGCTGAAGACGCAGAATCATTATTAGCCTTATTTTGGTGCGCAATGATTCAGAAACAAACAAATGGATAATTCATCAAGGAGCACGGCATGCAATCTCTGGCACTGCTCAAACCAATCCAATCCATTTTGTGGAGTGTCGCTCTGCTGTTACTGGGTAATGGATTGATTAGTACTCTCCTCACCCTCCGCGGTACCAGTGAAGGCTTTTCCAGTGCTGTCATGGGCATGATTATGTCGGCCTATTTTGTCGGTTTTATCTGTGGCACCTGGGTCAGTGGACGCTTGATTCGCCGTATGGGGCATATTCGTACGTTTGCTTTTTGTGCCTCAGTCTGCGCGACGACCACGCTGTTGCATATTATCTTTATCGATCAATGGGCCTGGATGGGCTTTCGTTTTTTTTATGGATTAGCCTACATCACCTTAATGACGGTGATTGAAAGCTGGCTAAACAGTCAGGCTGCAAGCCATGAGCGTGGTCGCATCTTTGCGTTCTACATGGTGGTCAATCTGGGCGCGCTCGCCATTGCCCAACAAATGCTGCATCTTGATTCGCCTGAAGGATTTTTATTATTCGCTTTGGTCTCCATTTTGGTGAGCTGGGCGATTCTGCCATTGACACTGACTCGTCGCAATCAACCCAATATCGCCACTGAAAGACCCAAAAGCAGTCTGAAGAATCTATTAAAAATCGCTCCTCTGGCGGTTGCCGGAGCGGCTTTGTCCGGTTTGGCAATGGGTGCTTTCTGGTCGATGACACCGATTTATGCCACTCAACTTGGCTACGATATCAGTGGTATCGCAATGATCATGAGTTTGACCATTATCGGTGGAGCGGTTTTGCAAATCCCTATCGGTCGCTACTCGGATAAACATGATCGCCCAAAAGTCATGACGTGGGTGGTGATCCTGGCCGCCATCATGGCGCTATTAATGACGATTGCGCCTAGCCAGCGTATTTTGCTGGGCATGTTCTTTATCTGGGGCGGTCTATCATTTTCCATTTATCCTCTGGCTGTCGCCCAGTTGATTGACCAGTTAAATCCGGATGAAATCGTTTCCGGGTCTTCTGACATGCTGGTGTTGCATGGCGCTGGCTGTGCTTTCGCCCCGGTTATCTCAGGCTGGTTAATGACGGTTATCGGAGCGCATGGCTTACCCATTTATATAGGGGTTGTTTTCATTGGTCTGGCGGCATACGCCATCTATCGCCGTCGCCATGTAGTCGACTTGGTCAGTGGTAAAAGCGCACACTTTGAACCCATGCTACAAACCAGTGCTCAAGCGCTGAATATGATGTTTGATCCACAACAACGTGATTTGTTTGATGACCCAAGTTTTTATGCCGAAGAAGAACAAAACCGAATCATTAATGCTCTGAGACAAAGCGGCTCCTGAACAATAAAGGCATTTTTATAGACATCCGCTTTAATAAGCGTGATCCTTGCCTGTCTGAAAGCTCATCCAAAGTGAATCTATTGTTTTGGCCGACAATAGCTTTTGATATCAATTGATCCCGGAAGCAGAATGGAACACAGTCACCACCATCACCACGAAGTTGCTAACTACAATCGCGCTTTTGCGATAGGTATTTCACTCAATGTCGCATTTGTCATTATTGAGGCCAGCTATGGCATTCTGGCAAGTTCAATGGCGCTATTAGCAGATGCCGGGCATAACCTGAGTGATGTAGTAAGTTTACTGCTGGCCTGGGGCGCTAATATTCTGGCGAAAAAAGCCGCCACTGAAAAACGTACCTATGGCTTTCGAAAAGCAACGGTGATGGCGGCCTTAATCAGCTCTATCATGCTGTTGATTGCTTTAGGAGGCATTGCCTGGGAGTCTATCAACCGAATGTTAGATCCCCAGCCTGTTCAGGGTTTAACCGTGATTATTGTCGCCAGTATTGGCGTAGTGATTAATACCATTACCGCATTGCTGTTTTTCAAGGGACAACAGCATGACTTGAATATTAGGGGGGCGTTCCTCCATATGGCAGCAGATGCCGGGGTGTCCCTTGGGGTAGTGATTGCCGGATTATTTATTATTTTTAAAGGCTGGTTATGGATTGATCCCATGGTCAGCTTACTGATTGTGGCGATTATTCTGGTAGGAACCTGGCGCTTATTACGTGAATCATTAAATTATGCGATGGATGCTGTTCCGAAAAATATCGATTTGCAACAAATCCAGCGTTATTTGTTAGATTTGGAACAGGTCGACTCGTTGCATGATTTACATATCTGGCCATTAAGTACCAGTGAAACCGCACTCACCGTGCATCTGGTAGTCAAGGGTATCCCGCTGGATAACGCTTTTTTATCTCAGCTGCAGCATGATCTGCATGACCATTTTGCTATTGAACATGCCACCATCCAGCTGGAATCAGCCAATCAGGCGCTCTTTTGTTTACTGGGTGACAGTCACGCTTGTCATCAGGATAGATAACCTGTTCTTTACTGCTTAAATTTCAGGTCATAAGTCCCAGCTCCTTTCAACGCTAATAAATATCTGTGGAGATAATTATGAGCCAACTATTTTTTGATAATTGGGAGACATTGTTTCGTACCTTAATTATTGGGCTGCTGGCCTATATCAGTTTAGTGTTACTGCTGAGAATATCCGGCCGTAGAACTCTGTCAAAAATGAATGCTTTTGATCTGGTGGTGACCGTTGCCTTGGGTTCGACGCTGGCTACTATTTTATTAAACCGTGATGTCGCACTGGCAGAGGGTACCTTGGCTTTTGCACTACTTATCGGCATCCAGTTTCTGGTGACCTGGACCAGTGTAAGAGTGCCATGGGTTCGCAAGATAATAACCGGCGAACCGGCATTGCTGGTTTATGAAGGAGAACTTATCCCGACAGCCATGAAGCATGCCCGTGTTACGGAAGCTGAAATTCACTCTGCTGTGCGTTCAGCGGGCAAGCAAACCTTTGAACATGTTAAGGCTGTGGTTTTGGAAACCGACGGATCATTCAGTGTAGTGCAGCAAGAAAACAGTCAAGCACGCTCCAGCCTGAGAGGTATTGTGGTTCCGGGGAAAGAAAAATCCGCTCGCTCGGAGGTTGATTAACGCAGGATAAACCAGCATCACATTTCGTCTTGTGAACACTTAACACTTTCTTAAAGTCCGAAGCTTTGTTATGTTGCGAGGCTGTTAATGAAAAGACTGTGTAATGAAGATGCATGGAAAATTAGTCAAATGGAAAGACAACAGAGGGTTTGGATTTATTCTCTGCGAGCAAAATCAACAAGAAGTGTTTGTGCATATTTCCGCTTTTCCGAGCGGTAGCCCGCGCCCCAAAGTCGGAGAACTATTAGGGTTTGAAATCGAGACTACTGCTGATGGAAAAACCAGAGCAATAAATATCAGCCGGGCAGGAAACACAAAAAACAAAGCCCATGCTTCGACGGTTCAACTCAGTAAAACACCAGGAAAAGCCACCAAATCAATAAGTGCAGTCATTGCATTGCTGGTGATTGGTTTGATTGTGATGAGCGTTGCTCAAAAATTTACTTCTGCTCCGGCAGCAGTAACCAGTCAATCCACTGCACCGAATAACACAAGTCAAACGTTATCGGAGGTGAATGCGAATCAATTTACCTGTGATGGGAGAACCCATTGTAGTGAGATAACGTCATGTGATGAGGCCGCTTATTTTCTTGAACATTGCCCCAACACTGAAATGGATGGGGATAATGATGGCATACCTTGTGAAGCACAGCATTGTTAACACTAACATGCTCTTTTTGACCGCACATCAAAATAAGCATACGCCGCGACCACCAGAAAACACACAGCTGGCACACTGTACGACAACGCCGTATTAGAAACATCAATCAATGCCCCCTGAAACAAAGGCATGATGGCTCCACCGAGAATCGCCATCACCAAGCCCGCCGCGCCAAATTTAGTATCTTCAGCTAATCCTTTTAATGCCACACTGTATATAGTTGGAAACATCAGTGATAAACAGGCCGAGATCAACACAACTGCCCACACACCAAAAATTGTTGTACTGAACATCGCAAAGACACATAAACCACTTCCGGTGAGTGCAAGTAGGGTCATCAGCACTGTCGGCCGAACATAGCCCATTAACCAGGTCATCGCAAAGCGTGACACTAAAAAAACCAGCAAACTGTATTGCAGATAAATGCTGGCGTCGGCTGCAGTGCCACCCAGTATCTGCTGCACATACTGGATGGTGAACGTCCATACGCAGACTTGTGCGGCCACATTAAAAAACTGAGCAATCACACCATAGCGATAATGGGTATTGGCCATCAGGCGTTTAAATATCTGAGCAAAATTCAGTTCACTGATGCTTGAGGCAACGGCCTCACGGGGTTGTGGCACTTTTGAGAATAAAATCATCAGCCAAATAATTAATAACGCCAATGCCATGCTGACATAGGGCAACATGACGGCTTTAAGCTCGGCAGATTGCACCAACTGTAATTCTTCAACCGTCATTAATGCCCGATCAGCCGCTTCGGCAATATGCAAATTTGGCAGAATCAAGGTGGCGGCGAGAAAAACGCCAAGATTGGTCCCCACCGGATTAAAGGCCTGTGCCAGATTAAGCCGACGCGTTGCGTTTTCTAAAGGCCCCATCGCCATAACAAACGGATTGGCTGAAGTTTCCAGAATAGATAAGCCTGCGGCCAGAATAAATAAGGCGGCCAGAAAATAATGATAATCCATTGCCAGACTGGCTGGATAAAACGCTAAGGCCCCTACTACAGCCAAGCCCAAACCACATAAAACACCGGTTTTATAAGAATATCGACGGTTAATAAACGCGGCAGGAATTGCCAGACAAAAATATGCCCCGTAATAAGCAAACTGCACCAATGCCGCCTGCAAGTTACTCATCGCAAAGATTTTGCTAAATACCTTCACCAATGGATCGGTCATATTCGCGGCCACGCCCCAGGCAGCAAAACAGGTAATCAGTAACACAAATACCACGCGCATTTCCGGATAAACAAAGGGCTGTTTGGCAGACATGAGGTTGATCCTTGCTTTGTATCTTCTCTGAGTGTATCAGTAATTTATCCGGCTATCGTCCAGCTTACCGGCTAATTTATTGTCTATCAGACAATGCAACATATTCTCCCAAAAATTGACCGGCTGGCTGGTCGCCATCAGACAAAACAGCTGCCACACGTATGCGGGCTTTACCCTTAAGCTGCAACATATTGAGAAACTGCGGCCAATCATCCTCATCCACCA
>NZ_JAJAEO010000061.1 GCF_020447225.1 Methylophaga pinxianii | reverse complement strand
AGAGAGTCCATATCTAGGCAACATCAATGTCCGTTGGGGGGTATTCAACTTAGAAAACCTTAAGTCAATGAGAGTAGAGGAAACAGAGTTTGACCGCTATTCGTTGAAAGTCGGGGACCTTGTGATATGTGAAGGTGGCGAGCCTGGCCGATGTGCCGTTTGGGAAAACAATGATGCAACTGTTTTTATTCAAAAAGCACTACATCGTGTGCGATTCACAGACTCGTATAATTCAAAGTTTGCTTTTTACTATTTAGTATATGCAACACCTTTGGAGCGAGTCATAAAAAACTTCACTGGTACGACAATAAAGCACTTGACTGGTGCAGGCCTTAACAAAATCCATTTTCCGATATGTACTTTTCAGGAGCAAGGCAAGATTGTTAATGATTTAGAGCTTCAGTTTTCTGAGATTGAAGCGCTAGAAAAGGAATTAAATAGCCAGCTAAAAAAATCAGATTCGCTACGCCAATCTGTAGTTGCCCCCGCTAAAACGGACAGTCCTAACTTGCCACTTTGAGAGCGCGATACTCCCTCGGTGACATCATTTTCAATCCGCTATGCGGATG
>NZ_JAJAEO010000165.1 GCF_020447225.1 Methylophaga pinxianii | reverse complement strand
TCCATAATCCTCGCATGAGAAGACGAGTCGCAAGAAGCGATATGACGTTTTCAACCGTTTTTAAACCGTCCGTAGAAACGGGGTAGAACCCTGGTGAGATTGTTATCTCTTATAACCTCGATGGCGTAACAGAACTGAAATTACCTCGTGATGTTTACCCGGAAATCTTTTTGGGCAACATTACTAACTGGAACGACCCTAAAATTCAGGCCGCTAATCCAGGTGTGAAACTTCCGGATCAAAAGATTACTGTCGTTGTTCGTTCTGATTCAAGTGGTACCAGCTATGTGTTCACACACCACCTGGCAGCAATCAGTGACAACTTCAAAGAAACCGTTGGTGGCTCCAAAGCACCTAACTGGCCGAGTGCAGGCACAATCGTTAAAGCACCTAAAAATGATGGTGTTACCGCGACCATTAAACAAACACCTGGTGCAATTGGCTACATTGAATACGGTTTTGCCAAATTAACCAAAATGCCTACGGCTATCCTGGAAAACCAAAAAGGCAGCTTTGTTAAAGCAGGTGGCGAAACCGGTGCAGCCGCTTTAGCGAGTACGCCATTCCCGGAGAATAACCTGCCAGGTGGTGATGTGCCAGATTTACGTGCTTGGGCAACAGATCCTGCTGGTGAAAATGCCTACCCTATCGCAACGTTTACTTGGTTGTTGGTCTACAAAGAACAAGAAGACGACAAGGCAAAAGCATTACGTGACTTGATTGAATATATGGTAACAACAGGCCAGGAGTCAGCTGAGGAAATGGGTTATATCCCATTGCCTGAAAATGTTATTGAAAAAGTTCGTAACGCAGCACAAATGATTCAGTAACCCCGTTGGTTATCAGATAGAAATGATGCTGCAAGTGTTTTGAACACTTGCAGCATTTATCTGTTCAGGTACCGCTAAATATGAAGTTGGATCAGCTTACGACCATATTCTCACTTGATAGGAGCACGAATGGTTCACAATCCTTTTAAAGATGCAGCGAGTGGCAAAACCCTCTCTGCAGCGCCTACTCCCAGTGATTATTTAAAAGATTCTATATTTCGGTCTTTTGCTTATTTCTGCGCCCTATCAATTATTCTGTTAGTGGCCTATATCGTTTTCGAACTTGGCTCTCAGGCGCTTCCTGCTATCAAAGCCCATGGCCTGGGGTTTATCACCGGTACAACCTGGGATACCAACAAAGGTGAATTTGGTGTTTTACCAGAAATCTGGGGAACACTTTACAGTTCTCTGCTGGCACTGCTCATTGGGGGCGTTTTAGGAGTAGCTATCGCGATCTTCCTGACACAAGGGTTTGTGCACGCCAAAATTGAAGTCATTTTCAGAACTATTATTGAACTGTTAGCCGCTATCCCCTCCGTTGTTTACGGCTTGTGGGGTATTTACGTACTGATTCCATTGCTCCGTCCTGTCGCCCTCTGGCTACATGAAAATCTGGGATGGTTTCCATTATTCAGCACCGAATTGAGTGGTCCTGGCTTAGCCCCTGCTGCTTTAGTGCTGGCCATTATGATTCTTCCTACTGTAGCGGCAATATCAGCCGACGCTTTTCGTCGAATTCCATATAAAGTGAAAGAAGCCGCTTATGGTATGGGAGCAACCAAATGGGAAGTGATTCTTAAGGTTATGCTGCCCACCGCATCGTCTGGCATTCTTGCCGGTTTAGTGTTGGGCTTTGGTCGTGCCCTTGGGGAAACCATGGCTCTGGCTATGTTGATTGGTAATATGAATGACATCAGTATTTCACTGTTTGCCCCGGCCAATACACTTGCTTCATTACTGGCTTCAACATTCCCCGAAGCCGGCCAAATTGAAATTCAAGCATTGATGTATGCTTCGCTGGTACTACTGGTCATTACCTTCATCGTGAATGTCGCCGGTCTGGCTGTTCAGCAATACACCATGCGTAAATTTGAGGGTAAAAAATGAACCAAACTAACGAACAGGTTCAGGTGCTTCCTCCCAGATTAGAGTTACCTGGCCTTGAAAAAAATGTGTTTGAACTTCGTGCATTAAAAAACTTTTTCTTAACCGGGTTAGTTTGGGGATTGGCTATTTTAGCCAGCGTTCCACTGATTTCTGTTATTTACATGTTAATTGTCGAGGGTGGTTCTCGACTGGATTTAGAAGCTGTCACAGCGCTTCCACCAGCAGGTTTTGAAACGGGTGGCGGGTTTGGTAATGCCATCCTTGGTACGCTGACTATGGTGGGGATCGCCTCGGCGTTAAGCATTCCCATTGGCATCATGGCAGCTTTGTACTTGTCTATTCTCAACCCCAACAGCAAAATCGCAACGACCTCCAGATTTTTAGCCAAAGTGCTGACGGGATTTCCGTCGATTCTGGCCGGTGTATTTGTCTACGCTGTAATCGTTATCACCACAGGCACTTACTCTGCCTGGGCTGGTGGTGTTGCCTTAGCGGTATTAATGCTACCGACAGTCACACTGGCGGCTGAAGAAGCGATGAAACAGGTACCACAAAAGATGAAAGATGCAGCCTTTGGTATGGGGTGCACCCGTACACAGGTCATCTTTAAAGTCGTGTTACCCACCGCTTTGCCCGGAATTATGACCGGTGTCATTCTGGCGGTAGCGGGTGCCGCAGGTGAATCAGCCCCCTTGTTGTTCACCGCGCTATTCAGTAATTACTACATGTCTGAACTGGCTGAGCCAACCGCATCCTTATCTATCCTGATTTATAACTTTTCCGGTATGCCTTTTGAGAATCAGATTGAACTGGCTTGGACAGCTTCTCTGGTACTGGTCATGCTGGTACTTTTTTTCAATATCATGGCACGTGTCGTTGGCAGAACGAAATTTAGAGAATAATCGAGGAATATTATGAATATGCAATCTGAAATGGGTGAGTTTATTGCCAAAAAATATGAGCCGAAAGGTCCTGTAGTTTTAGACTGCCACGTCAAAAATATTTACTACGGGGATTTCAGAGCGGTTAGAGACACAACTATCCCGATTGAAAAAAACAAAGTTACCGGTTTTATCGGTCCTTCTGGCTGCGGTAAGAGTACTGTTCTCAGAAGCATGAACCGAATGAACGATCTGATTGAGTCTTTCCGTTTTGAAGGACACATTCAGTACCATAATCACGATATCTACAGTAAAAAGGTGGATGCGGTTATTGTGAGACGGTATATCGGTATGGTTTTCCAGCTTCCCAATCCCTTCTCGATGAGTATCTATGACAACGTAGCCTTTGGTTTGCGACTCAATGGTTTCAAAGGTGACGAAGAAGAAATGGTCGTTAAAGCCCTGAAAAGAGCCGCCATTTGGAACGATGTGAAAGATAAACTCAAAAACAGTGGTCTTTCATTATCAGGGGGTCAGCAGCAGCGTCTTTGTATTGCCAGAGCAATCGCCACTGAGCCTGATGTCTTGTTGATGGATGAACCCTGCTCTGCTTTGGATCCAATTGCCACACGTCAAATTGAAGAACTGATGGTGGAGTTAAAGCAACATTACAGTGTGGCGCTGGTCACGCATAACATGCAACAAGCTACTCGCGTAGCCGATGTTACAGCTTTCCTCGGGGTGGACATTTCTAATGGTGGACGTACCGGCTATCTGGTGGAAATGGATGACACAAAGAAAATTTTTGAAGATCCACAACAGTTACTCACCAAACAATATGTCCGGGGCGAGTTCAGTTAATTCTGGCTGATCGCTATTTTCACGGATAACGGATTTTTGCTGAACTATATGATGAACGATCAGGCTTGATTTGATGGACAATATTGCAAGGCTTGATATTGAAGCCATCAGATCGTGCCTGATTGATACACAGCATAATTTTAAAAAAATTAATGCCTCGCTCAAGGTGAAACGCACACCGCCAAGTGATACGGTGATCGATAATCTGGTTGCGGGTTATACCAAAATTGACGAGCATTTGCTCAATGGCACCGATTTATTTGCCTATGGTAATTCGGGTTTGCTGCTCGAACTCAACTATATCGTGCTCTATCAACATTCAACCAATTCAGCTATCGAAAAACACTCCCAGTTTGAAGCCACGCAGGCCCATTTCTATGACGTCAGGGATGGCGGGACTGGTCAATTAATGGACTGGCTGGCATTAAATCAAAACACCAATATCTGGAAACGCAGTGCCGGCTTATTCACTAACATTCTTAGTCAGCCCCAACTGTTCTTAGAAGGAAATCACCGCACGGGTTCATTGATAATGAGCTATATGCTGATGCGGGAGGGTTATTCACCTTTTGTTTTATCTTATGAAAATGCAAAACATTTTTTTGAACCGGCCGAGCTGACTAAAAAACGGCGTAAAAGATCGCTGGTCGATGACTTTATTTACCTGCCCAAACAGACCCGTAAATTTGCCAAACTGCTCAAAAATGAACAAAGCAAGAGACGGTTTTTATTGCGTTAACTCAGTGATAACCGCCAGTAGTATTTTTATCTCTTAATTCACCACGATTGGATTGCAGAATTTTTTGAAACTGTTCCGGGTCATTTTTGAGAATATCCATATATTCGGCCACCAGATTATGCCAATCAGCGCCTCCATAAAGTGAAAACTTTTCCAGTGACACCATCAATAATTTTGCTGCAACCCGTAGCTCTTTTTGCTCCGCATCACCATACCAGGCGGTCAAATCGGTATAGAGCGCTTCGATTTTTTCTAATGGCGTAAAATCTACAACCATATCCTGATCTGTCTTTTTACTCATATCGACTCTCATATACTGCGATGGGAATTAGCGAAGCTTTTTTCACTGAGAAAGTGTCTTCGGCATCAGACTGCATGAGGAATGACAGTCCTGAAATAGTTTATATTTATCGTACGCTTGAATGGCATTTGGTGAAATGTGGCTTGAAAATCTTCCTTTCAAAGACTGCTGATAATTCCACTCAGCCAGTACTAAGGCCAATAAATTCTGTTAATTCACTGATTGGGGACTAATCTACCATAAGCGGAAATCTCACCCGCTTGTCGTGGTATTGCCTGGCTTCAAATCATCTTCTAAAGAACCGAATCCTTTTGTGCCAATAGTGACATCCGGTACTGCATTTTTCAATCTCGAATTCCATTCAAAAAATATGCAATTGAGGGAATTAATGTAATAAAAAACGCCGGCTGACAAGCCGGCGTTTTTGTTTGACCAATTGAAAGTCCCGTTATTTATCTGAGGTAAACTCGGGATAGGCAGACATACCACATTCACTGATATCCATACCTTCCATTTCTTCCTCTTCATCCACCCGTAGCTTGGCAAATTTATTGATAATCGTCAGTACGATGTATGAAGCAATAAACATCCAGGCAAAGGTCACCACTGTACCGATCAGCTGTCCGGCAAAAGTGGCATCGGGATTACTGAACAGCACCGCGAAGATGCCCCAGATCCCGGCTGAACCATGAACTGAAATAGCGCCAACAGGATCATCAAGCTGCATTTTATCCAGAAAAAGAACTGAGAACACCAACACGATACCACCTACCGCACCGACAATCAGTGCCAGACCGGGACTTGGCATCAGCGGTTCGGCAGTAATCGCTACCAGACCAGCCAAAGCACCACTGATGGTCATGGTTAAGTCGGTTTTGCCGAACAGGAATCTTGCCAGCAATGAAGCTGCTACCATACCTGCAGCTGCCGCCATATTGGTGTTCACAAAGATTTTGGCAACCGCGTTCGCTTCTTCAATGTTGGCGATTTTTAATTCAGAACCACCATTAAAGCCGAACCAGCCAAACCACAGAATAAACATACCTAATGTGGCCATCGGTAAGTTGGCACCTGGAATCGCGTGTACTTCACCGTTTTTGCCGTATTTGCCTTTACGCGGCCCGATAATGATAACGGCTGCTAATGCAGCGGCTGCACCGGCCAGATGTACGACGACTGAACCGGCAAAATCCTGGAAGCCCAGTTGATCCAGGAAGCCACCACCCCATTTCCAGTAACCTTCTACCGGATAGATAAAGCCGACCATAAATACGGCAAACACCAGAAAAGGCCACAAACGCATACGTTCTGCTACGGCACCTGAAACAATTGACATGGTTGCTGCCGCAAATACGGCCTGAAAGATAAAATCAGCCATCGCCGAGTAATATGGCGCACCGTCACCACCCGCTAAGACCGATTCAACACTGTTGTCTTCACCGAGGAAGAAATCAATGCCCGGAATCCAGGAGTTGATGGGATCTGCCGGGTACATAATGTTGTAACCCACTACAAAATACACCAGACAGGCGATACCATATAACAACACATTTTTATTAAGGATTTCGACGGTATTTTTACTCCGTACCAAACCCGATTCCAACATGGCAAACCCTGCTGCCATTAACATAACAATCGCTGTACACATCAGAAAATAGAATGTGTCGAGCGCATAACTGACTTCTATTGCAAGCGTATCCATTCTGCTCTCCTTTAAATTGCGTCTTCGCCAGTCTCACCCGTTCTGATACGAACGATTGATTCCAGTGGTGAAACGAAAATTTTGCCATCGCCAATCTTGCCCGTATTGGCCGTGGTCGAAATGACATTGATCGTCTTTTCAACATCGTCATCACCCACCACTAATTCCAGTTTGATTTTGGGTTGAAAATTGACGGTATATTCAGCACCCCGATAGATTTCGCTGTGACCTTTTTGCCGGCCATAGCCTTTTACCTCGGTCACGGTGAGACCAGCCACGCCGATCTCATGAATGGCTTCTCGCACCAGCTCGAGAGCATGTGGGCGAATAATCGCCGTAATCATCTTCATTTCTCGCTCCTGTTAATTCCAATGAAATATTTTTTACCCCGGCGAAACAATGAAATTTCTGTGCCAAGAGAATTAACCTAATGAAAACAGTAGGTTAAAATTTTCAAACTGAGAAGCAGGTTAAATTTATGTTGATTGCTGCACTTTCTCGGATCAAATGCACCGATATAGTTCATTTAAACAACAAAAAAGGAATCAGATAGCAAAAGGTGAGCTACCGTGCGGTTAAAGAGCAGAGTGTTTGCTGAAAGATTTAGTGAGAATTATTTCGCTGAAATTTCCAAACCGCAGCTTCCAGCCGGCTGGTGAGGTTAAGTTTTCGCAGAAGGTTTTTAATATGCACTTTTACCGTGGAATCGGTAATACCCAACTCACGGGCAATGGTTTTATTATTCATACCTGCAGCGATGCAATCGAGAATCTGGTTTTCACGCTCGGTCAAAATAGCCGTATCGGGTGTATTTTTGCTCTCTGGAAATAAGGCCGCCCGAGTCAAAATGTCGGTCAATCGGTCTTGAATGATCGTGACCCCTTTGGTCGCTTTAAGCAGGCTTTCCCGTAATTGTTCGGGCTCCATATCCTTAAGCAGATAGCCATCCGCACCGGCCCGAAGCGCCTCCAGCAGGTCCTCCTCCGCATCCGAGACAGTCAACATGACACAACTGGCCTGTATCTCTGAGGCTTTGAGCCGGCGCAGTGTTTCCAAACCATCCATGCCTTTCATATGCAAATCGAGCAAGATTACATCGGGTAATAATTGATGCGCCATGGCAATGCCCTGCTCACCGGAATCGGCCTCGCCCACAACTTCAAAACCTGGATCGTCAGAAATCATCTGCCCTACACCTTTGCGGAACAGCGGATGATCGTCAATCAACAAAACACGAATTGTAGAGATATGCTTATCTTCCATCAGATTATTGTGCCAGTTTAGGTTTAAATAACAGTTGTACTCGCGTGCCACCCCAGCGTCGGCTCATCACTTCAATCCTGCCCCCCAGGTTTTGGGCGCGTTCTTTCATAATCGTCTGACCATGATGGTCATATGTCGATTCTCCAGAGCTGAAGCCAACTCCATCATCGTCCAACGTCAGTTCAATCTCTCCGTTGTCTCGCAATGTGAGCAAAATACTGACATTGTCTGCACCAGCATGACGCACGATATTAGAAAGCGCTTCTCTTAATACGTGCAACACATGAAACTCTTCATTCACCGTCAGACGGCAGTTTACCAGTCGATTATCCAGTTTTATCTGTAGTGATGAGCGCTGAATAAATTCATCAATCGTTGCTTGTATTGCATAACCCAGGCCACGTAGGTCCATATGCGCACGAAAGGTCGACAATAGTTCGCGTAATTCGCGATAGGCATTATCCAAACCTTCCCGCAGTTCTTTGATAACAGCTGCCTGTTTTTGTTGATCATCAGTAGATTGCAGGCGTGAAACCTGAATTTTCATAAAAGAAAGTGATTGAGCCAATGAGTCATGTAACTCGCGTGCTATGGCAGCACGCTCTTCCAGAATTGCCAGCCGACGGCCCTCAGCATCGTAATTCTGATAACGATAACTGATAGCTAACAAACCGGTTAAGGTTTCCAGCAAAGTTATTTCAGCCGCATCCAGTAATCTGGAAACCGGCATTTCCACCAGAAAAATACCCAGCTTGTCATGTTGTAAGGCAAATCCCAGCGCTGTGATATTTACCATTTCATTTTCCTGGTTCGTCACTTCTCCACTAAACATGCCGCCCGCCAGCAACGTTTCAAGATGTTCCTCACCAAGTGTGACCGGGGCATGATGTGAGAATAACACCTCTTCCGTTTTAACTACCGTGGTTTCGGTCATGATCAGCGCGACATTTTGCAGATCCAAGGCACGTTCCAATGAGTAAAGCATGCGCATTTGGCTGGCTTCATTGGGAATCTCCTGCTGTATCTGATTGACCCATTCCGCTAAAAAAGCCTGAGCCGTCATCAGTCGTTTTAATTGGGTGCCGGTCCGTCGCGCCCAGGCCATATCCGAATGGTAAACGCGTTGTTGTTTATGTAATTGTTGAATGGTGTTTTCCAAATGGCTGAACTCATCTGCAGTGGATAGTCCATTATCTGGCAAAGTCATAGGGAGCAAAGCCGGCAGCCGGTTCATAAACAGCTGGCGCAAACTGTTTATCAAACATGCAGTCAAAAAGATAAATACGCTAAACAAGATTACCTGCATGCTCATCAACCAATGCCCATGTTGGACATTTTGCTGCTGGATCGTGCTAATCAACTCACGAATATCTGGATATCTTTGTTGCGTCTGATGATCCCATAAGTCTTCATTTTCCTGTAATGTTGGTAACTCATAAGAGTCCAGCAACGCCGCGGTCTCTTCATCACTCTCTTTTTGCTGAATTTGCTCAAGCATGAGCTGATTATTTTTTAAGCTGGTGACTTGAACCACCGATAACATCAGAATGAACCAGCAGCTAAGCAACATTCCACTCAACAGAATTATCCAACGCTGATATAACGATCGTTGTGACCAGAGCTGGCAGAAACGTTGGAAATAGAAGTTATGTCGCAACATGCTTTAATGAGACACTATTATGAAAGATCGAATCGCTAAGCCACACAACTTGACGTTGATGATGATTTTCATCGGTTTTGGTTGCCTCAGTGCATTATTACTGTTGCTGATTGTCTGGCAGAGCAGTTTTATCATGGATTCAACTTTTCTCATTATATTCAGTGCTACATTCCTGCTCTGTCTGATGGTATTAATAAACAGTATTCAACCGTTTTTTGGCAAGCACATCCGCCAAAAAGCCACTGCCTCAAGTGCTGTCTCTCCACAATGGTCAGCTTATTTGCCCCCCACCATCACCAGCCCGGCGGCCATTGTTGATGGTTTTACCCTGAAATACGCTAATCCGGCGTTTTTACAACTGGTTGGCATGGCAGATATGCAGGACCTGGTGGTCGATATGCCTCTTAACAATCTGATTCACCCATCCCATCATGCGCAATTGAACCGTATATTAAACGATGATAGCAATGACGCCTTGCCGGTCAGTAATATCAGACTACTCTGTTTCGATGGCAGCACCTTACCGGTCGAACTTACAATAACCTCGCTGCAGCTTGTCGGACATCCGTTAGTTCAACAATTGCAAATCTCTCCAGATGATTTTCACGAGGCCATCAATAGTGTCAGTGAACAGCACCCAGCGACCTTATTGCTGGAACGCATAGAGCAGACTATTTTTCATTTAAATACCGAACTGCAATTAATACTGTTAACCCCTTTCTGGCTCAAGCTACTCGATTACACCATTGAAGAATCTCTGAATAAATCACTGATCGACTTCATCCACCCTGAAGATCAAGCTTTGGCTCAAGCCCGTCTCAACGGTTTAGCCGATGGCAAACGTCAGCGTACCCAGTTAAATATTCGTATGCTGACCAAAAACGGCTTATTGCAATGGGTAGATTTGCGCGCCAATACCACGTCATTACTACGCGGCGAACACAGCAGTATTCTCGGTACATTGACGGATATAAGCCGGCAAAAACAAACCGAAGCCGCCTTGCGTGCCAATGCCAGATCCACCACCGATATGATCATGAATACTATTTCGGTCATGGTATATCGTTGTAAAAATGACCGTTTCTGGAGCCTCGAATACGTCAGTAGTGGTTGTCATGAATTAATCGAGTATCAGCCATACGAAGTCGTTAACTCACAGCCGCACGGTTATATGAATCTGATGCATCCCGACGACAAACAACGCGCCTGGGATTATGTTCAACAGCAATTATTTCGCCAGCAATCGTTCCAGCTGATTTATCGGCTGGTCACCCGTTCAGGCAAAATCAAATGGGTATTTGAACAGGGAAAAGGCGTATTCTCCAATGCCAACGAACTACTGGCGCTGGAAGGTGTGGTCACCGAAATCCAGGCCAGCAGCGTTGAGCAACTGCAACAGGGATTGCAGCATATTGAATCACTCAATCAGGCTGAATAACTATTCAGGCTGCGTGCCTTTTGGCAATACTTCACCGTCATCCTGTGGCTTCAACCAGTTCAGCACATAAGGCAGATAGCTGTTTAAACCTTTGTATTCCGCCAAATCTGGATGCAAGCTGGTCAACACGCGATACAGCCGTTTAATCCACCGAGGATACTTTGCCAAATCTTCCAGACTGACCATGTAGGTGCGAATACTAAAAGCAATCGCATTACTGCGCGGCAGTCTGAATAAAGCCTGTAACTCGACCCGGAGATAGACTTTCTCAGCCACATTTTCGGCAGTAACAGACACATTGTCTGGTCCCCATAAATGCCATTTTTCGGATGATGTATCCAGCCGTGGATTAACGCACATACGCCAGTTAGTACGTCTGACCGGACTGCCATATTGCAGGTGAAGCAGATATTTCAGTGCCCGATCAAAAATCCCCATTTCCGGTGCATGTGGTACCGGAGCATGCCATTCCTTGAACGACATTCCGGCATCAAATGCCATTGACCAGTCCGCCTGCCCCGTCACAATACCCAGATCGGCAAACAGATCCTCATCACGCTGGTCCATAATCACCCAGTCACCCTGTACCTGACGGCTGATAAACTCAAACGGCTCCATCGGTAATGTACTGGTATCACCAAATACAAATTTTTGATCAATACCCAGCGGTTGGTTCACCCAATGCCAATTGTCGCCATCCTGTGTTAACTGAAACGATTCAGGATAGTCTTTCGCCAGATTGGTCATCACCAGCTCGACCATATCCCACTGCGCATCCATCATATGTGGCAGAGCGACATAACGACCATGATCATCTTCCAGAACAATCCGTCGTTCTTCACATTCAGTCAGATAATGTTCATCAATATCAATAGCATGCTCAAATACCGAGCCAGGCGGGCCGGCATCATGCGGTTCGATATTGACGCTGTACATATACTCGTCTTCATCGAATGGGAAAGGAAAACGTCTTACCGATTCGGGTGAATTGCTAAAGGTATAGTCGTCACGTAAGGTTTCTTGTTTAAATGCCATATTCATAGTGGTATTCCTCAAAGATTCACGACCATGCGCGAGCAATTTGCTCGGGATACACAGGGCATGATTTTGTTTGCACTGATTTTTTCCGCATCGGATAAATAGACATCGTGATGGATTAATTCCCCATCGCAGTCCACTACCTCTAATTCACAACGACCACATGCCCCGCCACGACATAAATACGGTGCATCAATACCCGCTTCTTCCAACGCTTCCAGCATGCTCATTTCACCGGGAACCATCACTTCGGTTTCTGACAAACTCAATGACACTACAAAGGGTTCACCAGTCGCCGGAGCCAGGAATTTTTCGCTATGTACCGCATTGTCCGGCCAGCCCATTTGCTTGGCCATCAGTACTAGGCTGTTTACCATCGTGTTGGGACCACAGACATAGATATGCGAGCCCAGTGGTTGCTGTATCAACAGCTCGGTAAAATTCATCCGACGGCCTTCATCGTCGACATAAAAATGCACTTTGTCGCCACAGAGTTTTTCCAACTGATCACGAAATGCCGCCTGATCGGCGCTGCGATAGGCATAGTGCAACTCATAGGGATAACCCAGTCGATTCAAATCACTGATTTGTGACATAAACGGGGTAATGCCAATACCACCGGCCACCAGAATATGTTTTTTGGCCAGTTTGTTAATGGCAAATAAATTGGTTGGCGGCGTGATTTGCAGTCGCGTTCCGGGTTTCACCTGTTCATGCATAAACACTGATCCACCGCGTGACTGCTCCTGTTTGCGTACCGCAATGGTATAACGCTCATTGTCACTGGTTGGGCCCATTAGCGAATAGGCATTCCGGTGAATACGTCCATCAATATCCATTGCCACCACGACATGACTGCCACCGGAGAAATACGGTAGTTTGCCGCCGTCTTCTAACTCAAAAGTAAACTGTTTGACCTGTTCGGTGATTTGTTCCACCGCAGTGACTTTTACATTTAACAGACTCATGGATAAATTTCCTCTGCTGCTGGAATTTCACCAGGTACTTCGGCATCAATCATAAAGCCCATGTAAGCGCCCATCAGACGAGAAAAATGTTCTCTGACAATCAGGTGACGACCACAGCCAGTGCAGACGTGAATATTGTGATGAACATTTTCATTGGTGGTTTTGCAATGAACGCAATACAAGCGTCTTCCCAGACTGCCACACAGCTCTTTGAACACGTTTTTATCATCCACTCCGGCATCGCGTAACACGGCCGCCACTTTCCAGATAAACCCTTCCGTTCCTGCCACATAAAACTGGGTGCCCATATAACAACTGTCGAGCGTGGCTTTCAGGGCGTTCAGTAATTCTGCTTGAGAATCTTTGATCGTCACTGGCTCATTGATGATTTTTTGTACCGTGGTGGCATATTTTTCCGCCTGTGGATCGGCTGCGAGATACAGTACCGATAATGGCTCACGAGGCAGTTTTTGTTGAAACAGTTTGAGTAAAGCTTTCCCCCCCTCACCTTCAGCAATCACCACATGATGCATCGCATGGTCTTGCCAGACTAATGTCCCATAGATGGGTTTACTCTTGATTGAATAGCCTTTTTCCATATTCAAACCTCCACATCAATGTTTTGTTTACTTAACAGGATGGGTGCGTAAACGCATGGGATCGTAGAAGGGTGTTTTCACTATGGTAGCGTTGATCGGTTGATCGGCAGCAATCACCACTTTGGTACCAATTTGGGAATAAGCTGGCTTGATATGTGCCAAAGCTAAGGATTGCATCAAATAACGACTAAAACTCGGACTGGTTATCACCCCAACCTCTTTGTTATCAATCAGAATTTTTGCCCCGGCTGGTACAGCTTGGTTGTAATCACAGCTCAGACCAACCTGCTTGACCCGTTCACGGCCTTTCAAGTGCAATACAGCCTGCTTACCTATATAGTCGCCTGGTTTATCGAGATCGACGCACCAGTCCATATTCACTTCCCACGGCGTGGTATCACCTTCCGGCATATCATGTGGAAAGAACAATAAAGCCGCCTCAACGCGGGTCAGATCCAACGAATCCCAAGAAGCCGGGATCACACCATACTGCTGACCTTTTTCCAGAATGCTGTCCCATAGATGAATGGCATCCACTGAAGCGCAATACACTTCATAACCTTGCTCACCTGAATAACCACCACGTGACAAGGTGACCTGACAACCGAATAGCGTGGTTTCAACATGTTTGAAATAGTCCAGTCCGGCCAAATCAAAATCCAGTTCAGGGTTTAACACCTCAATGGCTTTTGGCCCTTGTAATGACAGAATGTGTACATCCATATCCTGTTCGACTTGCACATCTTCCCCTTCTGCCAGCTTGGCCAGGGTTTGCTGAGTGATGCCGCCACCATGAGATAAACGGTATTTATCACTTGCATCGCAAATCACCATAATGTCATCAATCAGGGCACCGGCTTCATTCACTTCACCGGCCAGACGAGCACTGCCCGGCTCAAGTTTGGTCACATCAATCGTGACCAACTTATCCAACACTTTCAGTGCGGCAGGTCCTGTAACATTCACGATATTCAGACCAGACACATCATAGAGCCCTGCCCGTGTGCGCACTGCGACAACTTCATCATGCGGATCGGTGTGATAGGACCAGGGAATCGGCATGTCATTCCAGGTCTCACCATCCAGCGTTGAACCCAGTTCACGGTGACGCACATTGAGTATTGAATTTCTGCTCATCTGACTTTCCATCCTGCTGTTTAATGATGGTTAACAAAATTAACTGAAAGTCAGTATTGGCAACATTCTCAAGAGGGATTACTACCAAGGAGGTAGCTGTTTTACAGAAGTTTATTGGAGGTAAAAATGGGCTTGTTGAGAAATAAAAAGGGGGGGCAGAGACTGCCTTTAATTCACTAAACCTGAACAGAGGGGGGGTAAAAACTCTTCAGGTCCGACAAATCAAAGGCAGCATCCGCCCTTTTCGGTGCAGCTCTGAGCCCGTTTAAGCTTTATTTCATGCCACAGTTATGGCAATAGAAGATAAACCGGCTTCGTTCGCTGTTAATAATTGGTTGCGCCAGGGATCCAGTTGGTACCGGCTAATGGAACCCTTGCCATGGCAGCGGATTCAACGGTCAACGCCACCAGATCTTCCGGTTCCAGATGACGCATATCGTTTTTACCGCATGCGCGTGCCAGAGTTTGTGCTTCCATAGTCAGCACTCGCAGATAATTGGCTAAACGACGACCACCTTCTACAGGATCCAGACGTTTGCTGAGTTCAGGATCCTGAGTGGAAATACCCGCCGGATCTTTGCCTTCATGATAATCATCATAAAAACCGGCAGCTGAACCAATCGCTTTGAACTCTTCATCATATTTAGGATCGTTACACCCTAAAGCGATTAATGCAGCAGTACCAATCGCCACGGCATCGGCACCTAATGCCATGCATTTGGCCACATCAGCCCCGTTACGAATACCACCGGACACAATCAGTTGCACTTTGCGGTGCATGCCCATTTCCTGCAACGCCTGAACCGCTTGAGGAATCGCCGCCATGGTCGGAATACCGACATGTTCGATAAAGACTTCCTGTGTGGCTGCTGTCCCGCCCTGCATACCATCGACGACGATGACATCAGCACCGGCTTTTACCGCCAGCTTCACATCATAGTAAGTGCGGGTCGCGCCAACCTTGATATAAATAGGCACTTGCCAGTCGGTGATTTCACGCAGTTCCAGAATTTTGATAGCCAGATCGTCGGGTCCGGTCCAGTCTGGATGACGGCAGGCACTACGTTGGTCTACGCCCATTGGTAAGGTACGCATTTTGGCAACACGTTCAGTGATCTTCTGCCCCAGCAACATACCGCCGCCGCCTGGTTTAGCGCCCTGCCCTAACACCACTTCAATAGCATCCGCTTTACGTAAATCATCCGGATTCATTCCGTAACGTGATGGCAGATATTGATACACCAGTTTGGTCGATTGACCGCGTTCTTCCGGCGTCATACCGCCGTCACCTGTGGTGGTCGATGTGCCCACCGCAGAAGCGCCACGCCCCAACGCCTCTTTAGCGTTGGCCGACAAAGCACCAAAGCTCATGCCGGCAATGGTGATCGGCGTTTCGATGACGATCGGTTTTTTGGCAAAACGGGTGCCTAATGTCACCTGGGTATTACATTTTTCACGATAGCCTTCCAGCGGGTAACGCGACATACTCGCCCCCAGGAATAACAAGTCATCGAAATGCGGTAACTTGCGTTTGGCACCCCAACCACGAATATCGTAGATACCGGTATCGGCTGCCCGGCGAATTTCGGCCATAGTTGACCGATCAAAGGTTGCTGATTCACGGAGTTCGGTAAGGTATTTTGTTTTTTGACTCATAATGGATTCCTCTTAAAATCAGCTTTAATACGCCGCAGCGTTATCGACTTTAAAGTTATATAGCTGGCGTGCCGAACCATAACGTTTAAAAGCGTGAGGATCTTCATCCACCCCGGCACGCTTGAGTAATTGGCTCAGTTCCTCGATATGCTCGTCGCGCATTTCTTTGGCAATACAATCCGCTCCCAGCGACTTCACTTCGCCTTTTACATAGATGTGGACTTCATATAGCGAATCGCCCAGAGCATCACCAGCATCACCACACACCACCAGCGTACCGGCCTGTCCCATAAAGCAGCTCATATGACCGACATTCCCGGTCACCACAATGTCCGACCCTTTCATGGAAATACCACAGCGTGAACCGGCATCACCTTCAATGACCAGCAGCCCACCGATAGAAGTTGCCCCGGCTGAGGAAGAAGCATTGCCTTTCACCCGAACACTGCCTGACATCATATTTTCGGCCACACCCTGACCGGCACTGCCGTGAACCACGATATCGGCTTCTTTATTCATCCCACCACAGTAATAACCGGCATGACCTTTAATATCGACTTTGAGCTTTTGATCAAGCCCAACGGCCAGGTTGTGCTGTCCTTTGGGATTCAACACTTCCCATTCGGTTTCGGTGCACTCTTTAGCTTGATCGTGTAAGGCCTGGTTTAAGTCACGCACCGTCTGTGTTGCTAAATCAATTGTTTTCATTATGTTCCCCTTACTATTCGTCGATCACTTATCACCACGTTCCCAGACATAAATCGTCGCAGGTTCAGGTTCCCATACCTTGGCATTCTCAATACCCGGTAAAGTGGTCAGCGCTTGATATTCAGATGCCATGGCGACGTAATCATCGGTTTCAGCAATCACTGCCGGTTTGCAGGCGATGGGATCACGCAAAACCGCAAAGCCATTTTTCGTGCCGATTGTGAAAGTGTAAAAACCATCCAGCTCTTCCAGAGCATGCTCCAATGCCTGATTCAGACTGTCACCTTGTTGCAGGCGATAGGTCATATAGCCAGCCGCGACTTCGGTGTCATTCTCAGTATCAAAGTGAATGCCTTCGCGTTTTAACTCCGCACGCAGGCGATTGTGGTTAGATAACGAACCGTTATGCACCAGACACAAGTCCATTCCTGTTGAGAAAGGATGGCTACCGGCCATAGTGACAGCAGATTCTGTTGCCATACGGGTATGGCCGATAATGTGACTGCCTTTCATTTGACTCAGCTTGAACATCTCAACAATGTTTTCCGGCAGACCGACTTCTTTCAGAATCTCAATCGATTTACCGGCACTCATCACCTGGACGTCATGGGCATTTTCATGCAGATAGGCGATAGCATCATCAGCATCTGCTATAAGTTTAAATACCGCGACCTTACTGTTCTGAAACCAGTCGACTTTAGTCGAAAAAGCGGTTTCAAGACGTTTAGCCAGCCCGGCCCAATCATAGTTTTCATCTTCATGACGCAGCGTTAACTTGACCGAGTCATCGGCGACTTCGTCACCATAAATCGCAAAACCGGCACTATCAGGACCACGCTCGGTCATCGCAATCAGCATGGGCACAAACAATTGTCCCAACTGGCTTTCCAGTGACTCGTTTTTTAAATACAGGCCGACTATTCCACACATAATAATTACCTCTTCAATAACTGCTTAAATAAACGGATCAGAAAAACTCGGCGTAGCGTTTGCGTTCCCAATCAGATACATGACGTGAATATTCAATCCATTCCATGCGTTTTACTTTGATAAATTCATCGACGATTTCTGAGCCCATTTTTTCTCGCAGCACACTGTTGGCAGCCAAAGCATCCAAAGCTTCATTCAGGTTTTGCGGTAAAACGCCAATACCCTTCTCCGCCAGCTCAGCTGGGCTCAAATCGTATAAATTGATGTTGTGAGGCTCACCCGGATCCAGTTCACGTTCCACCCCATCCATACCGGCAGCAATCAACGCGGCATGCACCAGATAAGGGTTACAGCTGGAATCAGGCAAACGGAATTCCAGACGTCCATAAGGAATCCGCACCATCGCCGAGCGGTTGTTATCGCCATAACAGATATAGGCTGGCGCCCAGGTCGCACCGGAGGCCGCGCCGCCAACGACCAGTCGTTTGTAGGAATTCACAATCGGCGCAGAAAACGCACACAAAGAATCCGCGTGATGCAATAAACCACCGATAAAGTGATAGGCCATTTTTGAAAGACCCATGCCATTCACGTCGCTATCATCATTAAACAGATTTTTGCCATCTTTATCGGTAATCGACAGATGGAAATGCATGCCATTACCAGTCCGATCGGAAAACGGTTTTGGCATAAACGAGCAGACCATATCCATGCCATTGGCAATTTCACCTGCAGCCATCCGCACAAAGGTAAAACGGTCCGCCGAGGTCAGTGCATCACTGTAGGTATAGTTAATTTCAAACTGGCCATTGGCATCCTCATGATCGATTTGATAGACATCAAAATCGACCTGTTGCAGTGAATCCACCAGCGATTCCAGGAAATTACGTGAACGCGACAAGCCTTTATAGTCATAGCAAGGTTTATCCAGCAAATCACTTTCATCAACTGGCAACAAACTGCCATCCGGTCCCCGGTTAAACAAGGAAAACTCCGGTTCAAGCCCTGAATTCAGGGTCCAGCCGTTATCCGCCAGCTTGGTCAATTGGTTTTTTAACACGACCCGGCTGTCATACGGATGAGGTTGACCATTCACATGACCATCGCAGACAATACGTGCGTAACCGGGCTGCCAGGGCACAATCGATAGCGTACTTAAATCGCCACGGGCCAGAAAATCCGGTCCATGCGGTTCCATACCCAGTCCCCAGACCGCAAAGCCGGCAAAGCCTGCGCCTTTTTCGACGACATCCTGCAGACAGCTGGCCGGTACCGATTTGGTTTTGGCAACGCCGTGAATATCGACGAATTGGGCCAGCACATATTTGATGTTATTGGTTTCAAGAAACTGTTTTGCTTCAGCTAACGATTTCATAAGCCTTTCCTTAATGTTGAGATCTGCAATCGGTTAAATCTTTGGATAAAAGTGATGCAATCCCACGGCTCCGCCGCCTGCCTGTTCAATAATGTTCAGCAAGGTCTTCCACAGATAAGGTCCGTAAGTTCCATCACACCAGAGTCGATAGATGCGCTCTCCATTAAGCGTTTGGCTCAGCAACGTTGCTGACACCCCTGCAATGACTGTCATGACCAGGTGGTTTTCTGTTGCCAGTTCGGCCACCAGATCGATTTCACAAATTTCTGCAAATAATGGGTGGATATCATTTCCGGTCAGAATGAAAGCCGCATCGTTGCGACTGACTTTATGAACGCCCTTTGCAGATGAGAGCTCACTGACCGCTGGTTTAACATTTTGGGTTTGGTCTTCAATTAAAAATTCACTGTTGCCCAGCCGCATGACCAGACGTTCATCTGTCAATTGCCATTGATTGGCCGTTTCCGGCAGTGTTACCCCGAGTTGTTGCAGGTAATTGGCGGCTTGTGATCCTTTTATGCTGACGCGTTGAAAAGCACTGGTATCACAGATAGCCAGTTTATGCGCACGCTGGGATTCAATGGCTTTATCCGCAAAACGGACTGCGGTAAGCATGCCATTGACCACCTCCATTTGAGGAGCCTGGCTTAACTGAGCGAAGGCGATTGGGCTTTTTAAAAGGGTCGATTTCATCAGTAAGCTTTCCTATGCACTTTTGGCCAGTTCAGTGGGTGACTGAATCACGGTGGCAGCAATCAAATCCCCGGCATCATTACGGATGTCAAATCGACTGCCAGGCAGGTGTTTTTCCGGTGGTACAAAGGCGATACCGATCACTCTTTGCAAATAGGGGCTGAACGCGATGCTGGTTATGCGGCCTGCAATATCGCCGTTATCAATGACCAGATTGCATTCGTTGGGCAGTTCACCGACACAATTGCTGTCCAACACAAAGTTAACCAATGTCTTGTTAAGCGGTTTTTTGGCAATGATCTGCAGACTGCGCTGTCCGGTAAAAAACGTTTTATCCATTGCAATCAGCGGTTCAGCATGGGCTTCAAAGGGATTGGTCAAACCATCAGTGTCATGACCAATCAGATGATGTCCCATCTCCAGTCTTAATAAACGCTGGGCGTCGGTACCATAGGCTTGCAAACCAAACGGCTGACCCGCCTGCATCAGTTGGCTCCAGACAGATAAACCGGCGGCAGCTGGCAGATGAATTTCAAAAGCCTGTTCAGCCACAAAGGCCACACGCAGTAACAAACATTCAATATCTGCGATTTGTGTTTCCACCACACTGCCGGTTGGAAACGCCGTTGCAGCTAAATCCACGCTGGAGAACTGCGAAATAATCTCGGCAGCTGCCGGGCCAGCAATTGTCATCGCGGCCTTGGCACCGGTGAGATTAGCCAAAGACACCGATAAACCGCAGAGTTGCGCTTCACGTTGCAGTTGGCGATAAACCATCGCCGAATTGGTGGTACTGGTGGTGAGATAAAAACGATCTTCTTCCAGTCGGCAAGCCAGACCATCATCGACCATTACCCCCGCCTCATCGAGCAACATGGCAATACGATATTGGCCAACTTTCTGCCTGACGAATTTTCCGGTGTAAACCCGCTCAAGAAACGCCGCGGCATCCGGACCATAAACTTCAATCTTGCCCAGAGTGCTGTTATCAATGATCCCGGCTTTAGTTCGAACCGCCATGGCTTCCTGATGGGTTGCCTGCTGTGCAGTGAGATGACATCCCTCCGGCAGATAACAAGCTGGACGCATCCACAGTCCTGCCGCCGTCATTTGGCCACCATTTTCAATATGCCATTCATGCATCGCGGTATAACGATGTGGATGAAAACCACGACCGCCTAAATGACCTATCGGCGTGGGATGAAAAAAGGGTCTGGCCGTCGTGGTACCGATTTTCTCCACCGGTAAATCACGAATCCTCGCCAGAATACGAATGGCATTCATATTGGAATGCTTACCCTGACTTGGCCCCATACCAACGGTGGTGAAGCGTTTCATCAACTCAATGTTGTCAAAGCCTTCTTTGGCCGCATTGATAAAGTCTTTAACCTGAATGTCTTCATCAAAATCGACAAAGTTCTTGCCTTTTGGGTGATTAACCACCGGATAGGCATGGCTGGGCGACGTGCCTTGATGCTGTTTGACTTCAACCGTCGCAACCGATTTACCCAGATAATTCATCGCTTCAGCTGCAGCACGTTGTCCATCCAATGCGCGTTGGCTGAGTTCAAAAACACCATTGACCTTACCCGCCGCAAATACACCTTCCGGTAACTCGGCTGGCACAAATTGTTGCAAGCCACTATCAAAGCGCATTTTAGTGCCAGCCTGGTATAACAGGGCAGCAGCAGGCGCCCAACCGGCACTCATTGCCACGCCATCACATTTAAGGCGGATTTTGTTTTTGGTATCGGCTTCTGCCATCAACTCGTCGTAAGCACAGATCACCACTTCGGAGACGCCCAGCTTGTGCTTGGAAGCTATCACTTCATAGACACAGCTGGCTTTATGCACGGCGACCTGTTTATCTTTCAGCTCGTCAATCAGTGGCGAGCGACTGCCTTCACGGCGCATATCAATAACCGCCAGCACATCAACACCGGCAGACACTAAATCCAATGCTGTGCGATAACCATAATCATTCGCGGTTACCACTACACCTTTTTCAAAAGGCTTGACGGCATAACGATAAATCAGCCGCTGAGCCGCCGACCCCATCATCACCCCGGGTAAATCATTATTACGAAACACCGGCGGTTGTTCGAAGGCACCACTGGCCACAATCAACGCTTTGGCACGTACTTTCGTGATACCTGAAGTTTCAACGATTGGCACCAGATGATCAGCGTAATAACCCGCTGCATAGGCATTAGTTATCAAACGAATATTGTCATGCTGCTCAATGGCATTGAGTAGCTCTGCCAACTGTGATGAAGCCTGATCAGCCATATCGTAGGTCAGGCTGCCACCGGCTTTGGCATTCTCATCGACAATAATCACAGACAGGCCCTGCTCTGCCACACTGAGTGCAGCAGACAACCCGGAAATACCTGCTCCAATGATCAACACATCACAATGGGCATGCTGTTTGGGTTTTGGAATTCGCGGATAATTAAAGTTTACTTCACCCAGACCAGCTGCTTTACGGATCTTGTCTTCCCAGAATGGGAAAAAACGCCGAGGTGTATGGAACGCTTTGTAATAAAAACCCACTGGCAATAACGGCGAGATTTTATCGATAAACTGGCTTCTATCCTTCAATACGCCACCCGTCGTATTGACCGCGGTCAACGTCATATCGGCTTGAACCGGTAACACATCGGCACGGATATTGGTATCCAGGCCATCGGTCATCAAGGCGTTGACGTCGTGGTTTGCCAACGTGAGAATGCCGCGAGCTCGGTGATATTTAAAACTACGCCCTAGTACTCTGATGCCATTCGCCCAAAGTGCACTACTGATCGTGTCACCTTCAAACGCGGTGACTTTCTGGCCTTCATAAGTGAAACTGAATGGCTTATCACGATCAATCCATTCGGTCGGCTGATTAATTAATCTTGAGCTCATACGGCCACCTCCATTTTAGGCAACAGATAGGTGCGGCTGACTTTATCGGTAATTGTGTTACGTTCTGCTATAAACCAGGTTCCACTGGGCATGTGATACCACCATTCTTTTTTATAACCGGGCGCGCCACTGCGGTAATGCACGTAGGCTGCCCACTGTTGATCAGTGCAACTATCTGGATCAGGCATGGTGCGAAATTCACCGCCATAGCTGAATTCGCTCAGAGGTCTGATTCCATTAACAGGACATTGCAGTAATTTCATTGCGATACTCTCGTTTAATGGCCGACGGAAGCGGCACCTTTTTCACCGGTCAATTCATAGTCTTCAAAGCGCGACAAACGAAATGACTTGATTAAATCTGGCGCCATATCCCTGGCGATGGTCTCTGCCATGGTTTTGCCGCTGATGGGCGTGGCTTTGAATCCCCAGGTTCCCCAACCGGCATCCAGATAGAAACCTTCTATTGGCGTTTTACCCATAATCGGGGCAAAGTCCGGCGTTAAGTCAGCCATACCGGCCCATTGGCGTACCACTTTGACGTTGGAGAGAAACGGAAACATATCGGTGATATGTGAGGTCAGCCCTTCAACAAAATCCAGTGATGAACGGGTGGAATGCATTTCATAGGGATCCAGCGAAGACCCCATCACCAGCTCGCCACGGGAAGACTGACTGACATACACATGCAAGCTGCCAGAGACCAGAATGGTATCGAGCCAGGGTTTCATTGGCTCAGTGACACATGCTTGTAATGGATGAATCACGATAGGCGTTTGCAAATCCACCATCTGCGTAATACGCGGGGTAAATCCGGCAACCGCCGACAACACCTTATTGGTACTGATATAGCCATTATTGGTTTGCACACCGCACACTTTGCCGCCTTTGACGTCAATGCGAGTGACTTCGGTATTCTGGAAGATTTCCACACCAAACTGATCGGCTCCACGTGCATAGCCCCAGGCCACACCATCATGTCTGGCAACAGAGCCCGGTGCATGATAAAGCGCACCTATGATAGGTGCCTGGCCACTGCAGGAAATATCTAATTGCGGGCAGGCTTTAGAAATCTCATCCGGTCCAACCACATAACTTTCCACGCCAACATGTTTGTTGACTTCCGCCCGCCAGCGCATAGTGCGCATCGCAGATTCGGTATGGGCTAAGGTGAAATGCCCTCGGTTGGAATAAAACAGGTTCAGATCCAGCTCTTCCGACAGACCTTCATATATCTTGACGCTGGCATCGTAGAACTTAACGCCTTCAGGGGTCAGATAGTTGGAACGAATAATTGTGGTATTACGGCCGGTATTACCGCCGCCGATGTAGCCTTTTTCTAATACCGCTACATTGGTGATGCCGTAATCTTTAGCCAGGTAATACGCAGCAGCCAGGCCATGTCCACCACCGCCGATAATCACCACATCATAGGTTTTCTTTGGCTCTACGCAGTCACGGAAAAAGCGTGGTGCCGGGTGTTCCCGGCTGATTGCGTATTTCAACAAACGTAACGGCATGAATAATCCTCTTGCTGTTTTGCCATTCCATCTACTACCAAGGGAGTAGAGTCGCCTAACACCTTTTAAGTAAACTTTATTTCACACAGTGAAACTTTAGCTCTATTTACGCATTTGTGTTTTTGGCTGTCAATAGATTTGTTAAACTTTGTTTCATCATATGAATCAAATAGCGCGGATAAAAACAAAATTTCGTGTATGATCAACGCACTGTGTGGCGAACAAGGAAATCTATGTGAACGAGAAAAATGAATTAACAGGAATGGAGTCCGCGCCAAAACTGCTGGATAAGCATCTTGGCAACACACTGCGACATTTACGTCTGGAGAATGGACTCACCATTGCCGAAGTCGCCGAACGAGCTGCACTGAGCCGCGGCATGCTCAGTAAAATCGAAAATGGCTTGACCTCGCCCAGCCTGGAAAAGCTGGAACATCTGGCCAATGCTTTGGGAGTCACATTGTCGAAGCTGTTTCATGACTACGACACACCAAAAGGCGGCGCGCAATACGTCAAAAATGGCGAAGGCATGGAAGTAGTCAGGCGTGGTACCAAATGTGGACACACCTATCACCTGCTGGCTTATGATCAGGGTCCGAAGAAGCTGTTTGAACCCTTTTTGATCACATTGGAAGAGCAAGGAGAAATCTTCGCCCCCTTTGAACATCCTGGGACTGAATTCATTTATATGTTGGAAGGCCGGCTGGAATACACTGTAGGCGATGAGTTGTATGTGCTTGAACCTGGTGACTCACTCACCTTTAATGCTGAGCAACCACATCGACCAGAAAATATTCTGCAAATGCCGATTCGTTACCTGGCCATTATTTATTACGACAGCCTGGATAGTACGACGGATATTGAGTTATAAAAAAACCGGGGCACTTAAAAGTGTCCCGGTTTTTATTTTGTAGACTTAACGTTTAACCAATTTCAATTAATACTTCACCCGGAGTCACTCGATCCCCTTTACTGACATGGATCGCTTTGACTTCACCGTCGATATTGGCCAGCAGTTCCGATTCCATTTTCATCGCTTCAATGATCATCGTCGATTGGCCGGAGTTTACTTTATCGCCGACGTTGACCAGCACCTCTACCACATTACCCGGTAATGGCGTAGTGACATGACCTGGATCGCTGGCTTTCTTACGTCCTTGCTGCGCGCCTCCTGAAACAAATTCACTAATTGTTTCAAAGACAACTTCTTCCGGCATGCCATCGATAGACACATACATTTTGCGTTTGCCACCACCGACATCACCGACACCGGTGATTGCTACATCATAACTTTCACCATGCACATCGACTTTAAACTCAGTTGAAACAGTGCCTGGGGCCTTGCCTTTACTTTCAGGAATCAACGGCTCGGGTTGCAATGTGCCATCCAGACGTTGTTGAAGAAATTCACGACCAATGTCGGGGAACATGGCAAAGGTCAATACATCTTCTTCACAGGTAGCCAAATCACCCACTTTGGCACGAAGTTTATCCATTTCAGGTGCAATCGAATCCGCTGGACGCGATTCCATAACGGTTTCATTGCCAATCGCCTTACGTTGCAGTTCGGCATTAATTGGCGCAGGTGGTTGACCATAGCCGCCCAATAAATAACGTTTCACTTCGTTGGTAATTGTTTTATAACGCTCACCGCTTAATACGTTATATACCGCTTGAGTACCAACAATTTGTGAAGTCGGTGTCACCAATGGCGGAAAGCCCAAATCTTCACGAACCCGTGGGATTTCAGCAAACACCTCACGAATACGATCTAGAGCATTTTGCTCTTTCAGCTGATTGGCCAGATTGGACATCATACCGCCAGGAACCTGGTTGATTTGTACCGACACGTCTTCACGAGTGAACTCACTTTCAAACTGATGATATTTTTTTCGAACGTCGCGGAAATAATCAGCAATTTCTCCCAGTAAATTCAAATCCAGTCCAGTATCCCATTCGGTGCCCTTTAAGGCGGCCACCTGACTTTCAGTAGCAGGATGACTGGTTCCACCAGCAAAGGAGGAAATGGCGGTATCAATTCGATCAACACCGGCTTCAATGGCTTTTAACTGACAGAGTGGTGCCAAACCAGAAGTGGAATGACTGTGAATCACCAATGGCAGATCGACCGCAGATTTAATCGCTTTTACCAATTCATAAGTCGGATAAGGTGCCAGCAATCCGGCCATATCTTTGATAGCGATGGAATCCGCGCCCATATCGCGCAAAGTTTTGGCTTGCTGGACAAATAACTCAGGGGTATGCACCGGACTGGTAGTGTAGGCAATAGTGCCCTGAGCATGTTTTCCCGCATCTTTAACCGCTTTTAATGCGGTTTCCAGATTCCGCAAATCGTTCAGTGCATCAAATACCCGGAACACATCAATGCCGTTTTCGGCAGCTTTGGCGACAAAAGCCTGCACCACATCATCAGCATAGTGCCGGTAACCCAGCAGGTTTTGACCACGTAACAGCATTTGCAGACGGGTATTAGGTAACACTCCTTTTAATAAACGTAAGCGCTGCCAGGGATCTTCTTTCAGATAGCGCACGCAGGCATCAAATGTCGCCCCGCCCCATACTTCCAATGACCAATATCCCACTCGGTCCAGTTTTTCGCAGATCGGCAACATATCATCAGTACGCATCCGCGTAGCTATTAATGATTGGTGTGCGTCACGTAGCGTCACATCGGTAACTTGAATTTGTTTCATTACAATTCTCCGGCTAACTTGTTTTACCAGCCTGCATGCGCGGCGATGGCGGTCGCGAGCACCAATGCCAATGCGGTAGGATGACGTTTATCTGAATAGGTCAATAATTCGGGATGGGCAGCGACAAAACTGGTGTCGAATTTTCCAGCTCTGAAATCAGGATGTTTAAGGATCTGCTGATAATAACTGGCCGTGGTTTTGATACCATGCAAACGCATATCATCCAATGCACGTCGGCCACGATCTACCGCATCCTCCCAATCCAATGCCCAGACCACCAGCTTTAAACACATTGAGTCAAAATAAGGGGGAATTTCATAACCGGTATAAATGGCGGTATCCACACGAACACCCGGTCCGCCCGGGGCATAATAATGGGTAATACGACCAAAGCTCGGCAGGAAATCATTCTTGGGATCTTCAGCATTAATCCGGAATTGCAAAGCAAAACCGCGGTAATGAATATCTTCCTGACGATAACGTAGCGTTTCACCGGCTGCGATGCGTAGCTGTTCACGCACAATATCAATACCGGTAATTTGTTCGGTGATGGTATGTTCGACCTGAATCCGTGTATTCATTTCCATGAAATACACCTGATTACCGGTTAATAGAAACTCAACGGTGCCGGCATTTTCATAGCCTACGGCTTCGGTGGCTTTTACGGCGAGTCCACCGATATAGTTACGTTGTTCAGGGGTCAATTGGGGGCTGGGAGCGATTTCAATCAACTTCTGATTACGACGCTGAATAGAACAATCCCGTTCATACAAATGCACCACATTGCCATGACTGTCAGCCAGCACCTGAACTTCGATATGCCGTGGGTTAACAATACACTTCTCCATGAACACTTCGGCTGAACCAAACGCTTTGGTCGCTTCAGAAATGACACGGGGAAATTGTTGTTTCAATTCAGCAGGTGTATCGCAACGGCGAATGCCTCGACCGCCACCACCAGACGTGGCCTTGATCATAATCGGATAACCAATTTCTTCGGCCACCGCTAAGGCTTCTTCTACATTTTCGAGGTTGCCATCAGAACCAGGAGTAATCGGTACACCGGCTTCACGCATACTGTCGCGAGCAGCGGTTTTATCACCCATTTTTTCAATTACCGATGCCTTGGGACCGATAAAAATGATGCCGTTTTGTTCGCATAGACGGGCGAACCTGGCATTTTCAGAGAGAAAACCATAACCTGGATGAATCGCATCACAGCCTGTTTCGACCGCCAGATTGACCAGACGGACCGGATCAAGATAGCCTTCCAAAGGACTTTCACCTAACGAATATGATTCATCTGCACGTTTAACATGTAAAGCATAACGATCGGGTTCAGTATAAATAGCCACTGAACGAATGCCCATTTCTGAACAGGCCCGGACAATACGAACAGCAATTTCACCACGATTGGCGATCAAGATTTTTTTTAACATAGCTCAGCCTCGGCCAAATTTGTTTGCTAAGCGTAGAGCAAATTACTGATAAATAAAAATCAATAAAATATAATTCACCGATAAGTAAAAACTTATCAACCCTAAATAGGTGCAGAATCATGGCACTCAGCCTACAACAATTACTAACCCGTTTATCATTCCGGCAGATGCAGGTATTTCAGGCGGTTTATCAACATAAAGGTTACCGCAAAGCTGCGGAATATCTTGGCCTGACACAACCTGCTGTCAGCTCACAAATGCGTCATTTGGAAAACGCGCTTGAACAACCATTATTTGAATATATCGGTCGCCAACTTTATTGCACACAGGCGGGTGAACGTGTCGCCAGCTTTATTGAAGCCATGTTTGAACAAATGAGTGAATTGCAGACCGAATTAAACTTATTAAAAGAAGAGCTATCCGGTGATCTGCAGCTCAGTGTGGTGAGTTCAGCCCAATCCGTTGTGCCCTATTTACTCAGTAGTTTTCTGGACGAGTTTCCAGCTGTGAATGTGCATATTGATGTGGTGAACCGGGCACAGGCGTTGGAAAGATTGAAATTAAACATTGATGATCTGGTGATTATGGCCATGGTCCCTGAAGGTCGCTCGCTGTCTACTCTGCCCTTTCTGGATAACCAGCTTATTCCCGTTTTGCCGGCACAACATCCATTGAATGCTCAGCCTGTTATCTCGGCAAAACAGTTTTTTGCCGAACCCATGCTCATCCGGGAAAATGGCTCAGGTACCCGGTATGCAGTAGAACATCATTGTCAGCAGCATCGCTTGCAGCTAAAGCCAATTATGGAGATGAGTTCGAATGAAAGCATTAAACATGCGGTGATTGCAGGGCTCGGAGTAGGTATTTTGCCCAAGCTCAGTGTTATGGCAGAACTTCAGACCGGGATATTGAAAACATTGGAATTACAGGACTTTCCGATTCGTCGTTCCTGGTGTCTGGTGCACCCCATGGGGAAATACCCTTCCCGTGTCGCGCAGGCTTTTATTGATCATGTCTATGAGCGACTCGAACAAATTCATGCGCATTTTAAAAACGCATAACAACGACTGTCAGCGTTAATTTCATTCTCTTAATAAACACTTAAAGTTGGCATTTTTATACTGTTCAAGCGAGATAATCTCTCGTCAATATAAAAAATAAATGGCAAACACAGGAGAGTGAAATGTTACATGACAATCGAGAACGCTATGGCACCATCACGCGTTTATTCCATTGGATCATCGCAGTATTGGTTTTACAGCAGTTTTTTAAATTTGCTGATCGTATTAACGACGGGGAGCATTGGTTAGGCGATACCTTCGGCCCCTGGCATGTTTCAATGGGTGCTCTGATTTTAATCCTGGCGGTGACCAGATTATTATGGACCTTAAAACAAAAAGACCAGCGCCCGGTAAATCCCGGAGTAGATGGAATGCTTGCCAAAATTGCCCATCGATTGATGTATCTGTCAATGCTCGTCATGCCCTTCCTTGGCGCATTGTATATTCACGGTAAAGGCTACCCTGTCAAAGTATTTGGTTATGAGCTGATCGGCAAACCTGCTGGTGAAGTCTCCTGGGCGCTAGCATTGGGTGAATGGCACTCGCCTTTTGCCTTCTTGCTTGTCTTTTTAGTCTTGGCACATCTCGCGGGTGCCTTATATCACCACTTTATTCGAAAAGATGATGTATTAAAAAGAATGGCTGGGTAAACCCACTACCAACTATTAAAAAAGCCTTGCGAATTGAATGTCGCAAGGCTTTTTTATGTCCGATTTAACTCTGTTAAGCGTATTGATTTTCCATTACCTCGATCAATTGATCTAATTGGGACTTAGGCAGCGAATTAATTCCTGCTGCAGCTTTGCGTCCTCCACCAGTGGGAAATTGCCCAGCAACCTTATCAGCACCACTTCGATTTGAATTGGGCGCTCGCAGACTCACCAGATAATGCTCGGCATCTTTTACGGTAACAATTGCATGCGCACGATCAGGAAATTGATTGGCTAACTCATTTCCTAAAACACCGCTGACCCGCCGCGCCCATTTTTCATCCGGTAAACAGATAACAGCTAACTTTTGAGTTTGATATTTTGGCTCGATGGTTAACCCTGCACGCATATCTTCATTGTAACCGGTAGAGAGTTTTTCGTAAGCCGCCCGGTTTTCGTGAATAAAATCAAAGGGAGATGAATAAGCCACACATTGCTTGAATAACTCGGCGGGATGAAACAACAAATCTTCGGTATTTGCACCATAACCATTGTAATTGAGATAAATACCTAATGAACTCAATTCTTCTCGTTGCAAAGCACTTAAACCCGCTTTATCAGCCAGCCCATCAGCGACAGTCGTTAAATTATCGCCATATGCGGCGGTAATAGCCCAATGATGAAATTGCCCTTTCAGATACTTATCAATAATGAGAGAGGTGCAGGTGGTAGCAGCCATATCGATATGTGCTGACAAAGCTTTATGCTGGGGTATTTCACCTGGTTGATGGTGATCGGCATAGAAAACTTCAGCCCCGGAATCCAGCAGTCGCAGTAAATCTTTGGTATTTTTCTCCATTGAGATGTCCAGCACTGTCAGCTTGTCGCCCGCTGTAGCCTGTACATTTTTTAATAAATTAATTTCTCGCTTAATACCGGTGACTAACTCTGACGCCCTCGGCTCAGCCAAACGCAGTTGAACCAAAGCACAAATGCCATCAGCATCACCATTAAATATGTCAATAAACCGCATGTTCCGCCTAAGTGTGAATAATGTTATGGATACGTAAATACTCGATGACCTGTGCAACACACTCAGAAATATCACATTCGGCGGTATTCAAAGTCACTTCAGCAGCCTCTGGCGCTTCGTACTCAGAATCAATACCAGTAAAATTCTTTATTTCCCCACGACGGGCTTTTTGATACAAGCCTTTGGGGTCTCGCTGTTCACAGACACTGAGCGGCGTATCCATAAACACTTCTACAAATTCATCGGCTTCTACCAAGTCCCTGACTAAACGGCGATCTGAGCGAAATGGAGAGATAAATGCAGTCAGTACAATTAACCCGGCATCAGCAAATAATTTAGCCATTTCCCCGATACGACGGATATTTTCTACCCTATCTTCATCAGAAAATCCCAGATCTTTGTTCAAACCATGCCGGACATTATCGCCATCCAATAGATAGGTATGATGTCCCAATTCAAATAACGCTTGTTCAACTGCACCGGCAATCGTAGATTTTCCTGAAGCACTTAAGCCGGTAAACCATAAAATGGCAGAACGCTGTTTTTTCTGCAGGCTGCGATCCGTTTTGCTGACTTTATGTAAATGCCAAACGATATTCTCCCTTTCCACAGGTGTCACTCCTCAAGTTAGCTTTTGTAAGATTTTGCTGAGAGCAATGTGGAAACGACAATGTGTTCCTACACTTCAGGCTTTGCTAATACTCTAAATAGGCCTATCGCCCATTTATTCATACTCCTTTAACTTATAGTCAATAGAAATTAAATCGTTAAGCAACGAAACTAAACAATCTATTAGCTAAAAAGTTAAAGGAGCAAACTTATGAATAATGAAACTCGCCATTAAATTCCACTGTTCAATGGATTATTAAAATTCATAAAGTTTCATGATCATTACAAATTACTTAATTGTTCACCAATTTTTCCGATCAACGCTTCATCATTGTCCTCGGTTGCCATCTGTTGTGCCCGTTCTAGTGAACGGCGTGCTTCCTCAGGCATTTCCAAAGCAAGATATAGGCGACCTAAATGATAATGAAATAGTGCTATGGACTCACCACTTGAAGCTGCTCTTTCTAATGCTGGTCGAGCTTCTTCGTAATTGCCCAACTTGTAATTTACCCAGCCAAAGGTATCAGCAAAGTAAGGTTGGTCCGAATCCCGGAACCGGCTTGATAACACAAGGGCGCGCTGCAAATTCTCCGGTGACTCAAATTGCTCAGAAAGCAAACTGGATAAGTTATTCGCAGCCACATCGATTGAAGGATCGCGGGCGATAACTTCTTCATATAGTTGACGTGCTTTTTCAAACTCTTTTTTAGACTCATGCGTCGACGCTAATTGCATCGCTAACTGATTATTTTCGGGTGCTTTTGACAGCCCTTTTTCAAACGCTGCAATCGCCGCATCAGGTTCTTTATTCAGGTAATGCAGATTGGCTTTCAGACTATATCCCTCAGTCCAATCTTCATTTTTAGCCAATGCACTGTCAATGGTGGCAATCGCATCCGGTAGATTGCCATCCATGCGGTAGTAATCTGCCAGAACAATGTAGCCATTGGTTAATTCAGGGTGCTCAGCAATATGTTTATTGAGAAAAGCGACGATCTCTTCTTTTTGCTCTTGCTGATACCGAATAGCCATTATTTGTTGTAACGCTCGGGTTAAACTCGGTTCCAGCTTCAAAGCCGCTTCATATTCAGCAATAGCCAGCGTATTATCATTCAAGCCCTGATACATCTGAGCTGTCAACAAATGTGTTAATGCAGATGTATCTGTCAGGCCGTCAATAGCTTGTTGGGTTCCCGCCCAGTCACGCTTTAAAATACGTACCTGTGCCAATGCCTGTAACAGATTTTCATTGTTGGCATTTCCTTCTAACGCTCTGACTAACACTTGCTCTGTGCGGTCTAAATCATTACCCCGCATTAATACACTGGCAACAGACAACGCTGCTTGTGGATTGGCTGGATTCACCGATAACGCCTGACGAAAGCTGTTTTCTGCTAACTCGGATGAACCGGTTAATGCATAAGCTTGCGCTAGCAGAACCATTGCCTCATCCAGCTCAGCATTATTACGGATTAATACCCGTAAATTACTTATAGCCGGATCAAGCTGTTCATTTTTTAACTGTAACTTCGCTTTTAACAACAAGGCTTGTTCATGTTCAGATGAGATTGCCAATACCTCATTGACCATGTTTTCAGCTTCTTCAAATTTACCTTCCTGAGCTTTTATACCGGCAATGGTCGCTCTGGCGCGTAAACCAATTTCACTGTCAGGTTCAGCAGCAATAATGGATTCTAACTCAGAGACCATCAAATCCTGCTTGCCTTGAATGCTCAGCATCTCAATTTTGGCAAATCGTAATTCCTGGTTATCGGGTTTCGCCTCAATAAACTCATCCAGTTTAGCCATGGCCAAATCTGGATTGCGACTATTTATCAATGAAACTAATAACATGATGGTTTCGGCATCTTCCGGATTTTGTGCTACGTAATCCTCGAGTACCTTTTGGGATTCTTCAGGACGATTTAAAGTATCGTTTAATAACTTGGCTAAAGAAACGGCTACCCAACTTTCGTTTGGATATTCGGGTAATAATTCGCGATATAACTTTTCCATTGCCGCATAATCATCCATCTCTTGAAAAATGCTTAGCTTAATCATTTTCAATGGCATGGCATCGGGATAAATCGCTAAAGCTTCATCTGCAGCTGTCAGAGCTTTGTTAGTTTGACCACTGTTTTTAAACAACATGACTCGTGCAGTTAAAGCTTCCATATTCTTAGAATCAACCGCTAACACGCGATTAATTTCGACCTCTGCCATGCCAAAGTTTTCTTGCTTGATAAGGGTTGTTGCTTTAAGCAAGATAGCTTCTGTATTGTCTGGCTCAAGCGACAATGCTTTTTCGGCCTTTTTCATCGCCTCATCAAGCTGGCCGGATACAACATGCAACTGACCAAGTTTAACGATAGCAGGAACATGATTGGGATCGAGAGACTCGACCGTCACCAGATTGGAATACATACCTTTCCACTTCTGGTTTTTTTCATCGATTAACGCTAATTGATAATAACCCTCCGCCTCCAGCGGATTGATTTGCAGAGCATTTCTGAATTCCAGTCGAGCTTTGTCAAACTCTCCCTGCTCCATCAATTCTTTGCCACTTTCAATAAACCTTTGTGACGAATCTTCAGCTGAACCACATCCTGAAATCATCCCAGTTAATAAGGCAGCTAAGACTGTACGTTTAAAATTTTTCATATCCATATTCCTAACTCAATCTGCTATATAACGATTTAATGCTGGCGACGTATGTTGCATCAGTGACTGGATCCTTTCATCAGCATTTTGATGGGTTTCACCAGGAAGTATTGGCGTCACATAACGAACCAGAGCACCATCTGTTCTATTTTCTAACAAAGCATCTTTGAATAAGTACCACTTATTCAGATATTCATTTGCTATCTGTCGGTCACGTCCCTGGAACCAGTAATACACCAACTGCTCTTGATCACCATTTTTAATAATGACGCGATTAATCGGTTTACCATTTACCTCGGTACGATTGAACTCAGCAATTTCCCAACCACCGCCAGGAATACATACCCGAGGGGAATGAGGAGATACCCCCTTACGTTGAGACTCATAATACGCAACATATATATTCACAATATTACGGTCTATACCTGTAAAGTTTGCAAATAAATAGTCTGTCATTCCTAACTTATCTACGACCCTGTCATCGAGCTTATCATGCTGACCAATCCAATCCGGGAATTGCATGGGGAAACTAATAAGATCTTCATGTTCTGGTACCGTTTCAACTCGATTATCTACAAATTTAGTCGAAAACAGTGCAATTAGAAGGATGATAATGAAAACAAAATAGGGAGCATACGAGCTGGACTTAGCAGATGGACTGAACATGTTGTTAGCTGGGGTATGTTCCACAACGCCAAATAGCTGTGATAATGATTTCTGACTTGGGGCAATTTTTTCAAGCAAAACTACTAATAAGAACAGCATAGCGGCACACGCCATGAAGATGATCCACCCCTCGAAATCATGCAGAAAGCCTTCTGCCATTGAGATACCCCAATTGTCCACCATCACACCGATTGCGCCGATACGGAAACTATTCATAAAGATAGTGATTGGGATAGTCATCAAAAAGACAATTGCACGTTTCCAGAATGCCGCTTGATAAAAATACGCCGCGATAAACCCTAGACTCATTAAGGGAAACAGGTAACGTAAACCACTACAGGCTTCTACAACCTGAAGCTGATACACACCCAGATCAATGATGTTTCCTTCAAGGAAAACGGGTATCTGGAACAAACGAATAACTTGAACCCCCAACCAAGAAGAAAACAGCTGGAGTTTGGCGGTCAGGACGACCTCAACGACATAGGGCAATGGTATCGCAAATAATAATAGAAGAATTGGAGCTAACGTATACTTAGTTGCTCGGCCCACGTAAATCATCGACAAACCAAGCAGCATCAATACAAACGAATACTGAATAAGCAAATAAAGTGCACTAATCTCGCCGACGATGAAGATAACAACGGCAATAAAGCTTATGAAGACACCGGTCCATAATGGTGGACCTTTAGTCGCGTTTATCAGATTGCGTTTTTCCCAGAGAATAAATATTGTCACCAAAGGAATAAGGAAGCCATGGCTATATTCTTCCTGGTTACTCCAACGGGAAACAGCTTCTGCCAAACCCGCCCAATACGCAAAAATGGCAATTGCGAGCGTCAGGATAAACATCCCTGTCATCTTAATATTTAACAACCTCGACCCCCATTAAATACCCTGCAAACACTCATTCAAGTCAGATTAACTTGAATCTATTTAAAACGCTACTCATCCGTAGCAAAGTTATAATTTTGGCAGGAAAATCTTTTAATAACATTACATTCTGCTTTAAATGCAGTTGTCCCTGGAAAGTCAAAAGTCGGGCAATTATATCCATGGCTAAATAATCTAATTTTGTCCCATCAATAACGACATCTTTATTACTTGATAATGCCTGTTCAAGTGCATTTTCAAAATCATGCACCTGTTCGGTTGATATAACGCCTTTAAGTGAAACTATGAATTTCTCCTGCGCCGGTAATGTATCAGCTAAAACCTCACCATTACTAGTATCTAATTTGCTCATCAATCTTTTTGAATAAACGCAGAGGGGTAAAGTTTGGGTGGCCAGCATCTTCAGAAAGTGCAGCCCATCTCCTAAATAACGCTTATAGAGCTTAGGTTCCTGTTTAACTCGCCATAACCATTCAAGCCCGTAATTTTGCCATTTTTCTGGAGCACGATGGACACTCCCAGCCACAAAATTAATCACTGCGCCTAAATGACTTATAACTGGTGCATTTAGCTTTTCGCGGTTATGCATAATCCAGCGCTGACCTTTTTTTGCTCCCAAGGCCACCAGGATAAAGTCCGGTTCACAGGCATTAATACGTTCAATAATTCGATCGCTGCTCATCTCGTCGATTGATACAAATCCCGGATCATAATACCCACAGCTTTCCATACCCGGGCTGGTTAGATTCAACTCATGATGTGCCTTCTCTGCGACCCCCGCCTCACCACCGAAAAAAAATACTCGAATTTTTCTTTCCCGGGATTGTTTCGATAGAAAGGCGAACAAATCCGAACCCGCAACACGTTCGTGTATTGGTAAACCAAGTAGCTTTGCAACCCATATCAATGGCATTCCATCAGCCACAACCAAATCACTATAGATCACTGAGTCATAAAACTCCGGATCATCCTGAGACATGACAGTAAAATTCAAATTAGGGGTAGAGAGAAAACATTTATGTTGATTATGGATCGCATCGGAAATGACTATTGCTGCTTGCTCAAGCGACACGGAATGAAAAGGTAAGCCCATTAGTGCATATTGCTTTGGTTTATTTTCATTTAGCATGTTTATCCAATATCACCTGTTGATAGATATCAATAACCTGTTTTATTTTGGCTTGCCAACTAAATATTTCTACTGCGCGCTGGTATCCAGCGTCACCGCATTGTTTTCTGAAAGTGTTGTCCTGGGCCATTTTTTCCATTGCAGTTATTAATTCCGATAAAAGTTGTTGCCTATTTGCAGGATTGAGTAATATGCCGGTTGCAGGGGTAATATAATCTGCTGGACCGCCCCAATTCACTGCGATTACCGGCTTTTTCATTGCCATGGCTTCAAGTATTACGGCTCCGCCACATTCTCTTACACTTGGCAAAACCAGCACGTCAGTTTCTGCAAGCAATTTTCGTATTTCTTCATGGGTTAGCCAACCAAGAAACTTGATTACTTGCTGTTTAACCAGATGATCTGCAGCTTTTATAAGCTTTTCTTTTTCATCACCGCCCCCCACGATAAACAATTTACAATTGATTTCTTTTCTCAAGTGTATAAGTGCCTCGATTAGAATATCTACACACTTCCAATCTACCAAGCGTCCCACATAGACAAAATGAATCTTATGTTGGGTATGCCTCTCAGCCTCATCAGGGGCTGTCCATAAGGAAAGATCAACACCATTTTCGACTAGTGCTTCGATTCGACCAAATTTGAAGAATGGTAAAGCTTTTTTTGTACGGTGATTGGCCACCAATAGTAAATTTGCAAATAATTTGCCAGGTATAACTATATTTACAATGTGAGAGACCATTCGCAGTGGAAAATAAAATATTTTTTCGCTCAAGGTTTTCATATGGCTAAAACCTTGAGGAAAATCCATCCCGCCGTTCATCGGCCCGATAATTACCGGGCACCCCAAACCAAACAATGCTGAAGGTCTTTTGGGTGAGACGGGGGCGGGTTCATGCACAATATTAATGTGATGAGCTTTAACGGCTTTTTTGGCTAATTTCCATTGATAATACTGTGTTAAACATTGCATTAAAAAATGGGTTGAAATTGCCCTGACCCTGGGTGGAAGTTTAAGTCCCCAATTATGTAATTTACTGAATAGTTTCGTTTCCGGAATAAAAATTACATGTTGAATATCATCGCCAAGTAACTCGGTCAGCCGTTCTTTAACCCGTTCGTGCGTTATTAGCCAAGTGGCTATATTTTCTTGTCTCAAAAAGCGAAAATAATGTAGGGGCAATATAGACTCACCACCAAATTGGTCAGTGGCATTTTCGCTTACAATCAACACTCGTATAGCATGAAATTCAGCATCCATATTGCTATTCCAGAATAGTTTAAATGATGATTAGCTCACAGCCTCTTCAAATAAGCTGAGCAGCTTAGATACATTCGCATCCAACAGAAACTCATCATTGACTCTCTGCTTTCCTCCCAACACCAGACGTTGCTGAATAGCGGGAGAAGTCATAATTTGCACGATTGCCTTTGATAACTCAGCAGCATTGCCAGGCATTACCACTAAACCTGAAGTATTATTGATGACCAGTTCCGGTATACCAGAAATTTTTGTTGAAATTACTGGAACCCCGCATAACATAGCCTCCATTAATACGACCGGTATACCATCCATATCTCCGTGACTATCTTGTTTACAGGGTAATACAAATATATCCAAGTCAGTAATGAATGAGGCGACTTTATCATGTGGCAATGCCCCCACAAACTCCACTGCATTTTCAGGTAACGCCAAATGACCTAATTGAAGCTTTAATTCATTTTCTAATGGACCGCTACCAGCTATCTTTACAGAAATCTCATGGCCCTGTTTAAGTAAAATCGATGTGGCTTCCAGTAAAGTATCAATGCCTTTTTTTTCAACCAGTCGCCCAACTGTGCCGATAGTAAAAAACGAGTTTGATTTAGCTGCCTTCGGTGGTGGTTGCCAATTTTGATCAACCCCGCAACGGACTATTTTGATCTTCGAGGGTTCTGCCTTCAGATTCTCTAAGAAACGCTGATTAAATTCAGAAATAGTGGCAAAAAAAACCGAACGTGAAACCTTTTGTTTTAGTAACCAGCCTCGTTCAAACAAATCGTTTGCATGCGCTTGTACACTAAAACTAATACCCGCCATAGGCGCTGCATACATCGCAATATCGGTTGGGATATGCGCAAAATGAACATGTAAGTGCTGAACCTTGGCTTGTTTTAGTTGTTTGGCCAGCGTAGCGGCGTAAAAATACCGATACACCAAGCCAAAAGCTGAGCGAGAGATTACGCCCTGGCGAAAAATATCACCAATTAATCTGATTGCTGCCTTTAGATAACCCAGCGAATGACGAAACAGCATAGCTAAGTTATCGAGGACGACTTGCCACTTTGACGTTTCATACAGATGAAAAACCGCTTTTTTTAATTCTGTCAGCGAAGACTCAGAAGCAATATGAACAGGCCGATGCACTGAAAAAGCTTTAACCTCCACCCCCAACTTGCCGAGCTCTAATATCTCGTTATAGACAAAGGTGGCGGATAATGCCGGGATCTCAGGTGCTAAGTAGGCAATTTTGATTGAAGCCCCAGCCTTATCAGGCATATTGTTGTTCCCATACCTTTGCCTGTTGTGCATTCAATTCGGCTGTCGCTTTTGCTTTACCTTTTAATAAACATTGCCATTGATATTTATTAATAAACTTAACAAGCGCTTTATCTTCAAAGCGAGGTTTACGTTGCAACATGCTTTTCACATAGCCCCACCACATGGCAGCACCACCAAGAAAATATGGGGGATGCAACATGCGAAACACTGAAGATGCTGTCATGTAAGTCAAACCAGTCCCCATAAAATACTGCCCAAAGCCATGACGCATACGGCCTGTAAAGATACCCTGCTGACTGGATCCCATGGGGCGTAAATGGATAAAGCGTAAATCCGGCTCATCCCAGCTCACAGCAATCCAACCCATCTGACGGCATTTATGGCAATCAATTCCATCCCACATCACCTGGCGAACAAACCCACCAATCGCTTCAAAACAGGTACGACGATAAAACTTGGTCATCCCTACCGACATTTCATCACCACATTTTTCACTGATTAGTTCACCCGTTTTTTTATCCCTAAAATATGCCTTACCACTGCAAGTCCCTATTCGCGGATTTTGCTGCATACGTTCGATTAAAATTTCAAAGTATTTAGGTGGCAAGTCCAAATCCAAATCAAATTTACAGACATAATCAAACTGGGATACATCCACCTGATCATAGCCATGATAAAACGCTTCGATCACCCCAGGGCCAACACTACGATGTCCACGGTTTTCACGTGTGATGATTTTGATAAACGGATAGCGTTCTGCATATTCAGCCAAAATATTTGGCGTTTGATCAGTAGATCCATCATCAACGATTACCCACAAATCTGGCTGCACCGTTTGATTCACAACACTGTCAAGCGTAATTCGCATATAGGCAGCTTCATTTCGACAGGGAGAAACTAATAAATAACTCATTGATAGTCCCGAGTATATGATTTAAGAATGTTAATATATTATTTTTTTCCGTTTTTTGTTGGTTACTTTTTTTGCAAAATTAATCCAATATTTTTCGTAATGAAATGTTGAATAGTGCGCAAGCACAAATAATACAACAAACAGGATAGGCCGCTTTGCATAACGCTCAAAAGTATCACCACTACCAAACCATGTATTAACTAGCAAAGGATGAATCACATATAATGCAAATGATATACTTGCTAAATAAGTTAGAATTTTTAGACTCAACAACTCCGTAAGAACGTTTTCTTTTGCATAAATAGTCGAAGCAACAAGAGTAGCCGCGAGGTAGGGTCTAAAATAATTCACAGGACCGCCATCAGGATGGCATGATATTAAAAACAATACTAATACGTATGAAGGGTTTATTGAGCGGAATATTTTAGGTAAAACTTTACCCAGCTTGTCGTTATAAGCTAAAGCAATGATAACTCCAACTAATATTTCATCAATCCTGTAGTATGTATTTATAGCAACGTATACACCATCATTGATTCTGTACCAAGTGAAGAAAAAGCATAAAAAAGCCGCTATATATAGCGCTTTAGTTCTAAATATAAGAAATAACGTTGCTATCCCTACATAAAATTGAATTTCAACACACAAACTCCAAAAATGAGAAGTACCATGCACAAGAGTCATAGGCGGATAATTTGCCACAAACAATATATGACTTATAAACCGTTCATAATCAATATTTAAAATCAAAAATGCAATCACTAAATATAACCAAGCTAGTGGCAATATTCTAAAAAATCTTCTGATTATGAAATCATACACGTTAGGCCGATGAATAAGAAAATTTGCTATTAAAAAACCAGATAATGTAAAAAACAAACTCATTCCCATTACGCCGGCTGTAAAGTTTAATTGCAGTGGCTTTGGTCCTAAAGGAAGTAAATGGGCACTAAGAACTAATAGTATACTGATACCCCTCCACCCATCTAAAACATCAAAATAATTAGATTTAATCGCTTCTCTTTTACTGGAAAACTTGAATAAAAAATCATTGAAACGCTTCAATAATAAATTTTTATAACAAATTAAATGATTTTCTTTCTTCACTAAAGCCACCCAGCTATACACAACATTACTATATCTTACCTATATCGATGTACACCGGAGTATATCCTTATACACAAAAACTACCTGTCTAACCTAACATAAAATCCTTAATTTATTTATATTCAATTAAGTGACTGCGAATACCACGTAAACTATTTACCTTAAACTCCACCATCCCCATTAATTGGGGCCATTTGCCAAAAACATTTGACACAGAATATAAGATGGATTGTTTTAAACTTTGAAATCGATGCTGATATCGAAGTATCAATCTGGCAATTTGCAGGGGATACACTAGAAAAAGGACTGATAACTCGGGCTGCCAGAGACTCAGACCTATAAAGAACATCGGCAATAAAAGTGCCCAGAACAAAATACTTTTGCACTCTGATCGACGAAAATTTTCAGTAGATTGGCCATGTATAGCATAAGCCTCCGCGAAAGCATGTCCCGCCCTTTGATTGCGTTTCCACCACTGCCCTATTCGCGTCATTGCGGCATCGTGCAGGGTCATTTCAACATTTAAACGCATAATTTTCCAGCCCAATTGGCGCATCCGCAAACACATTTCGGGCTCTTCACCAGCAATAAGACTCTCACGATATCCATCCACCGCCTGTAATGCTGTTAACCTGAATAATGCATCACCACCGCAAGCCTTTGCTTCACCGACAGGCGTATCCCACTCAATATCACACAAAAGATTATAAATGCTTGCGTCAGGATATCTCTCACGACGTCGTCCACAGACTGCTGCAAAATCAGGATGATTTTGTAAAAAATCCATTGCGTTAACTAACCAACCGGGTTGAACTTCACAATCACCATCAACAAACTGCACGTAATCGAGGGCAGGATAATTTGCTACCAACTTAGTCAAACCCGCATTACGAGCTCTGGCTGCAGTGAATGGTTGAGATAAATCCAATGAAACAACTTCAACATCTAATGATAAGGCCAGCTCGACACTGCCATCGGTCGAACCAGAATCAACATATACGATGTGTTTGATACCTTTGCGTAAAGAAGTGAGACACTGTTTCAAGCGTTCTCCCTCATTGCGTCCTATAACGACAGCGCCGAGCTGAGAGATAATATGATCATCAAAAACTTGCTCAGACAATTTCTACATCCTCGGCAGTGGTACCAATAATTTTGGCTGGAATCCCTGCAACTATGGCATAAGCAGGAACATTTTTAACCACGACTGCATTAGCACCGATGAGAGCATGTTCGCCAATCGTAATATCGCCAATTATTTTTGCCCCTGCGCCAATATCCACATGTCCTTCAATAGTAGGTGCTTTATTGCTTTTACGGCTTACCCCTATTGTCACTTGCTGGTGTATTAAGCAATTCACTCCAATTTTTGCTTGTGGATGTATCACTATCCCATTTGGATGAGGAATAGACAGTCCCCCTCCAATAGCAGCATTAATTGGAATATCCGCCCCTGTAATGACCGTCCAAAAACGGTAAAAAATTACGGCTAGCTTTTTATTCAATTTCGCTTGTAAGCTTTTTTTACCTGAATATTTCTGATAACGACGGATACTCCTTAACAATTGTCTTGCAGGTGACCAAAAGGTCTTTATGCGCTCCCGCTCCCAGTCGGCGATTTCAGATGAAATCATGAACGCATACCCATCGTCGATTTATCGGAAGTTAATCGAACATCGATCGTTTGAGCTTTTTCTTTATAATTCTGCAACGTGAGTTCTACGTTAAGCATACTGCCTAATACTGCCAAATCTTCGTTAAAAATTTGTGTCAATTTTTGCTTATGGTGCTCATCAATTTCGGGGCGCATTTGTAATGTCAGCCGATTTTTGACTTTATCGCGAAAACTTTGAGGAATAAAAGTACGCCGGAGCCACGCCAGGATAGGATTATCGACGATTAGTTTATAACCATTAAATCGACGAACCCGCTGGCTTGATACATTTTGTTCAGGCAGATCGTCATACCAAATGACGGGTTTGCTATAGCCCAAAAAAGTAGCCACTTTTTCAAGTTCATATTGGGGCCTGACTCGCAAGGCTTCGGAAAAAACAATATGAATGTTTTCAGCTCCATACTGCTTAATATAAGGAGAAATTTGCATCGAATATCGACTATAGTTGATAAGCTCATCAAATTGTTCAATCGCCTGATTGATATCTGTTTTAATGACATTTTGTGACCATTGATGCATGTAATGGGAAATCAAGCGATCAATTGGATGCCTCACCACATAAATCAATTTTAATGAAGGCAAGTAGGACCGCATCCTTTCAAGCGTCTGTGGATAATCTGGCAGTTTTGTGTAATGTGTACTGGACTCACCACAAATGTCATCAATCTCAGCTTTTGAAAAAAGATCAGAATACCAATCAAGTCCCAGATTATAGATGTCATCATCGCTAAAGAAGTTAGGTTCTTTAGGCGTTGACATAAAAAATCCTGGCTGTAATGCCAATTGTTCATGCAAGGTACTTGTGGCACTTTTCATAGCACCGATAATAATAAAGTCAGGTTTTGGCATAAAAGTCAGGATGTATATAGGGTTTGTTAGGGGTGAAAAAATTAATCCAAATATCGCGCCATTGCTTTTCAGCAATATTGGATTTATAGCGTTTTGAAAACATCGATCTCACTAATGCGATCACAGAGCCCAGCGACCAAAGTATATTAGCGGCGAATAAACCACCATAGCCATAGAGCAAATAAAAGTATCGAGTGCGTGACTCGTAAAAATACCTTGGGAGACGTTTACGGAGTTTTGCTTGAGACTTTAAGGGTGAACTCCCCCCCCTAAGATGCACAACATGAGCATGAGGAATATTCAATATTTTCCAATCCGCCTTCACGGCCCGATAACTGAACTCGACATCTTCAAAATACATAAAAAATTCTTCATCCAATAATCCAATCTGCTCAAGAACCTCAGCTTTAATTAGTACACAAGCAAAACTTGTCCATTCATAAAAATCAGGTTGTTCAACAATGGGTTGAGGAACCACATATTTCGAAAATAATTTTGTTATGACACTGGTACTTGCCGATGTAATGAGCTCACTCATAGGGGTGTGAAAACGAAAACAACTTTCCTGAGGTGTTGCATCCTCCCATTCCAATCTAGGGCTGACCATACCAACTTTTGGATCTTTATTTGCACCATCCGTAAGTAACTTGATAGCGCCAGAACGAACAACTGTATCGCTATTCAATAAAAGATATTGCTTCGATTTTATAGAATTAATACCTATATTATTACCGCCAGAAAACCCCGTATTTTGTCCTGCATCAATCAGTCTAACCCAATTGGCAGCTCGATTTTGTTGAACCCAATGACTCAGTATATCCAACGACCCATCTCCTGAATCATTATCAACAACTATAACTTGCATGGTTTCAGGATTGATTTCAGTCTCAAGTGACTTCAATACAGCTGTCACTAAGTCTGGTGTTTTGTAATTTATGATGATGATGGCTAAATCAAACATGATGACTTACCATCTCACGACATTGTTCAATTCGATTTCGAAAAGTATTCTCAAAAGTGTGTAATCTAGCAAATTCAACTGCTTTGATTGATTTTTCTTTGAGCTCGTTCCTGTCTAAATCAATTTGAATCAATTTATTTGCTAAAGCTTCAATATTTCCTAAGGGTACTTGCCATCCAATGTCAGCAATTTTTAAAATACCGCTATGTGCTTTGTTGTCATACCCAAGTATGGGAACGCCACAAGAATAAGTTTCGAGGTATGTACACGACGGATCACTTTGTTTATGACAACATATAAATACGTCAACATTTTCTTGAATGAAAGGGACCAGTACTGTCTGATAGTCAACTGCCCCATGAAATTCCACTAAGGTGTCAAGTTGGGGGTCTTTCAAAGCATCAAGCACATACTGATTCAAATCACCATCACCAAAGATATCTAAATGAAAGGCAATATTTTTGTTCGCTAGAACTCTTGCTAGCTCAATTAAATCATCAGCACCTTTCATTGCTGAGATTCGCCCCGAAAATGCTAAACGGATTGGTTTATTCTTAGTTAAATAAGTTAGCCTTTTTTCCAATTCTTTAGATTGGATTAGCATATCTTCTGTATTTCTGGAATCAAAATATAAAAGTGCTCTACTTTTCTCTTTGTACTTTTCCCCATAAGCCTCAAATGCTGGCATTCCATTAGCCTGCAAGCCACTAGCAGAAGTAATGGCAGCTATCCTCTGAAATTCTATTAGAAATAACCAAATTGATGTTTTAATTTTTTTCAGTAATGAATTGTTTGACAAAAAATTGATTTGGTAACGAGTTTCTAATATATATTCAATGTAATAAATACATGTTAAGTTTTGCTTACGACATAAATTTGATAAAACGAAATTTCTATATTCATCAGCAGAAGCAAGAATCACATCCGCTTCAAGTAAATGCTTTACATTTAACTTTTGTTCGTTAGCTAGAAAAATAAAACTTATAAGAGTGGAGTTTTCGACAAATTCAATCAGGCCAAATTTCGGAATGGGTGCTTTGCTTTTACGAAGACAAACACTAAATGGCCCGCCCCAAAGGTCTTTATAAATAACCAGTCCATCATAAAACTTTCTGTCAAAGAAAATCTTATCTTGAATTTGCCAATAACCAACTGAAGGGAAGAGTCTAAGTGATTTCATTTATTTCAACATCTTGGCTATGTTCTTAGCTCTATTTTCTTGCAAGAACTTAAAGGTGAGCATAGCCTCGTTAATATTAGTTGAAATAGACTTATCTTCGGTCAATTTCTCAAACGTTTCCATTAAACTTGAAATATCTACAATGTTAATATCTTGATTGAACAAACCCATTTCTATGGATTCCATAAAATCTGCTGCTTTGTCGGCATAACCTAACATGATAGACGGAATTGCGTTAGCCATTGCCAATATTACAGCATGTAATCGAGTACCAATAAAATAACTAATACCATCCAATGCTGATAAATAAGATTGAGTATCATCGTAGACATGTATGGTGTTGACCGTTTCCAGATTCGTCATATTTTTTAATTGTTCTGTGATTTGCGAATCATCAGGGTTAATAACAAAAAATGTTATTTGCCATCCTTCTACCGATTTAGTTCTTATGAACTCTCCAAGCACCTCCAATCCGCTCTCTGGGATCAAACCTTTAGTTGCACCAACATTGATTCCTATTGTTTTTTTCAAATTTGGCTTGTTAGTTATTTTCGTCGCCCACTGGCACGCGGTGTCGCCCACAATTTCAGAGTCAATATTGATAAGTGATAATGATTTTTTCGAACGCGCACCCCTTACCCCAATATAACTACAATTTGTAAGCAAAGCTTGCCAAGAGAATAACCAGTCAGGAATATTACTTTGGTCTATTGCTCCAACCCCCGTACCAAATACAAACTGGTGCTTCGTTGACTCACTTAAACGCATAAAATCATTGCGGAAACCGTTTGAGCCATCAACTTTATTTGCACCTATTAAGGTTCCGCCACCGAGAATCACGCTTTTTTTATTTTTATTTTTAATAAAATTGTTTAAAGCTTTAAACCTATATTTTTTATAAGCTATCAAGTCAATGTCTACAAATAAACGTTGAGCTGCTGCCCAAATAGCTTCATCACCGAGATTTTGATAGCCAATAAAACCATAAAACACGTTTGCATTAGCCCTTATTAATAAACTCTTCATTCATGTCCTCATAGATTAATAGCATTTTCAAACTCAATGACAGCATTTTCCCAAGAATAAAGTTTAGCTGTTTCAATCGCTCGAATGGACATATTTAACCATTCATGCTCAGTTAAATTACTAATCGACAGTATTGCATCAGCTGTTTTTGAAGCAGAATAATCATCCAATAAAACACCATTTTCAGAATTTATGATTGAAGTGGCTGCACCTGCAGGAGTACCAATTACTGGAGTTCCACAAGCCATTGCTTCAAGAATTGGAAGGCCAAATCCCTCTTTAATACTCGAAAAAAGCCAAGCATCACATTGGGAATAAATATCTTTTATTTTTGATTGTTCAGGATTCAAATGAAATTCCACAAATTCTGGAAGAGGTATTTCCTCACTAGCTAATTGCGAACCAAAAACCAACACTCTCAAATCCGGACACTTTTGCTTAACAGCTATGATTGCCTCGATAGCAATTTGGCAGCCTTTATATCGTCTGGGAGAATACATAAAACCGACGGTCATCTGAGTTTGCTTCATCCGAGCTACAGAAAAGAATTGGTTAGTATCAACACCATTCAATACCAACGCATCAATTTCGCAACCTTCATAGTCTCGGAGGCAGTCTGCAATCCAAGGTGAGACTACTATTCGCTTAAAAGGTAATTGAAATGTTGCTTTCACTCTATCTACTGGTAGCCAGGGATGAAGCTCGTAATGTTGAATAAAATAATATTTAATCCCTTTTGAATCGGGCATTTTTGCGACCCATTCAGCGGTATTCCAAAAGGTAGCAATAACAATATCGGCATCTGGAATTTCCTCAGCTATCACACCAGAGTGAAAAGACAGACTCTTCACCTTAGCCAAACCATGATCGAAATAAGGGCAACGTGGCTTATTAATTTCACTTTTCCAAAGAAATAAATTAATCAACTTTTTTATTTTTTTCTTAATCGTTAATTTAAGAGGTTTTGGATATAAAATAGTTACATTATGTCCCCGTTCAGATAATAATTTAGAGTAAATCCCAACGACACGCACTCCGCCAGTCAGATTCAAAGCTGGTAGTACAAATGAAATCTTCATATCTTTAAACAAATAATCATAAGGTTTCTCCAAACAACCAAATTAAATGGCGCCATTTTAATTGCTTTAATGGAAGTAATAATTGCCTTTTTTTTGTTGTTTTTTTT
>NZ_JAJAEO010000062.1 GCF_020447225.1 Methylophaga pinxianii | reverse complement strand
ACTCCATTAGTATTTCGATAGTAAGTCATGGGCAAGGTGATCTCGTGAAACAGCTTCTGGGTGATTTAGAAGCATTAACACACCTAGACTTGATCAGTGAAATCATTCTCACTTTGAATATTCCAGAAAAAAATGACTTTAAATTCGATAGTCTTCCGCTGCGTATTGTTATAAATGATAATCCTAAAGGCTTTGCAGCGAATCATAACGCTGCTTTTAAACTATCGCAGGGTAATTATTTTTGTGTTCTCAATCCAGACATTCGATTAATTGATAATCCATTTATCCAGTTGATTACGCACCTCAACGAGTTGAACCTTGGCATGATAGCCCCTTCAATCGTCGATGCGAATGGTCAGTTTGAAGATAGTGTCCGTAAGTTTCCAACGTTTACTCGCTTATTGAAACGTCTTTTCTTTGGTAAACACGATGTTTACCACTTCGAGAAAAAGGAGAAAATGGTTTATCCTGACTGGGTTGGAGGGATGTTTATGCTGTTTGATAATAAGGCCTATCAGGCAGTAAATGGTTTTGATGAACAATATTTTTTATATTATGAAGATGTCGATATCTGTTTGAGACTTTGGAAGGCTGGTTTAGCTATAGCG
>NZ_JAJAEO010000006.1 GCF_020447225.1 Methylophaga pinxianii | reverse complement strand
TTGATGAAGCCGATGGGCAGGTGATCGAAGCTGATTTGCATCGCCAGCAAATTGATACCCGGTTTTGCCCTCGTCTGAGCGAGGGCAAAATGCCAACCTCCTACGTCACCCTGAACCGTCAAAATGGCAGTCGCACGATTGTGCATTACCGGGATTGTCCGGAAGTGGACTTAGCAACCTTTCAGCAAATCGATTTATCCTCATTTGACT
>NZ_JAJAEO010000051.1 GCF_020447225.1 Methylophaga pinxianii | reverse complement strand
TGATTAAGGTTACGTCCATCTTGACGTTGTCACCAGGCATGACCATTTCCACTCCTGATGGCAATTCACAGGCTCCTGTGACGTCGGTTGTACGGAAGTAGAACTGTGGACGGTAGCCATTGAAAAATGGGGTATGACGTCCGCCTTCGTCTTTCGACAAAATGTACACTTCCGCTTCAAACTTGGTGTGTGGCTTGATGGTGCCCGGGTGAGCCAGTACCTGACCACGGTCAACGTCTTCACGTTTAGTACCACGTAACAACACACCTACGTTATCGCCTGCTTGACCTTGGTCCAGCAATTTGCGGAACATTTCAACACCTGTACAGGTGGTCTTTTGGGTGTCTTTGATACCAACGATTTCTAACTCGTCGCCAACTTTAACAATACCGCGCTCTACACGACCAGTTACAACCGTACCACGGCCAGAAATAGAGAA
>NZ_JAJAEO010000134.1 GCF_020447225.1 Methylophaga pinxianii | reverse complement strand
GCCCCAGTCATTTTTCGCCATATGCAGATCCGAATGGCAGACACCGCAATAGAGAATTTCCATTGCAATATCATTAGCGCGTAACGCACGGCGCTCAAAAGACATAGGTGCTAAGGGAGAATCAGAAGTGTGAGCTGCATAACCGATAGTTTTCATGTGATGGTTCCCATTTATAAGTGTGGTATGTAACTAAAGCAGCAGGAGAGAGTGCATCTTATCCTGCAAAGATGATTGAACCTTGAAGATACAGCAGCTTGGTTAACAGAACATTAAATATCAGATTTTAATCAAGCTTCAGTAAAGATTATGGTTAAGTCTGGGGAATATTTATTAATCATGATCTGGATCAATTCCCTTATCTATCAATATAGAGATAATAAAAATGTTGTGGCGCATACTATGGAAAATAACTATTCCGGTTGATTGCCTTAACTTTTACAAACATAAAAAAATGAACATCATAGCTCCCTGATCACATCCTTTTCAGGAGGATAATACGGTGAAATCCATTTACATTAATGACTTTGTTAGCAATGGTATTAACGTTAATTCAGCTCATGTCTATAAGCTGAAACAGGATTTTAGAGAGCATTTAGCACCAATACCCGATTCTCCAGATAATGGTCTTTTTGATGATTTAGTTGGTCAAAGTAAGCTCGTCAAAGAACTAAAGCAAATCATAAGAAAAATCGCAGTGGTAAACAGTCCGGTTTTAATTGTTGGTGAGACGGGAACGGGCAAAGAGCTAATTGCCAGATCGCTTCATAAATTATCCGGCACTTCAGGTCCTTTCGTCGCGATGAACTGTGGCGGTATTGCGCCATCATTAATTCAATCTGAATTATTCGGCTATGAAAAAGGGGCTTTTACCGGAGCTTTGTGTCGTAAAAAGGGATTTATTGAAGCGGCCCAAAACGGCACTTTATTTTTCGATGAAATCGGTGAATTACCCTTGGATCAACAATCAAATTTACTGCGATTTTTACAAGAAGGGAGCATTCAACGGGTCGGCAGTGTTGATAACATCAGAATCAATACACGGATTATTGCTGCAACCAATGTAGACCTTGAAAAAGCCATAAAAACAGGGACATTTCGAGCTGATTTATTTTATCGGTTGAACGTGTTGGAAATCAAAATGCCTACACTACGCGAAAGAACTGAAGATATTCAAATTCTTGCCAATCATTTCCTGAATAGATATTCAATTGAATTCAATAAAAAAATTGATGGCTTTTCATTAGAATGTCTCCATCACATGAAAGAATATAACTGGCCCGGCAATATTCGCGAACTAATGAACCGTATAAAAAGAGCAGCTATTTTATGTGATACATCTCTCTTGACCACAGATAATTTGGGTATTCCCCATTCCACCATGGTCAGTAAGCCTCACTCGTTAAAATCGGCTAGAGACATAGCAGAAAAACAAGCCATTGAATCGACACTTTACCAATGCGATAAAAACATTACCCAGACTTCAAAATATTTGGGTATCTCCAGAGCGATGTTATACCGACTGATAAAAAAACATGAATTAAACTTTTAAAGCACGGCTCTGCTTTGCGTTCACGGATGAAGTGACTCTATATAAATAATGTTCCATTTTGTAGATGCACTGTTTACTTTTGTACATTCTCTAAAATGGCGAAACCAGTAGCTTTACATCACAAACTATCTCCCCATCAATCGATTGCGTCTCATTTTTATTATTTCTCGCCGAGATCTAAAAGTTAATTTCCTTAATAATCAATTAGTTATATATATGGCATGAGCTATGCAAAGGTTGTTAAGACGACTAATAACCGGAAGGGAAAACTTATGGCTCGTGCTCAAAAAAAATCAAACCAAGTAGAAGCGATAACAACTGCGCCTTCAAATATAACTATCCCTCAGCATGACATGATTGCTACAGCAGCATATTTCATTGCTGAAAAGAATGGTTTTGACACTACACATGATTTAGACAACTGGCTGGCTGCTGAGCAACAGTTGACCCAACAAACTAAACAGAATTTACCTCTCCAAATTTAACTGACAAGGGAATAAACATGACTACTCAATACAGACCATTAAGTCTCATTGGTGAGTTGCAGCGTGAGCTCAGCAACCTGTTTTTAAATGATTCAATCGCTAATTTTGATACCGAACAATGGGCTCCGGCTGTAGATATTGTGGATGAAACAAATCAATATCTTATAAAAGCAGACTTACCTGGTGTCCGTGCCGAGGATATCAGTGTATGCGTTGAAAATGGTGTCGTCACAATAAAAGGTGTTCGTGAGGAAGAAAAAAAAGAACATCGTAAAAACTATAAACGTACTGAACGATTCAGCGGCAGCTTCCTTAGACGCTTCACATTACCCGAAGCAGCCGATCTGGAAAAAATCAAAGCCAAAACTACTGATGGTGTACTTGAGTTAACCATACCAAAAAACGACTCAACAAAATCCAAACGCATCGAAGTTAAAGTTGAAAAGTAAAAGGTTAAATGCTCAATCTCATGCATCAGTCTCATCACAAAAATTTCAGAGAGCAGGTGAAGAAAGTGACGTATGACGAAATATGTCTGCGATGTGCCTTACCCGCTGAGACACTGAGTGAAATGATCGAATATGGTGTGATAGAGCCACTATTTTCAAGCAATAAAGAAGAACCAATTTATTTTTCATCAAGCAGTCTTATGCGAGTAAATACTGCTATCAGATTGTGCAGGGATCTTGAAGTCAATATAGCTGGAGCAGCATTGGCAATTGAGCTGCTTGATGAAATTAAATTATTGCGGAAAAACTTGAACAATTTACAAAACTGAAATTAATGAGGATTTATGGCTAATACAGTAGTCGTAGCTGATGAAGCTACAGCACGGATTTTCTCTGCAGATTCATTCCGATCCAAATTGAATGAGATCAAGTTATTAACAAATGCTTATGGTCGTGAATTAGAGCACGAGATATCTACCGATCTTCCCGGTCGAATCGTGTCTCTAAGTCGCGGTACGCATAATTATGAAAATGAAGAAGCCATCAGAGATCACGCGAGATACAAATTTGCCAAAGAAGTTATTTCCTATATTGGAGATCGTTATCATAAGAATAATCTTGGTCACTTGGTTATTCTCGCGTCAGCGGAATTTCTTGGCGAATTACGAAAACTGATGTCACCAGAATTAACAAAAACTGTCATTCTGGAAAAACCCAATGATCTTACTAAATTAAGTTCTGAAGAAATTTATCAACATTTACAAGTTTATTATGGAAGACGATAACCTAAAGCTATTGAGAAAGATAAATATCTTTAATTTGAATAAATGCTCATTGGTGTATTAAAAAATGATTAAATGATTTAATTTGTACATATTATTAAATATGCCATTGATGCCGGTTTTTCAAAGCTGGGATATGGATTTAAAGTTCAATCCCCAGTAATTTCAGGGCAAGTAACATAGCGTAGTAGCAGATAACGGTTACGCAGACAGAAAGAGAAAGACTCCAGTAAAAATGTAAGCCCATTTTCAGTAAAATAGGGAGTGTGATAAAGAAGGCAAGAGAGGGTAGGACGAACCAGAAAATATTGGCTGCCAAGACGCTGATTTTGGCAATATCACCCGTTTCAAGATAAACCCAAATTATTGCAATAATGGAGATCAGTGGTACTGAGGCCAAAATGGCGCCTATCAATGAATTTCGTTTGGCGATTTCTGAAATCGCGACAATTAAAAAAGCGCTGACGACAACTTTAGTTATGTAGTACCACATATGCTTCCTCACATATTTGACAATTAAAATGCCGCCAAGCTCAACAAGCATTCTGACCAGTTAAATTTTGAGTTTAACTGAAGCCCAAACCTTTCAATCATTGATTATTTACATGTTTCATAACCATGGTTTAGAAACTTCTCCTGCTTTAAATAAAGCATCGAGGACTTTTTGAAAAAATGCATTTTTAGTTTGATTTTTATGAACCATATAAACAGGAAATGTGAATTCAGGATAATTATCAACCTTAATCAAATCGCCTGAATGTAAATATTTTTGTACAACGCGCGTTCGAAAATAACCGCTACCACCATTTTCCAGAATATGCTGCAGCGCGAGCTGGCCAAGGTTAATCGTCAGCTTGGGCCTTGCCAGATGGGGCAGAGCGATATCATGCTGCTTTCGAAAATATTCTCCCCAATCTACATATATATAAGGATCTGCTTGGTTTTTAGCTGAGACAAAGATCAGTTTTTCTTCCAGAACTTGTTCAACCTGAATTCCGGGGCCGTATTCTGGTTGATGCACTACAATGACATCGAGTAAACCTTGCTTGAGTTTTTGATGCAATGAGGTTCGTTCACCAATTTCTGCATTAATCGCCGTTTCGGAAATATCATGGCTGAGATTATTCAGCCATTGAAGCATTAATGGACTCCAGAGACTGATTTCGCCAGCAATATTGAAAATGGTCTCGGTACCTGACGGTAACGGTAAATTTCGTTTGGCACCTTCCCAAGCCTGCACCATCGCGACCGCACGTTCAATAAACTTTTCCCCATCAAGCGTCGCAGTAGCACCGGAGCGATTCCTGATAAATAATCTGCAACCAAGCTGATTTTCGAGATTATGTACACGAGCAGTAACGGTTGTTTGAGTCACATTAAGTGTTTCTGCTGCAGCACCGAAGCTGCCCAAACGAATGATTTCCAGAAAAGTGCGTGCCTGATTAATATCCATCAATAATTTTGATAATAAATAAAGATATTATTCATTATACATATCTATGACGAGGGGCCAAACTACTCGTAATACGGGTAATGGAAGAGCTTGGATATTTGTATGAATGTAAAAGAACATCAAAATTACAATTATGATGTGGTGAAGTATTTCAGTGTCAGTGCGTGTATTTATTTAGTGCTGGGCACGGCAGTCGGTGTATGGATTGCCTCGGAGCTCGCCTGGCCATTCCTTAACTTTGATATTCCCTATATTACCTTTGGACGCTTACGCCCTGTTCACACCAATATTGTTGTATATGGCTTTGGTGGATCGGTATTAATGGCGACAGCCTATTATGTGATCCAACGAACGTGTGGTGTGCGACTCTGGAGCGATGCCTTGGCGTGGTTCACTTTCTGGGGGTGGAATTTATATGTCATCGGCGCCATGATCACTTTGCCATTGGGCATTACACAAGGTAAGGAGTACGCCGAGTTGGAGTGGCCGCTTGATATTTTGCTGGCCGTCGTCTGGATCACCTATACAATTAATTTCATCCTTACTTTGAGTCATCGAAAAACCAGCCACATCTATGTTGCCAACTGGTTTTTTCTGGCCATGATGATCATGTTTACCTATTTGCATGTGATTAACAGCCTGTCGATACCGGTAAGCATGTGGAAGTCCTATTCCATCTTTGCCGGGGTTCAGGATGCGATGGTTCAGTGGTGGTGGGGCCACAATGCCATTGGCTTTTATCTGACGGCTGGCTTTTTGGGAATCATGTATTACTTTGTACCCAAACAAGCTGAGCGACCAATCTATTCGTATCGATTATCGGTCATTCACTTTTGGGCATTGATTTTTGGTTATGTCTGGCTTGGTGCTCATCATCTCCAATACACCGCTTTACCAGACTGGACGGGTTCTCTAGGTGCCGCTATTTCATTGGCGATGATCATTCCATCATGGGGCGGGGCGTTAAATGGTATGTTTACCCTCAGTGGGGCATGGGACAAACTGCGGACAGACTATATTCTGCGTTTTTTAATTGTGTCCCTCGCTTTTTACGCTATGTCTACTTTTGAAGGGCCGGTGATGGCTTCCAAAACAGTCAATGCCTTATCGCATTACACGGATTGGACGATTGGGCATGTGCACTCAGGTGCATTAGGATGGGTGGCAATGGTTTCCATTGGCGCGCTTTATCATATGGTGGAACGAATGTGGAATACCACCATGTTCTCTGTCAGGTTGGTGAATGTTCATTTTTGGTTGGCAACTATCGGAACGGCAATTTATATCACCTCTATGTGGGTTGCTGGAATCATGCAAGGTTTAATGTGGCGTGCCTATGACGAGTATGGAAATTTGTCATATACCTTTGTTGAGTCCGTAGCACAGATGCACCCTTATTACATTATGCGAGCCATGGGGGGATTTATATTCTTTTGCGGGGCGTTGGTAATGTTATTTAATGTACTGACAACAATCTATTTGGCTAATAAAAAACCAGCAGAGACAAAAGCGACATTGCAGCCGGGGTAATCCAATGGAAATTTTGTGGTTGTTTGCAAAAGTTATAGTTGCCTTTTTGACGTCACATTGGCTGGTCGTTGTAACGTCCTTTATTGGTTTATGTTGCATGTTGGTAATAGCTAAATGGGTCTTTCATCCAGATAATAAAAAGATCTACGAGTCTCATGCAAACATCCCCCTGGAAGACTTGCTGGATGATGAAAAGCCTCATAATTCAAAATCAAATTCCGGTTATTCCATCTTTCTATAGATGGGCATTATCAGGAGTATTAACTATTCTGGACCATGCAATATGTCTCATAAATTTAACGTCGGAGATCATGTCACCTGGAATTCCGAAGCGGGAAGGGTCGGGGGCACCATCACCAAAATTCACACACAAGATTTTGATTACAAAGGCCATACCCGTCGGGCATCCAGCGATGATCCCCAATATGAAATAAAAAGTGACAAAACCGATCATATTGCGGCGCATAAGGCAGCAGTCCTGACAAAAACAGCGGAAAAACCGGATTCCTAGTGTTACCGTTTTACACTATAGGCCACTCAACTCGTAGCATAGAAGAATTTATCCAATTACTCCACGCAGCCAATGTAACGCTGGTAGTGGATATCCGTTCGTTTCCACGTTCACGGACAAATCCTCAATTTAATGAAGACACGCTACCTGCCACGTTAAAGCATTACCAGATCGATTATCTTCATCTAACCGAGCTAGGCGGGCGACGCAACAAAATCAAATCCATTTCCGACGACACAAATGCTTTTTGGCAAAATCAGAGTTTCCAAAACTATGCTGACTACGCACTTACCACAGATTTTCAGACCGGGTTGGATATGTTGCTCAAACTAGGTCAAAAACAATGCTGTGTCTTGATGTGTTCAGAAGCGGTCTGGTGGCGTTGTCATCGTCGCATCGTTGCAGATTATTTGCTTGCCCATGGTGAACAGGTCTTTCATTTAATGAATGCTGACCAAATCAAACCGGCGAAATTAACTAAAAATGCCGTGGTAAAAGATATCTTTATTACTTATCCAGCTGGAGATAGTAAATATTAATGCCTGGCTAAGTTTAAACGTAGTGAGCAATAAAAGTGATGAGCCGGGCTGGATCAATTATCTAACTAAAAAGGTTTAAAGGGCGTGCTTGACGAGGCCGCAGCGTCCAAGATGATTAATTGATTGTTCATGTGAATGGGTGTAAGGCATTCATTGATTATTCAGAATTTAAATTCTCGTGGGGTTTGTATGGTAAAAACGCTCAGATTTTAAATTCTGAACCATCTTAAAAAACATCTTTTTTTGTCATAACACATATTATCTGAAGCGAAGGCCTCATGGATTATCGACCGAGCTTGTTGAGATTTAACCTCTCTTATTAAGTTCGTATAATGTATATTATGTTAAATTGCTTGTTGTTTAACGATGGTTATGTTGTATGTAAGTACTTAGCAACTACTTTCGATATATCCACTCACTTTGATGAGTATTCGCAAATATTGAAGTTTCCGTGTTCTTCCTAACCTATGTAAAAGCATCAGAGCTTTTTTAGGCGCAGGATGAAATGACAGCATTTTAATCTGGAGGAAATCATGACCCCTGTTTTTAGATGCGAACTCAATTGAGCAAATTGTGAATGGTATTAATAAATACTGCTGAAGCATCGCCGGAAGAAAAAAACTGGCTGCCCACTATGCTTATCTGCAAGTTCAAATTATGATCAAATTTCAGATGATGGAATTAAACAACTGAAATCAAAAGGTGCTCATTTTGATGTGTAAGAAGCTATTCATATTGCAAAACAATCTGTAGTAAGTGTGAAACCTGATATTGCTTTACACTGGCAGTTGTTCATAAATAATTTATAAAAAAGAGGAACCACTATGAGCTGGAGAGAAACTGAAAACGAGAAAACCTACACCGATGCGGAAGTTGAACAACGACTCAAGGCAGAGTTACCTAATTGGTACTTGGAAAATGGCTGGATCCGCCGAAAATATAAAACCAGTGGCTGGAAATCTACTCTGATGGTGGTTAATACAGTGGGCCATTTGGCTGAGGCTGCTTTCCACCACCCGGATCTAACCGTTTCTTACGCCTTTGTTATTGTCAAATTGACTAATCACGCTGCCAAAGGAATTTCTGATAAAGATTTTGAATTGGCAAGTAAAATCGAAGAAGTCATTATGTGGCAACCTGGATTGATCGAAGGTGGTGCTTTAGTCGGTACACCCGATGATCCCCGTTTTAAATATATTAAGTACGATTGATTATGGAACTGGATATCAGCCCTTCTTTGAATGTATTAGGTGAACCATTACAAACTTGCAGCGGTGATCCATTGACAGGGTTTTACCGTGACGGATGTTGTAATACCAGCGATCAGGACTTAGGTTCGCATACGATATGTGTTGAAGTGACTGAAGCTTTTTTGGAGTTTTCACGTTTTCGTGGCAATGACCTGAGTACACCCGTACCGGAATTTAATTTTCCGGGATTAAAACCGGGCGACAGATGGTGCATGTGTGCCCAACGTTGGATTGAAGCACAGCAGCATGAAATGGCACCCAAGGTGTTTCTGGCGAGTACTCATCAACTTGCATTAGAGATTATCCCATTAGATTTATTAAAGAAATTTGCTTTAGATTTAATGTGAAATATTGCTATTTAGTTATTGATTCATAAAGACTAAATGGTTGTCTTGACTTGCCGTTGAGTAAAAAAGTCTTCAACCTGATGGATGTCCTGTGTGATGGGCATGGCGGGCAAACTACGCATAAATACTTTGCCGTAGGGTTTGTTTAGTAGCCTTGGATCGCACAGGACCAATACGCCATGATCCTGCTCATCGCGAATTAATCGTCCAATCCCCTGCTTAAGCTGGATCACTGCTGACGGAATTTGTATGCTGCGAAATGGATTACCGCCCCGCTCCCTCAAATTATTTATTCGTGCTTCCAGTACTGGATCACCCGGCGATGCAAATGGGATTTTATCGATTAACACACACGATAAGGCTTCTCCTCGCACATCAACGCCTTCCCAAAAGCTATTAGTGCCGAGCAGTACGGCATTACCATGCTGACGAAACTCTTCTAATAATGTCGCTTTTGCTCCACTCCCCTGCACCATTAAGGGATAATCCAAATCCGCCAGTAACTCAGCAACTTCATGCATAGCTCGGTAACTGGTGAACAATAAAAAGATACGCCCTTCACTGTGCAAGATGACTTCTTTCGCAATATCAGCAACATACTGGTTATATCGACGATCAGCGGGTTCAACCGGAATATTAGGTAAATACAAAAGACTTTGTTTTGCATAATCGAATGGACTTTCCCAGCTGGCATATTCAGCATTTTCAATTCCCAGATGCTGGCAAAAGTGATTAAATTTTCCCGCTACGGTCAATGTTGCAGAGGTAAACACCCAGGCTGCCGGTTTTTCTTCCAGCCATTGCTGAAAATGCTGGCTGATTTCAAAAGGTGTGGCGTGTAACACAAATCCAGTTGGCCGATTATCCAGCCAAAGCACCAGATTATCGTCATTTTGCTCTGAGAATAATTGAATAATATTGAGTAATTCGCTGGCTCTAATATGACATTGTGATAATCCTGGACTTCTTACCGCGAGGGGTTCCAGTTCGGCTTCAAACACTTCAAGATAATCGACTAACTCATTGAAATGGTTTTTTATTTCATCATTGAATAACTGTGTTAACCAGGGAGTGCGTTGTTCGGTATTGCCGATATGCAGCCGTAATGATTGCAGCCTGGATTGTAACTTTTCGGCGTGTAATGCCAGAGTTTTGCTGTCGGCTGCATGCTCCTGCATTTCCTGAACCGTATCGCGGCATAATTCAACAATTTGATTACTACTGATACGGTTTCCCAAAAACTGCCCGGCAATCGCGGGTAACTGATGTGCTTCATCAATAATAAACGCGTCAGCCGTAGGCAAAACCTCACCTTGTCCAGCAGTTTTTAACGCAAAATCAGACATTAACAAGTGATGATTGATAACAACAATATCGGCTTCCTGAGCCCGACGGCGGGCTTCAACAATAAAGCACTGTTGATATTCAGGGCATTGTTGTCCCAGACAATTATCGACCGTTGAAGTAACTCTTGGCCATAGATTGGATTGATTATCTAGTAAATCGGACTCGCTTAAATCACCATTTTTAGAGCTTTGAGACCAGTCACGCAATGAACGCAAAGCATCACTTTGTGAGAGCAGCAAAGGATCTTGTTCTGCCAATGTCAGTCGATGATGACACAGATAATTGCTTCGGCCTTTAAGTATGGCCGCCTGAAAAGGCACGGCTAATGCTTTACGCAAGGTAGGTAAATCGCGTCTGAATAATTGATCCTGGAGATTTTTAGTACCGGTGGAAATAAAGACTTTTTGTCCGGATAGAATGGCTGGGGCGAGATAGGCAAAGGTTTTACCGGTCCCAGTACCTGCTTCAGCGACTAAGACCGTTGCAGAAGCGAGTGTGTCGGCAATACGCTGGGCCATTTCCTGCTGTGCCTGGCGGGGATGATAACCTTTGATTTGCCGGGCAAGTATGCCGCCTTCGGCAAAGATCTGTTGTAAATCATCCTGCATAACAACTTCCAAAAAACTTACCTCGCGTGTTGAAACAAATCACGTCGTCTGATTATCCCAAATTTCAGGTTCCGCTCCATTTTCAGCAGTCCAGATCCGTTCACCGATAATTTTAAACTGAGCAATAGACATGGCACCGCGTTTTTTACGATTACTTTCGCGATCATTCAGTGCTTCCTGGATAATTTCTTTGGACGCATAAAATATTTCTACCGGTTGATATTCATCATCAAACAACACCAGTAATACACCATCCCATTCTTGAGCAGGATTCAATTGGCCAATTCGCGGGGTAGATTTACTGGTATCAAAGATGGCACGACCTTTAATCACCAGTTTTTGATCGGCTAATGCACCACTTTTGCCTATCGCGTCATAACTGGAATTTAAATTATCCAGTAACTGTAAATCTAATGATTTTGCGGCATCAAATCGGGCAATTTCACCGGTGACGGGTAAGGTGCTACCGGTCGCCTGACGATAGCGTGCGGCCAACTGTCGGGTTTCATGCATTAATGTATCGATGGAGTATAAATCCATTTGTCTCTCTGACCGCCGTTATTCACATTAGAGCATTATACATGGCAAAAAAAACGGTCTGCCTGCTTTCGCAGACAAACCGTAAATTTTGTCGAGGCTGTGAATAATCAATAGAGTCTGTTGACCCCTCTCTATGACCACAACCTATGCAAAAAATTCACTTAAGATTTTTTTGCATCCAGTTCTTTCTGGTAATACTTGTGGACCAGCTTATCCTGATTTTCCAGAAGATAATCAATGCTTGGCTCATGGTTCATTGCTTTCTCGATTGCGCGTGTCGTGGCACGGCGATGAACATCGAATAATGCTTCATGATCCAGATTTTCTACTGTAGTGATACCAGGATTTAACCAGACGGAGACAATAATGCCCAAATCATTGGCTTTTTCTTTAGGGATAGTGCCGTTACGCACGGCATCCAATACGCCGTTAGCAATCGCACCTTGAACAGTACCCATCAGAATGTTGGTATAGGCAGTATTTTTAACGGTTACTTTACTGACCATAATTGTTGCAGGACGAACCTGAACATCAGTATTCATCAGAGCCAGTACACGGGAGTGACCTTTGACCTGATCACCCATTAAATTCGCAAATGCAGTTCCTACTGGTCCATCCAGTTCGCCAATAACCACTTCTGGTTCGGCGGCAGTCAATGGTGGGCCATCAGCAATCAGTGCTTCACCTGTTCGCATCACAATTCTTTCACTCATAAGCTATTGCTCCTTTGATTAGTGATAAACAATTCATTATCCCGGTCTGAACCTCATGTCGCAACCTTATAAGCCTTTATGAGTATCTCGATGCGGAGTAAACTGAATGAATTTAAGCTTGGATTTAGCATGGCCGATATTGCAACACCTTATGAACGTATAGGCGGCGAACCAGCCGTTCGAAAACTTTGTCATACTTTTTACCAAATCATGTGCGAAACGCCGCAAACCCAGGTAATTCGTGGTCTGCACCCCCAAAACATTCAAATCAGTGAAGATAAACTTTTTATGTTTTTGAGTGGATGGCTGGGAGGCCCCTCTTTGTACATTGAGAAGTTTGGCCATCCGCGTTTGAGAGCCCGACATCTTCCTTTTTCAATCGGTATTGAAGAAAGGGATCAATGGTTGTACTGCATGGCTCAGGCGCTCAAAACTTTAGATCTGGATCCTTTGTTTGCCGAACAACTGATGAGTTCATTCGCCCAGACTGCAGATTTTATGCGTAATCGACAAGAAACGGAGTAAACAATGCATATCGGCGCAGTAATTATTGGTGATGAAATTCTTAGCGGTAAACGCCAGGACAAGCATTTCAATCAATTACAAATCATGCTGGCGAAACGAGGTCTTGAATTAAGCTGGACTCTGATTGTAGGTGATGATCCGCTGCAACTGGAACGCGCTCTGCGTTACAGCATGAGCAGTGAGGATCTGGTGTTCAGCTTTGGTGGAATTGGTGCAACCCCTGATGACAGAACTCGCCAGACTGTTGCCAAAATTGCCAATGTGCCCTTAATTCCCCACCCTGAAGCTATTGCAGAAATTGAAGCACGGTTTGGCGAAGACGCCTATCCAAATCGTATTTTGATGGGATACCTGCCAGAAGGCTCGCGGATTATACCTAATACAATCAATCGAATACCTGGTTTTTCTTATGCAAATCATCACTTCACGCCAGGTTTTCCGGAAATGGCCTGGCCAATGGTGGAATGGGTGTTAGATAATCTTTATGCGCATTTAAAAAACCAGCGACCTGCCGCTGAACAGATTATTTTTGTCCAGCGTGGGCGTGAGTCAGATCTCTTACCGGTCATGAATCAAATTGTTCATGACTATCCACTGTTAAAGTTGTCCAGTCTGCCGCATCTCGGTGATCCACCTCATATCGAATTCAGTCTGCGTGGTGAAGCCGATCAGGTTGAACAAGCCATGCAATTAATTAAACAATCTGTAGATCAAGCGGGCTTTATCTGGTCGGATCAGTTAATCCAATAAAACCACAGCGGTAGACTGAGCATACATAATACTGTGGTGAGTGTAACGGCTGCTGCATAAAGCGATGTATCCAAACCATAACGTTCGCAAATCACAATACCAAACACCATTGTCGGCATGGCAGCCGAGAGAATCACGGTGGTCATGATTTCGGTTGGCAAACTGAGAACCTGAGTGATTAACCAGACACCGGCCGGCGCAATAAACAAAGTAATGGCGGCAACAGGTAACAAGAGTGGCAGCAAATTTAAACGTAGACTCTGCCAGCGAATACTCATGCCTAATGCTATCAGCATAAGCGGCACTACACCGCCGGAAAGAGTTTGCAAGGCGGAATGAATCACCTCGGGACGCTCTATATCCAGCAGATTTAATAGCACAGCGATGGTTACCGCCCATAACGGCGGAATTTTCACCAGGCTTTTTAATGGGTGGTTCGATTGATCATGACTGCCATAATATCCAGCTATTAACATGCCCACTGTCATCAGTATTGGCGTACAGGCAAACAAATCATATTGCAGAATAATTGCGTTGGACCAACTCCCCAGCACCTGGTCCAATACCGGCAATCCAAGATAAGTCACGTTGGGAAAAGTTGCCGCCAATAGCAATGCGCCCTTTTGCGCATTGGTTACAGGCACCACTTTTAATACCAACCAGATAGATAAAGCCGCTGTTGCCAACCCCGTCATCGCTAATAACGAGATCTTCATCGAGTTCATATCAAGTGGTGTCTGCCATATCACATCAATCACCATGGCCGGCAATAGAATATAAAACACCAGATCGGTCAGTGCCCGGCGATGTGCTATCGCTGGAATATGTCTTGGCGCCATGGCTTGCCATAACGCGCCACAGGCAATTAATACGGCCATTTGCGCCAAAACCATAAACATCGGAAGACTGCCTTGAAAGAAGTAATCAGGATCGTAACAATCGTTCAGTGAAAACAAAAGCTAAAAGTCTATTGTTTTTGCCCAATAACACTGGATTTAGCTTGCCTGCCGGCAGTTGCACAGGTAATGTTAGCGCGGTTACTGGATGAAGCTGTATAACAGCTGGCTCATGCTGACTCCAGCCTGATGATACCTTTCATATTGAGGTTGCTTCTTATGTCTTTATCAAAACAATTACTTATCTTGCTAACGCTGATTTTTCTGATTGTGTTCTCAGTAAATTTTGTCATGAGCATGGACAATATTCGTAGTTATCTTCAAGGCGAATCAGAAGTGCATGTACAAGACACAGCAACCTCTCTCGGCTTATCCCTCAGTCCACATATGGCTGATGAAACTGATCCGATTTTGCGAACCATGATGAACGCTATCTTTGATACCGGTTATTACAAAGAGATGCGTTTACTGGATGTGGATAATAATGAGTTAATTCGGCTGACCAATCCGGATGAAGTCCGCGGTGTACCAAGTTGGCTAATTCAGTTTTTCCCTATTGAAACAGCTACAGCCGTCAGTGAAATCAGCACAGGTTGGAATATTGCCGGCACACTCGAAGTCACCAGTAATCCTGGCTATGGTTATCTCAAGTTATACGAACAATTTAAAGCTACTCTTAAGTTTTCATTACTCATTTTACTCGGCGCCATTTTATTGCTGCTGATCGTGCTGAGAATGACTTTGCGTCCCTTAAAGGCCATCACCGAACAAGCCGATGATATTTCAGCCGGTAAGTTTACTGTGATTGAAAATTTACCCTGGACCAAAGAGGTTCGGTCTGTGGCTAGTTCAATGAACAGCATGTCGACCAAAATTGGTAAAACCGTTCATCATCTCAATGCTCGTCTCGATAAACTCAATGACAATCTAAATCGTGATCCACTGACAAATTTGTTAAATCAACAAACATTTAATGTCGATATCAAACAGTCGCTGTCCATTGGTGAGTTTGGTCATGTTATTTATATCAAGTTTGATGATTTAAGTACTGTGGTAAAAAATCATGGCAAGCAGGCGGTCGATGAATTATTAAAAGCCTTTGCCAGCCAGTTAAAACAATTACCTTTTAACAGTGCACGCAGTTATCGCTGGTACGGATCTGAGTTTGCCGTGCTGACAACCGATACCAATATGCAAGATATTACTTCCATCGCTGAGCAAATTCAGCGCTTGGCAAACGAGCTTGGTCAGCAATATGAGCACAACGATTTGCTGCACATGGGTATTGTTTCGTTTGAACGCAGTAGTGAATTTGAACGGTTGATGCCTGCCTTGATTGAAGCCTATGAACAGGCACGATTGATTGAAGCGAATGCGTTTTATATCAAGGAAAACACCTTAAGCTCTATGACCGAAATGAGCTGGAAAGCGACTATCGAGCAAGTTATCAAGGAAGATTCGGCTGTTATTACATTTACCAACCAGGCTTATCACTACAACGATCCGGCAAAACCGCAATTAGTCATGCGTGAAGCCTTTACCGAGGTTCGTGATGCGACGGGTCAATTACTGCCAATCGGTACTTTCTTCTCGATGGCTGAAGCTTTCGATCTAGTCGAAACTCTGGATAAGCATATTGTGCAAAAAGTGTTCAGGTTAATGGACGAAGAAACCGCTCCGGCTCCGGTTACCATCAACTTGTCACTGGCATCAATTGCTTCAGCAGAGTTTCGTCAGTGGTTGGGCCGGGAAATTATACAGTCAGGCATTTCCCCCTCCCTTCTGGCCTTTAGTGTCACGGCCTACGCGGCTGCCAAGGATTTGGATACCTTTAGCAACTTCAGTCTCTTTGTCAGACAACTCGGTGCCCATAGCCTGCTGAAACGTTATAGCAGTGATGTGATCCCGGTAAATCTGCTTAAAGATCTGCATATTGATTACATTCGCCTGGCACGCGATCTGACCACTGATATTCGTAGTAATACCAATAAACCCGACTTACTCGATATCATTCAGGAAATCGCCCGGTTATTGGAAGTGAAAGTCCTGGCAGAGAGTGTAAAAGACGAAGGAGACTTCCTTTGGTTGCAACAGGCCGGTTTATTCGGGATCAGTCGTTAATCAATGTTACTGCGGCTAAAGCCTGTTGTACTGGTAACCATGCTGGCATGGTGGCTGGCATTTTCGGTTCCCTTACTGGCAGAACTGCTGATTTCAGAGGCCTTACTGCAGCGAATTGAAAAAGAATACGATAGTGATGCCAGGCAACGAGTGGAGTCCTGGCAGCAATTGATGCAGGAAAGTCAGGCGCTTTCGGAAGTAGAAAAGCTGGCTCTGGTGAATGACTTCTTCAACAATAATGTCATGTTTGTTGATGATATTCTGCTGTGGAATAAAGATGACTACTGGGCTACGCCGATAGAAATGCTCTCTATCGGCGCGGGCGACTGTGAAGATTATTCCATCGCCAAATATTTCACCCTGAAACAACTTGGGGTGAATGAAGATAAATTACGTATCACTTATGTCAAAGCTATCAATCTGGATCAGGCGCATATGGTTTTAACCTATTTTGAAAATAAACGGGCGATTCCGTTGGTACTGGATAATTTGATTAATGAGATTAAGCCTGCTAATCGGCGTCAGGATTTAATCCCCGTCTATAGCTTTAACGGTACCGGTTTGTGGTTGGCCAAATCACGCGGTGAGGGTCAACGGGTTGGCGATGCATCTCGCTTATCGCTGTGGGAAGATCTGGCCGCAAGAATGCGCGATGAGACCACGGCGAACTAAATCTCAGAATTAAAGAGTTCGACCGGCAATCTGATTAATGTTGGCAATCTGTTGCTGAATCTCAATTTCAAGTTGTAATAAATGGTGGCGGTGTTGATCGGCCGTTTCCTGTCCTCTTAGAAAAGTCGTTAAATCAAT
>NZ_JAJAEO010000034.1 GCF_020447225.1 Methylophaga pinxianii | reverse complement strand
GTGCTGTACGCTTTGTACTGCACGTTACCGTCTAAGTCATACGCTTGTACATAACCACGAACACCGAATTCACCACCTGAAATACCAACGATGATTTTATCTTTGAAGACGTGCGCTGCAGCGGTGCTGGTTGCGCCAACTTTTGGATCATCACGTTTGTCAGACCAGACAACTTCACCAGATTCCATATCTAATGCCACCAGAGTGGTATCAGCCTGGTTCAGGAAGATTTTGCCATCGCCGTAAGACAGACCACGGTTAACGGTATCACAGCACATGACTGGTACAGTTTCATCGTAGTTTTGTTTTGGCTCATATTTCCATTTGATGGCGCCATCGTT
>NZ_JAJAEO010000173.1 GCF_020447225.1 Methylophaga pinxianii | reverse complement strand
TTTTTTTTATGCTTAAAGACCGTGAACGTCTGGTGGGATTTATATTATCTATGATGCCGGAAAAACGTGGGTTAATGAGCCGGATCTGGAAAGAGATGGATGGTCAGATCGCCAACTACGTGCGTGGTAAGGTAGTAGAGATCATCATTGTCGGTACGGTTACCTTTATTACCTTTGCCTGGTTTGGTTTGCCCTATTCCGCTCTATTAGCGGTTATCGTGGGCTTTTCGGTATTGATTCCATTTATTGGTGCGGCGGTGGCAACAATTCCCGTGGCTGCCGTAGCTGGCTTTCATTTTGGGCTGACAGAAGAGTTTGCTTATGTATTGGTGGCTTACGGTGTTATTCAAGCCTTGGATGGCAATGTACTGGTGCCGGTTTTATTTTCTGAGGCGGTAAATTTACACCCGGTATCGATTATTTTGGCTGTATTGTTTTTTGGTGGTATCTGGGGTTTTTGGGGGATTTTCTTTGCGATTCCACTCGCCACGCTACTAAAAGCGTTAGTTACCGCCTGGCCCCGCAGTTTGAAATCGCAGATTGCATCAAATTAATGACGACATTTCAGGGAGTCGACAATACTTCATTTTAATCAGTGGGAGATTGGCTGATGAATATTGATATTGGATTAATCTGGTATCACGCTTATCAATTAGGCATCGCATTTCTTCTTGCTTTACCGATTGCTTTTAATCGGGAATATAAAGCCAGAGGAGCCGGTATGCGAACCTATCCGCTGGTCTGCATCGCATGTTGTGCTTTTATGCTGGTGGCCAGAGAAGTTTACGATGGAGATGCAGCCGAAGCCAGAGTTATGTATGGCATTATCACGGGTATGGGTTTTATCGGCGGTGGTGCCATTATGAAAAAAGATAATGGTGTGAGTGGTACAGCCAGTGCGGCCGGAATTTGGCTAACTGGCGCGATTGGTATCTCTGTCGCTTATGCGCGTTATGAAATTGCTATTGTGTTGACTGTAATGGGCTTTCTTATTTTCCAGATATTCAGTTATTTTAAAGCTCATGGCAGTACTGAGCGATAGGAAGTTCTCCTTAATGAGGCCATGAAAATGATTAACTTAAGTTAATGCGTCCTTAAACACGCAAGCACAGTATCTGCTTATAACCATGCCGGAACCATCATGATTTCTCAATGGTCGGTAATAGTGTTATCGGGAATAATTCCCGTATCATGTACAACATAACTAATTAAGTTTGAGTTAATCACTGAACAGGAGGCTCCATGCCTAAAACAAAATTAGCGATTATGACCATTCCCGCAGCATTACTTTTAATGAGCCAAAGTGTTTTTGCTGAAACACATGTTGTTACAGCGGTTGGCATGAAATACGAACCATTGGTGGTGAAGGTTGCCCCTGGTGATACGGTGCGTTGGGAAAATATGTCTACTCATAATGTGGAAACGATAGATGGTTTGATTCCCGAAGGTGCAGAAAAAATTAACTCGCCTATGAGTGAAAATTATCAATATACCTTTGAGAATGAGGGTATTTACATCTATAAATGTACTCCGCACATTGGCGCTGGCATGGGAGGGGCGGTTATCGTAGGTGAGCCCACCAATCTGGATGCCATTAAATCAGCTGATGTAACCGGCGGCGTTGGCCGTGTCGTCAAAAAAGCGCTTTCAGAAGCTGAATCCATGTAATCAGTATTTGGTTGCACTCAAAACCTCTCGTTGTTATGACGGGAGGTTTTTTTATGCCCTTGATATTACAAATTTCGTCCTTATTTACTGTTGATAACGTATATCGTTATCCTTTGTAAATCATTCTTGTTTGTTAAGAGGTTAATATGAAAGTGATGAATTATCTTGCCGCGGCGGCATTGAGTTTTGGTGTGGCCACTATGGCAAAAGCTGAAACAGTTGAACATTTTAAAGGCGAATCAGCAGACTCGCTGGAGGAAGCTGTAACCCACTTCAAGCGTTATAATCACCAATTGGAAGCTTTATTAAAGAAAGAATCCATGTCGGCTGATGATGTCACCAAAGTGCATGAACTCACCTATACGTTGGAAAATGCCTTGGCAAAAATAAATCAAGAATTGGATAAACTGGCGATGACCTTGGAAGAGGTTCATGTGGCTTCTGAAAAATACGATGCTGATGCGGTACAGGAGCATGGTGGGGCTTATATGGATGTTATTAAGACCATTAGTCAAATGGGTGACTCATAACTTTAAAACGGAACCTAACAGCAAGGCACAAGTCTGAGCCGTTATCTTCAATATATTGGACAGAGAGATAATGAAAGCTCAGATTTTTGCTATCAGCAGTTTGTTTGTCTCGGGTTTTGTTGCTGCCGAACATGATAATTATCAGCAATGCATCTTTGATGAGTCTCTTAAGGCTGATCTGCAAGCAACCGGACAAGCCATCACCAGCTATTGTACAGTGAGATTTTTTGATACAGCACCCACCGCATTTCAGGCACTGGTCTTGTTGGATAATCTTGAGGAAATGAAACAACGAGATCCAAAATTTAAAGCCTTTTATGACACGGTGCGTAAGAGCGGTTCCAACGATATTTACACCGACAGGCAGATCGTATTGATGTATATCGATAAACGAGAAGTGCAGAAAGATTAACTCCTACTGAAAGCAGCAAAACCCACATTAAAGTGGGTTTTTTTGTGTGCAAAAAAAAGCCCGCACTGAGCGGGCTTGTCGGCAATAGTCCTACAGAAACAGCAAATCTGGGAGAAATGGCTGTTGTTTAATACATATTCAAAAACATGTTCTGTAAGATTGTCTCCGTCAACGTTGAAGCTAATTAAAAGTTGTAAGTAATACCACCGTAGTACAGACGTTCACGACCTACTAATTTACCTTCGTTACGACTGACCAGATACTCTTTATCAAACAGGTTTTCAACGCCTGTAAATAACGTTACCCCGGTGTTAGGTACTTGATAATTAACGGTAGCATTCCAGATGGTAAAGCTTGGAATGGTGCCTTGAAGACCGCTCACATCTTCTACCCGTGTATTTCCATCATCAACAAATTGTTTGCTGACATGTTGTACGCCGATACGGGCATGTACGCCACTTTGATGTTCATAGCCAAGATCAACGTTTAACAGATGTTCAGGTGCATATTGCATTCTGTTTCCGTTAATTGTCGGATCAGGACCATCTTCATACTCGGCAGTCCAAAGGTTGGTATATGCACCGGATAAATAAATATTATTTGTCCAGCCGTAAATATCGCCAAAGTCAATGCGACCTGCTACTTCAATACCGCTTTGCTTGCTGTCACCACTGTTATCAAACGTATCACCAAAATCAATCAATGTATTTTTGATATCGTTATGGAACAGCGCTGTTTCAAAGCTGATACCTTTGAAATATGTGCTACGTAGACCTACCTCATACAAGGTGCTTTCCTCTGGCTCAGCCCGGCCGCCATCTTCACTAAATTCACGGTCAGCTCGTGCTGGTGCAATGCCTTTATGAACACCGGCAAAAACCGTTGTGTTAGCAATGCCATTCCAGGTTATGCCAAAACTTGGCAGGAACTCGGTATATGACAGGCTTTCACGATTTTCTTGAACCCCACCTTCAAAGAATTTTTCGCTGGTACGCACATCTTCTACCCGGAAACTCGGAGTGAAAGACCAGTTACCAACATAGGTGGTGTTTTGCATGTAATAAGACAGTGCATTGGTTTTAATAAAGGCTTCTTCCACATCACCTGGATTATTCAGTAATGCCAAATCATAGTCTTCACGTTCAGCAACACTCTGTGCCAGAATTTCCTGACGATGCACGTTTTCTTCGTGATAACGCACGCCGAAGATAGTGTCATGCTCAAGGCCAAACAGGCTATGAGACAAATCACCACGTGTCTCTATTCCTCGAGTGTAATACTGTCGTGGAGCATGGCGGCCAGCACATTGGCCAGGGTTGGTTACATTACCAGCCGGGATACCTTCACCACCTTCATCAGGACAGTTTCTGAAAATAGAAGTAATGTTACCGTTAACATCAAGGTCTCCTTCATTCTCTTCTGTACTACGCAGACCATTGCGGAATGTATCAGTGTAATAAGCCTGAGAGCTCAGTTTGAAGTTATCATTAACCCTGAAAATATGCTGTAACTGAACGACATCACGATCTTGTTCCCATTCATCGTTTTCAATGGACGGATGTGAATAAGGGTCTTGATCATATTCAAACGGTGTTAAATAGGCTTCGGTCTGATTACGACGGTCACGGGTGTGGACTAATTTCAAGCCAAGAGTTTGACGATCGGTAATATCCAGCTCGCCTTTAAAACGGTAGTCTTTGACATCAAATTCAGCATCGTCATAAACACCGTCCCCCTTGTTCTGGTTGAAATCAAACATGACGCCGCCGACTTCATTACCAAAACCAACGCTGCCGTTCAGCATACGATAACCTTGGTTGCCAAAGGCCGAGGTGACACTTCCTTCAACTTCACCATTACGTGGAACGGGTTTGGTGACAAAATTCACCGCACCGCCAAGTGTTTGTGGTCCATAAAGGATTTGATTAGCACCTTTAATGACCTCAATACGATTAACGGCTTGCGATGGGGTGGTGTAATGCACTACAGGATCCGCATAGGGTGCCAGCTGTAAATGCATACCATCTTCCATAATCATCGACTTGGCACTTCGGCGTGGATTTTGTCCACGGATACCGATATTAGTATCAAAGCCCATGCTGCCATCTGGAACCACGTTAACGCCAGGAACGGTACGTAATCTTTCAATGTTAGAAATAGGACGGCGTTCTTCTAAATACTCTTCATCAATAATACTAAAAGACCCTGGAACCGCTTCTAAGCGATCAGGCAAAATACCCGTAACAGTCATCTTGCCGGTATCAACGGCATCTTCCTCTGCCAAAACGGCATAGGGCATCAGCATCAGCGAAGACATTATCGCTGTACTAATGAGTTTTGGTTTTAATTTCATTTCTCTCTCCTGTGCGTAAAAAGCTCATGAAGGCTAGCTTCAGGTTTTTCAGCTTCATATAGGAAAAATTCCTAAAGCTGGGGTGTGATAGGTGCTTAGCCCAGTGTTTACGCGTGATTTGGATAAAGAAGCTTTGTATTTGGCTGAAATAGACCAAATTGATCCGTTTTTGATTTAACGTTAATAGGTTGACTAAAGAGCGCTTCTGGATAGCTGGTTTTTAGTTAGGTTTAAAGCAGCCAATGCTCTGGCTGTATACAAACATTTTCATAAACTGTTGTTTGAATGAAAAAAATTTAGAAAAAATGTTGTTTAAATACAACGAAACTGGACTTTTGAGTCCAATTTTTAGCAAAAAAGCAGGAAGATGCGCACAAAATTGATGGGAGTAATACCTTTTTTAAAAGTTACCCAAAAGAATTCAATCAAATGAAGAGGCGAGTGAACTTGTCCTAAATCAAACAAATACGCTGAACAGCTTATATATAGCCATAAGGTGATGGTATGATCAGTAAAAATTTAATCACTTGGAGAGTCTAATGCGTCATTCTCGATCTATTATTACCGCAGCTATTATTATTGCTATAGCGGTGTTTGTAGTGGCAGCCGTTTCATCGTTTATTTCCGGTACCAGTGAGCATTATGATCGTCCTAGCTCACCTGAGCAGGTGCTTGAAAAGATGTCAGAAGCTGTTGAATCAACCGATGAAACCACACAGGTTGAAGAGACGACAACCGCCAGTGAGCAAGTTTCTCAGGCAGCTCAGCAGGAGGCGGAAGCATTAGAAAGCAACACCGAGGAAGAGGTGTTGAATAACACGAATGAAGCCGTGGAATCTGCCATCGAAACGGCAAAGGAAACCAGTAAAACAGTAAGTGATCGTGCGGATGAAGCAATTGCTGCTGCAGAAAATTCAGCAGCAGAAGGCCGTGCTGATGCTGAAGCAAGATTACAGGAAGTCGAAAAAGAAGCCGGTATTACTGAAGAACCAGCCGAAGTTGCTGAGCCAGCTACCGTTGAGTCAAAAAATCATACCGTGACCGCACAAGGTTTGATTTATGAGCCTTTGGTCTTGACGATTGCGCCGGGTGATTCCGTATCCTGGACCAATATGAGCACACATAATACGGAATCGATTGAAGGTTTGATTCCTGAAGGTGCAGAAATGTGGATGTCTGAAATGAGTGAAAACTTCAGCCGTACCTTTACTCAAGAAGGCATCTATATTTATAAATGTACCCCACATTTCGGTGCAGGCATGGGTGGTGCCATCATTGTCGGGAAACCGGTTAATCTGGAGCAAATTAAAAATTCTGGAGCCAAGGGTGCAGCAAAACGTCTGGTAAATAAAGCGGTCCAAGCAGCCGAAGCAATGTAATTAAACTCCCCCGTCAGCCAGTTAACTGGCTTTCGGGGGATTTTTTTGCCCGTAAATCATCGCCAGATTGTAAATTCTACAATCGGTAAAACCATCTAATAGACTTAATTTCAAACACTTAGCATGTGGCACAGAATTTTTTCTGATCAACACTAACACCTTTTAATTTTTTGCTGTATTCTTGCACGCTTCCTGACCGGTTGTTGTTAAACCATCAGGTCGCGGAGCGGTAGTTCAGTTGGTTAGAATGCTGGCCTGTCACGCCGGAGGTCGCGGGTTCGAGTCCCGTCCGCTCCGCCATTTTTTTGGAAGACCTTCCCATCTAGTTAATGCTGTCTGGTTATCTAATTTGTTTCGATCTTTAATAGAGTGAAACAGGTGATAAACCAGAGGAGCCAGTAATAAACTCACCGGCATCGAAAAGCTTAATCTCCAAACCACAGCAATCGCGTGGTTGTAATATTTCCAAACCTCCGCAATACTCCAGGGAAGCTGGATCATTCCCATCACGGTGCTTAAAGTAGTCACAATATGGGGCGTAAGCATTCAGGCTGAATGCTGCACTGACTACCTCGGTTAAATGAGCATTTTTATGTCGCCCAAGCTCAATATAATTCACCAATAAATCGCGTTATTGAACCATGTCTATCAACATGCTGGTTCCTAACCAAACAGGTTCGATCGTGGCAATCAATCCAATAAATCCCCATCGTCAGCAACAAGGCCAGGCCAAACAAAATATGTTTTTCATGGTGTGCTCAAGAGCTTGTTTTGGCCCATCAGACAAACAGAGAGTAAAGCAGCGATTTCATCTTCTTATGGATTGAACATTTGAATTTCCCGAGAGCCTTCGAGGCTTCCAGATCATTCTCCTGAAAAAGCTGGAATTAGCAATAATAAGAGCTGCTTTAGGAGCCATTATCCAAAACGCTGGTTGTTAACGCAGTTTATCACCTCAATGCGCCAGTTTAAGTAAAGCCGGGGTATCTAAACTGATTATTCTGGGATGGTGTAGAGCAAGCTGTTTATCTGTTTGAGTGTTGTAGCCCCACGTCGCAAAATACAAATTCAGAACGGAAAGTGAAGGGGTCTCAATGACATCCAGCAGGGTTGGCAGACGATCTTCAACAAATAAAATGGTTGCGTGAGGATTTAATTGCTGTAAATCATCCAGGATTTGTGGTTTTTTCAGTTGACGTTCCAGTCCATAAACCTGATCCGGCAGAATTTCGATCTGATTAGCTGCCAAAATTTCAATAACGAAACGTTCCTGTTTGGTGGTAATAATATATCGTTGCTTAAGCGGAATAGTTTGTAATAAATCAGTGACACCAGGATAAAGTGGATTCATGCCAATCCAGCCAACAAGATCCGTCTCAATCCAATTGTCCCGATACTCTCCAAACTTTTTCTTCAAATCCGCAACGTCAAGATATTCGCGTGCCATCAGGCTTTTGAGCTGACTGGCAAAATCGTCCATTAGCAGAGCAGGCTGTAGCCCTTCAAATAAAAGTCGACAAATTAATATCGCCTCGAACCCCGTTTCCATAACGGGCCTGATTTGACGAAAATCTGTCATGATCTGTTCGGGCATTTGTTCTGGCATTTCTCCCCAGATGCGTGAGGCAACCTGCCAGCCACTTAAGCCGGTTTCTAAGGCACTATCGCAAATGACACCATCAAAATCGAGGGCAAAGAGTGATTCTGTCATATCAATCAGAGCAGGCAATGCTCGGCATAATCTCCCGCTTCGTTTGCTGTCCAGTCACCTTTCGGTTTTTCCTTCATATGCACACACCACTCATCTGAACCGACTTCGGGAGCACAGGCTGAAAATACGAAGACAACGGCCAGCAGAGCCAATAATTTAAATCCATTACGCGTGATAGTCATTTTGAAAACTCCTTTTGGTTATCTGTCCGGACGTTGATAAACAACCTTACCTTGAAACAGCGTATGGCTGACCTGATGTTGAAATAACCATCCGCCAAATGGACTGTTTTTACCGGCACTGATAAATGCTGAGGGTGTACAGTCATATTGCACATCGGCATCGATAATACAGATATCAGCACTGGCGCCGACTTTGAGTTGTCCAGCATCAATTCCCAGAATGGCTGCAGGTTGACAAGTTAAGCTGGCAATAGCCTGATGCAGGCTGATTTCATCGTCTTCGACTAACTTAAATGTCAGTGGTAACAGGGTCTCCAAAGCCGAGATTCCGGGTGTGGTTTCAGCAAACGGCCCAAGCTTCGCATCAGCATCCAACGGTTGATGATGAGAGGAAACCGCCTGAATAACACCATCACGTAAACCTTGCTTTAACTGTTCTCGATCCCGCACGCCACGTAATGGTGGCATCACATGGCTAAAACTATCGTAGTTGCCCAAATCATGTTCACATAAATGCAGATGGTGTGCACTGACATCTGCGGTAACTGGCAAACCTCGCTCCTGGGCTTCACGAATTAATTTAACTGCTTTGCCGGTGGATATACTATGAAAGTGAGCGCGTACTCCGGTTTGTTCAATAAGTATCAAGTCTCGACTGACAGCAATGATTTCTGCACTTTCCGGGATACCGGATAATCCGAGTCTTGCGCTAACAGTCCCCTCGTGGACGCAACCTTGTTTTTGCAACCACGGATCCGCTGGATTAATAAACACGGTTAAATCCAGCGTCGCTGCGTATTCCAGTGCGCGTCGCCAAACCACCGTATTTTTTATTTCGGTTATGCCATTGCTGACACCGACACAACCTGCCGCTTTGAGTGCGGCCATTTCGGCTAATAATTCGCCATTTAATTTTTGGGTCAATGCACCAACAGTTAGCACCATCGTCCGACCGGCTTTTTTTGCACGATCTTCAATTAATTCCACCACAGCAGGAGTATCGATAACCGGATCGGTATCCGGCGGGACGGCTAGTGTTGTTATGCCACCCGCTGCAGCAGCCCGGGTTTCACTCTCAATAGTCGCGGTATGTTCCTGGCCCGGCTCACGTAATCGCGCACTTAAATCAACCAAACCGGGGCATATTATTTTGTTATACGCATCAATTTCAATATCGGCGTCAAACTCTGGCAAATCTTCCGCAATAGCGACAATACGTCCATCTTCGATGTAGATATTATGATCAATATCCAGTTGGCTGGCAGGGTCAATGACGCGACCATTTTGAATACAAATCTTCATTATTCGATCTCTGCCTGTTCTGATTGGCTGGCCAGGGCCATCGACATTACCGCCATTCGAATGGCAATACCGTGTGTAACTTGTTCCAGTATCACTGACTGTGGACCGTCCGCTACCGAAGAAGCTATTTCCACACCACGATTAATAGGACCAGGATGCATGACAATGGCATCCGGTTTGGCATACTTGAGCTTTTCTTCGGTCAATCCGTAACAGCGGAAATATTCACGAGCACTGGGTAATAATGCACCCTGCATACGCTCAAGTTGCAGACGTAAGGTAATCACCACATCCACATCTTTAAGGCCCGTGGCCATATCGTGATATACATGCACACCCAGGGTATGGCTCTCTCGAGGCAGTAGCGTTTGGGGACCAATAACCCGAATTTCACCTACGCCGAGTGTCGCTAAAGCCTGAATTTGTGAACGGGCAACCCGTGAATGCAAAATATCACCGATGATAGCAACGCGCAGATTGGCGAAATCCCGTTTATGACGGCGAATCGTAAACATATCCAGCATCGCCTGGGTGGGGTGGGCATGACAACCATCCCCCGCATTTATCACACTGACATGCGGTGCCACATGCTGTGCGATAAATTCTGCGGCGCCACTTTGATCGTGACGAACTACAAACATGTCGGTGTGCATGGCTTCAAGGTTATGCAGGGTATCGAGCAGACTTTCGCCTTTTGAGGTTGCGGAAGTGCTGATATTAAAGTTCATCACATCAGCAGAAAGCCGTTTGGCTGCTAACTCAAATGTCGAACGAGTGCGGGTACTGTTTTCAAAAAATAAATTAATAATCGTTTTCCCACGTAATAATGGGACTTTCTTGACCTGGCGGTGACTGATACTGGAAAACTGTTCAGCCCGGTCCATGATTTCTGTTAATAGTGGTCGTTTTAAACCTTCAATTGTTAGAAAATGCCGTAGCTGGCCATTCTCAGTCAGTTGATTACTCGGCATGCAATGCACCTGCTGCACGGATCTCCAATTGCAAACCCTCTTTGTTACGAAGTTTTAAATGTTGGTTACGTGGCAGAATGACCGAGGCACCGACAATATCTGGTCGGATCGGTAATTCACGCCCATCACGCTCGATCAGTACGGCCAATGTCACGCTGGCAGGTCTTCCATAATCAAAGATTTCATTCAGTGCGGCCCGCGTGGTACGACCACTGTAAAAAATATCATCTACCAAAACCAGATGACGATTATCAACTTCAAAAGGCAGATCGGAGGGAGAGACTTGTGGATGCATGCCAATCCGGGTGAAATCATCACGATAATAAGCAATATTCAAGGTGCCCAGAGGGGCATCAAAAAAGTCTTCACCCAGAATTTTTTGCAATGCTTTGGCAACCCATACGCCACCAGTATGAATACCCACCAGTAGCGGGTCTTTATCAGAGAGCTCCTCACGTATGGTTTCAGCCATTTCTTCGAGCAGGTTTTGAATTTCCGCTGTGGTTTTGGGCATTGTCATTGTAGGTCCAACCATGATTGAAGAATAATTTGAGCCGAAAGTTTATCGACATCACTACGTTTATCGGACTGCATTTTACTGCGAATTCCCATTTGGTCGAGCGCTTCAAAGGTAGTGAGTCGCTCATCCTGCCAGACCACTGGAATATTAAAACGATTGTTCATGCGATTGCCAAATTTTCTGGCGGCAGCGGTCATTAATTGTTCTGTGCCATCCATATTCAGCGGCAATCCTACAACGATTAGACCAGGTTGCCATTCGGCAACAATTTTGGCGATAACTTCCCAGTCGGGAATCCCGTCACGGGCAGTTAAAGCCTCGATGCCTCTGGCGGTATTGGTGAGCTGATGTCCAACCGCCACACCAATACTTTTCATACCAAAATCAAAGCCGAGAATATTTTTTTCAGAACTCATGCGTGGCCTGTGGTATTAGACATCAGATTGATATCGATGCCCAGTAATTTTGCAGCGGCCTGCCAGCGCTCTTCAGCAGGGGTCTGATAAAGCAGCTCGGGTGTCGCCGCGACGGTCAACCAGCTATTATCGGCGATTTCCTGTTCCAATTGTCCCGCATCCCAGGCGGCATAGCCCAGCGTCACAATAGAATTCGGCGGGCCCTTATCTGTGCCCAATGATTGCAAAATATCACTGGAAGTCGTTAAAAAGGTATCGTCCGTTATTTTCAGGGTATTTTTCCATTGTTCGCCGCCATTATGAACCACCATTCCCTGATCCTTCTGCACCGGCCCACCGAATAACACAGCCGTCTTACTGGCCCATTCAGATGTATTTGTGATTTGCAGGTGATTGAGCAGCTCCTGCATCATGATTCGGGTAGGACGATTAATGATTAAACCCATCGCTCCTTCGTCATCGTGCTCACACAGATATACCACCGAATGATAGAAAAAACTGTCTATCAATGTAGGCATGGCGATAAGAAAATGATGTTTTAGCGAGTAGGTCATAAAGACTAGAAAAAGGTGAATCCGACCTGGAATAAGCGTTCGACCTCTTTGATGTAACGCTTATTGGTTAAAAATAAAATAACGTGATCCTCTGCTTCGACCATGGTATTTCGATGCGCGATAATAACTTCTTCACCTCGAACAATTGCACCAATAGAGGTGCCTGGCGGCAAATCAATTTCATCAATGCGTCTACCAACCACCATGGAGGAGCCTTTATCACCATGCGCAATGGCTTCCAAGGCCTCAGCAGCACCCCGCCGCAACGAATGCACTGCCACGATATCACCTCGGCGAATGTGTGCCAGTAAACTACCGATAGTCGCCTGTTGGGGAGATAAAGCGATATCGATGGTGCCGCTTTCGACCAAATCCACATAAGCGGCTCGATTGATTAACGATAAAACTTTACGAGCGCCCAGCCGCTTTGCCAGCATGGCGGACAGAATATTCGCCTCGTCGTCATTGGTCAGCGCACAGAATAAATCAACATTATCAATTTCTTCTTCCAGCAATAATTCTTCATTGGCGACATCACCTAATAACACGATACTTTTGGATAGCTCCTCGGATAAGTAATCGGCGCGATCGCTATTCGCTTCGATTATTTTGATTTGATAATCGTTTTCCAACGCTCTGGCGAGGCGAATACCAATGTTACCACCACCGGCCAGCATTATGCGTTTATAGGGTTTTTCCAGCCGGCGTAATTCCGCCATGACGGAACGGATATCTTTGCTGGCGGCAATGAAAAAGACCTCATCATCCGCTTCGATGACCGTTTCAGCTTCAGGCAGGATTGCCTTTCCATTACGGAATATTGCGGCTACCCGGGTTTCGGTTTTTGGAATATGTTTGCGTAAATCACGTAAAGGATTACCGACTAACGGGCCGCCATGAAAAGCTCTTACCGCGACCAGTTGCACCAAGCCATCAGCAAAATCCAGAACCTGCAGCGCATTCGGGTGGCTAATCAATCTTTGGATATAATCCGTGACTAATTGTTCTGGGCTGATTAATACATCAATTGAAAAGGCATCATTATTGAATAACTTCGGTTTGGTGAGATATTCCTGAGCGCGAATCCGAGCAATTTTGGTTGGTGTGTTATACAACGTATGACAAATCTGGCAGGCCACCATATTGGTTTCATCACTATTAGTGACAGCCAGCACTAAATCAGCATCCGCTGCACCGGCCCGCTCAAGCACATCGGGATGTGAAGCAAGGCCTTGAATTGTCCGGATATCATAGTGGTCCTGAAGCTTATGTAAACTATTGGCATCGGTATCCACCAGCGTCACGTCATCATCTTCACGAGCGAGAGTCGCGGCGACCGAGGCGCCAACCTGACCGGCACCGAGGATCAGAATCTTCATTGCAAATCCTTAAACTTGTTTACTATCAATGCCAAGTGCTCGTAGTTTTCGATAAAGATGGGTGCGCTCCATACCCGCTAATTTTGCGGCTTTGCCCACGTTACCATCGGTTTCCTGTAGTTTTTGCAGCAAATAAATTCGTTCAAACTGCTCACGTGCTTCGCGTAACGGCTGATCAAAATTAATACCGGTTACATCATCTGCCTGAGGTGGTTGCTCGGCTTGAAGTGCAGACTCCACATCATCGACATCAATATCATCAGAATCACCTAATACCAGCAGACGTTGGATGACATTTTTTAGTTCCAACACATTGCCTGGCCATGCGTAGTTTCGCAGACGATTTTGGGCGGCAACAGTGAAGCGACGATAAGGCAGATCGGCCTGGGTAGTTTGTTGATCAACAAAGAAATGAACGAGTTCAGGGATATCTTCAACATGATCGCGCAGAGACGGTATTTGCAGAGTGATGGTATTCAGTTGATAAAACAAACCTTCACTAAAATCGCCGCGAGCTATCACTTTATCCAACCCCAGTTGCGTTGCACAGATCAACTGACAGTCTTTCATCCGACCACTTTCCAGCAAGTGCTGCAGCAGGGCTTGTGCCTCATCACTGAGCAGCGCTACATCGTTAATGTACAGGGTATTATTTTGTGCCAGTGAGACCAGTTTATGGCTATCCAGCGGAAAGCTTTCCGGGCTGACCTCGATAAATTTACCGCCACTATAAAGACCTAATCTATGCAAGTAGTAGGCAAAACAATGTTTACCTGTACCGCCTTCGCCCATGAGTAAAATCGGCATTTCATGACCAGCAACCCTCTCGGCCTGTTCACGAAGCTGGGTTAATTTGGCGCTTTTACCGACAGGTTCCAGGGCAAACTCATGACGCTGAGCCGCTTGTTTGGCTCGGTTTTCAATGGCTAACTCTACAGCACGTAATAACTTCGCCATCGATAACGGTTTTTCAATAAAGTCGGTTGCCCCTGAGCGAGTGGCTTCCACGGCGGTTTCGATAGTGCCATGGCCAGACATCATCACGATTGTTACGCCAGCATTTTGTTGTTTAAATTCCTTGAGCAGGCTAATACCGTCAACGTCTGGCATCCAGATATCCAACAAGACCAGTTGAGGTTGATTTTGTGTAAAAACCAGGCGCGCCTCTTCTCCATTACTCGCGGTGACAACCCTATAGGCCTCATCTTCGAGAATATCTTTGATAAGCTCACGAATATCGGGCTCATCGTCTACAACTAAAATAAGTGGTTTTTCAGTACTCACGCCTAATCTTCCTCCAGTGGTAGCCGGATTATTATACCTGCTCCTTCGGGGTTAAGGTTTTCTGCCCAAACATCCCCGCCATGTTCTTCGATGATTTTTTTGACAATCGCCAGACCCAGTCCTGTGCCTTTGATTTTGGTAGTCGCATAGGGTTCAAACAATTTATCTATCATCTCTTGCGGGAACCCGGGCCCCTGATCATTAATGATGATTTCCAACCAGGGCATATGTTGCTGCACAACTATCTGATAACTGATGACAATGTCTACCGGTTTTTCGGCTTCCTCGCTGGCTTCAATGGCATTTTTCAGCAAGTTGTGAAATACCTGACGCATCCGGTTTTTATCCACTTTGATCCGAATTTCAGTCGGACTGTTCAGTAAGGTGAATTGATGATTAGAGTGACTTTGATATAGCGTCAATACTTCTCGCAGCAACTCTCCAATCGATACTTTTTCTAATTGTAATCCGGGACTGCGTGCATAATCCGAAAACTCATTAACCATGTCTTTCATGGCTTCTACCTGCTGCACGATAGTATCAGTGAGTTTTTGTAATGTCTCGGTTTGATCCGGTGGTACCAGTGAGGCATATTTATGTTGTAAACGTTCGGCAGATAATTGTATAGGAGTCAATGGATTCTTGATTTCATGAGCCAATCGTCTGGCTACTTCACCCCAGGCTGCATTACGTTGTGCTTGCAGTAAGGCGGTGATGTCGTCAAACACAATGACCCAGCCCGTTTCAGCCGGTAGAGGGGTGCCGTGGCACATCAGGGTTTGTCGGCCTTTGGGTTGGTTAAGTTCGATTTGTTGCTGCCAGGCAACGGCTTTGAAAGTATAGTTTTGTATTAACAATGAAAAACTGTGCAGGTTATCATTGAGTTTCCCCAGAGTATCCAGAGAACTCTCCAGGCGTTGCTGTAAATTCACCCCGAGAATTTTGCTGCTGGCGACATTTGCCGTTCGCAGATACAGATCGTTATCAATGGTAATAACACCACTGGACAAGCTGCCTAATACAGTCGTCAGATAGCTGGTCTGTTGTTCAAGTAGGCGATGACTTCTGTCCGAGGCATTTCGGGCCTGAGTCAGGCGCTGGGTCATTTGATTGAATGAGCGTACTAAAAAGCCTATTTCATCATGTCCGGAAGGGGTTAGCTGCATATTGTAGTTGCCCGAAGCGACAGCCTGCGTACCGGCCGCCAGCTCTTGCAATGGTTGCACCATGCGGCGGGAAATCCATACTGCAAACCAGATAGAAGCCAGCATGGTCAGGAAAACAATCAGGCTTAAGGTCAAGGTAAATATAGTCACCAAGGGTTTACGCAAATAACTGAGCTCTTTGTAGTCAGTGTAAGCATCCTGAACGTTTTTTCCCAATGAGCTGAGGTGCTCATTGACGGGGAAGGCGACATGTAAAAATCGCTCTTCTGCCAGAATCGACTTGCGGGGTAACATGACGGCTGCACGTAACTCCAGCTCATCATTTGCTGCAGGATCCAGACCGATATAATCTTCGCCTTGCTGCAGTCGTCGAACAATGGACTCATCAGGTGCTTCAGGAAGAAAAATAGCCGGGTTTTCGATACTCGAAACGACCAGCTGGCCACTCATATTCCAGACACTGATATCCAATGCACCGCTTAATTGCACCAGTTCTCGAAGACTATTCGTGAGGCGCGCATCAGGAAGCTCCGAGAGAACTCCCGCCATCATCCTGGTCTGACGCAGCAAGGTTCGCATGCGAATGCCAAATGCGTTACGGCTCAGCTCCAGCGAATCTTCCAAAGCCTGTTCCACTTTAACATCGAACCAGCTATTGATTCCACGTTGCAGGAAGTGAACCGAGAAGCCATAAACGATGCTGGTTGATCCGACAATTAACAGGACAAATAAGCTGACCAGTTTCAGTGTTAGCCGGGAGCCCGGAGCCTTTCTTTTAAAATCCCGGTAAAGTCGGTATAAACCTCGAGCCAGGATGCCCGCCAGCAATAGCATACAGACCAGACCCAGCCCAAAAATGTAAAGAAATAAATCATTGAGGCGGGAGGTGTCCTGAGTCGCAGCACTTAACAAATAGGCCAGCAGTAATAACAACAAGGCCAGTGAAAAATAGGGTGCGGTTCCTGAACTGAGTCCTCTGATTAATTGGAAGGCCATGCCACCTCATACCAATCGCTGGCCAGATCCCATTTACTAGATAGAAAAGCCCCCGGACGCATGGGTGAAGGCAATGCATTAAGATCAATCTGGCTGCTTAATCGCAAAATTAAATTATTCGTATCGAGAGTGTGCTGTGGCGGGAGACTGAAATCTTTGATTTCTCCCATGCTGCTTAAAGCACTTTCCATCGTTGGAAAATTACGATGGGTTTTGGTTTCCATAGAATGCAATAAATACTGCTGTGAAAGATCGTGATAGCGCAAGATGTAGTGTAATTCTGTTGACCAGAGTGTACTGCGCCATTGCCACCAATCTCCCAGAAGAGGATAAATCCGTATCAGCTGAATTTCCTGGACAAAGGTGATGGGCACGCCGTTATAAAGCGCCTCTTTGACCCGCGGGTTTAGCGGGTAACTGATGGTGGCATTGAGCAAGTAGCCATTCCCTGCGGGAGAGGTATGGGCTTCTTCAATTCGAAATGCCTCGGCCTGCACGGTTTGCACAGACACAAACACAAAAACAATAGACGTCAGAAGACGTTTAACGGCGACGTAAGCAGGCATAATAGAAACCATCCAGATCGTTATCTCCCGGTAGCAATTGATAGCCGAAGCCTGCTCTTCGTGCTGGAACCTTCACTGGAAGCTGCTCCATAGCGTCAGGCTGTCGATGCAAAAATGCTTCTATTTGTAATTCGTTTTCCTGCTTAAATGCAGAGCAGGTGGTGTATACCAATAAGCCATTGGGTTTCAGTAATGGCCATAAATTATCCAGCAAAGCACGTTGTTGTTGAGCTAGCTGTTCAATATCCTCTGGTTTTCTCAGCAGCTTGATATCTGGATGCCGACGGATGACGCCACTGCCAGTACAGGGTGCATCAATTAATATACGGTCAAATTGTTCACCATTCCACCAATTTTGTGGGATGCTGGCATCTGCCGTCAGACAATTTGCCGTTAAATGTAAGCGCGAAAGGTTTTCTTCTACCTGTTTGAGCCGTTCCGCACTGATATCCAACGCTGTCATTTCATTTTTTGAAAATCTTTCCAGAATATGGCAGGTTTTACCACCCGGAGCCGCGCAGGCATCGAGAATGCGCTGGCCGGGTTGTAAATCGAGCAGGTCAACCACTTGTTGTGCGGCGCCATCCTGAACCGAGACGGCCCCGTCCACAAAGCCAGGCAGGGCATAAACATCACAAGCCTGTTCCAGCAATATGCCTTGGGGACAGCTTTCAATCGCTTGAGCGGATATATCGGCTTTCGCTAATAAAGCAAGATAGTCTTCTCGAGAGTATTCCCGACTATTCACTCGTAACATCATCGGCGGTTGTTGATTATTGGCCGTCAAAATCGTTTGCCAATAATCCGGCCAATCAGTCTGATATCTTTCGATCAACCAGGCTGGATGAGCATAGCGACTGACATCGAGCTCCGCGATGGACTTTTCGACGGTATCTTGTTGACGTTGATAATTTCGCAAACACGCATTAAGCAGCCCCGTTGCCCATTGTTTGTTCAGCAGTTTACTTGCGTTCACTGTTTCAGAAAGAGCTGCATGATCTGGAATGCGTAATGCGCGGAGTTGGTAGATTCCAATCAACAGCAACGCATTAATATCCGCATCTTTAGCTTTTAAGGGCTTTGAGAGTAAGTGCTTACTGATTGCCTGCAGAGATGGATACCAGCGGATTACACCGTAGCAGAGTTGTTGAAATAATCCGCGTTGTGTTTCATCAAGTTGTCTGCTGATATCAATGGATGCGGTCGTTAACGATTGTCCCTGGGTAACTCGTAAAATAACCAAGGCGGCAGCGCTACGTGCACAAAGTAATTTCTTTTTAGCCAAAATGGTCGCCCGCCTTTAACGGATGAGCATTCAGAAAATCATTCACGGGCATGGCTTTTTTTCCGGGAGACTGAATTGAGAGCAAGCGTATGGCGCCATCTCCAGTCGCGACATCAATTCCCTCGCGGTTAACCGCCACAATTGTGCCGGGAGAGGCATCTTCATTTGCATCAATCAAACGGGCACCCCAGATCCTCAATATCGTGTCCTGCCAGTTTGTTTGTGCCACAGGCCAGGAATTAAACGCACGTATTTGTCGGTCAATTTGTTGAGCGGATTGTGACCAGTCGATATTGGCTTCCGTTTTCAATAATTTAGCGGCATAACAGCTGTCCGCATCAGTTTGCGGGATAGCTTGAGATTGACGTTGTTCAAAATCCTGCAGCGCGCCCAATAAAGTAGTGGCACCGAGTTGAGCCAGTTTGTCATGCAGTTGCTGCCCGGTGTCATCCGATTCAATGGCAATTTCAGCGCGCTGAATAACCGGGCCGGTATCCAGCCCGGCATCCATTTGCATAATGCAAACGCCAGTGGTCTGGTCGCCAGCCAGAATGGCACGTTGTATCGGCGCTGCTCCACGCCAGCGGGGCAATAAGGAGGCATGCACATTGATGCAACCCAGTCGCGGCGTGTCCAAAACGACTTGTGGTAACAATAAGCCATAAGCCACAACAATCATGAGATCGGCTTGGTATTCTGCAAGTTTTAACCGATCGGCTTCAGCTTTGAAGTTGACTGGTTGTTCGACAGGAATCTGATGTTGTAGAGCAAGTTGCTTAACTGGACTGGCAGTCAGTTTGCGACCGCGACCGGCAGGACGATCCGGTTGAGAGTAGACGGCGCAGATTTCATGATCGGTAGTCAGTAGGGCAGCAAGTGTCGTTGCTGCAAAGTCCGGAGTGCCGGCAAAAATGATGCGCATGGATTTCCTTAAAGTTTTTGTTTCTGGTGTTTCTCCAGCCGTTTTTTGATGCGTTGACGTTTAAGATTGCTTAGATAATCAACAAATAACTTGCCTTCGAGATGATCGATTTCATGTTGAATGCAGGTTGCCAGAATACCATCAGCATCCATTTCAAAGCTGTCACCTTGCAGGTTCAAGGCGCGCACTCGAATGGTGTCTGCACGAGTGACCGTTTCATATGCTTCCGGTACAGAAAGGCAGCCTTCTTCAAATTCCCGCTCACCTTGCGATGCTAAGAGCTCAGGATTGATCAAAAAAAGTGGACTGCTTTTATCTTCAGAAACATCAATAACGATGATACGTTTCTGTTCGTTAACTTGCGTTGCCGCCAAACCAATGCCCGGAGCGTCGTACATTGTTTCCAACATGTTTTGGGCCAGCTGGCGGATTTCATCCGTGACTTGTTCCACTGGCAGCGCTTTAAGGCGCAACCGGGGATCGGGGAAATGTAAAATATTTAATAAAGCCATGTTCAGTATCCTGCTATAAATAATTGGATCAGCAGTTTATTTATTTCAAACTTGAGTAATAAGCAGCGAGATTAGCGATATCGTCGTCAGACAGATTGGCAGCCTGCATTTGCATGATGCCAGCCATACCACCCTGGCGTTGTTTATCTCGATATGCTTTAAGTGCTGATTCAAGGTATTCTGCATTTTGCCCGGCAAGGTTGGGGTAGGTTGGCATAATGGCAATGCCCTCGGCACCATGACAAGTCGAACAGACAGCAGACTTTGCTTTGCCTTTAGCCACGTCACCAGCAGCAATAGAGATTGAACTCATGCTTATCATGGTCATACCGACGATAAAGGAAGCTGTTAATTTCATTATTGTTGTCCTTCATGTTGTGGCTCTGTGAGCGACAAAAAAGTTTAACCAGTCGAGATATCGACACATTATAAACCAAGTTTGTTGCCAGATTACTTGATTAGTGTAAACGCTTATTAGACACTATGAGCCGTTGCTGTCTGTCCAGGGATATGGCTGCCCTGTAGCGTCCATGAGGATTTTATGATGATACGTCACATCTGTTTGGGTTTAATGGCCCTGTTGATGAGTTCTGCTTTGCTGGCAAACGAGGTGGCTCTTAATCCAAATCATCCAGAACGCTATGTGGTAGTTAAAGGCGATACACTTTGGGATATATCAGCGAAATTTCTTCAATATCCCTGGCATTGGCCAGAAATCTGGCAAGTTAATCCGCAGGTTGAAAATCCTCACCTGATTTACCCTGGTGATGAATTAACATTGGTCTACCGCGATGGTAGACCGGTCTTAGAGTTAAATCGTGGTCAACAAACCTTCAAGCTTTCACCTGAAATGCGTGAGGTTCGCATTGATGAAGCGATCAACACCATTCCTTTGTCCATTATCCGTCCCTTTTTGACAAAACCACGAGTGGTCGGCGTGGAAGTGCTGGATGCCGCGCCCTACATTGTGGCGACCACTGATGAAAGACTTTTGTCTGGTGCTGGAGATGATATTTATGCTCGAGGCATCACCACCGAACCTGAAGGCAATGCTTTCAGTGTGTTCCGTGGAGGAAAAATCTATTTTGACCCTGATACTGGTGAAGAGCTGGGTGTTGAAGCAATTTATTCAGGCGATGCGGTAGTTACTCAACCGGGTGAAGTGTCGACGTTGAATTTAACCTATACCAGTCGCGAAGTGATGGTTGGCGATAAACTACTTCCTGTGGAAGAGGAAAACTTCGATCTCAATTTCTTCCCAAGGGCACCTACACAACCCATGGAAGGCATTATTATTTCGGTGTTTGATGGCGTTTCTCAAGTAGGTCAGTATCAAATAGTTGTATTAAATATTGGTAGTCAGGATGGACTGGAAAATGGCCATGTTTTGTCTGTTTATAAGGCGGGTAAAACCATTCGGGATGCGGTCAGTGCCGACCGTGATGCGACCGTTACATTGCCTGACGAACATGCGGGTGAAGCCATGGTATTCAAATTGTATGAAAAAGTGAGTTACGCGATCGTGATGAAAGCCACTACATCCATGCATCTGTTCGACAAGGTGCGCTCCGCTCAATAAGGGAAACTCAAAAGTTTGCATAGATTTTCCGCTTCGCAACTGTCATTAGCATGTCAGCTGGCTCTGCAGCGTATTCCCGGCGTTGGACCGGCGACCTTTAGTAAACTTGTTGGTCAAGTAAACTCTCCAGCCGATATTTTTCGTGAACCCCGTTTGTTGAAAGGTATCGATCCGAAAATTGTGTCGTTACTGCAAACGCCGGATTGGGATCAAGTCGAACAGGATTTGCAGTGGTTATCGGCGGATAATCGGCATGTCATTGATCAACAACATCCATTGTATCCGGAATTGCTTCAACAAATATCCGATCCGCCAGCTTTGCTGTTTGTCCAGGGTGATATCCATTTACTCAGTAAATGGCAGCTGGCTGTGGTAGGCAGTCGTAATCCATCGGCTTCTGGCCGTGATACGGCTTTTGACTTTGCCCGGTATCTGGCACAGGGCGATATCGTAATTACCAGCGGTCTGGCAACCGGTATTGATGCAGCGGCACATAAGGGGGCGTTAGCCGGGGCGGGGAAAACCATTGCTGTTATTGGTACAGGGCTGGATCGGGTTTATCCGGCAGCGCATCGAGATTTGGCTCATCATATTGCAGAAAATGGCGCGATTGTTTCCGAGTTTCCGTTAGGGACTTCCCCTAAAGCTGAAAATTTCCCTCGACGTAATCGTATTATCAGTGGTCTAAGTTTGGGTACCCTGGTGGTGGAGGCCGCTGTAAAAAGTGGTTCATTAATTACGGCAAGAATGGCGATGGAGCAGGGAAGAGAAGTGTTTGCTATCCCCGGCTCGATTCATAACCCATTATCACGTGGTTGTCATCAATTGATCCGGGAAGGCGCGAAATTAGTTGAAACGGCCAATGATATTATTGAAGAACTTGGGGCAATGGCAGGTGTTGTGCCGCAATCAGAAGCGCAAACAGTGTTTTCGCAAACTGATTTCAACACAAAAGAATTAGATAACGATTATCAGCAATTGTTTGAATTTTTAGGATATGACCCCATTCATATCGATATGCTTATTGACAAAAGCGGATTGACGGCTGATGCCGTTTCATCCATGCTGTTATTACTGGAGCTGCAAGGTCAGGTTGCTACCTTACCCGGAGGACGTTATGTCCGGACCGGAATCGGACCAGGCCCATAACAGAGAAGCCGATGAAAGAAAATGTAATTGACGTGTTGCTCTATCTGTTCGAAAACTATATCGATACGGAAGATAGCAACCAACCTGATAAAGATGTCCTGGAACTTGAATTAGAGCAGGTAGGCTTTCAGGAACTTGAAATACACAAAGCACTCGATTGGCTCGATAACATGACTGTAGTGGCACCGCAGACAGACAATCCCAATACACATATCCGTGTTTTCAGTGACAGCGAAATAGAACGTCTGGACATTCACTGTCGTGGCTATTTATTGTTTCTGGAACAGGTAGGGGTTTTGGATGTCGAAACCCGCGAAGTTGTTATTGAGCGTGTGCTGGCACTGGAAAGTGAAGAAATTGATCTGGAACAGCTCAAATGGGTCGTACTCATGGTGTTGTTTTATCAGCCGGGTAGAGAAGTTGCTTACGCCTGGATGGAAGATTTGGTGTTTGAAGATTTGGAGGCGGTTATTCACTGAATTTGACCGCTCTTATTGTTTATAACACTGCCCGTTTTACACGGGCAGTGTCATTTAGAGCGTCTATTTTTGGTACAGGATTATATGGGAAATAAACTCGTCATAGTTGAGTCACCGGCCAAGGCCAAGACTATTAAAAAATATCTGGGCAAAGATGTCGAAGTCTTAGCATCCTATGGGCATGTGAGGGATTTGCTGCCAAAAGAGGGCGCTGTTGACCCCTCCAATGATTTTGCGATGAAGTATCAAGTAATCGACCGCAATAGCAAGCATGTCGAAGCGATCGCAAAAGCCATGAAAAAAGCTGATTCACTCTATCTGGCAACGGATCCGGATCGTGAGGGAGAGGCCATATCCTGGCATTTATTTGAATTATTAAAAAAGAAAGGCGTATTAAAGGATAAAGATGTTTTCCGCGTCGTCTTTCACGAAATTACCAAGCAGGCAGTCAATGATGCTGTGGCAAATCCACGAGAACTATCGATGGATTTAGTGAATGCACAACAAGCCCGCCGGGCACTTGATTATCTGGTGGGGTTTACACTTTCGCCACTGTTATGGAAAAAAGTACGTCGAGGTTTGTCTGCCGGGCGAGTACAAAGTCCTGCATTGCGGATGATTGTTGAGCGTGAGCTGGAAATTGAAGCCTTCAAAGCTCAGGAGTACTGGACTATCGAAGCCGATGCATCGGCTGAAAAAACACCGTTCCAGGCAAAACTGACGCACTATAAAAATGAAAAACTCAGCCAGTTCAGTATTGAGAAAACAGAGCAGGCTGAGGATGTGGTCAACACATTAACTAAGGCGGCCGAAGGCAAGTTACTGGTCACCCATGTTGAGAAGAAACAACGGAAACGTAACCCAGCTGCCCCTTTTACAACATCTACCTTGCAACAGGAAGCTTCGCGTAAATTAGGTTTTGGTGCCCAACGTACGATGAGTGTGGCGCAACAGCTATACGAAGGTGTGGATACAGGTGAGGGTGCAGAAGGTTTGATTACCTATATGCGTACCGACTCAGTAACACTTGCCGCAGAAGCCATTGAAGAAATTCGTATCTTTATCGGCCAGCGTTATGGTGCCAAATCAGTCCCCAGCAAACCGCAAGAATATAAGACCAAATCCAAAAATGCACAGGAAGCGCATGAAGCGATAAGACCGACTTCCGTCCTGCGCACGCCGGACGAAATGAAAGCGTATTTATCCGCCGATCAATACAAATTGTATAACCTGATCTGGCAACGTACTTTAGCCAGTCAGATGATCCATGCGACCTTAAATACTGTTGCTGTCGATTTAGGTTGTGGCAAAGGTAATACGTTTCGAGCTAATGGTTCAACGGTAGTGAATCCCGGCTTTATGAGTGTCTATCTTGAGGGCAAAGACGATACTAAAGGCGATAAGGATGAAAATATCTTGCCACCGATGGAAGTGGGCGAGGTTATTGATCTCGTGGCCATTCGTCCCGAGCAGCACTTTACCGAGCCGCCACCTCGATATAGTGAGGCCAGCCTGGTAAGAAGTCTGGAAGAACATGATATTGGTCGTCCCTCAACCTATGCGAGCATTATTTCCACGTTATTGCAGCGGGAGTATGTTGAACTGATTACCAAGCGTTTTCATCCTACCGATGTGGGACGAGTGGTTGGTAAGTTTCTGGTTCAGCATTTTACCCGTTATGTAGACTATGATTTTACCGCCAAACTTGAAGATGATTTGGACGCCGTGTCACGTGGCGAAGCCGAATGGATACCCTTGTTACGCAATTTCTGGGGTCCCTTTAAAGAACAAGTGGAAACCAAGGATAAAGAAGTCCAGCGTAGTGATGTGACACAGGAACTGTTGGATGAGGATTGTCCGAAATGTGGCAAAAAACTCTCCAGCAGATTGGGCCGTAGTGGTCGATTTATTGGTTGTACCGGTTATCCTGAATGTGATTACACCCGAAATATTGATGGTGAAGAAACCACAGCCAGTGAGCCGGAAGTGGTTGAAGGGCGCAAGTGTCCAAAATGTGAATCAGATTTATGGGTACGGACCGGTAAGTACGGTAAGTTTATCGGCTGTAGTAGCTACCCCAAATGCAAACACATCGAATCATTGGAGCAACCTGAAAATACTGGTGTGGAATGTCCTAAATGTAACAAGGGTGAGATTCTGACCCGCAAGTCACGCCGTGGCAAAGTATTTTATTCATGCTCGGAATATCCAACATGTGACTATGCATTATGGAATGAGCCTGTTAAAGAAGCTTGTCCAAATTGTCAGTGGCCGATATTGACCATTAAAACCACCAAGAGCAAAGGCACCGAAAAAGTTTGTCCGCAGAAAGATTGTGGCTACAGCGAGAAAGTGGAAAGTGCCTGAGTTATGGTGAATAAAAAGGGATGCATTGCATCCCTTTTTTATATTTCACGTTTCATCGTTTTATTTTTTTCGATCAGAATGGCCTAAATCGCGATCAGGAACAATAACATCACGAACTCGTTGTTTTAGCTCAGTGATTTCCGGAAATCGTCCTTCCAGTTTTCTAGACCAAACCAGCTGGTCGTCTGCGGTTACTTCAAAAATCCCACCAGTACCTGTTTTCAGCGTTAACTCGGTGAGTTCACCATCAAAAGTGCTCAGCAGCTCCTGGGCCATCCACGCTGCTCTGAGCATCCAGCGACATTGGGTACAATACGTAATCGTGACCTTATGCATTAATCGGCTTTGATGGCTGCAAATGTTTCAATAGCAGTTAGCATTGCAGAATCACTACTGTCCGCCAATACATTGTAATGCCCCATCTTACGACCTGCTCTCGCTTCTTTTTTCCCGTACAAATGAAGTTTGATATTTGGTTTGGTCAGTAGTTTGTCCCAATGTGGTTGACTGTTCCCCCAGACATCCCCGAGTAAATTGATCATCACCACGGGAGTGACTAATTCGGCATTGCCTGCAGGAAGACCACATAACATTCGAACCTGTTGTTCAAATTGTGAGGTTTGGCAGGCATCTAACGTGTAGTGACCGGAATTATGGGGGCGCGGTGCAATCTCATTAGCAATGATCTCTCCTTGTTTGGAGATAAAAAACTCCACAGCCATCGTGCCTACATAATTCAGTCCGTGTGCAATTTTACCGGCCATTTCAACAGCGGTTTGTTGCTGAGCTTCTGTGGCAATACTTGGTACGCTGGTGGAATGTAAAATTCCATTGATATGAACATTTTCTGCCACTGGAAATGCAGTGATGTGGCCTTCTTGGCTTCGAGCCAAAACGACCGAAATTTCACGTTCCAGATCAATTCGCTGCTCCAGAACACATTCCTTTTGACCCAGAGCATCAAATGCTTCATAGGCTGCCTGTAAATCTTCACAAACGATTTGACCTTTTCCGTCGTAGCCAAAAGTGGCCACTTTAAGAATGGCTGGAAAGTGAATCTGATTGCTGACATCGGCAAAATCATCACGCTTATAAATACTGACAAATGGCACGGTCGCAATGCCTTGGGCGCGAATGAAGTTTTTCTCTACATTACGGTTCTGGGTGCTGGCCAGAGCAGTTGATGATGGATGAACTACAGTACGGTTTTCAAGGAAAGCGAGTGTGTTGGCTGGAATATTTTCAAATTCAGTAGTGATTGCCGAGCATTGCTGAGCCAGCTCGGCCAGGGATGATTCGTCAGTATAAGCGGCACAAATGTGTTTATCTGCAATGATTCCAGCCGGACTGTTCTTATCAGGATCCAGCACGATAACTTTGTAACCCATGGTCTGAGCGGCAGTTGTAAACATGCGACCCAATTGACCGCCCCCCAACATGCCTAATGTTGCACCTGGTAAAATCATTACGTCCTCAGTTTTATGCTAATGGTGGAAGTGTCATATCCAATACAGCCTGATGCTGATCTTTACGAAATTGCTCTAATTTAGCCGCCAGTTGCTTATCATGAATCGCTAACTGAGCAATCGCGAACAATGCGGCATTAGCGGCACCCGCTTCGCCAATGGCGAAGGTGGCCACCGGTATACCTTTTGGCATTTGGACTATTGATAATAAAGAGTCCTGCCCTTTTAAATAGCGTGATGGAACCGGGACGCCAAGAACAGGGACTAAAGTATTCGCTGCAAGCATACCGGGTAGGTGAGCGGCACCACCAGCACCAGCGATAATGGAACTCAGTCCTCTCGATTTGGCGGTTTTGGCATATTCGGTAAGCAGATCGGGTGTACGGTGAGCAGAAACAACTTGAGTTTCGTAAGCAATGCCAAAAGCGTCGAGTTGTTCCACGGCTTTTTGCATGACAGGCCAGTCACTGTTACTACCCATCACTACACCTACCAGCGGTTTGTCCATTGTTAGTCCGATTGTATTGTCAGAAAAGCAGTGCATTTTAGCTATTTTATTGAAAATAGGAAAATTTACTGCTGAAAAATGTAGTCTAAGATGTAGCTAGAATTGAATGGTGCGGGATCAATCGTTATACTAGGTGATCCTTTCTGCCGTGTTTTTGTGCGACGCTCCTCAGTTTAGACATAGCTGTGCTGGTTTAACCACCAGAATGGAGCTGCGACGGCGCTAACAAACGATGAAGGTATGTGACGTGAGTCAGCCAACAGAACTAACACAAGGTCTATACAGACCTGAATTTGAGCGCGATAACTGCGGATTCGGACTGATTGCCCAGATGGATGGTAAACCCAGTCATTGGCTTGTTAAAACAGCCATTGAAGCTCTGGGTAACCTCACTCATCGAGGCGCGATTGGTGCTGATGGTAAGACCGGCGACGGTTGTGGTTTATTGCTGAAGAAACCGGACAGCTTTTTTAGGGCGATAGCGCAAGAGCTTGGCTTTTCATTGGCCCAGCGTTATGCCGTCGGTATGGTTTTTCTGTCACAGGACGACAACAAGGCACAGTTGGCACAGGATACGGTAACTGAAAAACTTACTGAACAGGGTTTACACGTTTTAGGCTGGCGCGAAGTGCCGGTCGATGCTGAAACAGCCTGTGGTCAAGAAGCATTACGTTTACTGCCAAAAATGCGCCATGTTTTTGTGAATGCTGGTGACGCGATGGACGATGCCACATTCGAACGCAATCTGTATATTGCTCGCCGTAAAGCTGAAAAAGCTATTACTGACGATAAAGATTTCTATATTCCAAGTCTGTCTTCACAAGTGGTGTCGTATAAAGGCTTGGTCATGCCTTCATATTTGCCGGTTTTCTACAAAGATCTCAGTGATGAGCGCATGGAAACGGCAATTTGTGTTTTCCATCAACGATTCTCAACCAACACCTGGCCGCAATGGCGTTTGGCGCAACCATTCCGTTATTTGGCGCACAATGGTGAAATTAATACAGTTCAAGGCAATCGCAATTGGGCCTTGGCTCGTGGTGCAAAATTTGCCACTTCATTAATCGAGAATATGGAAGATATCCGTCCATTAGTCGGTACCACTGGTTCTGACTCGTCCAGTATGGACAATATGCTTGAAGCCTTATTGGCGGGTGGTGTGAGCATGTTCCGTGCAATGCGTTTACTGATTCCACCGGCTTGGCAGAATGATCCAACCATGGATGCTGATCTGAAGGCATTCTATGATTTTAACTCTATGCATATGGAGCCATGGGATGGTCCTGCAGGGGTCGTTATCACTGATGGTCGTTATGCTGCATGTACATTAGATCGTAACGGGCTACGTCCAGCTCGCTATGTCATTACCAAAGACCGTCATATTACTCTCGCCTCAGAAGTCGGTGTTTATAACTATCAACCGGAAGATGTGGTTGAAAAAGGCCGCTTGAAACCAGGTCAAATGTTGGCTGTGGACACACAAACCGGTGAATTGTTGATGCCAGAAGATATCAACAATATGCTTAAAACCGCTCAACCGTACCGTGAATGGTTGGATAACAATCTGCAACGACTACAGGACACTGAAACAGATGAGCAGCACACATTGCCTGAAATTCAGGGCGATGAACTTGATATTTATGAAAAAATGTTCGGCGTTAGTTTTGAAGAGCGCGATCAGGTCATTCGTGTATTGGGTGAAATGGGTCAAGAAGCTGTAGGCTCAATGGGTGATGATAGTCCGTTTGCGGTTATGTCACAAAAAGTACGTTCCTTGTATGACTATTTTCGTCAGCAGTTTGCTCAGGTAACAAATCCGCCCATCGATCCATTACGTGAAAATATCGTGATGTCGCTGGAGACTTGTATCGGTAAAGAGCGAAACCTGTTTGAAGAAGGTGAAGATCATGCCCAACGCGTGGTACTGGATTCACCTGTACTGACAGAAAATCTGTTTGAACAGATTCTGAAACTGGGTGATAACGATCCGGAATATAAATCGTATCGAATTTCATTGAATTACCAGCCGGAAATGGGTCTTGAAAAAGCGATTGATGCCATTTGTGCCGAGGCTGAACAAGCCGTTCGTAATGGCAATGTGATATTGATTCTCACTGATCGAGGTATTTCGAAAGAAACCTTACCGGTCCATGCTTTACTGGCCACAGGTGCGGTGCATCAATACCTGATTAAAGCCGGTTTACGTTGTGACGCCAATATTGTTGTTGAAACTGCGACAGCTCGCGACCCCCATCATTTTGGGGTGTTGCTGGGCTATGGGGCGACAGCGATTTATCCTTATCTGGCTTATGCTTGTCTGCAGGATTTACGTTCTACCAATGAGATCCGGGATATCGAACATGCCGAGTTGTGCCGTCATTATCGTAAAGGTATCAACAAAGGCTTGTTCAAAATTACCTCAAAAATGGGGATATCAACAATTGCCAGTTACCGTGGGGCACAATTGTTTGAAATCGTCGGTTTGAACGATGCAGTGGTCGATAAATGTTTTACAGCCACTACCAGCCGAGTGAACGGTGCGGATTTCAACGCGTTACATGAAGATCAGTTGCAACTGTCCAAACTGGCTTGGAATCAACGTAAAAAACGTGAACAAGGTGGTTTGCTGAAATTCATCCATGGTGGTGAATATCATGCGTATAACCCCGATGTCATTGGCACATTACAAAAAGCCGTTCAGGGTGGAAGTTACGACGATTACAAAGCTTATGCGGCTTTAGTTAACGAACGACCTGCAATGGTGTTGCGTGATTTGCTGGACGTGAAACTGGCCGAGACACCGTTGAATATTGATGACGTTGAAGATACCGGCGCTATTCTGAAACGCTTCGACAGTGCAGGCATGTCTTTAGGCGCTTTATCGCCGGAAGCGCATGAAGCGCTGGCGATTGCGATGAACCGTTTAGGCGGACGTTCGAATTCGGGTGAGGGTGGTGAAGATCCAGATCGTTTTGGTAACGAGCGTGTTTCCAAAATCAAACAGATAGCCTCAGGTCGTTTCGGTGTGACACCGCATTATCTGGTCAATGCTGAAGTACTGCAGATCAAAATCGCTCAAGGCGCTAAACCGGGTGAGGGTGGTCAGTTACCGGGCGGCAAAGTTAATCAGATGATTGCCACGCTGCGTCATTCTGTACCAGGTGTAACATTAATTTCTCCGCCACCACATCATGATATCTATTCAATTGAAGATCTGGCTCAGCTGATCTTTGATTTGAAACAGGTAAACCCTGATGCATTGGTATCAGTAAAACTGGTATCACAAGCTGGCGTTGGAACAGTAGCAGCAGGTGTGGCAAAAGCCTACGCCGATTTGATTACCATCTCCGGTTATGACGGTGGTACTGGTGCCAGTCCGCTGACTTCGGTTAAATATGCCGGCGGTCCTTGGGAGCTTGGCTTAAGTGAAGCTCATCAAACTCTGCGTGCTAATGATTTACGCGACAAAGTGCGTCTGCAGACGGACGGTGGTTTGAAAACCGGCCTGGATGTTATTAAAGCCGCTATTCTGGGGGCAGAAAGTTTTGGTTTTGGTACCGGACCGATGGTGGCTTTAGGTTGTAAATACCTGCGGATCTGTCATTTGAATAACTGCGCGACCGGTGTCGCAACGCAAAATGAAAAACTGCGCACTCAACACTTTATCGGTTTGCCACAAATGGTGATGAACTACTTCCAGTTTGTTGCACGTGAAACCCGGGAGTGGTTAGCTAAATTAGGAGTGCATAGTCTGCAGGATTTGATCGGTCGTACCGATTTACTCGAAATCCTGCCAGGAAATACTGACAAGCAGCGCGGTCTTGATCTGAGTCCATTGTTGTCTGATGCCGGTGTGGCGAAAGATAAACCACAATTTTGTCTGGCACCGAAAAATGAAGCATATGACAAAGGTGAATTGGCTGAGCAGATGGTAGCGGATATTAAAGAAACCATCGTCAATAAAACCGGTGGGGAATTCAATTACACCATTCGTAACATTAACCGCTCTATCGGCGCACGCCTGTCGGGCGAGATTGCAAAACTTCATGGCAATTACGGCATGATTGATAAACCGGTTCGCCTTAACTTGAAAGGTTCTGCTGGACAAAGTTTCGGCGTATTTAATGCCGGTGGTCTGGAAATGCGCCTGGAAGGTGATGCCAATGATTATGTAGGCAAAGGCATGGCAGCAGGTAAGCTGACCATTTATCCATCACCAGAAAGTGACTTTGAAACACAGAATGCCAGCATTATCGGAAACACCTGTTTATACGGTGCTACCGGTGGTGAATTATATGCCGCGGGTAAAGCCGGTGAACGTTTTGCAGTACGTAACTCTGGTGCAGTCGCTGTTGTAGAAGGTGTTGGTGATCACGGTTGTGAATACATGACTGGTGGTGTGGTTGCCGTATTAGGCGAAACCGGCCTGAACTTTGGGGCAGGTATGACCGGTGGTCTGGCTTATGTGCTGGATTTGGATAACACCTTTGCTGAGCGTTATAACGAAGAGCTGGTTGAATTGGTGCGGATAGATGGTGACGAAATGTCAGAAGCCGCTCTGCATCTTAAAGGCCTTATTGAAGACCACGTGCGTGAAACCGGTAGTATCTGGGCGCACCAGGTTCTGGATCGTTTTGAACAGGCGATTAAAGAATTCTGGCTGGTCAAACCTAAAGCAGCGTCATTGGATGGTTTATTAAAAATTGCCACCAAAGCGGCCTGATACAACTGGTAAAAACTAATAACGATGAAAAAAAATACATTTCAATTTTTAGATGTAGGTCGTGTTGACCCAAAAAAACTGGATGCAAACGTTCGTAAACAGCAATTTGGTGAAATCTATGGGGATTTTGAGGATGACCGTGCTGCTGAGCAGTCTGATCGCTGTTTGGAATGTGGTAACCCTTACTGTGAGTGGAAGTGTCCAGTCCATAACTATATTCCGAACTGGCTAAAACTCATTAGCGAAGGCAATCTGGAACAAGCTGCTGAATTAGCTCATCAAACAAACACTTTGCCGGAAATTTGTGGACGGGTTTGTCCTCAGGATCGATTATGCGAAGGGGCATGCACCTTAAACGATGGTTTTGGCGCTGTGACGATCGGTTCAGTTGAGAAGTACATTGCTGATACAGCCTTGGATCAAGGGTGGCGCCCGGATCTATCTCATGTTGTGCCTACAGGCAAACGGGTAGCTATCATTGGGGCTGGCCCCGCAGGGCTTGGCGCCGCCGATATCTTGGTCCGTAATGGTGTATCTCCTGTGGTGTATGACCGATATCCTGAAATCGGTGGTTTAATGACTTTCGGTATCCCGGAGTTCAAACTTGAAAAAAGGGTCGTTAAACGTCGTCGTGAAGTCCTCGAAGGCATGGGTGTCGAGTTCAGATTAAATATCGACGTGGGTAAAGACATTGATTTCCAATCTTTGCTTGATGAGTATGATGCCGTTTTCCTTGGTATGGGTACATATACCTATATGAAAGGGGGCTTTCCAGGCGAAGAAATGGAAGGGGTTCATGAAGCCCTGCCTTATTTAGTAGCAAATAACCGAAAATTGCTCGATTTACCATGCGAGGATTTTGTGTCACTCGAGGGTAAACGTGTTGTTGTATTGGGTGGTGGTGACACCGCAATGGATTGTAACCGTACCGCCATCCGTCAGGGTGCAACTAGCGTTATCTGTGCCTATCGCCGTGATGAAGAAAATATGCCCGGCTCACGTCGTGAAGTAAACAATGCACGTGAAGAAGGGGTTGAATTCATGTGGAATCGCCAGCCAATTGAAATTGTTGGTGATGGCAATAAAGTCACTGGTGTTAAGGTCGTTACCACGGCACTGGGTGAACCTGATGAGCGTGGTCGCCGAAGACCAGAACCGGTCGCAGGTAGTGAAGAAATTATTCCTGCCGATGCTGTTGTTATTGCATTTGGTTTCCGTCCAAGTCCAGCGCCATGGTTTGAGAAATTCAATGTCAGCATTGATGATGGTGGTCGTGTGGTGGCCCCAGCGGAAGGAGCTTGCGCTTATCAAACCACGAATCCGAAAATTTTCGCTGGAGGCGATATGGTTCGCGGTTCTGATTTAGTGGTCACCGCGGTTTGGGAAGGACGTCAGGCAGCAGAAGGTATTCTGGATTATCTGGAAGTTTAAGTTTCCAGTTTTTATCTGAACACGTGGCAATTTAAACGCACTGAGTTGGTCATACTCGCTTGAGTAGACCTCTCAGTGCGATTTTGTTTCTGAGGTTGGGATTTGCCATCAACAACAAAAAGGTACTCCGGTGTCCGAATTAAAAAATGATCGTTATCTGCGTGCTTTATTAAAACAGCCAGTTGATAAAACACCTATATGGATTATGCGTCAGGCAGGGCGTTATTTGCCCGAATATCGTCAAGTTCGTGAAAAAGCCGGTGACTTTATGACGTTATGCACCACGCCGGAATTGGCCTGTGAAGTAACGCTTCAACCCCTGCGTCGTTATGATCTGGATGCATCGATTATTTTTTCCGATATTCTAACCATCCCTGATGCGATGGGGCTGGGACTGCATTTTGTTTCCGGAGAAGGGCCAAAATTTCATAAAACAGTGCGTAGCGCATCGGATGTCGCCAACCTTAGCGTGCCGGATATGGAAGATAGTCTGGGTTATGTGATGGATGCCATCCGGCTGACCCGCAGAGAAATCGATGGCAAAGTGCCATTAATTGGTTTTAGCGGGAGTCCTTGGACACTGGCTTGCTACATGGTAGAAGGTGGTTCAAGTAAGGATTTTGCGAAAATCAAAGCCATGATGTTTGATACACCAGATGTCATGCATGATTTATTATCGGTACTGGCCAACTCTGTCACAGCTTATTTGAATGCCCAAATTGCTGCTGGCGCTCAGGCTCTTATGATTTTTGATACTTGGGGTGGTGCTCTCAGCGGGCCAAACTACAGAGCATTTTCTCTCGCCTACATGCAGCAGATCATCAGCGGCTTAACCAAAGAAAATGATGGAAGACGCGTTCCGGTCACGCTGTTTACCAAAGGCGGTGGCCAATGGTTAAGTAATATGGCTGATGTGGGTGCCGATGCCCTGGGATTAGACTGGACCACGGATATCTCATGGGCACGTCATCAGGTTGGCGACAAAGTCGCTCTACAAGGCAATATGGATCCCTGTGTGTTATATGCACAACCCGAGCGGATAAAGTCTGAGGTAAAAGAAATTCTCAAAGCCTATGGTCATGGTAGTGGACATGTATTCAACTTGGGGCATGGTATTCATCCAACCATTAATCCTGACCATGTAGCTGCTCTGGTTGATGCCGTCCACGCAGAGAGTGCTCAGTATCATCAATAATGTTTGAAAGCACGAAAAGAATGTATGTTGGCTTGGAAATTTCAGCCATAAAAAAGGGCAGGTAAAAACCTGCCCTTTTTGTTTCAGTTAGCAGAATAACTTAGTTAGAGTTAGTGAACTCTGGGTATGCTTCCATACCACATTCCACTAAATCTACACCTTCGTATTCTTCTTCTTCGGTAACACGCAGACCCATAATCATTTTCAGTAATGCCCAGACAATGAAGCTGGCAACAAATACCCAAACAAAGATAGTGACGGCACCGATGATTTGGGCTGAAAAGCTGGCATCAGCATTTGTCAATGGTACTGCAAGCAGACCCCACAGACCCACGACACCATGCACAGAGATAGCACCAACTGGATCATCAATTTTCACTTTATCCATGAACACGATTGAGAATACAACAATCGCACCACCGACGGCACCGATAATGGTAGCCATTAATGGTGTAGGTGTATCAGGACCCGCAGTAATTGCGACCAAGCCCGCCAATGCACCATTTAAAATCATGGTTAAGTCAGCTTTACCAAACAGTAATTTGGCCACGATCAAGGCCGCGATAACGCCACCTGCAGCCGCTGCGTTTGTGTTCAGGAACACCATTGCAACCGCATTAGCACTGGCCATATCACCTAATTTCAGTACAGAGCCGCCATTGAAGCCGAACCAACCCATCCACAGGATGAAAGTACCTAAGGTTGCTAATGGCAGGTTTGCACCAGGAATCGGGCGCACTTCACCGTTAGGACCATATTTGCCTTTACGAGCACCCAGTAAGATAACACCGGCTAATGCTGCAGCAGCACCTGCCATGTGGACGATACCGGAACCAGCAAAGTCAAGGAAGCCAAGGTCACCCAGGTTATACATGCCAAATACATCAGCACCACCCCAAGTCCAAGAACCTTCCATTGGATAGATGAATGCAGTCATTACAACAGCAAACGCTGCGAAAGCCCACAGTTTCATACGTTCAGCAACGGCACCTGAAACGATAGACATTGCCGTAGCAACAAACACGACCTGAAAGAAGAAGTCAGATGCTGCAGAGTAAACTGCGCCGCCTTCAAAGCCTTCTTCTGCAGAAGCCGCTAATGCATCAGCAACTAATGTTTCACCGCCGTCAATTCCGGATAAGAATAAACCGCCGCCATACATAATGTCATAGCCAACCACCAGATAAGATGTGCAGGCAATAGCAAACAACATAACGTTTTTGGTCAGAATTTCAGTGGTATTTTTAGCACGAACCAGACCCGCTTCAAGCATAGAGAAGCCAGCCGCCATCCACATAACCAGAGCACCACATACTAAAAAGTAAAAGGTGTCTAAGGCGTACTGGAGTTGGAAGATTTGATTTCCTAATTCCATGTTAATGTCTCCTCAAGCTTACAGAGCGTCTGGGCCGGTTTCGCCAGTGCGAATCCGAACCACTTGCTCAAGTGGGTAAACGAAGATTTTGCCATCACCGATTTTGCCAGTGTTAGCACCCTTGATGATAGCCTCGATAACTTGTTCTACAATGCCGTCATCAATTGCAATTTCCAGTTTCAGTTTTGGCAGGAAATCCACAACATACTCCGCGCCCCTGTATAACTCAGTATGACCCTTTTGACGTCCAAATCCTTTTACTTCAGAAACCGTTAAACCTTGTACGCCGATTTCGGAGAGTGATTCGCGGACATCATCAAGCTTGAACGGCTTGATAATAGCTACAACTTGTTTCATAAGCGTATTCCTTCTTTAGAAAAGATGGCTCTGTTTAGCAGAGCCATCTGCTTGGGGTGTTTAGAATGACGAGCTAACACTGATTAAGAAACGATCATCTGCATTACTCTCCGCGACGGCAAAATCTTCACCATCGCTGTCTGTTCCATAATAACCAACTGACCAATCAAGACCAGCAAAGCCTTTGGTTAAACCAATGCCGTAATCACTATAACTATCACTTAAATCGGTACCATCATTACGATCTGAATCAGTGTAACCATAATGTGCTGATAACGCTAAGCCATATGGCAGGTCATAATCGAAGCCCAGTTTGTAGTAGATTTCGTCTTCGCCTGTATTGCCCCAGTCGCTGGTATAAAACACGGTAGCACTGAAGTAGCTGTAAGAAAGACCACCATAATATTCGTTATAGTCCAGTTCTTCGTCATTTTCAGTACCTGGATACATATAACGAACCACACCTACATCATAGCCGATGCCACTTTCACCAAACTCATTGGCAAAACCGCCATAGAGATCAATTTCAATATTCGTTTCATCGTCGATAGAAAGATTAGAAGCCCATGTACCTAAATAAAGACCAGATGAGTGTGCGTAGTCAAAACCACCTTGGATAGCAGGTTTGTCATCGCTAAAAGAAATACCTCTGAATAAGTAGTCGCTGAACAGGCCAACATTTGCACTGGTTGAATGTGCACCGTCTTCGCTTTCCCATGCCATTGCTGATGAAGCGGCGAAAACTGATGTAGCAGCAAGACACATTGCTGAGAGCGTTTTGAATTTCATTTATATCTCCTCGTTTGAATTGTTTTAGTCTTTGTTGAATTCGATGCGTTGATTTTTTACAACACCGTGTATTCAGACTGCCACAACTAACGCAGGTTATATGCCAGTTTTCAAAAACGTATTTCTTTCAATGCGTTACGTTGATTTTGTGCTGTGTTTGCAATTTTAAAAGAGTTATTTTGGTGCGATAAAGAATTTGCCGCGCCCAAAAATGGTGCAGAATTCTGTTAATGAAGATTAATAGCTGGCTTGATATGATGCCTGCAACATTTGATATGAGAGCACAATATGAATTACCCCCAGATTGATCCTGTTGCCCTTGAGCTAGGTCCATTCGCTATACATTGGTACGGGCTGATGTACCTGTTTGGCTTTGTTGCTGCGTGGATGTTGGCCAGATGGAGGGCCAATGATCATGGTTGGGAAAAATCGCAGGTTGAAGATCTGCTTTTTTATGGCGCAATTGGCGTGATCTTAGGGGGCAGAATTGGTTATGCGCTCTTTTATGATTTACCAAATGTGATAAACAATCCTTTGAGTCTGTTTAAAATCTGGCAAGGCGGGATGTCGTTCCATGGTGGTTTAATTGGTGTCTTGTTAGCCATCGGATTATTTGGACGTAAATCCGGAAAATCATTTTTTGAAATCAGTGATTTTGTTGCGCCATTGGTCCCATTGGGGTTGTTCTTTGGTCGAATAGGGAATTTCATTAATGGTGAGTTATGGGGGAGAGTTTCTGATGTGCCCTGGGCGATGATATTTCCAACCGGTGGCCCGTTAGCGCGCCATCCATCGCAACTTTATCAAGCACTGCTTGAGGGATTACTGTTATTTATCATTCTCTGGTGGTTCTCAGCAAAAAAACGTCCACGGGCGGCGGTGTCAGGGTTGTTTTTACTGGGCTACGGAAGTTTCCGTTTTATTGCAGAGTTCTTTAGGGTGCCCGATCCGCAATATGGCTATCTCGCCTTTGATTGGTTCACAATGGGCCAATTGTTATGTGTGCCAATGATCGTTGCTGGGGTGATTATGATTGTTTGGGCTTATCAACGAAAGACTTGATGTTTTAAACATCATGGCGCTGATAGTCATTAAAAAACTAATCCAGCAAAATCATCAACCAGGTTGCCGCACTGAGCAATAACGTCATTAAGACCGCCAGAGAGCCATAATCTTTCGCTCGGCCAGATAGTTTGTGTACATCAGTACTGACACGATCAACGACACATTCTATTGCCGAGTTGAGTGCTTCAACAATTAAGACAGCCACCAGAGAGGCAATCATAGCCAGTCTTTCAACAGGGGTGACGTCGAGAAAAAAGCTCACGACTCCGAGTAATAACAATAGGATGAATTCCTGCCGGAAAGCTGATTCATAGCGAATGCCGGCGTAGAGTCCTTGTAAAGAATAAACTAAAGCAAACATCAATCGCTTGATACCGGTATTTTTTTCAATCATGGTTAATGCTATCCAATTGCCGAAGTAAGCTTTAATTAAGCTATGGATGGTTCAGTTTGTCGAAACTGGCCATAAATGATTGAAATATTAGGCAAAGATTGTGACTGACATGTTAAAATTCGCAATCTTTTACAAGTTTTATCGCGGGTGAGTTATGCAATTTCAAGATGAATATGACGTGATTGTCGTTGGCGGCGGCCATGCCGGCACCGAAGCCGCGTTAGCGGCAGCTCGCCAAGGCGTAAAAACACTTTTACTTACTCAGAATATTGAAACCTTAGGGCAGATGAGCTGTAACCCGGCCATCGGTGGTATTGGTAAGGGCCATCTGGTTAAGGAAATTGATGCGCTGGGTGGCATCATGGCTAAAGCCGCTGATCGTGCAGGTATTCAGTTCAGAATCCTTAATGCCAGCAAAGGACCCGCGGTCCGGGCAACACGTGCCCAGGCTGATCGGATTCACTATAAAGCGGCTATTCGTGAAGTACTCGAATCACAGCCGAATCTCTTTTTATTCCAGCAAGCCGTTGATGATCTGATTGTGGAAAATGATCGTGTTGCCGGTGTAGTGACCCAATCAGGATTACGTTTTGGTGCCAAAGCTGTGGTACTGACTGTTGGCACTTTTCTGGGTGGGGTTATCCATATTGGTTTGCAACGTCATCAAGGAGGACGTGCGGGTGATCCGGCTTCTGTGGCGTTAGCAGAACGCTTGCGTGCATTACCTTTCCGAGTGGATCGGTTAAAAACCGGTACTCCACCACGTATTGCGACCAGCAGTATTGATTTCTCACAGTTAGCCGAACAACCAGGTGACAATCCAACCCCGGTTTTTTCGTTTTTGGGTAAACGTGAACATCATCCAAAACAGATTTCCTGTTATATCACCCATACCAATGAAAAAACCCATGAGGTGATTCGCAACAATCTGGATCGTTCACCTATGTACAGTGGCGAGATCGAAGGTATTGGCCCACGTTATTGTCCTTCAATTGAAGACAAAGTCGTGCGTTTTGCTGATCGGATTTCCCATCAGATCTTTCTTGAGCCTGAAGGCCTGAACTGCAACGAAGTCTACCCCAATGGTATTTCCACCAGTTTGCCGTTTGATGTGCAGTATGAAATTGTGCGTTCGATGAAAGGCCTGGAAAATGCCCATATTACCCGACCGGGTTATGCCATCGAGTATGACTTTTTTGATCCACGTGATTTAACACCGTGGCTGGAAACCAAACATATGCCGGGCCTGTTCTTTGCCGGACAGATCAACGGTACAACCGGTTATGAAGAAGCAGCAGCTCAAGGGTTGATCGCTGGTCTAAACGCCGGTTTACAAGCACGTGAGCTGGAGCCCTGGTATCCACGCCGTGATGAAGCCTATATGGGTGTCTTAATTGATGACTTGATTACTTCCGGTACCAAAGAACCTTATCGTATGTTTACCAGTCGGGCGGAATATCGTTTGATGTTACGTGAAGATAATGCTGATTCTCGTCTGACACCAATTGGTCGCCAGTTAGGTATTGTCGATGATGAGCGTTGGGCCGTATTCAGTGAAAAACTGGAAGCTATTGATAAAGAAAATACTCGTTTGAATGCCACTCGCGTATCACCAGAGAAAATTGATCAGCAACGCGCTATTTCGGTGCTCGGTGAACCCCTGGCCAAAAGCAGCACGGCCATTGAATTATTACGTCGTCCTAGCGTCGATTATCAAGGGTTGATGACATTATTAGGCGAAGATCAGTCGGTTGCTGACGATGTGGCTGAGCAGGTCATGATTCAGGTGAAGTACGCAGGCTATATCAATCGCCAGCAAAATGAAGTTAATCGTCTGCAACGTAATGAAAGTACGACATTGCCGGCCGATTTGGATTACCACAATGTCCGTGGTTTATCCAATGAAGTGAGAGAAAAATTACAAAATGCCAAACCGCAAAGTTTGGGGCAGGCGGCCCGGATTTCCGGGGTGACACCTGCTGCAGTCTCGTTGCTACTGGTTCATCTGAAACGGTCAGGCTGGAGTGAAGCGAGCTGATGGGAACCGATTTAAAGGCACAGCTCGATCAGGGCTGTGCCCAACTGCAATTAGATCTTTCTGAAGAACAACATACTCTATTACTGGACTATCTGGCCCTGCTGCATAAATGGAATAAGGTTTATAACCTGACTTCCGTGCGTGATCCGCAAACCATGCTGACAAGACACATTATGGATAGTCTGTCGCTGATTCCCTATTTGCAGTGTAATAACTTGCTGGATGTTGGAAGTGGCGCAGGCCTGCCGGGAATCCCTTTAGCGATCTGTTTTCCGCAAATGGCCGTGACGCTGCTTGATAGCAACATCAAAAAAACACGTTTTTTACAACAAGTGAAAGCCGAGTTGAAATTGAATAATGTCACGGTAGTACATGGCCGAGTTGAACAAGTTACCCTGCCAAAATTTGACGTAATTACTGCTCGAGCTTTCGCTACCATTGCCGAGATTATTGATTTAGCAGCGAGACACTGCGATGATGCGGGCAGCCTGGTTTTAATGAAAGGCGTATACCCGGAACAGGAGTTGGCCGCTGTTGGAAGTGGTTTTACATTGAAGGATGTAATTGCTCTTAATGTCCCGGGAGATCAGGCTGAAAGGCATCTGGTAAGACTGATTAAGGATTAACGTCAGTGGGAAATATATTTGCGGTTACCAATCAGAAGGGCGGTGTCGGTAAAACGACCACCACAGTGAATCTGGCAGCGTCACTTGCCGACTCAGGCAAAAAAGTGTTGATGATTGATTTGGATCCGCAAGGTAACGCTACTACCGGTTGTGGCATTGATAAAGATGCCATCGAAACCAGCAGTTATGAAGTCATTATGGCAGAAGCCAAAGCCAGTGATGCCATCATTCGACCGGAAGGTTTGGCCTTTGATGTCATGCCCACCAATACTGATTTGACCGCAGCAGAAGTGCAGCTATTGGAGATCAAGCTGCGCGAACATCGCTTACGGCTGGCACTGGAATCCAGCAAAGAAAAGTATGATTTTATTCTGATCGACTGTCCGCCATCGTTAAGTATGTTAACAGTCAACGCGCTGGTGGCTTCCAAAGGGGTTTTGATCCCGATTCAGTGTGAATATTACGCTCTGGAAGGACTGACCTCTCTGTTGCGAACTATTGAGCGGGTCAAACAGCGTGCCAACCCGGCTCTGGAAGTGACCGGAATGGTTCGTACCATGTTTGATGCACGTAACAATCTTGCCAACCAGGTTTCCCGCCAGTTAATCAGTCATTTCCAGGGCAAAGTCTTTCATTCGATTATTCCACGTAATGTTCGTTTAGCTGAAGCGCCCAGCCATGGTCTACCTGTGTTAAATTATGACCGAACTTCACGAGGTTCAATTGCGTATATGGCTTTAGCCAGTGAATTGATGCGACGTGATAAAAAAGCAACAACAGCAAGCTAATACACAGGTATTCCTAATATGGTAAGTAAGAAAAGAGGATTAGGCAGAGGACTTGATGCACTGTTAGGTGACGTCAATCAGGATGAAAACAGCCTGAATGACAGCTTGCAACATTTCCCGCTGGATATGATTCAGCCCGGCAAATATCAGCCGCGCATGGATATGTCTCAGGAATCCCTTGAAGAACTTGCTGACTCCATCCGCTCTCAAGGTCTGGTGCAACCGATTGTTGTCAGACCAATTGAAGGTGGGCATTACGAAATTATCGCCGGTGAACGCCGTTGGCGGGCCTCCAAGCTGGCCGGGCTGGAAAGTGTTCCAGTATTAATTAAAGATGTTTCAGACCGTAATGCCATTGCGATGGCGCTGATTGAAAACATCCAGCGCGAAAACCTCAATCCGATGGAAGAGGCCAATGCCTTGCATCGGCTACGTGAAGAATTTGAATTAACCCATCAGCAAACTGCCGAGGCCGTGGGCAAATCTCGCGCTACGATTACCAATTTACTGCGTCTGCGTAATTTGAATGATGACGTAAAAAAATTGCTGGAAAACTGTGATCTGGAAATGGGTCATGCAAGAACATTACTCGCCCTCGAGGGTGCAAGCCAGTCAGAAGCCGCCTTACAAATAGTGGAAAAGGGCCTCTCAGTTCGGGAAACAGAACAGCTTATCCGCCGGTTGTTAAAACCGTCGTCTGCAGAAAAGCAAGAGGTGGCTCAGCCATCGCTGGAAGAAATCGAAAAAATTGAGCAACGTATATCAGAAAAACTGGGCAAGGGGTTTAGTATCAAACACCGGGCTAATGGCAAAGGTAAGCTGGTTTTTGATTATTCCAATGTTGATGAGTTGAAACGTTTAATCAAGCAGATAGGCGTCTAAGCTTCGTCGATCGCACATAATTTCATTTGCACAGAATGAGTGAAAGATCTGTTTCACTCTGGTGCAATAGTGTTTACCTAAGTTCTGAAACAAAAAGTTCTCACGCTCCACTTACGTATTATTTCTTTTTAAAAACAATTCACTAAATCATTTTATCAGCATGCTTAGAAGGTTAAGTATGTGCTGGACTAACAATTGCATATCCCCGTTGAACTCAATGAGATGGGATCAGCAATGAGATTGTTGAACAGAATATTCAATACCCAGGAAATCCTCCAGACCTCCCCGTCGGCTATATCAGAACAGCAGATGGAACCTGCCAAGCAATTTTCGGAAGATGAAAAACGTTTTTACCGCTCAATTCAGCTCATCAGTAGTCAAACTGCACAGCTTTCCCGGCAAATTTTTCGCGCACTTGAAGCACAACAAAGCTTTCTATCTGAAATCGGCCAACGGACAGTCAAGCTGGATACGGAATTAAAACAGGCTAATTCCTACTTAAGCAGTTCAAACTCCACGGTAGGAGCCCTCCAAGCACAAATTGATATCGAGGTGAAAGATGTTAATACAGCCGTTGGACGAGCGATGGATCAGATTTCAAATACTCTGAATGAAAAATCTCATAACGTCACGGATGTACTGGATGGCATTCTGGAAATAGGTAAAGGCGTTAATATGTTGGCGTTGAATGCAGCAATTGAAGCCGCTCGGGCTGGGGAGCACGGTCGAGGATTTGCGGTTGTTGCTGATGAGGTTCGCCGACTGGCAGCGGTGACTATGGATCAGGCACAACAGGCAGCAAAACAGCTCGATTTCACGCAAGTTAATGCCGAACTCGACAACATCAGCCGAACCAATGCAGAAAGGCTGAACAGTTTTGTTGATGTTATTCAATCAGCGACTGGCCAATTAACAGAGCTCTTTCACTCAATCAGTGAACAATTAACTGCGGTGATGGAAAATACAGCGGTAATATTTGAAACGCTCGGTTTGAGCAATGGTGTTATGCAACGTATTCACAGTAAAAACACCATGATTAATGAAGTTGTTGAAGATACCTCTAAAGGATTGGAAAAAATTGATCTTCAGGCAGCAAATATTGACTTGGCGGTCAAAGCAATGGATAGCACGTTGAAGCGTCTATATCTGGTCCCCGATGCAGCTCATGATCAGCTTGACGATATTTTACAACGCGGCAAACTCAGAGTCGCCATTGAGCCCAATTTCGTGGGTTTATCGTTTCGGGAAAAACTAAGTGAGCCACTTAAAGGGCTGGATGTAGATTACGCTAAAGCCTTTGCTCGTTTTCTGGGCGTCGAGTGTGAGTTTATTGAAGCGCCTTGGGATATGTGTACAGAGTTACTCACCGCAGGCAAAAAGTATGGCGAGCCACCGGCAGATATTGTTATCAGTGCTCTACCGCCGTCTGCTGAATACGATAACGTCGCTTATTCAGAAGCTTATACCTATCTGCATTGGGTGCTGGCAAGAAGAAAAGGTGACAGCAATATCAGTCGACTTGAAGATCTGCATGGCAAAGTGGTGGGAATTATCAACGATCCTGCCGCATTTCAAGTGCTTGAAGACAAAGGACTTCGCTGGAGTAGTAATGACACCAAACCAGGTGGCAAAACCCAGTTAGAAAATTTAATCGCCTATTCAGACCAGACACGAATTCATAATTGTTTAGCGGATGGGGTAGTTGATGCGTTTGGTGTGGATTTACCTATCTATTACTGGGCCTGCGAAAATCCTGCCAGTCCCTGGTATGGCAAAATTGAAATTCTGCCCGGTAATATTGCTCCACAGCCCTATTATTACACCATGGCGGTGAATGCCTGGGCATCCAGTTACCGTCTGTTAGCAAAAGCGAATGCATTTATTGCCTGGTTCAAACAGCAGCCTGAACGGCAACAGATAGAACAAAAATGGCAAGGAACAGCGGTGAATGGCAGCCATAGTTATCGTGACGAACCGGGTAATCTGGCGGGTGAAGCCGAACTTAAAAAATTATATTACGCACATTGTCTTAAATTTGATCTGCAACCTAAATCGCTTGAACTGCCGAGCCGCAATAATTCATTAAAGGCTGGATAAGCCCTGTAATTGAGATAAAATTAATATTCTTTACGGGAGAAACTCACGGTTGAGTTGGCGCAAAACCAGAATCCAAAATGGATTCTTTCATAAATAAAAATTTCACATTACATCAATACATAAATCTGCAATTTTCCTCTGCCTAAAATAAATTAAGCGAGATAGTCGTTGACCATGCAAAGGGTAGGTCTATATAATTCCCTGATTTGCTTAAAGCAAAACTTAAGATCCAGCGGATAAAAATGGAGCAACTAACCAGAGTTAGGCCCGTAAATCAGCTGCTAAAAACACAGTTTATAGCACTAATTATTATTGTGGCTTGTGTCTCATGGTTATATGGCAAGGATGTCGCCATAGCCGTATGCTTTGGGGGCATGATCAGTGTGTGCAACACACTGTTGCTGAAATGGCATTTACTGAGAACAGTCATAAAGGCTGGTGCCAATCCGGCAAAAAATCTCGGTGGCGTATACAGGTGTATTGCAGAACGATGGGTTTTTACCTTGGCCATGTTTGTTGTTGGCTTCGCGGTGTTTAAATTTACCGCGTTACCGCTCTTGCTCGGCTTCGTCGCAATACAAGTGGTTTTATTGTTTGGAAATATGAAACAGGCTTGAGACAAACATGGCGGAAGAATTAACAACTTCAGGATACATCAAGCATCACCTTCAGAATCTGACTTTTGGTCCGAAACATGAAGAGTTAGAGCCCGGTGTCTGGACTCCAACTGGTGATTACGGCTTTGCAATGTCTTCTGGCGAAGCAGCCCAAATGGGTTTTTGGTCTATCAATGTCGACACCATGTTTATGTCGATTCTCCTTGGCGGTTTAATGATGTGGTTCTTCCGCAGTGTTGCCAAGAAAATTTCCGCTGGCGTACCAACCAATACACAGAATTTCGCAGAATGGATCATTGAGTTTATTGATGATTCAGTTCGTGGCTCCTTCAGTGGTGGCAAAAATACATTAGTTGCCCCCATGGCATTAACCATCTTCGTCTGGATTTTCCTGATGAACCTGATGGACTTGATTCCAGTTGATCTTATTCCTTTAGCTGTTGCTCACGGCGCATCAGCAGTGTTCGGCGTGGATCCACACGATGTCTTCTTCAAGATCGTGCCAACAACCGATCCGAATGCCACTCTCGGTATGGCATTATTCGTTTTCTTACTCATGCTTTACTACAGTTTCAAAGTCAAAGGCGCCGGTGGTTTTATTGGTGAGTTGACTTTACAGCCATTTGGTAAATGGGCACTGCCAATTAACCTTGTGCTGGAAACTGTCACTCTGATTGCAAAACCATTTTCACTGGCATTACGGTTGTTCGGCAACATGTATGCGGGTGAGATGGTGTTCATTTTGATCGCTACCATGTACGGTGCCGGTCTGGTTCTGGGTTCTTTTGCCGGTCTGTTACAGATTGGCTGGGCGATTTTCCATATTCTGATTATTACGCTGCAGGCATTCATCTTTATGGTGCTGACAACGGTATATATGGATATGGCACATCAGGAACATCATTGAGTTTGATTGAGTTGTAACTTTATTTTTTTAGTCTTTAGACGTTTGTAGGAGAGAAAAATGGATATGGGTTTAGTTTATATTGCTGGTGCACTGATGATCGGTCTGGGTGCTCTGGGTGCGGCCATTGGTGTTGGTCTGCTGGGTGGTCGTTTCCTGGAAGCAGCTGCTCGCCAACCTGAATTAGTACCAATGCTGCGTACACAGTTCTTCCTGGTTGCTGGTCTGGTTGACGCGGTACCAATGATCGCTGTTGGTTTGGCTATGTATGTACTGTTCGCGGTAGCTGGTTAAGATTATTAACTCAACTCCCAATAGCGATAAACAAGAGGTACAGGCATGAATATCAATGCAACCTTGATAGGCCAGCTAATTGCCTTTGCGATTTTCGTCGCATTCTGCATGAAGTACGTCTGGCCGCCTATCATGCAGGCGTTGGAAGAACGCAAAAAGAAAATCGCTGATGGTCTGGCTGCGGCAGAACGTGGTCGTCATGAACAAGAGTTGGCGGAAAAACGCGCCCAACAAGTGATTCATGAAGCCAAAGATCAGGCAAGCGAAATCGTTTCTCAGGCTCAACGCCGTGGAAATGAAATTGTCGATGAAGCCAAAGGCACTGCACGTACTGAAGGTGAGCGTATTCTCTCTTCTGCCCGTGCAGAGATTGAGCAGGAAGCGAACCGTGCCCGTGATGAACTGAGAGCGCAAGTTGCTTCAGTTGCACTGGCAGGTGCTGGCAAAATCCTTAGTCGTGAGATTGATGACAAAGCCCACACCGACCTGCTCGATGAGTTGGTCAGCCAAATCTAGAGGAATCATAGGATGGCAGAATCAATAACCATCGCTCGCCCCTACGCATCAGCCGTATTTGCGATTGCACAAGAAAAAGGCGACATGCAGGCATGGTCTGAGCTGCTCAATGTACTGGCGCAAAGCGCTGCTACAGACGAAGTGCAAGCCATTTTGGTGAGCCCGGCGGTCAGTGATGAGCAAGCGGTCAATCTGCTTGCTGATATTACTGGTGAGTTAAGCACTGACGCTCGTAGTTTTCTGCTGCTTCTGGCAGAAAATAATCGATTGCTGTTGTTGCCGGAAATTGCAGAGCTTTATGAACAGTTACGCGCTGATGCGGAACAAATGCTGTCAGCCGATGTGATCACCGCGCGGCCATTGACAGATGAACAAAAAAGTAAGATTGCCGCTGCACTTAAAAAACGTCTGGGTAAAGAAATTACCCTTAGCGAAAGCGTAGACGAAAGTCTGCTGGGCGGCGCAATCATTCGGGCAGGCGATCTGGTAATCGATGGATCTGCCTTAGGTAAATTGAACAGACTGGCCAGCGCGATAAGCTAAGCGGCCCGTAAAGAGGAAACAGAGATGCAACTGAATTCAGCAGAAATCAGTGACCTGATTAAAAAGCGAATTGAAAGCTTTGACGGGGCTACTGAAGCACGAACAGAAGGCACCGTAGTCGGTGTAACCGATGGTATCGTGCGTATTCATGGTCTTGCCGATGTCATGTCCGGGGAAATGCTTGAGTTTCCAGGCAATACTTTCGGTATGGCTCTTAACTTGGAACGTGACTCAGTCGGTGCCGTTGTTCTGGGTGCTTACCAACACATTTCCGAAGGCGACAAAGTCAAATGTACTGGCCGCATTCTGGAAGTTCCAGTAGGTGAAGGCCTGTTAGGACGTGTTGTTGACTCACTGGGTAAACCCATTGACGGTAAAGGCGATATTCAAGCCAGTGGCACTTCTCCAATCGAGAAAGTTGCACCAGGCGTTATCGCACGTAAATCAGTCGACCAACCACTGCAGACTGGTCTGAAATCTATCGATGCGATGATTCCAGTTGGTCGTGGTCAGCGTGAGTTGATCATCGGTGACCGTCAAACAGGTAAAACAGCGATTGCCGTTGATGCCATCATCAATCAAAAAGGTACAGGCGTTAAATGTATCTATGTAGCAATTGGTCAAAAAGCATCTTCTATTGCGAACGTTGTTCGTAAACTGGAAGAACACGATGCATTGGGTCACACCATCATCGTCGCCGCTTCTGCATCAGATTCAGCTGCGCTGCAATTTATTGCACCTTATGCGGGTTGCTCAATGGGCGAATACTTCCGTGATAAAGGTGAAGATGCATTAATCATTTATGATGACTTAACCAAGCAAGCCTGGGCTTACCGCCAAGTCTCTCTGTTGTTACGTCGTCCACCAGGTCGTGAAGCTTATCCTGGTGACGTTTTCTACCTTCACTCTCGTCTGCTGGAACGTGCGGCACGTGTAAACGAAGATTATGTAGAAAAAATCACTAACGGTGAAGTAAAAGGTAAAACCGGTTCTTTAACGGCGTTACCGATTATCGAAACCCAGGCTGGTGACGTTTCTGCTTTCGTACCAACTAACGTAATTTCGATTACCGACGGTCAGATCTTCCTGGAAACTGACTTGTTTAACGCCGGTATTCGTCCTGCGATTAACGCTGGTTTGTCGGTATCACGTGTTGGTGGTGCAGCTCAAACCAAGATCATTAAGAAATTGGGCGGTGGTATTCGTCTTGACTTGGCTCAGTACCGTGAATTGGCAGCATTTGCTCAGTTTGCTTCTGACCTTGATGAAGCAACCCGTGCACAAATCAGCCGTGGTCAACGTGTTACTGAGTTGATGAAGCAAAAACAATATCAACCATTATCGATTGCTGAAATGGCGATTTCATTATTCTCAGCCAACGAAGGCTTCCTGGATGATGTTGACGTCAGCAAAGTCGGTTCTTTTGAAGCGTCATTGTTGTCAACCATGCGTTCACAGCATGCTGACCTGATGAACACTATCAACACCACTGGTAATTTTGATGACAATATCGCTGGCCAAATGCGCAGCGCGATTGAAAAATTCAAAGCCAACGGCAGCTGGTAAGCGAGGCATAATTCATGGCTAGCGGTAAAGAGATACGTACGCAGATAGCAAGCATCAAGAGCACGCAGAAGATCACTTCTGCGATGGAAATGGTGGCTGCAAGTAAAATGCGTAAGGCTCAAGAACGCATGGCGGCAACCCGTCCTTATGCTGACAAGATCTTAAATGTTATTCAGCATTTGGCTTTTGCCAACCCGGAATACAGACATCCTTATTTGCAGGATCGTGAAGAAAAACAACGTGTAGGTTATATCGTGGTTTCTTCGGATCGTGGTTTATGCGGTGGCTTGAACAATAACCTGTTCAAAGAAGTACTGCATGAAATCAAATCCAAGTCAGATAAAGGTTTGCAGGTAGATATCTGTGCAATTGGCCAAAAAGCCTCCGCATTCTTCAGCCGCTTGCCGGTCAATATGGTTGCGCAAGTGACTCAATTAGGCGATGCACCACGGGTACACGAGCTAATCGGTAGTATCAAAGTGATGTTGGATGCTTATGAGTCTGGTCAAATCGACAGTCTGTACCTCGTTTATAACCAGTTTGTGAACACCATGACGCAGGAAGACAAATTTATTCGTTTGTTGCCTGCGACACCAGGTGAACCAAGCCAGGAAATGTCTCATCACTGGGATTACATTTACGAGCCGGATGCGAAAGAAGTTTTGGATGATTTGCTGGTCCGTTACATCGAGTCAGTGGTTTATCAAGGCGTAGTTGAAAACATTGCTTCTGAACAAGCATCACGCATGATTGCGATGAAAAATGCGTCTGACAATGCCGGCGATCTTATTGATGACCTGCAACTGGTTTACAACAAAGCTCGCCAGGCTGCGATTACACAGGAAATCTCTGAGATTGTTGCGGGTGCCGCTGCGGTCTAACTGAATTAAAAGGGCTGAGCAGCCCGAACTTATTTGAAAGAGGAAGCAAGATGAGCTCTGGAAAGATTGTACAAATTATCGGTGCGGTCGTTGACGTGGAATTTCCCCGCGACAGTCTGCCAAAAGTCTACGATGCCTTAATGGTTGAAGAAGTTGGTTTGACCCTGGAAGTACAACAACAATTAGGTGATGGTGTTGTTCGTGCAATCGCTATGGGTACCACTGATGGTCTGAAACGCAGCCTGGCAGTCAGTAACACTGGCAAAGCGATCAGTGTTCCAGTCGGTCAGAAAACCCTGGGTCGTATCATGGACGTATTGGGTAACCCAATCGACGAGAAAGGCGACATCGGTGAAGAAGAGCGTTGGGGTATCCACCGTAAAGCACCTTCATTTGATGAACTGTCTGCCAGTAATGAATTGCTGGAAACCGGTATCAAAGTAATCGACCTGGTTTGCCCGTTCGCTAAGGGTGGTAAAGTCGGTCTGTTTGGTGGTGCCGGTGTAGGTAAAACCGTCAACATGATGGAGCTTATCCGTAACATCGCTATCGAGCACAGTGGTTTCTCTGTATTCGCTGGTGTAGGTGAGCGTACTCGTGAGGGTAACGACTTCTATCACGAAATGACCGATTCAAACGTAATCGACAAAGTATCACTGGTTTACGGTCAGATGAATGAGCCACCAGGTAACCGTCTGCGTGTAGCGTTGACTGGTCTGACCATGGCGGAATACTTCCGTGACGAAGGTCGTGACGTCTTGTTCTTCGTTGATAACATTTACCGTTACACACTGGCCGGTACTGAAGTATCAGCTCTGTTAGGCCGTATGCCTTCAGCGGTAGGCTATCAGCCAACACTGGCCGAAGAAATGGGTGTTCTGCAAGAACGTATTACTTCTACCAAAGTAGGCTCTATCACGTCTATCCAAGCGGTATATGTACCTGCGGATGACTTGACTGACCCATCTCCTGCAACCACCTTCGCTCACTTGGATGCGACAGTTGTATTGTCACGTTCAATTGCTGAATTGGGTATCTACCCTGCGATTGACCCGCTGGATTCAACTTCACGTCAGCTGGATCCGTTGGTTGTTGGTAACGATCATTATGAAATTGCTCGTGGTGTTCAAAACACGCTGCAACGTTATAAAGAACTGAAAGATATCATCGCGATCCTGGGTATGGATGAGTTGTCTGAAGAAGACAAACTGTCTGTATCACGTGCTCGTAAAATTCAGCGTTTCATGTCACAGCCTTTCTTCGTTGCTGAAGTATTCACCGGTGCACCTGGTAAATACGTTTCACTGAAAGATACCTTGGCTGGTTTCCGTGGCATTCTGGATGGTGAATATGATTCACTGCCAGAACAAGCGTTCTACATGGTTGGCACCATTGATGAAGCGATTGAGAAAGCCAAAAAGTACTAATCTCTAGGGAGGTAGCTGATGGCTATGACAATTCATGTTGACATCGTAAGTGCTGAAGAATCCATTTATTCTGGATCGGTAGAAGCGGTAATTGCCTCGGCACAAGAGGGTGAAGTGGGGATTTATCCGCGTCATGCTCCATTGCTGACACGTTTAAAAGCGGGTGAAGTACGGTTACTGAAAGATGGTAAAGAAGAGCAGTTTTATATTTCCGGTGGCATTTTAGAAGTTCAGCCACACATCGTCACTATTCTGGCTGATACCGCATTACGCGCTGATGACGTTAATGAAGCCGCTGCATTGGAAGCCAAAGCAGCAGCCGAAAAAGCGCTCAACGATAAAACTGCCAAAATGGACTTTGCGGAAGCACAAGTTCAACTGGCAGAAGCAATGGCTCAATTACGCGCCATTGAAAGAGCACGTAAAACACGTAAGCATTAATCACGAAAGTGATGACCCAGAAAAGGCTGTCTTCGGACGGCCTTTTTTGTTTGCAGGTCTTTGCTAAACTACAGAGCTGATACAAGGAATCTTTTATGTCTCTGGCTATTATTATTCTCGCTGCCGGTAAAGGCACACGCATGAAATCCGCCAAACCCAAGGTGATGCACACCCTGGCAGGAAAACCCATGTTACAACATGTTATCGATACCGCTAAACAGCTTTCTCCAAGCCAGTTAGCCGTGGTATGTGGCAATGGTGCAGACGAAGTCGTGCCGTATCTGCAAAACCAGCAAATCGATGTGGTCATGCAACATGAACAGAAAGGCACTGGTCACGCTGTAGAGCAGGCTAAAGCCAGTTTTTCTGACAGTGAACAGGTACTGGTGCTATACGGTGATGTGCCGTTAATCACAACGGAAACTCTGCAGGATTTGATTGAATCAGGGGATAACAATAGCCTGAAAGTACTGACAGCAATATTGGAAGATCCCACCGGCTATGGCCGTATTGTGCGTGATTACGATGACAATATGCTGTGCATCACCGAAGAAAAAGATGCCGATGAAGAAACCAAACTGATCAATGAAATCAATACCGGCATTATGTGCATTCCGGCTAAATGGCTCACCGAAGCCTTATCCCAGCTTGATAATAACAATGCCCAGGGCGAATATTATCTGACCGATCTGATTGCCAAAGCGGTTAATCAGGGCATCGAAATCAACTCAATAACCTGTGAAGATGAAATGGAAGTGGCCGGTATCAATAATCGCGTGCAACTGGCCGAGGTTGAAAGTTACTATCAGCAACTCAAAGCAACAAAGTTGATGATGTCAGGCGTCACTTTCCGTGATCCGGCACGAGTGGATATCCGCGGTGATATCAAAGCCGGGCAGGATATCACCATCGATATCAACGTCATTTTCGAAGGCAATAACACTATTGCCGATAACGTCAGCATCGGTGCCAACTGCATAATAATTAATAGTGTTCTCCATGAAGGGGCAGAAATCCTGCCCAACAGCATTATCGAAACTGCTGAAGTGGGTACTAACTGCTCAGTTGGGCCTTTTGCCAGACTGCGTCCCGGCACCAAGCTTGCTGCCAAAGCCAGAGTCGGTAACTTCGTAGAAATCAAAAATGCCAATATCGGACTGGGCTCCAAAATCAATCACCTTAGCTATATCGGTGATACCGATATGGGCGCTGATGTGAATATTGGTGCTGGTACCATTACCTGTAATTATGATGGCGCTAATAAACATCGTACGGTGATTGGTGATCGGGTGTTTGTTGGTTCAGATACGCAACTGGTTGCGCCGGTGACGGTTGAGGATGGGGCTACGATTGGGGCGGGGTCTACTATTCGGAAAACAGTTCCTGGAGATGCGTTGACTTTGACTAAGTCGGAGCAGAAGACGGTTAAGGGGTGGGTTAGGCCGGTTAAGAAGAGTCAATAATGGATCCGTATCATATGGAAAAAATTAATGAACTATGGGGATGGTCGATAAGTTTTTTTAACTCAGATTTTATGGTGGCTTTATTGGGGGCCATGGCAGGTGCATATTTTGGTGCAAGTGCAGCACAAAAAGTTATTTTGAAGTCAAAAAAAACGAAGACATAAGGCGCGAAATAAGAAACATAAATGCTGGAATTATGACTAGTTTTACTGTCAGTAATATGGCGTTAACGATAAAGTCACAATTGATTCAGCCTATCTACAATCAATTTGAACAAGATTTATCGAACTTTGAAAATTTCGAGAAAAGAAGGACTGCTGGGCAAATAAAGACGGGGGAAATATTTAGATATAATGCTGATCTCCGTGATTTTGATGCGCCACCACTACCCATCAAAATCCTAAACAACATCCTCTTCAATAAGGTTACTTCTACAAGTAGGTCATTGAGTGCCGTTGCATTTTTAGATGCATCAAATTCAGGACTAAAAAGGATGTTGGAAAAAAGACGTAATTTAATAGAAGTTTTCAGGGAACCCCGAACGGATAAAACTGAAGAAGCATATTTATATTTCGGTCTAAAAATGGAAAACGGAAATACATACAGTGAATATGCTGATTCCCTTCATGGGATTATGGAATATGTTGATGACATAATTTTTTTCAGTCAAATTATATGTGAAGATTTGATAGCAACAGGATTAAAGGTTAAAGCTGATAATAAGTTTTTGAAGAAATTTGTAATCCATGAGGTTGACTTTACTACACCAGAAAATCTTGGCCTGATGCCTAATAGAGACAATTACATTAACTGGTTATCATCTTTTAAACCAACGACATAGAATGCCAAGCAGTTAGCCCATAGGTTGGTTTGAACTACGAAACCCAACGTTAAATTTAATACCTCAACCCAAATACATCGGTAACTGTTTAATTCAACTACATGGGTTACCCCAGGATCGCCCAATAACTTGTATTGTGACTTCCAACTTAGCAATTTCGGACTAAAGCCCGAGTTCATTTCTTTTGTTTGCCCAAAAGAAACGAACCAAAGAAAAGGGCACCCGATATTGCCTTAATTCCAAAAATTACCCTTGTTTTATGGCGTGGTCGAAAACTCGCTGCGCTCAAACACTCGACCACTTCATCCATAAAACAAGGGTAATTTTTGGCGGCAATAGACGGGATTAAATACGGTCAGTAGGTTGGTGCTGAGCTTGCGAAGCACAACATAACACTCTTGTAAAGATTGTTGGGCTTCATTGCATTTAGCCCAACTTAAAGCCACTCCCTAACCCCCTTTTGTGTTGACGAGTAGCGGCTTTTTGTCAGGGAGACTTACCTGTCTGAGCGAAGCGAGTTTGGTGAGTCTCCCTGACAAAAAACGCAACGCAGTGAAGCCGCAGGCCAGCACAAGGGGTGCCTTTTCTTTTGGTTCGTTTTCTTTGGGCAAACAAAGAAAATGAACTCGCCCAATAGGGCGAAACCTTTAGACCCAAATATCTTGAATCGTTGTGCTTCATTGCATTCAGACCAACCTACAAATTTGTAGCTGAATTCATAATCAACATTTCAGGAAAATTCCTAAATAAATTCGGATTAATACTGAGCGACTGTGCTTATCACAAAGCCTAATATTGAATGATTTCCAGAAAATCGGATTTACCATCAATCTTAAAAGGACATTATTGTGAGAATCTTTTTAATCATTTCGATGTTGTTTACCTTCACCGCCACAGCATTTGCTCAAGACCAAATTGAACGGATGACGGCGGATAAAATGCAGTCATTTCGTGCTGATGAGGTAAATTGGCAGCCTGAGGCGATTTTGCCAGAAGGGGCCGAAAGCGTGATTTTGGTGGGTGACCCGACCAAAGCAGGGGTGTTTATCGCCTGGTTGAAATTTCCGCCTAACTATCCAATACCTGCACATACACATCCATACACTGAAGTAATTACCGTGTTGAAAGGCCAATTAGGCAATGGCATGGGGGAGACGTTTGATAAGGAAAATGGTGAGGTGTTGAACGTAGGTGACAGCTTTGTGTTACCAGCGGGCCATGCTCACTATGTATGGACCTCGGAGGAGGAGACCATTGTGGAGTTGATTGCTACCGGACCTTGGGATATTACCTACATTAATCCAGAGGATGATCCTCGAAACTAAACCTTATTTTTCTGATCTGCGCTCCAACCGGGAATTTATTGGTGGAGCGCATGCTCAGGAATAGATAATGAGGTTAGCAATTACCTTTTTTGGCTTGGCCGGGAGGGCAAAAACCTTGTGAAGAACGAGGTTCAACATAAGTTCTGTGTGAACCATGATTATTATCATCATGAGTCGCAACGGCAGCGCCTGTTGCTCCGCCCAGACCGCCACCAATAATCGCACCTTCTCTGCCGCCAACTTCATTGCCGACAGCTGCACCAATCGCTCCACCAAGCGCACCACCAATGGCTGCATCTACTGTGGATGATCCACCATCAGCAATGGCAATTGAAGATGACAATACAAGCCCTAAAAGTAAATACGTTAATTTCATTTGTTACTTCCTTTTTTATTATGGTTTATTAGCTTACTAACTACTGTGATTATGTAATGAAGTTGAAAATGAAGATAAGACTTTTATGTGAATCTCAGTAATGAAATGTCTATGCTTCAGCTAATGTCATAGCTTGCAGGTAATTTCTCAAACCCATTTTATCTATCAAGCCTAGCTGTTGTTCCAGCCAGTGCGTGTGGTCCAATTCTGTATCTTCGAGTTGTCTAAGTAACATTTGCCGCGTTTCATAATCATTTTCTGCCTCACAAAGTGCAATACCCTCGCGGAGATTCTTGACAACGGCATATTCCAAATCCAGATCGTTTTGTAGCATTTCCGGTACGGTGTGACCCACGTTTAAAGGTTCGCGATGCGAGAGGTCAGGAAAGCCTTCCAGAAACAAAATACGTTTGATCATTTGATCCGCATGGTCGGTTTCATCCTGCATTTCATGAGAAATACGGTTATACAGTCGTTTCAGGCCCCAATCTTCATACATTCTGGAATGGATGAAATACTGGTCCATTGCGGTCAATTCACCAGCAAGGAGTTTATTAAGCAAATCGATGACTTGTTGGCTGCCTTTCATAAGCGTTATCCTTTTGTTGCCCGTTTGAGCTCAGAGCATGTATTAATGCTGTTAAGCTTGCATTATCTGCGGTCAGTTGTCACGGATTTTGCCATTATCGCGTTATTGGGTTTATGGCAAATAAGAGTTTAATAATCTGTGGTGTAATAGATATCAGGACATTACAGAAATCTTCTACTCAAATACTTATCTCGGTTAAAAGCTCGTGAGCTCTTAAATTGACAGGCTAGTTACATTTCTTTACATTATGTAAATCTAAATCACTCTCATTTAGCTTGTATTTAATTTACTCTGGAAATTGTAATGTATTCACCTGTTCAAAATCTCCGACTATTTTGTGCACCCGCCGTATTGGCTATGTTTGTTTTTGCACCAAACGCCATTGCAGAAGAAACCGAAGAAAAATCGCTTGATTTACCAACGGTTGAAGTTACCACTACGGCAACTGACGAACTTGGCTACATCGAGCTTGAGAAAGAACCGAATGTGGGTAAATTAAATATTCCTTTGGTAGATCAGCCTTACTCAATGTCGGTGGTTGATGAAAATTTTATCCGAGATACAGGAGCCAAAACGATTCAGGATGCACTTCTATATAGCTCAGGTGTATATGCTGGGGGCTTTGGTTTGGATACGCGTGGAGACTCGGCAAAGGTCCGTGGGATTGATCCATCACAATATGTTGATGGGCTTCGCCAGCTATATGGTTTCTATAACACGGTCAGGCCTAATGTATACGCACTTGAGAGTATTGAGGTTCTAAAAGGACCTTCGGCGGTGCTTTACGGGCAGGGTGAATTAGGGGGGATTCTTAACTCAGTTTCCAAACTGCCTAAAGATGAACAGCAGGGCGAAATCTGGGCGCAATATGGTTCGTTTCACCGTAAGCAAATTGCTTTCGATGTAACTGGGCCTGCGACCGAAGACGGAAAGTTACTCTATCGAGTCGTTGGTCTGGAACGTGATAGCCAGACGCAAGTTGACTATGTTGATGACGATGGCTTTTTTATTTCGCCTTCTTTGACATGGAAACCAACGGAAGATACCAGCTTTACGGTACTCTTTAACAGGCAGATGAATACAGGTCAGGTGTCTGCCCAGTTCCTCCCACAAGCAGGAACATTGGACCGAGGACCGTTGGGTTATGTTGGTTCAGAAACTTTTGTTGGTGAACCTGGTTGGGATAAATATGACCGTGAGAAGACAGAAGTTACACTTATGTTTGATCACAACTTCAATAAAATATGGTCTTTCTCAACAACGGCTCGATACACTGAGTCTAGTACCAGCACACGAGAGCACTATACAACTGCACCTGACACCCGCTTTCCTGGAATTGACAGTGCTGGAAATATCGGTCGTTTTATTACGACTGCCGATAGAGAAACACGTATTTTTAATTTAGATGCACGTCTTCAGGGACAGTTTGATTTAGGTGTCACCCAGCACAATGTGGCCATCGGTGTTGATCGCCAAGATGCTCTTTGGGAAACAGATAATTCTGCATCTACTATTGGAAGCTCTATAAATCTTTACAATCCGGTATATGGCAACTTTGATCCCAGTATTCTTGATCCGACTAATCCCAATGATAATCAAATTAGGCAGGTTGGCTTTTACCTCGCAGATCATATGGAAATAGGCCCCATAGTAGTTTCTGCTGCGCTACGACGTGATTGGGCAAAAAACACCTTGCTTGCTGAAGTCGGCGACAATGTTACTAGCGATGAAAATGAAACATCAGGTCGAATCGGTATCATGTATCGCTTTGAAAATGGGTTTTCTCCCTACGCCAGTTACTCAGAAGCTTTCACGATGAATCTAGGTACAAGTGAAGAAACTACGTTGAAGCCAACTACAGGAAAACAGCGTGAATACGGTTTCAAATACTTATCTAATGATAAAAGCTTTGCTGTTACGGCTGCTTATTTTGATATTCTACAAACCAACCGTGTACAGCCAGGGGATATTCCTGACGGTGTTGAACAGACCGGTGCGGTCATTGATGGTTGGGAGTTGCAGGTCAATAAGCGTTGGGATCAATTTGAAACCCAATTTAGTTACACTGATATGGATGCAGACAATGGTCAGACAGGTGAACGTTTAGCCTATGTTTCTGAGAGAGTTGCGTCCTGGTGGAATAAATACTATTTGAATAACAATTGGCGTGTTGGAGCAGGCGTTCGTTACATCGGTGATAACGTAGGATCTGATTATGGGACGGGGGCTGGTCCGAAAATACCATCCGAGACGCTTTACGATGCGATGATTGGTTATGGTTATCAAAACTGGGACTTCACGGTAGATGTTAAGAATTTGACCGATGAAGAATATATTTCTTGGTGTCGGGGTGTTGGGCGTGATTGTGGATATGGCGAGCGTCGTAATATCACAGCCAACGTGCGATACAGTTTCTAAATAATATAAAAAAAGCCCCGAAAGGGGCTTTTTATATAAAAACATCTGTGCCTGAGAGAGAGGTGAGCTCAGTTATCGGTAATAACGATGATCCCGATGCCCATAGTCACGGTGATCGCCGCGGGATTCATAGCGATAATGATCCCGGTGTTTATCGTGTCCGCGATAGGACTTTGAATGATGGTGTTTATGTTTTGAGTAGTACTTTTTTGGATGTTGATAATAATGTCTGTTGTAGTTAAATCTTGGAGCATGATATTGCACTACATAACCGTTGTGATGGTGATCCATATAACCTATTGGATAACCTAACCCGATGTTTATTTTGACATCTGCTTTTGCCTGGTTGGCCAGAAAACCGCTGAAAAATAATGACAACATCAATATTATTGATGATTTGGTAACCTTGGAATTTAACATTGTTTTTACCTCACTTTTTTATAAGGCCTGTCACTGTTAAGCAGCCTACTCTTTTTAAGTGTAAGTTTAGAAAAAGCTATGTAAAAACATGTAAAAAAGGTCTATATAATTAAAACGCCGATTTTTTGCATAATTAAAACTTTTTCATTTAAGGAGGTAGGCGGCCAAGAGAATCCAGGCCATATCTTTGGCTTTCTGCGCTGCTGCTAAATTTCCTTGAACATGCGCCATCACAATCGCCCCTTCTTTTAGCAGGCTAAGTGACTCGGTTACTGGAAGAATGGCCGGTTCGATTATGCCGAGGGCTCGAATCTGTTTTTCAATCATGTCGTTGATTCTTTTTTTATGTTGCTGACATAGTTGATGCACTGGATGGTTGGGATCATTAAATTCAGCACAGGCGTTAATAAAGAAGCAACCATGAAAGTCCGTTAACAAAGTCACTCGATTATTTATCCAGTCGTCTAGCGCATCGAATAATTCATTCAGTCCATCATAGCCGGGTTTAACTTCATCCAATCTCGTTGCTAGCCATCGATAAAAATTCTCATCACGATATTCCACCACTGCATGTATCAATTCATCTTTACTCGCAAAGTGGTGATAAAGCGTTTTTTTT